>NZ_JAAKEB010000010.1 GCF_011038965.1 Adlercreutzia sp. ZJ141 | reverse complement strand
GAGAAGATCTCGCTGGAAGAGCGCCTGGAGCGCACCGCCAACAAGGACTTCGTGACCACTGAGGTCGAGCCGATGTGGGACGCTGCTGACATCATGCGTATGGGCAAGGACTTCTTCATCCAGCATGGCCTGACCACCAACCGCACCGCTATGGAGTGGTTCCAGCGCTACTACCCCGAGTACCGTATCCATGCGGTTAACTTCCCGGGCGACCCCTATCCGATCCACATTGACGCCACCTTCGTGCCTTACAAGCCGGGCCTGATCACCAACAACCCGGTTCGCCACCTGCCTGATGAGCAGAAGGCAATCTTTGAGGCCAACGACTGGCAGATCGTCGACGCCGCCCAGCCGGCTCACACCGAGCCGCCCGAGCTGTGCTACTCCTCTGTGTGGCTGTCCATGAACGTGCTGGTGCTCGACCCCGACACCACCATCATCGAGGCTTCCGAGAAGTATCAGCAGGAGCAGGCCGACCAGCTCGGTCAGAACGTCATCCCCGTTGACCTGCGTGGTGCCTACGCCTTCGGCGGCGGCCTGCACTGCTCCACGGCTGACGTTTACCGCGAGGGCGAGTGTCTCGACTACTTCCCGAACCGCGTTGCCGACTCGACGCTGATCCATCCGGAGATGTGGAACGACTAATCGCGTGAGCGCGAAGCTCGTCGATTTACGAGGAAGGCCCTGTGGCCCGCTCCGGGCTGCGGGGCCTTCGCCGATTGAAGAGAGTCGAGGTTTAACGATATGAAGAAATCAGTGTACATGGCGGAGATGGATGCTTTTACCTATCGGGAGAAGCTCGCTGAAAACCCCGTCGTGTTCGTACCGGTAGGCGCGCTTGAGCAGCACGGCTCGCATATGGCGATGTGTGTTGATGCGTACCTGACCAAGGCTATGGCTGGTGCTACCGCCGAGCGGGTGGGTGGCATTTGTGCAGAACCTATCATCTATGGCTACAAGTCGCAGCAGCGCTCAGGTGGTGGCTTTCATCTGACAGGTACCACAAGCCTTGATGGTTCGACGCTTATCGCCATTGTGCGCGATATTGCTCGCAACCTGGTGGAAGATGGTGCCCGCAAGGTAGTGTTCATGAACGGACACTACGAGAACTACCAGTTCGTGTTTGAAGGCGTCGACCTTGCCCTGCGCGATTTGCGTGCAAAAGGCATCGAAGACGCACGGGTCATGCTCATGTCATATTGGGACTTCGTTGATGACAAGACCATCGAAGAGCTCTACCCCGAAGGATTTACCGGCTGGGACCTGGAGCATGCAGGTGTTATGGAAACATCGCTCATGCTTTTGTTCTATCCCGATCTGGTGGACATGGACCGCATTGACCCTGAGCTCTACACAGGCTTGCCGGCAGTGCTTCCCAACTACGACATGCTTCCCATTGTTCCAGAGTACACACCCCCATCGGGTTGTTTGTCTCATCCCGGTGCATCGACCCGTGAGAAAGGGGTCATCCTGCGCGACGTTGCCGTGGAAAACATGGTGGCGGCAATTGAGAAGGAATTCGGGCTATCTAAGTAAGCGCCTGCTTCGGGGGGCGGCGTGCGAACCGACAACCCACCATCACACGCTTAAGGGGAAACTATGAGTGATAAAGAGTATACCGATATTAAAAAACAAGAAAACGAGACGGGTGAAATTGATCCTGAGGCAAAACAGGATCAAGCAAACCGTCTCGGCCGTAAAGTAAGCCACGACTTCATCATCCGCGGCATTGCTGTGGCGGTTGTTGCAGCATCGCTTCTGGTGGCCATCGTAAGTCCTGAGGGATTTATTGCTGTCGTTGACAACATCCGTACCTTCGTAACACAGTACTGCAGCTGGTGGATCGTTCTGATGACGTTCTTGAGTTTTGCAGTATGCGTGTTTGTTGCATTCTCGAAGTACGGCAAGATTCGTCTGGGTGGCAAGGATGCTCGCCCGGCGTTTTCGTACTTCTCGTGGATTACGATGCTGTTTGCCACCGGCCAGGGTGTAGGCCTGGTGTTTTGGGCCGTTGCTGAGCCGCTGTGGATGATGGGCGGCATGGCCTATGAGCTGCAGGATTCTGTGTTTGCTGGCGACATGGCGCTTGCATGGACGTACTTCCACTGGGCACTTCCGGCATGGGCAGTCTATGCTGTGGTGTCGCTCTTCTTGTCGTATAGTCGCTACAACATGAAGAAGGACAATACCTTCCGCGGCTCCATCGAGAACCTGTTCGGCGAAGGGGCCCTAAGCCGCGTTGTGGGCATCATCGTCGAGGCTTTGGCGGTACTTGCCACCATCTTCGGCCTGACCACCTCCATTGGCTGCGCTTCGTATCAGTTCGTTACTGGTCTGGGTCAGGTGTTTGGCCTTACGTCGAGCACGGGTCTGTTGGTTGGCACCGTTTGCTTGTTCGGTGGCTTGGCCACGCTGTCGGTGTGGCTTGGCGTGGTGAAGGGCATTAAGAACATCTCGAACATCAATGCAGTGTTGTCTATCGTGTTCATGATCCTGGTGTTCATCTTTGGCCCGACGCTTTACATCTTGGGCGTGCTGCCTGAGTCGCTGGCCGTGTTCGTTGACCAGTTCTTCATGATGAGTGGCTACACCGAAGCTGTAAACCTGGCAGATGGTATTGCTTCTTACGGCGAGTCGTGGCAGGCATTCTGGTCGTTCTTCATCTTCTGCTGGTGCTTTGCATTTGGTATCTTTACCGCGGGTTTCATCTCCACGATCTCCCGCGGTCGTTCGCTGCGTGAGTTCTTGATCGGCGTCGTGCTCGTTGGCGCGTCGGTCTGTGTGGTGTGGACCGTCATCGTCGGTGGTGCTGGCGTGTGGGCTTCCATGACCAACCCGTCTATGATCGAAGCTACTATGGCCGACAGCTCCATGGGCTTGTTCGCTACGATCAACTCGATCCCGCACATCACAGGCATTTTGGCTGTTATCGCCATCGTGCTCATCGGTGGCTACATGGTTACCTCTGTTGACTCTGGCGTTATGGCGCTGAGCAGCTTCGTGTCGCCTGCTGCGAAGGAAAGCCGTACCTTTAAGGCCGTGTTGGCACTGTGCATTACCGCGCTCGCTGCTGCATTCGTGCTCACCGCCGGCCAGGGCTTCTTGACCACCATTCAGTTCGCTACTGTTGCTGGTGGCGTTCCGTTTAGTGTTGTGGTCGTGCTCATGGGCGTACAGTTCTTCAAGTGGGTGCGTCATGACCCGCAGCTGGTAGAGCTGGGCGAGGCAACTCCGTTTGCCGAGGACTCGCGTGAAGCGCGTGAACTGCGCGAGTGGGAAGCAAACACCGTTGAAGCTCGTGCTGCACGCGCAGCACAGGAAGCGGCGAAGTAGCCCTCATCTGTCCGTTCGCGGGCGGTTATGTCCGGGCTCTTTTGAGCGCAGGCTGAAGGGGCCATGTTGACAAGCCGCCCGCCCGATTATATAAGGTTCGTACTGCCCCGAAACAAGCGGGTGGTGGGATGCACTCCATGCGTCCCACCACCCACTTTTGTAAGCGATCCGCTTTTGTGTGGCGTGTAGCCACGTTTGTTGACGGCAGATTATGGAAAAGAAGCTTTTACGCGTGTGCGCAAAACGAGCTATGACTCGTTGATGACGTGCCGAAGCTGCGGGGGAGCGCTAAGGCAGCGGAACCGGAACCCATTCGTCGTGATTACAAATCCATGCTTGTGGATTCTCCACCGAGAAAAACGTGAGCGTAGGGTCGTTCGGACCGTTGTAGTGCTCACCGAGCGCGGTTAAGTGCTCGTATCCCGCTTGGCGGATGTTGTCATTTGCGCAGTCTTTCAGTCCAGCTATGCCGCGCAGAATAAGCCAGCCGTGTCCTGGCCACCAGCTGGTTGCTTCAAACCGTTGGTTTGCTTGCAGCTCTTCCCAAACGTCTTTCGTGGTGGCGGTGCAAAACCATAATTTCCTGTCTTGTTCGGCGGCGAAGCTGAAAGGACGCACATGTGGCTGATCGCACACGCTGGTTGCCAGGTACCAGGCGGGTACGCTGGTTAAGTACTGCAGAATAAGCTCGTTTCCGGTAGGGGGTATGGTCATGGTGGTTTCCTATCTCCTTGTAGAGTCCTTTTCATAGTACGGAGCTGCGCGTTACGCTGCAGCCATGAATGCGTTTGCGACCAACACGCAGACAAGCAACAAGGCTGTCATTACCACAGCTACGCCATCGCGCGGTGCGAAGGCGAGCGGATGGAGTTTCGTGCGGCCGGCACCACCGTGATAACAGCGCGCATCCATGGCCTGCGCCAGGGTTTCCGCATGGCGAAACACGCTGGCGAACAGCGGAACCATGAGCGATGACAACATGCGCACGCCGCGCACGGGGCTGCTTCCCAATGTGGCACCGCGGCTTACCTGCGCATGGTAGGTCCAAACGAGCTCGCTTGCGAACTGCGGCATAAAGCGTAGCGCGATTCCTAAGATCATGCCCAGCTCATGTGCAGGTAAGCCGATGCGTGCAAGGGGTGAAAGCAGCCGTTCGAACGCCTCGGTAAGATCAAGGGTGGTGGTGGTCAGCGTAATAAGGCTCATGCCCATCATCATAAGGGCGAGCCTGCAGGCGACAAACAGAAAGCGACGGACACCTTCTTCGGTAATGCGAATAAACCCTATTTGAACGAGCGTAGCTCCGCCATCGATCATGAAGAGGTTCAACACCGACGCAAACACAACGATAATCATGAGCGGGGCAAGCGATTTCACTGCATTAACTGCGGGAACGCGCGCGATTGCGTACAGCATCGCCACGAACGCAGCTATAGCAATCAGTGCCAGCGCGCATTTCGCCAGCAAGATAATAACGATGAAGGTAAACCCTAAGGCAAGTTTTATGCGTGGGTCGACTCGATGGAGCGCGCTTGAGGCAGGGTAGTAGCTTCCGAATGAGAACGCATTTCCCATTAGGCACCTACCCTGTTGGAGTCTGCCAGGTGTGCTAAAGCGTTTGCGAGCGTAGCTTTGTTGTACAACACGTCATCGCGCAGAGGTACACCACGGGCGCGCAAGGTGTTGGCCAGGCGTTGTGCGGCGGGAACGCCCAAGCCCACGTCGTTCATGCGGTCGGCGTCTGCGAACACGTGCGCTGGCGTGCCAAGACAGAAGAGCTCGCCTTCTTTCATTACAGCGATGCGATCGCAGCAGGCGGCGAGATCGTCCATGCTGTGAGACACCATGACAATCGTTAGACCCTGCTCATGTAGAGTGCGTATCAGTTGCAGGAAATCGCGACGCGATGCTGGGTCGAGGCCGGCTACAGGCTCGTCGAGCACGAGTACGCGTGGGCGCATGGCCAGCACGCCTGCGAACGCTACGCGACGTTGTTGGCCGCCGGACAGTTCGAAAGGACTCGCAGTTTTCAGTTCATCAAAGTCAAGGCCCACTCGCTCAAGTGCCTCTTGCACGCGCTTGTCGACGTCGGTGTCGGAAAGGCCTAAGTTGCGTGGGCCGAATGCGACGTCGGCGTACACCGATTCCGCGAACAGCTGGTGTTCGGGATATTGGAAAACCACGCCAACGTTTGCGCGCACGCTGGCAGCAGCTTTCTTATTGCTGACGTCGGTGCCCATCACCACGACCCGGCCGAGTGTAGGATGCAAGATGCCATTCAGGTGTTGGATGAGGGTTGATTTTCCCGATCCGGTATGTCCGGCAAGTCCCAGAAACTCGCCTTCGGAAACGGTAAGGCTAACGTTTTTCAGGGCCCATACGGCATCGGGGCTGTTGCCCCAGTCGGCGAGTTTTTCATGCGTGTTGTTGGACTTCCGCTTTCGCTTGGCCTTGGGGGCATCGTAGGCGAACGACACGTGCTCGATATCGGCAATCGTGTTAGCCGCAAGAGCAGGGTCGTTGGATTCGGCAGGGCTACCTGATGGCGATAGCTCGGCGTTTGTGAGCTCGCTTTCTCCGCTGAAGAGGGCGTTTGTGGGGGATGCACTCGGGGCGTTGTCGTGCGTTGTGCTGTCAATCGTTGTCAGCGAGGGGTTGTGGGGCAGCAAATCTGCCAGGCTATCGGCCAGTTCGGCTTCTCCTACGCACGTGGGCACGGGTATACCAAGATGTTGCAAGGTTTGTGACATGTCGCACGCGAAAGGGGCATCGAGGTTCAGCTTCCCTAGTACATCGGTGCGCGAGAGCACATCATCAGGCGTTCCTTCCAGTACGATGCGCCCGGCATCAAGTACGACAACCCGGTCGGCTTCGGCGGCTTCCTCCATGAAATGCGTGATCATGACGATGGTCATGCCGGCGGCGTTCAGCTCCTTGCAAACCCGCATAAGGCCCGATCGTCCGCGAGGATCGAGCATTGCGGACGCTTCGTCGAGTACGAGGATACGGGGGCGCATAGCGAGCACTCCCGCGATGGCGACACGCTGCTTCTGTCCGCCGGACAATGCATGTGTCTCATGTTGCTCGAATCCGGAAAGCCCCACTTCACGCAGGGCCGATGTAACCCTTTCGCGCAGCTCGTTGGTGACAACTCCTAAGTTTTCGGGTCCGAAGGCTACGTCGTCTTCAACGAGGTTTGCCACCAGTTGATCGTCGGGGTTTTGAAAAACCATGCCACACGTCGACCGCACGACGTAGGTCTTGCGAGGGTCACGAGTGTCATTTCCGTCGATGAGAACCGTGCCTGTATCGGGAATAAGCAGGGCGTTCAGGTGCTTGGCAAGCGTCGACTTGCCGCTACCGTTTCCGCCAAGCACACAAACGAACTCGCCGACACGGATACGCAAGGTTACGCCGTCAAGCGCATTACGCTCGCCGTCGTAGGAAAAGACAACATCGGTGCACTCAATGAGGGATTCCATGCTCTAACGGCCTTTCACCTGGTTTTTCTTTGGGGTGATCATGTTTGATACCGCCTTGTACACGACAATGGTCAAAACGGAGTTCAGGGTAGCTTTGATCAGGTTAAAGGGCAGTACAGCGGGCAACATGAGTGGCATGATAACATCGGGGCTGCCATACCAGAACCACACGCCGATGGTGAGGTTCGAGGCGATAGCTGCCAATACCACGCATACGATACCGACAATCAGGCCGATGATGGCACCACGCATTGTGCGCACTTTCGAGTAGATAAGCGCCGCAGGCACAACGTACGCCACGCAGGCAACGGAGTTCATAAGTGCGCCCACCCATTCGCCGGTGATAAGGCCGTGGATAACAGACGCGAGAACGCCAATAACCACACCCGACGTAGGTCCGTACGCAAATCCGCTCACCATAGCGGGTACAAATGACGGGTCATAACTTAGAAAAGGTGCAGCGGGCAGCAGGGGAATTTGGGCGAACTGCAACAAGGCCGATATAGCGCACATAAGGGCCATGGTGACCATCTGACGTGTTGACCAGCGGTTTGTGTTTTGAAAATCGAGATTCTCGTTGTAAGGGGAAGCCATAAGGCACCTTCTTTCTCGCGAGGCAGCAATAAGATGAGGGTGTTTCTTCGCCTCGCTCGAAAAGAAACAAGCCCGTATGAATTCCTTCATTCGGGCTTGTCATTCGCGTTGCTATCAGATTCGGCACCTGGCTTTTGCCGGGGCGCGTTTCGAGCCATGCGCGAACTTCTGCCTCTTCCATCCGGACTATGACCGTTGGTTCCGGATTTTCACCGGATCAGCCTGCTGTACATCGCGCCTAACTCGAGAATTCGAACCGGGCACGAATCGCAGCAGGGTCGCGGACTTCTGATGTGTAGCCAGTACATTGCCGGCTCATCAGTTACCGCCAGTGGGGATTTTCGCCCCGCCCTGAAACAGAACTCATGCACCGCCATTGTAGTTGCTTCGCCCATCGCGCGCAAGCGACTTCTTGAGGAGAACAATCCGAGCAATAGCCGGGGTTGTATGTATGCGCTCTATCTCAAATTTTCTTGTCTGCTAGAGGGTGTTTCCTTCTGTATGCGGTTGCATGACGAAAAATCATGCCGTTAATGAAAATTTCTCAATTGTTAACAATAACAGGCGGTGTTGGTCCCTATAATGCGGAAGGATATTGAAACTGCCTGAAGCGTTTGGGGGAGCGCCCTTCGATGAAAGATGAGTGCTCGCGCGAACGCTTTTGGCGTGTGTTAGCCGAGCGCGCTGCCGATAAGCCCCGCGTTCATGTTTTTGCAAGGAGGCGCAAGGAGTGGATTTCCTGTATTCGTTTTTCGTTGAGCCATTCACGAGCTTAGGCTCGGGGTTGGCTGAGGCAACCGGCGCGGCCGATGTGGTGTCGGCTATCGACGGTTTTGTGTGGGGCCCTATCATGATCATGTTGCTTTTGGGCACGCACGTGTTCATGACGTTCCGCACGCGTGGCATCCAGCGCAAGATTCCCCAGGGCATTAAGATGTCGCTGACCAAGGACGAAGGCGCTGGCGACGTGAGTCCCTTCCAGGCGCTCACCACGTCGCTTGCGGCCACCATTGGTACTGGTAACATCATCGGCGTAGGTACGGCGCTTATCGCTGGTGGCCCGGGCGCTATCTTCTGGATGTGGATCACTGGCGTGTTCGGTATTGCAACGAAGTACTCCGAAACGTTTATTGCTGTGAAGTACCGCGTGAAGGATCACAACGGCAATATGCTCGGCGGTGCTATGTACGCGCTCGAGCGCGGGTTGAAGAACAAGGCACTCGGCAAGTTCTTAGGCGTGCTGTTTGCTGTGTTTGCCGCTATCGCCGCGTTTGGTATTGGTGCTGCGGTGCAAACGAACTCGCTTGCCAGCACCATTAAGGACACTGTGGGCGAAACCGACACCATGAACTTGTTCGGGCTTCAGACTTCGCCCATGCAGCTGATCATCGCTATTTGCGTGACCATCCTCATTGCTATCGTGGTGCTTGGTGGTATTAAGGTTATCTCGCAGGTGTGCGAGAAGCTTATCCCCTTCATGACTATCTTCTATGTGGCAGGTTGCCTGATTGTTATCGTTATGAACGGCGCATACTTCCTGTCCGCTGTCGCCCTTATCGTGCAGTGTGCGTTTAGTCCGCAGGCGGCCATGGGTGGTGCGTTCGGCTCGGCTGTTGTTGTTGCATTGCAGAAGGGCTGCGCGCGCGGTTTGTTCTCTAACGAGTCTGGCTTGGGTTCCTCGCCGCTTGTTGCCTCCGCAGCGGTGACGAAAAACCCCGCTAAGCAGGCGCTCATTTCCATGACGGGCACCTTCTGGGACACCGTGGTGGTGTGCGCTATCACGGGTATCGCGCTCGTGTCGTCGATTTTGGCGAACCCCGCCATTATGGACATGTACCTGAACAACGGCGACCTCACCTCATCGATGCTGGTTACGGCTGTGTTCGACCAGATTCCGGTTGTCGGCACCATCATCTTGTGTTTGGGTTTGGCAATGTTTGCGTACTCCACGTCGCTGGGATGGAGCTACTACGGCAATCGTTGCGTCACGTACCTGTTTGGCAAGCATGCCATTAAGCCATACCAAGTTATCTTCTGCTGCATCTGCTTTGCGGGTGCCGTTGGTGTGTCGGGCTTTGTGTGGGATATCGCCGACATCACAAACGCTCTCATGGCCATTCCGAACCTCATCGCTGTGCTTGCTCTTTCCGGTGTCATCGCCAAGGAAACGAAGCATTACGTATACGATGGTAATATCGAAGAGGTCTACGACGTAGAAATCCCCGTTATCGAGAGCAAGTAGCTGCTCGGCAACTGTACGTAAACAATCAGACAGACAGCTTTGCCTTATCTGATCTTTCAAACGCCCGGGGCACACGGCTCCGGGCGTTTGTTATGCTGTGTGCAAAATGGCGCGAAGCTTAGGTTCGGCTTGGGCTTATCGCGTGAGTAGAAACGAAAGCAAAGGTTCGGTGCATGCGATGGCCGATGCGAAAAAGATCGCGATCATAGGTGGGGGAGCTGCCGGTTTGGCGGCATCCATTGCAGCAGCTCGAGAGGTCAAACGAACGGGCGCGTGCGCAGACGTAGTCGTGTTTGAGCGGGATGACCGCGTAGGCCGCTCCATTTTGGCCACAGGCAATGGGCGGTGTAACTTCTCGAATGCGAATCCCGATGCTGCGTTCTATCATAACGCTTCGTTTGTGGGCGCGGTGTTTGAAGCCGTTGAGCGAGAGTATGCAGAGGGCGGAAACGTTACCTTGTCTGGGGGTTTTTCTCAAAACGCAGTGCTGCGTTTCTTCGACGGCTTGGGGCTTTTATGGCGTGAAGAATCCGAGGGACGCCTGTATCCAATGGCGAACAAAGCGACAAGCGTGCTTTCTGTGCTGCGCGACGCCATGCGTGCCTTGGGCGTGCAGGAAGCGCCTTCGCAGCGTGCCGTACGCATCGATGTGCCCGACCGGAAGGGTGGACGCTACCATGTGCGCTTTGATGACGGTCGCGTTGAACACGCCGATGCTGTTATTGTGGCGTGTGGCGGCGTGCTGGCGCGCGGGCTGCTTCCCGAAAGTGTGCCTATGTGCGATGCAGTACCGGTGCTCGGTCCGCTGGCTACCGACGGTCCGGTGAAAAGTCTCGACAGCATCCGTGTGAAATGTGTGATAGAGCTGCACGGCGCAGATGGGCGCGTGAAAGCGCGTGAGACGGGCGAGGTGTTGTTTCGAAAGTATGGCGTGTCGGGTATCGCCGTGTTCAACGTGTCGCGCGTTGCCGAACCGAAAGACGAACTTGTTCTCGACTTTCTGCCGCAGGTTCCTACTGAAGACTGTGAGGCGTTTTTGGTTGCACGTGCTCGGCGCTTGCGCGAAACCTTCGGGGAAGATGGCGCACACATGGGGCAGTTGCTCTGTGGCATGCTATTGCCGCAGGTGGCAGACGTGTTGCTGCACAGCGCTGGAGTTGATGAACGCGATCAGGTCTCCGGTGAGCACCTGCGTGCGCTCGCTTATGTGCTCAAGGGATTTCGGCTCACTGTGCGCGGCATTGGTGATGCGCGCCAATGCCAGGTGCATCGCGGGGGCGTGCTAGTTTCTGCGGTGGATGACAAAAGCTTGCAGGTACAAGGGTTGCCGGGGCTGTATGTTGCCGGTGAAGCGCTCGATACGGACGCGCCCTGTGGTGGCTTCAACTTGCACTGGGCGTGGGCAAGCGGGCTTTTGGCGGGGTGCGCTGCCGCGCGTTCGGCATTGGGTGCTTCACGTGGTGGGAAAGGTTCGTCATGCTGATTGAAGCGTCGAATGTGGCGTTACCGCTCGATGCTGGCCTTTCCGGTCGGTCGGGTGAGCGAGCGCTGAATATGGCTTGCGCGCGGGCGGTTGGTATGCCACAGGACGCTATTCGTTCGGTTCGCGTACTGAAGCGCAGTGTGGACGCTCGCAAGAAGCGTGACGTTCATTTTGTGGCAACGCTGCTCGTGGACGTGTGCGCAGACGATATTGCTGCTGTGCACCCTGCACGGGGTGTGAACGTGAAACGACACGAGCCCACGCCTTTGCTGCGCGTACCCGATTGCTCGACGGTTGCTGATGCGCCAGGGTTTTGCTCTCCGGTGGTTGTTGGTATGGGGCCGGCGGGGCTCTTTGCGGCGCTGTATTTGGCTGAAGCTGGGTTGCGTCCGCTTGTTATTGAACGCGGAGCGTGTGTTGAGCGCCGTCAGGCGGCGGTAAGCGCGTTTGCGGCAGGCGGCGAGCTTGACGAGCAGACCAACATCCAATTCGGAGAGGGAGGTGCTGGTGCGTTTTCCGACGGCAAGCTGACTACGGGAACGAAAAGTCCGCACATCCGTCATGTGCTGCAAACGTTTGCCAGCGCGGGTGCTCCAAAAGAGATTCTCTGGCAGGCGAAGCCCCATATTGGCACCGACATTTTGCCCAGCGTCGTTCGCAACTTGCGGCAGCGCATCATCGCAGCAGGTGGGTGCGTTCGTTTCGATACGCAGCTGATTGGTATGCGCGAGGAAGATGGTGCGCTTACCGCGATTGAGGTTGCTCACACTGCGACGGGTTCCCGCGAGGTAATTCCCGCAAGCGCGGTTGTGCTTGCATGTGGACATTCGGCGCGTGACACGTTTGGCATGCTGCACGATGCAGGCGTGTACATGGAACGCAAACCGTTCGCCATGGGCGTGCGTATTGAGCATGCGCAATCATGGCTGAATACTGCGCAGTACGGTCAGGCAGCTGCGCATCCGGCGCTGGGAGCGGCCGACTACAAGCTTGCGGTTCACTTGCCGAGCGGTCATGCGGTGGTCGCGAAGAGAGAAAAAGACGGTGGGGTAGCTGCTGGGAAATCTGCCGAAGATACTCGTGCGCTTGACGGCCGGGGAGTGTACACCTTCTGCATGTGCCCTGGTGGGGAAGTTGTTGCAGCAGCCAGCGAGCGTGGTGGCGTGTGTGTGAACGGCATGAGCCGCTTTGCGCGCGATGGAGCTAACTGCAACAGTGCGCTTTTGGTGGAGGTGCGTCCCGACGACGTGCCCGGCGAGTGTGTGCTTGCAGGTGTGGAGCTACAGCGGCGCGTGGAGCGCGCTGCTTACGAGGCGGCGGTGCGCGCAGGTGGCGCACCGTACACTGCGCCGGCTCAAACGGTGAGCGACTTCCTGCACGCGCATTGGGCGGCTGCATCTCGCGGTCGTTTCCCTGAGCAGGAAGTTCATCTGTCGGAGGGGGACGTTTCTCCCACGTACCCGCGCGGTGTGGTGCTGTGTGGCTTGCATAATGTGTTGCCGAAGCTTCTGTGTGATGCCATTGCCGAGGCGCTGCCGCTGCTCGATGCGAAGCTACCCGGCTTCGCGAACCCCAATGCATTAATGACGGCGGTCGAAGCGCGTAGTTCGAGCCCTGTGCGTATCGTGCGCGACGCAAACACGCTTCAATCGGTATCGGTTGCGGGGCTGTATCCTTGCGGCGAGGGTGCGGGCTATGCGGGCGGCATCATGAGTGCTGCATGTGATGGGCTGCGCGTAGCCGAGGCTGTGTGCGCATGCGTCGGCTAGCATCGCGCGCCGCAGGCTTCGTGCGCAGTCAGCCTGTGCTGTGTTGCGCGTTTGCGGCGGCTGTTCTGTCGCAAGTGGTTTCTCCCCAAGGTGCGCAGGTTGCTGGGCTCATTGATTGGCAGGTGATAGGTCTGCTTGCGTGCTTTATGGTGTGTACGGCGGCGCTGCAACAGGCCAACGCACTTTCGTGGCTGGCATTTCGTCTGGTGAGGGGCGACATGTCGCTCAGTACGCTCATGTTGTCGCTGGTGCTGCTACCATTTTTTGCGTCCATGGTGGTGACAAATGACGTTGCGCTGCTGGCGTTCGTTCCGTTCGCGTGTGCGGTACTGCGCGCCAGCGGTGAGCAGCGACTGGTTGTTCCCGTGTTGGTGCTGCAAACGCTTGCGGCGAATATGGGTAGCATGGCTACGCCGTTCGGCAACCCGCAAAACCTGCTACTGTTTAAGGGGTTCGGTTTAGACGCGGCAGAGTTTTTCGTCGTGGTTATTCCGTATGTGGGGCTATCGTTTGTGCTTATCGTTGTGTTTTGCCTGGTAGCGGGAAGATACCGTGCGGTGAAACCATTTTGCGGACAGCTTCCGCTTGTAGATGTTCGCAAAACAGCCGCTGCTGGTGTACTGTTTGCGTTGTGTGTGGCAACCGTGTTCGATGTGGTGCCGCTTAACATGACGCTTGTTTGTGCAGTCGTGTTCGCGTTGGCGTGTGACGGCATCGAGCTGCTGCGAAGTCGAGAGTGTTTGGTTGTCATGAGTGATAAAGGCGGCAAACCGTTGCAAGGTCGAGGTCGGGAGCAAAACGAAACTGTAAGCAGTGATGGTGGTGGACCGCTGAGAAAGCGAGAATGCGGTGACGTTGTGGGTGGCGGCACGCTCATTATCGCGCGCATTGATTATGCGTTGTTGCTCACGTTTGCGTGCTTCTTCGTGTTCTCGGGAACACTTGCGGCCTCCGACGCTGTGCGACAGGTGTTGTCCGGTGCGCTTTCCGAGCACTCGTTCCTCATTCCGCTTGCAGCGAGTCAGGTGATCAGCAATGTTCCCGCAGCGGCACTGCTCATGCCGTTTGCTACCTCGTGGCAACAGCTGGTACTAGGGGTCGACATCGGTGGGCTGGGAACGCCAGTTGCGTCGCTTGCGAGCCTAATCACCTTAGGGATCTATCGAAAAGAGAGTTGCGGCTCCACTGTACAGTTTCTGCGCGCATTCTTGTTGGCGAACGCCGCACTTCTCGCCGCCAATTGTGCCCTTTGGCTGCTGCTGAATTGAGGGCTACTCTTCGATAATCATAACGAAATTCTTGCGTGTGGTGATTTGCCAGCTTCATCTGCGTGCACCTGCACGAGCTGCCTGTTATTGGCTGGCCCATGGGAAGTAATCAATCATGCCGTGCCGTGCTCTAGATCTGTTTCACCCGATTTGCGAACTCTGCTGCGTGATGCGGTGGTAGAATCGGGCACAGTTGTAATGATGGCATGATGGGATGCTCCGGGCGCGGAGCAGGTGCTGCTTTGAGGTGTGTTTACGTATGCGGACGCTTTCGAAGGGCATTCAGGGGAATGCGGGTGAGAATCCCGCGCTATACCAGTAACCGTAAGAGCCGATGAGGCGATAAGCTGCGGGCACGCAGCCGCTTCAATGAAGGCGAAGTCGGAATACCTGCCCATCGTACGTAGCCCTGGAAGAGAGGTCCCGATGAGTATCGGTTCTGTCTGTGTGCACTCAAACGAGCGCAGTACGCATCCCTGTACTGTTTTCCGCAAAGCAATTGCGCTGTTCATGGCTCTTGTGCTTGCGGTGTCGATGACGCCGAGCACGGCATGGGCAGAAAGTACCGATGAAGAGTTCGCCCGCAGTGCGACTGATGATGTTGCTGCAACGGCTTCAGTTATGGCACTGCCCACCGCGCAAAACGCCGATGAAGCAGGTGGCAGCAGCTCGAATGCCCCTGCCGCCGATGACGAAAGTGTGTCACGCGAGGGGGCGGCCGCCAGCGAAAGCTCGCAAGATGGCGGCGCCCAAAATGGAGACGATGTCGCTTCGGGATTTGGTGATACACAGAACACACAGGACAGCGAGCAGGCTTCTGTAGATGGCTCAACGCCTGTTGCCACCAACGACAATGATGTGTCAACAGACATGACGCAGCTGAGCGTTGGCGCAACCGACGAAGTGGCTGAACGCGAAGCGCAGGTTGCCGCGCGTGCTCGTGTAGCGGCAACGTTGACAGATGCGCGTGGAGTGTCGGTGGGGACGAATCCGAACCCGCAAACTTTCTCCAATGCGACCGGTTTCATCCAGCAGGAAACGACGCTCTATGCGCACGCGTGGAAAAGTCGTAGTGTGAAGATTAACGATGATGGATCATGGACGTACGAGTGGTACGTAGGTGCTGACAAGAACGCTGCCGACCTTTCAACGTACGTCAAGATCGAGGGGCAGACAGGTTCGTCGATCACCATTACGAATACCATGCGTGAACAGTATGCTGGCAAATATATTCGCGTCAAAATAACTTCGGATGAAGCAACATTTGTAGGCCCGAACGCAAGAGTTTCCGGCAGTCTTTCAGCTATTGGCGGAATTAAAGCACCCGTGCCACCGAAGACCGCGCTCGACGGTAAGTCATACATTTTGTTGCAGGATTCCGCTGACGTTGTCTCATCGTTTGCGACCGTAGAGGCAGCGTCTGTGTATGTGGGTGCGACGCTTTTCGCCAACGCATGGGACAGCGAGGCTTCTCCTTCGGCGCGTATTTCCGCACAAAGCGGGTGGTCGTATCAGTGGCTCGCAGGTGATTCTCGCGACGCTGCAGACGCCGATTATCAGCCTATTGAGGGCCAGACGGGTGCGTCGTTGACGATCACTGAAGAGATTGCTCGCCAGCTTTCGGGCAAATACGTTCGCGTGAAAGTGACGGGTGACGGACAGACACTCTATGGTCCTAGCTCGATATGGGACTATCCCGCGTCGAGTTCGTACGACACACCGGGTCCCATTGTCGCTGCAGGTCAGGTTATGCTCAACCACGTTGTGCTTGCGTACAATGGCGAGGAATTCGGCAGCGATTACGAGAGCGTGCCAACTGGCAACGTTGGCGACAAGCTGCAGGCGAAGGCTTATCACAGCGACGATCCATACACGCTTTTCGGTGCTGATAACGTTGATTTCTCGTGGCAGATTGCCGATTCAGCAACCGTCTCCGACTCCGATTTCCGCGAAATCGCCACGGGTGAGCGCTTCACCGTCACAGATGCCTGTGAGGGCAAGTACTTGCGGGTGGTCGCCACGGCGAAAAATGGTGTTCCTGGCTGCAATGTTCATGCCACCGAAGCCGGCCGCATTCTTCCTCGGGGTGTGCATGAGCTGTCATCTGTCAAGCTGCTCAATGCTAGCAGAGCAGCGCTCGACACTGGCACGGTGCTTGAGGCGATGGCGTACGAAGGCGACTATTGGAGTGAGGAACCCGTTCGTGAGGGTGTTACGTACACGTGGCGCTGGGCCGACGAGGATCCAACGTCGGCGAGCTTTGATGCTGTTATGGGGTGGCACAACGTTCCCGACGTGACGGGCGACTCGTTTACGGTACCGGACGATTTTGTGGGACGTTGGGTTTCAGTTGCCGCTTGTGCGGGCGATAATCAGGTTGAATCAGACGACTGGTCTGCGGTGCATATTAAGCCTGCGGGATCTGCGGAACTGTATTACGCTGCACTGAATAAGGTGTCGGGCGACGACGCGTTTGTGTACAAAGCAGGCGAGATCATTGGTATTACGGCGAATGAAACCAGCTCGGCAGGAACGAAGGGGCAGCAGCTTGCCAACGACCGACTGACGTTCACGTGGAAGATCAGCGACGAGCGGAATGGCGACTACGTGGAACTCGCTGACGAGAATGTGCATCAACCGCAGTTCGTCATTCCTGAATCGTACGTGGGCAAGTACCTGCGGTGCGAGGTGTCGGCGGGGTTCAATGTCGAAGTTGCTACGATGCGGTATGCCATCGAGCCTCCGGCGCAGGATATTCCAAGCTACGAGATCTCTTCGGTTGACATGGAATGCTCGGGAAACGTGGCGCAGGTGGGAGCTACAGTTACACCTGTTGTGAAGCAGATGGTATCAAACGAATGGGGGTCGTACGAAGAGGGGCTTCCCACCGACGCGGTTGTGCGCTACACGTGGTATGCATCCGATGACGCCGAAGGATCAAACGCTCAGGTCATTCCTGTTACTGATGCGAAGACGGGTGCGCTTAAGCTTGTAGGTGCGCATGAGGGCGCGTACCTGTACGTGGTTGCGAACGCGGGTGCGAATAGCATGCGGTCTGAGGTGTTTCGGGTCGAACCCGCCGAGGCGCAGGTGGTGACCGTTTCGGTGAAGGTGACGGGCGTGACCGAGCATGCTGTAGGCGAGGCGTTTCAGGCCGAGCCGTGGATTTCCCTGACTGAATATACTTGGTTCAGTAGTGCCACTGAACGCAAGACAGCATGGGATGTGTTCGCCGAGCTGCTTGACAAGGCTGGATACTCATACAATACGACTGGTGCTTGCCCATATTCCATAACGACGCCGGACAAGCGTCCGCTCGCTCAAAAGCCGGGCGCTGCATGGAGTTACTGGTCGTTCTACGTGAACGGAAGCTATGCTACCAGTATGCCAAACGGGTACGCGCTTCGCGATGGCGACGTTATCGAACTTGTGTACATCGACGCGACAGGGGAGCAGACATTCCCTGATATCACGCCGAATCCTGGAGCTGCTGTGCCTGATGGGAAAGCGGACTGGGGCGGATATGGCAATGCGGAAAATGGGTCAGCAACCGAGGCGGCAACGCCGACGCAAAAAGCTGAGGCTGCTTGGACGTATGACTATAGTGAAGAGGCTGCGTTCGCATCGTGGTCCGAGCCGGTTGTTGTGAACGGTAGGGTATACCTTGCTTCCGAAACCGAGTTGCGTGCAGTTGACGCGTCGACGGGCAAGGTGCTCGCACGTGCGCCGTTGGCTGCATCGGTGGGGTACGGGAGTCGTCCCGTGTATGTTGACGGACTGATTGTGGTTGCGCTAAACTCGGGTCGCTTGCAGGCACTTACGGCCGATGCATTGGAGACGGTGTGGCTGACCGACCCGCTTCCCGACGGTGCGCTAGGCAGCGGGCAAAGCTGGCAGCAAGCGCTTTCCACCATTTCAGTGCATAATGGATATCTGTATACAGGAACCGCTGTAGCTGATTATTCGACGAGCTACGGCGGCTATTTCCTGTGTGTGAATGCGAAAACCGGTGCGATCAAGTGGATGACCCGCAACGATACTGCCGGGTATTATTGGGCGGGCGCTGCCTTCGTGGGAGATTATGCGGTATTTGCGGGAGATGACGGGGTGGTTTGCTCGGTGCCGGTTTCATCGGCCGATGGCGCTGCGCTGGGTTCTTTGAACCTTTCGGCTTCGGTTCGCTCAACGATCATTTCCGACGGGGCGTTCGTGTATGTGGTTACTACAGATGGCGTTTTGCATAAGGTGTCCGTGGGGTCTGATGGCGTGCTGAGCGAGGTTGCCAGCGTTCAATTCGCGGCGTTTTCGACATCAACTCCTACAATAGTTGATGGTAAGGCGTACGTGGGCGGAAGCTTGTCTACCTATAAAGGGGTGCTTGCCGTTATCGACGTGGCCGCGATGACGCTCGTATCCCAAGTGACGAAAGCTGACGGAACTGATCTTATTGCCGAGGTGAAGAGCCGACCGCTTGTGTCGGTTCAACAAGGTAGTACGTACGTGTACTTCACATGCAACGGGGCTGTAGGGGAATGGCCTGCCTACACGAGTGGAGGAGGCGTGCTTGTGTACCGCGCAGGTGATACAGAAGCTGCTGTTCTGTATGATCCACCGGCTGGTCTGGCGAACTACTGCATGGGTTCGGTTGCTGCTGGGAGCGATGGTACGCTGTACTACGTAAACGATTCAGGATTGTTTGCGCTGAAGGCCTCGTCGGGTGGCTCGGGCGGCGAAATTGTTGAGCCTTCCGATGGTACGCTGGATGGCACGCCGGGTGATGTTGGTGGTGACTCGAATGACAATGCTGCGCCGTTTAGTGGCGGACACGTGCCGGCGTTGCGTGCTCCGCTGACGCCCGATCAGGCGGCGGCGTTGAAGGATGCCGAAGGCGATGCTGGTGTTGAAGCTGCCGATGAGGCCGGTAAAGATGCCGCATCTGAGCATGCGCGGTCAGGTACGGCTGCTAAGGAGAAGTCTGCCGATGCTGCCGTTGGGGCAAGCGTGCTGAATGGAGGAAACGAAACGGGTGTTACGCGCGAGTTCAACCCGGTTGCGCTTGCTGGGCTGCTTGCCGGATTGGCGGGCTTGGGTGGCGCGCTCGTGTTCCTGCTGGGTCGTTGCCGCAAAGACGATGAGGGAGAAAACCAGGAAGGCACGCGCGCATGATTGATGAAAAAGAAGACGCTACCCAACAAACGGAAGCTTCGCCCGATAACGCGGTTGTGACAGGCGAAGCGTTGCGCGGCACCACGACTTCGGCAGACAATGCGCTCCGTAACGCGGTAACGTCAGCGAACGCTACTGTAGATGCCGACGAGTCGCACGCTGCGTCCCGAAGTGTTGCAGCGCAAAATCGCAGCGGGCGTTCGCGAACGGTGGCCGCCGTTGTCGTGGCGGTTTTGTCGGTTGTTGTCATTGGGCTGTCATCAGCGTTTTTATTCCAGGTGCCTGATTCGCCCGGTGCTGCCGACATGCCGGAACAAAGCAAAGCAGCAACGCACTCATCTGCCGACTCCGACGCGGTAGACGCTGGTAGCGATGCCACAGGCGATAATGGTGCGACGGACTCCAATGCCAACGAAGACGACGTCGATGCTGTCGACACCGCAGATGACGGAAACAGAAGCACTGTATCTTCATCGGATGTGCCTGTGGGTGCGGGCGCATCCACAGGAGCGGGTTCGTTCGGCGCATCTGGTGCGACTTCTTCGTCATCTGGCGGTACGCCATCTACGGCGGGTGGTGCTCCCGCAGCACCCAATCAGTCGGCAACTGTTACCGTGTCGGTTGGTGTGAGCGGGTCGGGGTACGGCAACGTGTCTGGCGGTGGTACCTTCACGTTCGAGCGGGGAGCTACCGCGTACGACGCGCTTATGGCGTGTGGGTTGTCGGTGAACGCGTCACAGAGCCAGTATGGCGTGTACGTGAGCGCCATCGGAGGTTTGGCCGAGAAGGAGCATGGCGGTACCAGTGGCTGGGTGTATTCCGTCAACGGCGTGGAGCCTGCAATGTCTTGCAGCGCATACGTGCTCGCCGACGGCGATGTTGTGCAGTGGCGCTACGTTGTCTAGCGGCGCGCGCGACATGCAACGCAGTGCTTTTTCCGACGCCGGTCGGGGTGCGTGCGCGTGCTTCGACGTGCTTCATCCTGTTGTTTCGCTCGTGTATTGGCTGGTGCTACTGCTCGTTGGTATGCTTTCCTTCCAACCGGTTGTCACGGCGTTGTTCTTCGCCATTTCCCTTGCTCAAGGCGCGTTAATCAGGGGCGGCAGGGAAGTGGCTCGTTCGCTCGCATGGCAGCTTCCCCTGGTGGCCGTTATTGCGGTTGTAAATCCGCTTTTTTCCGCATCGGGTTCAACGGAGCTTTTCCGCATTGGATTTCGTGCGGTCTATGCGGAAAGCTTGCTCTATGGTGCGTGTATGGGGTTCGCTCTCGTTGGCATGCTCATCACGTTCGCAAATGCCGCGCGCGTGCTGTCGGCCGATAAGGTTATGCAGCTGTTTGGCGGCGTTGCCCCTGTTGTTGGGCTTATGCTGTCGATGACCATGAAACTTGTTCCCCAGCTTGTTCGTCAGGGTCGCGTTATCGACTCGGCGCAGCGAGCGTGTACGTCGGCGCGTCCGCACCGCACGCTCGGTCGACGCGAGCGCATGCGCGATGCATTTCGTTTGTCGAGCGTTCTTTTGGGATGGAGTATGGAAGACTCGCTTACTACGGCTGACGCTATGAAAGCGCGCGGGTGGGGTGCTGCAAAACGGCGCACAGCGTACGTGCGCGAACGCTTCCGCACTGCTGATGCGCTGGTGCTTGTCGCACTTCTGATAGTAGCCGCTGCAGCGGCGCTGATGTGTTGGCAGGTATGTCGCGCGTTTTCGTTCTACCCGGTTGTTTCTGGGATCGAGCCAGTGTGGTATTGCGTGCCGTTTGCGTTGTATGGAGCGCTACCGTTTTTGTGGGTTGCGGGCGTGAAGACGAAGGAGCATGCGCTATGAGCAGCGAATTGGCACTTGAACTGCGGGAGTTTTGCTTCTCGTATCCCGAACCGCCCGATGATCAAGACGGGTCGTCTGACCTGCGGAAAGGCGCGGGCGAACGGCTGGAAACAGCTGGTGTTGGCCCCATTAATTGGTGTGTGTCACACGGCGAGTTTCACGTGCTAACGGGCGGCACGGGTAGTGGCAAGACGACGCTTTTGCGTAGCTGCAAGCCCTCGATTGCGCCTGTGGGTCGCCGGTCGGGCGACCTGCTGGTTTTGGGGCAACCGATCGAGCATTTGAGTTGCTTTGAAGCGGCGGCTCGCATTGGGTATGTGGCGCAGAGCCCCGAAAGCCAGATGGTGTGCGATACGGTGTGGCGTGAGATGGCGTTCGGACTGGAGAACGTAGGGGTTGCGCCCGACGTTATGCACCGCCGCGTTGCCGAAGTGGCGCACTTTTTTGGTATCGAGCCGTGGTTTCGCCGCCGTGTTGACGAGTTGTCTGGTGGTCAGCGGCAAGTGCTCGCGCTTGCCAGCACCCTGGCGTTGCGTCCGAGCGTGCTGTTGCTCGATGAGCCTACATCTCAGCTTGATCCTATAGCCGAGAAGACATTTCTTCATGCGCTCTTCCGCGTAAACCGCGAGCTTGGTATGACCGTGGTTGTTGCGACGCACTCGCCTGAGGCTATGCTGCCGTATGCCACACACCTGGCTCATCTGGCCGATGGGCGCGTTTGTGTCCGGCGGGTGGAAGGTTCGGTGTCGGAAGGCTCGCGTGGCGCATTCGGCAACTGTCCGGAAACTGCCTGCACTGCTGCGGCGTCGGCTGTTTCTGCGCCTTTGGCAGCCACCCGAGTTGTCGTTGCCACCCACGCCGATGCTGACGCCAGCGACGTCGCTACCACCCACGCCGTCGGCGTCACCACCCACACCGATGTCGCCAGCCGAGCCGTCTCCACCTGTGCTGACGCCATCATCTGTCGCGATGTGTACATGCGCTACGATCAGTCCGATTTTGTGCTACGCGGGCTTGACCTGCGGGTTTTAGAAGGGTCGGTGCATGCACTCATCGGCGGCAACGGATGCGGTAAGACAACGCTGCTTCATACTGTTGCACACATCGTGCGTCCAGTGCGCGGACGAGTGGAAAACCGCCTGCATGATTCCCAGGCGCTACTTCCGCAGAACCCGAAAGCGCTGTTCGTGTGCGACACCGTGCTCGATGAGTTGCGTGAGTGGCAGCGCAGCGCAGGATACAGCGATGCCGCCATTGACAAGATGCTTGCCTCCATTGGTTTAACCCATCGCGTGAGTGCCCACCCGTATGATCTATCCGGCGGACAGCAGCAGCTGCTCGCCTTGGCGAAACTGCTGCTCACGAACCCCAGCCTGCTACTGCTCGATGAGCCAACAAAGGGTCTTGATGCCCCTACGAAGTTGCTCGTGGCAACGCTTATTGCAAAGCGCGCCCGCTCGGGCGCAACGGTGCTTCTGGCCACGCACGACCTGTCGTTTGCGGCGCGCATTGCCGATACGATAACCCTGCTGTTCGATGGACAAAACGCATGCACCCAGCCCGCCGCCGATTTTTTCTCTGACAACTTGTTCTACTGTCCGCCTGTCGATGAGCTCGCACGTCTGTGGGATGCTCGCACAGCGGCCGCAGCAGTAGCTGACGGTACGGAAGATCATGCAGTAGCTGACGGTGCGGAAGATCACACGGCAGCCGACGGCGTGGAAGATCGAGCGGCGGCGGCCGATAACGCACAGGTGGTTGAGGAAGGGTACAGGCTTGCGGAAGAGCATGCGGCCACGTGTGAGCGTGTGTCAATGTGCGGATGTGCGGGGAATCGCGAAAAGGAGCGCCCATGAACCGCGTCAAGCACTTCCTTTCACGCGTCGCTGAACCTGCGGTGCTTAGTGCTGTGCCGGTATCGCTTATTGTATGTGCGTATGTACAGATTGATCAGACGGCGGCGCTCACTCTATTTATTGTTGTCGCAGCGGTGGGACTCTTCTTTGCGGGGTTTGAGGTAAGCCGTCCTGCGTTGCGGCAGATCATGCCCACGGTGGTACTCGCGGCGCTCGCCGCTGCTGGTCGGGTGCTGTTCGCGCCGGTGCCCGACGTGAAACCGGTGTCGGCTATTTGTATTGTGGCCGGAGCGGTGTTCGGCCGACGATGCGGCTTTATGGTAGGCGCGCTCGCGGCGCTGGTGTCGAACTTCTTCTTTGGGCAAGGCCCGTGGACTCCTTGGCAGATGTACGCGTGGGGTCTTGTTGGGTACGTGGCTGGCGTACTGGCACGCACGGGTGCGTTTAACCGAACGTCCGTTGTGCTGGTGTACGGCTTCGCGTCGGCGCTCCTGTACGGGATGCTGCTGAACGGGTGGTATGTTATTGGCTACGTGCATCCCATCACGTGGCCGGCGGTTGTTGCGGCGTTTGTGGCGGCCGTTCCCTTCGATTGCATTCACGGTGCGGCTACGGTTGCGTTTTTGGCGGCGCTCTATGTGCCGTGGCGTGCCAAGCTCGAGCGAATCAAACGGAAGTATGCGCTCGTGTAGCGTTGTGGCACGCCGTGCAGGACAACGGGGACGTAGGCTATTGTCCCTCATGACCCAATAGAAGGACAACGGGGACGTAGGCTATTGTCCCTCATGACCCAATAGAAGAATCCGAGCTCCCAGAGTTCATATCAACGCCGCCTGCACGCAGCACCACAGGCTTTTCTCCTGTGCAGTCGACCACGGTTGAGGCCAAGCCGCTTTTCGGTGCGTCGTCGCGCAGCGCGCACCCTGCTTGCTGCAGCAAGGTGGCGTCTAGGTTATCAAATTGACCCGTGTCGGCGCATCCTGACAGATTCGCGCTGGTGGTGGCAAGAGGCGACCCTACGGCGTCAATGAGCGCGATAGTAATGTCGCTTGCGGGCATGCGCAGCCCAACGCTGCCCGATGAAGAAACAAACGCGCGCGGTACCGCATCCGATGCGCGCACAATGAGCGTTAAAGCTCCGGGCCAAAAACGTTGCGCTAGGTCATGCGCGTAATCGGGAACATCGAGCCCGTAGCGGTTAAGGTCGAAAACACCTCCCACTAACCACGCGATAGGCTTGCCCGCATCGCGTTGCTTCAGGTCGTAGAGCGCGCTAAGGCCGTGCGCATGCATCACCGAAACGCCCAACCCATATACGGTGTCGGTAGGAAACACCGCCGCCTTGCCGGCGCGCAGCCACTGCACGGTTTCTTCAAATGTGTTCGCTTGTGGGTTTAAAACATTGCTCATCAGGTTCTCCTGGCAGTTTTATGGGCGGTAATCTCGCGGTTTTGAGTCAAACGATTGTACCACCTGCGTTACCACTCTTTCATCTAGTCAACAGTCTCGCTTCGCCGTCAGCCTACACTGTTGGGGTGCGGTAGCAGGTGAGCGTTTTTGGGCTGGGCTTACTGGTGGCTTACGATGGCTGCTGGGTGATGAGCCGTGGGAATCGGCACAGGCGGCAAATACGTCTTAACGATGCAAGCGCGATGTCAATGTTCGTGAGCGCCGTGGCTTTCTCTGCGATGGCATGTTCTTCTCGGTGTCGGTGTGTTTCTTTCATCCGCATGGGATTATCTTGTCACTGACATTCTCGACCTTCTCTGTGCTGATGACTTTATGTATGATGTGCTGTATTAATATTCATATGCGGAAAGGTTGACATTAATGGCTACGATACGACCTGTCTCGCACCTGCAGCGCAGAATCGGCGAACTCACCACGCTTGCCAAGGAGACGCGCGAACCTATCTACCTCTCGAAGAACGGCACCGAACACCTGGTGCTCATGGACGCCGACGCGTTTGCCGAGCTTCAGAAGCGTGCCGAGAAGAACGAGCGCAAAAATGGCTAAGCTTGAAGATATTCGAGTAGGAAGCCAGCTCACTGGCGTAGTTGGCGACAAAGTTGTGACTACCGTTGCCGTAGAGTGGTACGGAAACTGCGCACTCACGCTCACGTATCGCACCGAGGACAACGTTCTTGGTGAGACAATGCTCTATCGCGATATGGAACCCAACCTTCAGCTTGTCAGCTCATCGCAGTGGACGTTCGACGCCGACCCGGGAGAACTGAAGCTGGTCTCCGAGGCGTATCGCATCAACCTGGCGCATCTTTTCGATCCATACCTTGCGGTGCGAACATCGGCCATCGATCCGCTTCCGCACCAGATATCGGCCGTGTACCAGAATATGCTGCCAAAGATGCCGCTTCGCTACGTGCTTGCCGACGATCCGGGTGCCGGCAAGACCATTATGGCAGGGCTTTTGGTGAAAGAGATGCTGGCTCGCGGCGACCTGAAGCGTTGCCTTATCGTATGTCCGGGCAACCTGGTGGAACAGTGGCAAGATGAGCTATACCGCAAGTTCAACCTCAAGTTCACAATTCTGACAAACGACCTCTTGGAGGCATCGGTTACGCGCAATGCGTTTAAGGAGCACGACCTTTGTATCGCTCGTTTGGATAAGCTATCGCGCAGTGATGATGTTCAGGCACTTCTGCGTGACACGACTTGGGATCTTGTGGTTGTCGACGAGGCGCACAAAATGAGCGCGACTGTGTTCGGTGGCGAAGTAAAGTACACGAAGCGCTACCAATTAGGGCAGCTTTTAGGTGAAACGACCGAGAACCTACTGCTGATGACAGCAACACCTCATAACGGCAAGCCTGAGGACTTCCAGTTATTCATGGCGCTCATTGACCGTGATCGCTTCGAAGGAGCACGACATCGCAAGCAAAAGCCACGTGAATTAGTGTCGCCTGACGCATCCACCCGCAACGCTCCCGTAAAAGTGTTAAAACCCGACTTCGACGTTTCTGACGTGATGCGTCGCCTGGTGAAAGAAGAGTTGCTCCGCTTCGACGGACGCCCGCTCTTTCCTGAGCGCCGGGCGCAGACTGTCACCTACACACTCTCACCCGCAGAGGCCGACCTGTACGCGATGGTAACGAACTACGTGACCGAGGAGTTCAACCGCGCCGATCGATTGGATGGCAAGCGAAAGAATAGCGTCGGGTTCGCGCTTACCATTTTGCAGCGTAGGCTGGCGTCTTCGCCCGAGGCCATCTACCAGTCGCTCCGTCGCCGCAGGGAACGCCTTGAGTCGCGATTGATTGAAGTGCGTGACCAAGCGAATGGTACCGGCTCCTATGCGACCGTGTTCAGCCAGTTCGGAGAGGACTTCGATGAAGACGACTACACGGCCGAAGAGCTCGAAGGTATGGAGGACACTGTTATCGACACGGCGTCAGCTTCCGCCACTGCAGCTGAACTCGAAGCTGAGATTGCGACGCTGAGAGCCTTGGAACGCAAGGCCAACGAGGTTCGCATGAGCGGGGAAGATCGCAAATGGGACGAACTTTCTCGTCTGCTGCAGGACAACTCCGACATGTTCGGACCAAACGGCAAGCGTGAAAAACTGATTGTGTTCACCGAGCACAAGGACACGCTGGAGTACCTTGCCACCAAGATACGTCAGTTGCTGGGCTCGCCTGACGCGGTGCTAACCATCAAAGGTGGCATGCCGCGCGATGAGCGCCACAAAGCTGAAGAGCTGTTCAAGCAGGACAAGAACGTGCGCATTCTGGTGGCGACCGATGCTGCCGGCGAAGGCATAAACTTGCAGCGCGCACACCTGATGGTGAACTACGACTTGCCGTGGAACCCCAACCGCATTGAGCAACGTTTCGGACGTGTACACCGCATCGGCCAAACCGAGGTATGTCACTTGTGGAACCTTGTGGCAAAGGAGACACGAGAGGGCCAGGTGTTCGACCGACTGTTCCAGAAGCTCGAAGAGGAACGTGCCGCATTGGGCGGGCGTGTGTTCGATATCTTGGGGCGTGTGACCTTCGAAGACAAGCCGCTGCGTGAGCTCTTGGTAGAAGCAATTCGCTACGGTGATAGGGCCGACGTGCGTGACCGACTGAATCAGGTGGTCGACAGTTCGCTCGATGGCGACGCATTGAAGCGGCTGCTTGAAGAATACGCGCTCACCTCTGACGTGATGGACGTGCACTCCGTGATGAAAATAAAAGAAGACATGGAGCGCATGGAGGCCCGAAAGCTGGAGCCGCACTTCATCGAGGCGTTCTTCGTGGAAGCTATGCATCGGTTGGGCGGTCGTATATCCGAGCGTGAGGACGGGCGCTACGAGGTTTTGAAGGTGCCATTTAACGTGCGCAGTCACGATATGCGCATCGGCATCGCCGACCCGGTGCTGCGCAGCTACGAGCGCATCTGTTTCGAGAAGGAGCGCATGCAAGTACCCGGCGGCGTAATCGCTGACCTCGTGTGTCCTGGACATCCACTGCTCGACGCTACGGTATCGGTCATCCTTGAACAGAGCCTGGGGGTTCTGCGGCAAGGGGCCGTTCTTATAGATGACGACGAGGCTGCCGACACACCGCGCTTCCTGTTCTACGTGGAAAGCGCTATACAGGATGGAACCGTGCTGCCCGACGGCACCAAGAAGACCGTGAGTCGTGCGGTGCACTTCGTGGAAATAGACTACGACGGTAATACGTTCGATGCGGGATATGCGCCGTATCTGGATTATCGTCCGGCGACTGAGACGGAACGTGCGTCGATAGGAAGCGTGTTCGCCGAGGAACTGGGATGGTTGGAAAGCGACCCAGACAAAATAGCCACCGAATTCGCCATCCGTAACATCATTCCCGAGCATATTGACGAAGTGCGCAAGCGAACGCTCGCTCAAGTTGCAAAGGTGCAGAAGGCCGTGGATGCACGCCTTCGTGCCGAAATCAACTATTGGGACTATCGCGCGGGAGAACTCGCCGACCGTGAGCATGCGGGCAAGCGAAACGCCCGCCTGAACTCGAAGCAAGCCGAGCGTCGTGCGAACGAGCTAGCCGAGCGCCTGCAGAGACGCATGGATCAGTTGGAGCGCCAGAAGCAGTTAAGCCCCATGCCGCCGCGCGTGGTAGGGGGCGCTCTTGTGATGCCAGCATCGATGCTGCACCCAGCTGCAACCGCAGACCCGAACGGCCAGAGTGTTGACGCTGCAGCCAAACGCAAGACCGAACTTGCCGCCATGGATGCCATTATGGCGATAGAGCGGGAGCTGGGGTATGACCCCAAGGACGTGAGCGAGCAGCGTGGAATAGGCTACGACATCTTCAGTCGTGTACCCGACAACATGCGCAACGGCAATGACCCGGTGACTCGCATGATAGAGGTGAAGGGGCGCATCGCTGGCGGCGACTCCGTCACGCTGACGAAGAACGAAATACTGTGTGCCCTCAACAAGCCCGACGGGTGGCTGCTCGCTATTGTTGAAGTCGAAGGCTACTCCACCAAGACAACCTACTTAAAGCGCCCCGCACTGCGTGCGCCATCGTTTGCTGAGAACAGTGTCAATTACGATACAGGACGACTCATTGAGTCCGCTGAGGTCGTCTTAGAGAGGACCGATACATGGCAGTGAAGAAGCTCATTGAAGTTGCACTGCCGCTTGATGCCATCAATGTGGCGTCGGCGCGCGAGAAGTCTATTCGCCACGGGCATCCTTCCACGCTTCATTTGTGGTGGGCGCGACGGCCGTTGGCTGCGGCGCGGGCTGTTATTTGGGCATCTTTGGTTGATGACCCGTCGAGTCACCCAGAACAATTTCCAACCGAAGAAGCGCAAAACGCCGAACGCGAGCGCCTTTTCAAAATCTTAGAAGAGCTGGTGGTGTGGGAGAATTCGAACAACCAGCGCGTACTTGATGCCGCGAAGGCGGAAATACGCAAGAGCATGGGGGATGAGCCCATCAAACTGCTCGATCCATTTGCGGGTGGCGGTGCCATTCCGCTTGAGGCGCAGCGTTTGGGACTTGACGCGTATGCGCAAGATCTGAACCCCGTTGCCGTCACCATCAACAAGGCAATGATTGAGATTCCGCCTAAGTTTGCGGGCCAGGCGGCAGTAAATCCCGATGCTCAACAAAGATCTGCTTGGGAAAGTTGGGAAGGCAATACGGGCCTTGCGTCCGATGTTGAATACTACGGAAACTGGATGAAAGAAGAGGCGTTCAAGCGCATAGGGCACCTGTACCCCAAAGTGAAAGTCCCCGCCGAACAAGGTGGCGGAGAAGCAACGGTCATCGCATGGATTTGGGCACGCACCGTAAAATGCCCAAACCCTGCATGCGGGCATGAGACGGCGCTGGTGCGTTCCTTCGACCTGTCCAAGAAGAAGGGCAAAGAGCACCACGTTGAGCCCATCGTGGACAATGGGGAAATGCGTTTTGAGGTGAAGCCAGGAAAGAGCCAGCGCGAAGGGACTGTCATTTTGCGCAAAGGTGCTTCTTGTCTATTCTGTGGACAGGCTTATAGTAACGAGCACATCAGGTCCGAGGGTCATGCTGGTCTTATAGGTTCGCGACTAATGGCTATTGTTGCCGAGGGAAAGAAAGGCAGGGTTTATCTTGCGTCAGACAATGTTCAAAACGTCGCAGCGCAAGTGAAGCGACCAGATGAGTATCCTGGCGGTGAAATATGCAAGAATCCTCGTTGGTTTAGCCCTCCTGCGTATGGATTTAGTTGTCTTTCAGATCTATTCACCAACAGGCAGCTGACGGCATTGACTACGTTTAGCGAACTTGTCCATGAAGCGCAAGAGAAAGCCTATGAGGATGCGGTAAAAGCCGGGGTTCCAGACGACGGCATTGGTCTTGCCGACGGCGGCACCGGCGCAAAAGCCCGCGGCGAAGCCATCGGCGTCTATCTGGCGTTTCTTGTAGATCAACTTGCTAATCATAATTCATCTGTATGCGGATGGAACGCGACGAATTCGCAAATGAGAAACGTCTTTGCTCGTCAGGCGATACCCATGGTGTGGGATTATGCAGAAAGCAATCCTTTCTGCGACTCAAGTGGCAGTTTTGCTAGTCTGTTTAGGCGAATGTTAAAGGCGTTTGGTGGTTTACCGACGCATAGCATCGAAGGCCAAGCGAGACAATGGGATGCACAGAGCGACAATGGCATGCGAAATAATGTTGTTTCGGCTGACCCGCCATATTACGACAATATAGGTTATGCGGATTTGTCAGACTACTTCTACGTCTGGCTGAGGCAGTCGTTGCGCAAGACCTACCCGAAGCTATTCAGTACGATGCTCGTGCCGAAATCGGAAGAGCTGGTCGCTACGCCATACAGAGATAATCGAGGAAAAGATGGTGCCAAGGCCTTTTTCGAGGACGGCATGTACCGTGCTTTTCAGCAGGTTCATGAGTATGTAAGAAGTGATGTTCCGGCTACGATCTACTACGGCTTTAAAGAAAAAGAAACGGAGACTTCAGACGGGGCAGAGAGTACGGTTTCAACTGGCTGGGAGACGATGCTTTCTGCTGTTATAAAAGCGGGATTCTCCATCACAGGAACATGGCCCCTCAGAACAGAGAAGGAGGGGCGTGTAATCGGAAACGGTACCAACGCCCTCGCTTCCTCCATTGTTCTCGTTTGCCGTAAGCGTCCTGCCAACGCGCCCATGGCGACGCGGCGTGAATTCGTCAACACGCTCAAGCGCGAACTGAAGCCTGCGCTCGACAAGCTCCAGACCAGCAATATCGCGCCTGTTGACATGGCTCAGTCGGCCATTGGCCCTGGCATTGGCGTGTACTCGCGCTTTTCCAAGGTACTTGAAGCCGATGGCTCTGAAATGACGGTGCGCTCGGCGCTTCAGATCATCAACCAAGAGCTTGATCTGTACTTCTCCGATCAGGACAGCGACCTTGATCGCGAAAGTCGCTTCTGCGTGGATTTGTACACGCAGTGCGCGTTCAATGAGATCAAGTTTGGCGATGCAGACATTCTCGCCCGCGCAAAGAACACATCTATTCAAGGCTTGGCAGAGAAGGGAGCGCTCTTCGCCAGCAAGGGAGTGGTGCGGCTGCTCGGGCGCGACGAGCTGAACGGACGCGTCGATAAAAGTTTCACATGGTTGTTCACCCAGCAGCTCGCGCGTGCTATGGAAACCGGGGGAATAGATGCCTGTGCGGCATTGCTGCGAGACATAGTGGACAATCGTGCAGAAAGCGCAAAGGCGCTGGCCTACCGCCTGTTTACCATCGCAGACAAAAAGAACTGGACCCAAGAGGCGTTTGCCTACAACTCACTGGTGGTGTCGTGGCCTGAGATTCAATCGCGTGCGGCACAACTTCAGGCAGAGACACCCGTGCAAGAAGAATTGATCTTCGGCGACTAGGAGGGTTGATATCATGGAGAATTACGTACGGGTTGCCAAGGGATTCGACATTCTGACCAACTCACTTGCCCCCTATGTTGCGCGCGAGTTCATCCTCGCCTACGGGCAGGAACGCTGGTGGCAAGAGGGAGTGCTAGATAAGCTGTATGAGGACCAGAAACGAAACCTGCCTACGTCGGGCGACTACGAAACGCTGGTTGACTCACTCGACATTGCACTGTGTCTGTTGTTGGCCGATATTCAATGGAACGATGTGTTCCGCAAAAGACTCTCGAAGGATTGCAGAACTTGGCTGAATGAATTGCGCACCACACGAAATAAATGGGCGCACAGGGGTAGTCAGGACATAAACGACAACGACACATGGCGTGCACTTGACACCATGTCACGGTTCTGCGAGCAAATTGACCCAGACGGTGCAGCAGACATCAACGCACTTCTACGTGAAGCTCGCTATGGCAGCACCCAAGGTTCCGTTGCAATAACAAGCAATAGTGCTCCACAACCTGTCAAATCGAAAAAAGTCACTGCTGAAACAGCATCCGTGGTAGGGCTTCCCAGCTGGCGCGATGTGATGGAGCCGCACCAAGACGTAGCTGAGGGACGCTATCGCAACGCCGAGTTTGCGGCCGACCTGGCGCAGGTGGCACGTAGCGAGGGCTCGCTTGAATATCGCGATCCGGTGGAGTTCTTCGGTCGCACGTATGTGACCGAGGGCATGAAGGGACTGCTGGTGCAGTCGCTCAAGCGCGTAGCTGGCAAAGATGGCGAGCCCGTCATTCAACTGAAAACCGCCTTCGGCGGAGGTAAAACGCACAGCATGCTAGCTTTATACCATCTGCTGCGTAGTCGTTCACTGGTGGATCAGATTCCCAACGCTAAGCCGGTGCTTGAAGAAGCCGGGGTTGCCGAAATACCCAAGGTGCACGTGGCTGTTATTGTGGGCACGGCGCTGAACCCGGCGAAAGCGCGCCGCCCGCAAACAATGCCTGGCATTACCGTGAACACCATTTGGGGTGAAATCGCGTGCCAATTGGCTGAATCGGCCGGAAAGCCAGAACTGTATGAGTTCGTGCGTGATGCCGACCGCAAGCACGTGTCTCCCGGTTCACAAGCGCTGGCTGAGCTTTTCAATGCCTGCGGATGCGCATTGGTGCTGGTAGACGAACTGGTTGCCTACGCCAAGAAACTCTACGGCGTAGACGGGCTGCCAGCGGGGTCGTTCGACAACTTCATCACCTTCATTCAGGAGCTGACCGAAGCCGCACGGGCAAGCAAGTGCAGTTTGGTAGTGGCGTCCATCCCCGAAAGTGAGCGCGAGATCGGCGGCGAGAGCGGCCAGCGAGCACTTGAGGCCATCGAGCACACCTTCGGGCGCATGGAGGCAATCTGGAAGCCGGTCAGCGCCAACGAGGGCTTTGAAGTGGTGCGTCGACGTCTTTTTCTCAATTGCAAGAATGAGGCGAAACGTAACGAGGTGTGCAACGCTTTCTCCAGAATGTATGCTGAAAACACGACCGATTTTCCCGTGGATGCCAAAGAACTTGAATATCGCGACCGCATGATAAGTTGCTACCCCATTCACCCGGAAGTGTTTGACCGCCTGTATGAAGATTGGGCGACACTCGAGAGATTCCAGCGCACACGTGGCGTTCTGCGCCTGATGGCTGCGGTAATTCACGAACTGTGGATGAGTCAGGATGCAAGCCCCATGATTATGCCTGGTTCATTGCCCCTCAACGTGTCAGGCGTACGAGATGAGTTGACGCGTTATCTGGATGAGAACTGGAACGGCGTTGTAGACTCAGAGATCGACGGCAAAAACTCGTTGCCCTTTAAGACCGATAAAGAGAACACTCGCTACGGTCACCTGTGCGCTGCGCGCCGTGTGTCGCGCACTATCATGTTGGGATCGGCACCCGATGTGGGCGCGCAAACTGCGCGAGGCATCGAGCGTGCACATATTCGTTTGGGAGTGGTGCAACCAGGGGAGAACATTGCGGTGTTCAACGATGCACTGAGCCTTCTACAGGGAAAATCTTCGTTTCTCTATAGTGATGGTAATGGCAATCGGTATTGGTATGACACGCGCCCGACGTTGCGCAAAACGATGGAGGACAGGGCACAGCAGCTCGATCGCGCCGATGTGATGTACGAGATAGAGCAAAGGGTCAAATCGTTCAGCAAGGTTGACCCCCTTGCCGGGCTGCATGTATGTCCTGCGAGCTCGCTTGATGTGCCCGACGAAAAAGCGCTGCGACTTGTAGTTCTTCCGCCGGCTGCCTCGCATCGCGGCGGCGTTGAGGATTCTGCTGCGGTGAAGCGTGCTGGAGAGATTTTGCAAACACGTGGAACAGCACCCCGGCAGTACAAAAACATGCTGGTATTCGTTGCCTGTGATGCTGGGCAGGTGAGTTCGGTTGAGCAGGCATCGCGTGCCTATTTAGCATGGAAGTCCATATCGGAAGATCGTGAGCGCCTGAATTTGGACATGGCTCAGCAACGTGAAACCGACTCAAACATGAAGCGCGCAGATCAGACGCTGGCCACGCGTATCCAAGAGGCATACAGTTGGCTTATCGCTCCGAATGTGGATTTGTCGGCAGGGTCAATGGAAACCGCATGGGAAATCGACCGCATTGCGGGCAGCGGTCAGGACGTGGTGCACAGGGCTGTGAGCAAGCTGGCTGCGAACGAGGCGGCAATTTCTGTATGGGCTCCCGCGTTGTTGCGTATGGAGCTTGACCGGCTGCTCTGGAAAGACACGGATCGCATTCAGATCAAGCAACTATGGGAATACCTTTGCACGTATTGTTACTTGCCGCGGTTGACAGACTACACGGTGCTTGAGACAGCTATAAAGCAGGGATTGCCCTCAAGCGAGTATTTCGGCATCGCGGCCGGCGTGGGAGAAGATCGCTACCTTGACTTGACGATTGGCGAGGCCCGTCCATTCATCAACCAGAGCGATTACTTGGTGAAACCCGCAGTAGCGCTGGATCAGATTGAGCGTGAGAAAGAGGAACGGGCCGAGGCCGAGCAGAAGCGTCGGGAGCGCGAAGCTGCTAGTGGCGGTGCTGCGGTGCTCGATGGGCTCGGCGGAATTTCTTCGGGTGTCGGGTCAGGTGCTGGCGCTGCGGGCGGTAGAGTTGGTGGAATTGGCGAGACTGCCAGCGGCAGCGCCGGTGGCAGCAGTCGCACGGGCGAGCAGATGAAGCTACCGCTGACGTTTACCATGAGCGCGCAGCTGGACAGCACGCGTGTAAACCGCGACGTTCGCACCATCATGGAGGAAATCGTGAGCCAACTGATTCAGCTGGATGGTGCCAATGTGGAGTTGTCTTTCGAGGTGCGTGCGCGGGTGAACGAGGGCATACCCGTGCCCACTACACGCGCAATCTCAGAAAACTGCAACACGCTACATATCGGGAATTACCGGTTCGATGGGTAGGGGTCTCCAATGGCTGGGGAGCTGGGTCAGCCTCCGATACGAGCCCTGACCTGGTTCCTCAGCTTAATGGGGTTGTGCTCGAAGTTGTGGTAGTTTAGAAGCTGTCTCACTTCGTTGTATACAGGCGCCTGTTTTCGAGGGTCGCGAATTGTGGTGATGACACAGAACTCCTGCTCGAGCACCTCGCCGGTTCTCAGCGCCATCTGCTCGATGTTGTAGCGGAATAGTGGTTCAAGCTGCAGGTACCACAGTCTGTCCTTACCAACCTTCTTTTTGAAACTGTCCTTCAGATCGGCAAGATCTACGGCGTACTTTTTCACTGGTGCGTACTTGCCTGCAAATTCAACAAGCATGCGCTCCCTGAGTGCGAAGTCTCCCTCTGCTTCCTTTAAACGTTTCCTACTGTATGGCGTATCAAGCAGAAGGTTGAGCGTGTCGGTGCGGCCAATCTCTTTGAGAATCGTCGGCCAGTTGGTGTCCTTGAACACCTTTTCTTCAAAGGAACCGAACATTACTTTGATGTCAGACTGGCAGTACTCACCGCCCTGGCTGGCGTCGAGAATCGGATTGTACGCGAGAGTGAGAATTATCTGACCGGTATACTCGCCGTCTCGGATGAGCGAGGGTGGCATAGGGAAATCCATGATGTTGATCTTTTCGCCCTTTGCGAGCGTGCCACGCATGACGAGAGTGGCTTCGTAAGGGTTATCGGAGAGAATTTGCGGCAACGATGCCGGCACACCGAAGCCGAGTTCTTTCACTTTATCGTCTGGCGCAATGAGCTTGCCGTCGGTGAAAGTTGCCGAATGCATGATGAGTGTCTTGACGAGGAGTGCATCCGACTCATCATCGAGTGCGAAGTCTAGGTTTGCTGCAAGTGCGGATATCCGCGGGGTTGAGAAGCTTGTCCCTGCCGATTCGGCACCTTTGCCGTCAATGCCAAAGGAATGCACATTGGAGACTGTCGACTCACCCGTGTTGGGATTGATACCGGCATTACCTCCATAATGTGAGACCTCTGGCTTAATTATGAACTCAGGTCCAGGTCCTTTGCATGAGAATGGAGATGCTTCGCCGACGGATGCTTGGTCATACGTACCCGTCTCATGTGCCACAGAACCGACGGTTAGGCATCTAACCGAATCTGCGCCCTTCGCTAGCGGCTCTTTATCCATGCCCCTGAGAAAAGCTCGACTATTGCCAGCTGTCTTGCAGATGAGTATGCCGTACTTATCCTGGAGCGCATCGAGTGCCACCGCGAAGTCCGAAAACTCATTAGGCTTGACTGGACCAACTCCGCTTATAGAGAGGTTCCAAGCAAGTGCCTTATCGTGCGCATACTCGAGCGCCTCCTGAATGTTGCTGATGATCTCAGATTCCTTCACGCCTCCAACTACTTTGGGATTGGGAAACACTGCAGCATCGAACAGCATTGCGGGCAAACCGTCAATCCACGCCTCGTGTTCGAACTCGTCACCATAGAGCGCAACTCCTGCCACGAACGTACCATGCGCCCGATCCTGCTCGTTGTCGGGATACGTTGACCACTGCTCTTCAATGAGCCATGGTGTAAGATGGTCAATGCGCTCGATGCCGGAGTCAAGAATGCCCAGAGCTGGATACTCTTCGCTCTCCGGTGTCTTAATGCCTGGGATGTCGTTTGGCAGGCTCAAGCCATCGAGCGTCATTTCGTAGCGAGGCATTGGCTTGATCGAAAAGATGGACTCACCCATGATGCCATCAAGCATTGCCTGCGCTTGCTTGGGGGATGCCTCCACGTCATAAATGATAAGGTCGCTCGAGTATTCACACCGGAAAAAAGTGATGAACTCGGCAGCGAGCGATTCCTCGAAAGCACGCTGGCATGCAATGTTGTCATCGTAATTGCGGTAATCGACGAGCTTAACTTTGTAGTCTTTGGATTCAGATAGATCCACTTCAGCACTGAACGCAGAGACCTTCTTTACGCAAGAGATCCCGGCAACATTTCGCTCGGTATCTTTAACTCCGGCGACCATGCGCCGGACAGCAGTCTTGTCCTTTGCCTGAACGATAAGGCTATCAGTGCCACGCATGCCGATGATGCTGGGTCTCTCGTTTGCTGTGCTATCGCCAAGCATACCAGCAACGGCACTTCGCTTCGTTTTCGAGGTGTCGTCACCGTCTAATTGGACCTCAAACAGGTAAGGCAGCTTAGGGTTCTTTCGTGCCACTGCGATTCCATTAAGTAGTTCGGTTACCAATTCTTCTGAACGGAGTAGCAGGTCATCACCCTGAAGATACCAACCAGGGATTCTATCTCCGCCGCCACCTTTGACACGCTGATTGTCGTCGGAGCGTTGCTTGAACATTATGATGGGCAGGAATTCGGCCACGTTAGTTCTCCTTCGTATTCAGACGCTTCGACATGTCGGATATAGTGCGTCTCGGAATGTCGGTATTGTCATGTATCTCGGCGATTGTGCAGCCATGTGACAAAAGGTAGCGAAGGTAGTCATCTCTATTGTCTATGCCATGATTTTGCAGTACGTATGTCTCGTGAACGATATCAAATCTCGTGAAGCTCTCTTCGTCACGTAGCGTCGCAGCACAGAGTGCGTTCTTCGTCGCTGTGGCTAAGTCTGAGTAACTAAGCCCCTCGAACGATGAGATGTAGCGCGGGGTCAAGCTTTCAGACATATGCGGCTGGATGAACTTGTCGGCATAGATCTTTATTTCACGGGCCGTGGGTTTTGGCACTTCGATAACCTTGTTGAAGCGTCGCCATACAGCTGGATCGAGCAACTCATGATGGTTAGTTGCCGCTATAAGGATGCTACCGGTTGCGAAGGCATCAATGTTTTGAATGAGGCTGTTCACAACACGCTTGAGCTCGCCAAGCTCGTTCTCGTCGTCGCGGCGTTTGGCGACAACATCGAATTCATCAAGGAACAGAACGCATTCCTGACGGGCCGCATAATCGAAGATTTTGCGTATGTTCTTAGCCGTGCTTCCAAGCAAAGAAGACACCAGTCCATCCAGTCGTGCGGTGACAAGCGCAAGTCCGGTTTTGGCGGCAATATACCGAGCGATGCTGGTTTTTCCGCAACCGGGAGGGCCGTATAACAGAAGGTGATTCTGTGTCTCAATACCGCGAGCCGCAATGCTTTCCCTATGGTCATACATAGAAATGAATGATTCGGTCTCCTTGTCAAGAAAGCTACTGAGTATGAGATCGATGTCTTCTGGTAGGATCATCTCAACATCTACGATATCCATCCGACTCTCTTGGTCTACGGGCTTACTTGATAATCCGTCAAGCGTAGCGGTGCTGAACTTCTTATTCGCGAGGACAGAATTGATTCGTCTCGCGAACCTGGTGTCGCCCTCTTTCTCAAGATTGGCGGCAAGCGTTTTTGCGTAGTTAAGCACACGAACTCTATCACCTGATAGTCCGCCTTCAATTATGCGAATGACCTCTGTCTGCATCATTGTGCTCCCAAAAAACAACCAACAGAAATGAAAATCTACCATCAAAAGCTAAATTGTACCACTACGAAGAAAATATACACAATGGGCTGTGTCTTGTACACATCTGAACTGATATCCACACAAAGAGCTCTGGCAACGGAATGACTTTGTGACGGTGCCGGAAGATTCCCATATCAGCAACAGCGTGGGCTTATCTTTGCTCGCCTGACTAGCGCGCGTATTTGATGATGGCTGCCTTGGCATCTTCTTGTCGGCGGTTATCGGCGCATGCCGGCGAGTTGGCGGCGGTGATGTCTTCGGAGCGAGTGAATCGCACGTGCATGTTTCTCCACGCTGGAACACATCGATGAGGACGTCCTGCTCGTCGTAGACATAGGGGCGTTTATCTCTCTGCCGGCGGTCATGACTCCATTCGATGTGGTGTACCGAACAGCATTCGAATAGCATTCAGGCGCCCAGAGTCTGCTGCTTCATGGCATATTGTAAAGCGTCACGTGACATGATACACTGCATTGCAAGGAGGTGCTATGATTCGGACGTTTGCTGACGCGGATTCTCGAGAATTGTTTGAAACGGGCTCTTGCCAAAAGCTGCCTCCGGACATTCAGCGCCGTGCGTTGCGCAAGCTCGAGTATGTCGACAATGCGGTGGCTCTTCTGGATTTGCGACTTCCTCCTGGAAATAGGCTTCATGCTTTGAAGGGCAATAGGGAAGGACAGCATGCCATTTCGATTAACGATCAGTGGCGTATATGCTTCCGCTTCAAGACCGATGGTGTTTACGACGTTAAGGTTTGCGATTACCACTGAATCGAGGGGCATTATGTATGATGAAATATGTCTAAGAGAAGACGCCCTACTCATCGGTCGTGCGCCTATTCATCCTGGCGAGTTCCTTCGGGAAGATTACATGCCGGAACTTGGTTTGAGTGTGGCAGGGTTAGCAAAGCGGCTTGGTGTTACGCGTCAGACGGTGAACGAGATCATTCGCGAGAAGCGGGGTCTGAGTCCTGAGATGTGCCTACGACTAGGGCGGTTGTTCGGCACCACTCCGCAGTTTTGGATGAACATGCAGCAGAAGGTTGATCTGTGGAACTCGATGGAACTTCACAGTGAGGATATCGAAAAAGTTGAGCCGCTGGAGGTGCCCGAGCTAGTAAGAGCTGTAGGATAGTTGCTTTTGCATCAAAGGGCGCTTGCTGTTCTTCCAGGGGTTCGGCTTTTTCAGAAAGGCTGGTGTCTCCGTCTTACAGGTTGACGTGAATTAGGTCACATAAACTTGCAGGGTTTATTGTGTCGAAGCGACGCGCATGAGCTGGACGAGGACTTTAGGACAGAAAAATGCAAAGCACATGTGCGATGACATCGCGAGTGAAATAAAGGAGCTCTGCCATGACTGATAATGCTGTATCTGAGAATAACGATAGAATGCCTCGTATGGTCAGGTCGCATGATGTGACGCTAGACGCTGAATACGCGAACTGGATTCGCGAGATCAAGCGTCGTTATCGTGGCGCACAGGTAAAGGCAGCGGTTAAAGTCAACTCCGAACAGCTCCTGTTCAACTGGGAGCTGGGGCGTGATCTTGTAATCCGAAAGGCCGAGGAGCGCTGGGGGTCTGGTGTTGTTGAGCAGATGAGCCTTGACCTACAGAGTGAGTTTCCACATGCCAAAGGGTTTTCAACAAGAAACCTTTGGTATATGAAGCGTTGGTATCAGTTTTACGCCATCGACAAAATGCAGGAAAAGCTGCAACGTCTCTATGAGGAAATAGCCTCAACGGCACCCGCGCAGTTACGCCAAGTTGCCAGTGCGTATGATGCTGATATTCTGCACCAATCTGGTGCAGAAACAGGGGCGGTGTCGTTCCCGCAGGTGTTTGCTTATGTGCCTTGGAGGCATCACGTTGAGATAATCACTCACTGCAAGTCCGTTGAAGAGGCCGTATTCTATCTGGCCCGCACAATTCAGGAGAATTGGAGTAGGAGCGCGTTGCAAAACGCCATCAAGGCTGATCTGTTCCATACCACTGGAAACGCCATGACGAACTTCGGCGAGCTTCTGCCAGCAGCGCAGGGGAAGCTGGCGCAGGCGATCACCAAGGATACCTACGATCTGGGCTTCATTGCGCTTCCTCCCGAATACGACGAGCATGACCTCGAGGTTGCGCTTGAGCAGAACATCACGCGCTTTCTGCTTGAGCTGGGGACGGGCTTCGCTTTTATGGGGAGACAGAAGGAGATTATCGTTTCTGGTAAGACGCGCAAAATCGACATGCTCTTTTACCACATCCACCTGCGCTGCTACGTGGTGGTTGAGCTCAAGACCAGAGCGTTCGAGCCTGAGTTTGCTGGGAAGCTCAATTTCTACGTGAACGCGGTCGATGAACTGATGAAGACCTCGACTGATAACCCAACACTAGGGCTGCTCATCTGTAGGGAGAAAGATCGCACCGAAGTGCAGTGGGCATTCAGAGGAATAGACACCCCGATGGGTGTGGCGACGTACGGCAACGTGCGAATCGAGGATATACAGAAACACCTGCCCTCCGACGACCAGATCAGGCAGCAGGTCGAGACGGCAGAACGAGAATTCATTAAAGACCTTGACGAGAATTCGACTTCGGAAAGATAGTCTTCAGTTTCGTTGAATCGATGACTTAAAATACGTCACAGCTGTGCTAGTATTGGATACCGCGCAAGTCGCGCAGTACTTTTATCCAGAGTCGGGGAAGAGAGTTGGCTCGTTGATCCCGACACCAACCTGCAAGCATGCAAGGTGGTAATGCCAGCATCGATGAAAGGAATCACCATGAACACAACCATCGAACCAACGAATGCTAAAGCCGATGCCGCTGAGGACTTCTTCGACCTTCGCGTCAACAAGGTTCGCATCAAGCTTTTGCGCAAGCCATCGGGGTATGTCAGCTCTCTCGCCATGGACAATCTGGGCTACCAGATGCAGTACAGTATCGACGTGCTCGAGAGCGACCTCGCAAAGGTCAACAACCCACACGTTCTCCAGCTCAACCTCCAGTGGCAAGATGACGACTGGCAAAACCCTACCGCTTGGAAGCTCTACGCTGACGGGTTTCTGGTTGCAAGCGGCACTGGCGACTATGCTCGCAATCTTTTCCAGAAGTCCGCTGACGCTTTCCTGCAGGTCTGTCGTCGTGCGGTCGAGAAGGCAGGGCTTGCGGCTCTGAGCGAGCACGACTACCGCATACTTAGTTGCGCCCGCGCAATAGCAGCACACGAGCCGCCCGATGGTGATGGTAGTCTCGGAAGCAGGATAAATCGCGTCTTCTAGGCGCATATAGCCGTCTCAATTGGTGGCCATTCAGAAGAAAGGTCTCCTCAATATGCATATTCTCAAGGGTTTCCGGAGGCGTTCAAGAAGGGCGAGCGCTTTGGTATGCTCTTCGTGACTACCAACGGTAAACCTAGCGAATGCTCGCTTGGTATTATTACGTAGTGATTTTGTTGTAGATTATTGGCATTACAAATGGGTGAAGTAAAGACGGAGGGGTGTCTATGGAGAAACAGGGAGAGTGCGCTGCGCGCGATGCGAGTGTCGAAAGCGCCGCGAGTGTCGATAGTGCCGAGCACGTCGAACATACTGTGAACGTTGCGCCGGTGGGGTTTCAATCGTGCGATGGAAAAACCGCCATCAAGGGGCTTATATGGACACCGGTTGACGTGCGTGGCGCGCGGGGTTTGCGTGCTCACATGTCGCAGCACCCGCGCGGCATCGTGCAGATTGTACACGGCATGACCGAGCATGTGGGCCGCTATGACGAGTTCGCGCGCTTTTTGGCTGCTCGTGGGTTCGTTGTTTGCGCAGCCGACCATATCGGGCATGGCAAAAGCGTGGACAGCGCCGATGAGTTGGGTGTGCTGCCGGTTTGTGGCAAGGAGATTCTCATTGGCGATGTGCACGAGCTTCGTCGTATCGTAGAAGGACGTTATCCCCGGCAGGTTCCCTATATTCTGTTTGGGCATTCTATGGGTAGCTTTATCGCTCGCGCTTACCTTGCTCGCCATGGCCAGGGCGTGGCGGCGGCGGTGCTGTGCGGCACGGGGCAGCAGCCGATTATTGTTTCGCGTGCCGGCAACCTGCTCGCCCGGGCGCTCGCGGCGCTAAAGGGTGCCGACTACCGCAGCTCACTGCTCGACCGATTGGGGGTGGGTGCCTACGCTCACCAGATCGCCGATGCTCGCACGCCGTTTGACTGGTTGTGTACCGATGACGCCGTGGTTGACACCTACCGCGCCGACGATTTGTGCGGAGTCATGTTCTCGGTGGGTGGGTATGCTGCGCTCACCAGCCTTACGGCCGAGGTAGCATCGTGTTCCTGTGCGCGCAAGGTGCCGCCTAATCTGCCGCTGCTGTTCATTGCTGGTGCGTGCGATCCGGTGGGTGATTTCGGTGCGGGTGTGCAGCGCGCAGCCGACCTGGCTCGGCGGGCTGGCTCACGTCAGGTTAACGTGCGTCTGTACGAAGGCATGCGTCATGAGATACTCAACGAACCTGGTCGGCGCCAGGTGTTCGAAGATATAGCGGTTTGGATGGAGGACAACGCATGTCAGCAACGTATGTCGTAGCGCTCGACCAGGGAACCACCTCGTCACGCGCTATGCTCATTGACGCGCTGGGAAACGTCGTTTCCTGCGTGCAGAACCCGTTTCGTCAGATCTACCCCCAGCCGGGTTGGGTTGAGCACGATCCACGCGAGATACTAAGCTCACAGCTCGGAGCGCTTACCGAGCTTGTGGTGTCGAACGGCTTGGAGCCTGCCGACATCGACAGCATTGGCATCACGAATCAACGGGAAACTACCATCGTGTGGGATCGACGCACGGGTGAGCCGGTAACAAACGCCATCGTGTGGCAGTGCCGCCGCACGGCCGACATGGTTGAGACGTTGTGTACCGACGAATCCATCGCGCGCGAGATCACGCGCCGGACGGGCCTGATTCCCGACCCATACTTCTCTGCAAGCAAGATAGCGTGGATTCTCGACAACGTTGCGGGCGCTCGCGAGCGCGCTGAGGCAGGGGAGTTGGTGTTCGGAACGGTTGACTCGTGGCTTATATGGACGCTCACTCAAGGTCGCGTTCACGCTACCGATGCTACCAACGCCAGTCGCACCATGCTGTTCAACATCCACGAGATGTGCTGGGATCCGTGGCTGCTCGATCTGTTCGGCATTCCCGCAAGCATGCTGCCCGATGTGCGTCCCTCGTCGTCGCCGTTTGGCTATACCACCAACTCCGCGGTGCTGTCGGGAGTTCCTATCTGTGGCGTGGCAGGCGACCAGCAGGCGGCGCTGTTCGGTCAGTGCTGTTTCGAGCCTGGTCAGGCGAAGAACACATACGGTACGGGCTGCTTTCTACTCATGCATACGGGGCATGAGGCGTGTGTGTCGTCGCATGGTCTGGTGACCACGGTAGCCGCCAGCGCTCCAGGTGTTGCCCAGCCCGAATACGCGCTTGAGGGCAGTGTGTTTATGGCCGGCGCGCTCATCCAGTGGCTGCGCGATGAGCTGGGGATCATCGATCGAGCCGCTGACACCTGCGACATCGCTCGCAGCGTGCCAAATACGGGTGGCGTGTATGTGGTACCTGCGTTCACGGGCCTTGGTGCGCCGTATTGGGATGCGCAGGCACGCGGTGCCATTCTCGGTCTTACACGCGGCACGTCTCGTGCGCATGTGGTTCGCGCAGCGCTTGAGTCGCTTGCCTATCAAGTTTCCGACTTGGTGCGAGCTATGGAAGCCGACGCCGGTGTGAAGTTGACGTCGCTTAATGTCGACGGGGGAGCGTCGGCGAACGATTTCCTCATGCAGTTCCAAAGCGATGTGCTTGATGCGGTTATTCGTCGTCCGGCGAATGCGGAAACCACCGCACTTGGTGCGGCGTACCTGGCGGGGCTTACCACTGGTTTCTGGAGTGACACGGACGCCTTGCGTGCCTTACGCACGACTGATACGTGCTTTCATCCGACTATGGAAGCGCATGAACGCGCTGCGCTGCTTGACGGATGGGTACGCGCAGTGGGTAAGGTAAGGGCGTAGTCGGGGCGTGATTGGGTGGCGCCTGCTCTAAAGGTACGCTTGCTGGCACGTGTGCTTGTTTCAATGTCGCGCTTGATTGTAAGGAGAGTCCGCCCTGGCGTTTCGCTCCGGTTTCTTCCGTCACCTTCGTTTGTGCCGCCTTCGACATTCGCCCGCCTTTGCCGCTTCCTCGCTCTAACTTAACCAAGATTTCACGCGGCACAGGCGCGTTGGGCGCTATAGTGTTTCTGTTGCACCCAAGCAGTTGTAAGGCGGGTGCAACAAACGCAAGGATACGGCGAGAATAGGGAAGGTGTGTTTCCGTGATTATCAGTATCGCAAGCGATCATGCGGGGTTCGAGCAGAAGCAAAGTCTCGTTGACTACCTGGTTCGAGGCGGTTTCGACGTCATCGACTGCGGGCCCGATACCAACGAGAGGGTCGATTATCCCGATTTCGCTGCATGTGTCGCGCGCGGCGTGGCCGCTGGCGACGCCGATTTCGGTGTGCTCGTGTGCGGTACGGGCATCGGCATGGCTGTGGCCGCGAACAAGGTGTGCGGCATTCGTGCGGTGAACGCGGTTAACACACAATTTGCCCAGCTCGCCCGCGAACACAACGATGCGAACGTGCTCACGCTGTCGGGCCGCTTCGTTACGCTTGACGAGAATAAGGCTATTCTCGATGCGTTTCTGTCAACCGATTTCGGCGGTGGCCGTCATGCTGGTCGCGTGCAGAAGATCATGGCGTTGGAAAGGAGCTAGCATAGTATGGCGCACGCATTTCTTTCGCAGACCGACCCTGAGGTCGCAGATATCATCGGACAGGAGCTTGCCCGCCAGCGCGGTTGCGTTGAGCTTATAGCCAGCGAAAACCTTACGTCGCCTTCCGTCATGGAGGCCATGGGCAGCGTGCTCACCAATAAGTACGCTGAGGGCTATTCGGGGAAGCGCTATTACGGTGGGTGTGAAAAAGTCGATCTGGTTGAGGATCTTGCCATCGAGCGCGTATGTAAGCTGTATGACTGTGCATTCGCCAACGTACAGCCGCATTCCGGTGCAAGCGCGAACTTAGCAGCGTACATGGCTGCAGTAAACCCAGGGGATACCGTTATGGGTATGAGTCTCGATCATGGTGGACATCTCACGCACGGCTCGCCGGTGAACTTCTCGGGCAAGTGGTTCACCATGGTTCATTATGGTCTCGATCCTGAAACCGAAACGATTGATTACGACGCCATGGAGCGCTTGGCGAAGGAAACGCGCCCGAAGCTCATTATCGGCGGAGCGAGCGCGTATCCGCGCGTTATCGACTTTGAGCGCATGGCCGACATCGCGCATGAGGTGGGGGCGCTGTTCATGGTGGACATGGCGCACATTGCCGGTTTGGTTGCCGCAGGAGCGCACCCAAGCCCTGTTCCGTACGCCGATATTGTTACCTCCACCAGCCACAAAACGCTGCGTGGCCCGCGTGGCGGGTTTATTCTCACCAACGATGAGGCTATGGCGAAAAAAATCAACAAGGCGGTATTCCCTGGTACGCAGGGAGGCCCGCTCATGCACGTTATCGCCGGCAAAGCTGTGGCGTTCGGCGAGGCGCTGCTGCCGTCGTATGCCGACTACATAAACAACGTGGTAGTCAACTGTGCTGCCATGGGAAAGGCTATGGTCGAAGGGGGCTTGCGCCTGGTGTCGGGTGGCACCGACAATCATCTGTGTCTTGTTGATCTCACGCCAGCCGGCGTGACCGGCAAGGACGCCGAGACGCTGCTTGAATCAGTGGGGCTTACGGTGAACAAGAATTCGATTCCCAACGAGCCACTCAGCCCATTCGTCACGAGTGGCATTCGCGTGGGGTCCGCCGCGGCTACCACGCGCGGCTTTGACACCGACGACTTCCGCGAAGTGGGCTGCTGTATTGCCGAAACGGTGTTTAATGCCGACGACGCGACGAAACTTGCCGAGGTGCGCGAACGGGTTGATGCTTTGTTGGCGAAGTACCCCCTGTATCCGGAGTTGGGTTAGCATGGGCACGCCGGATAATCGTCCTGGATGGGACGAATACTTCATGACATTGGCGAACCAGGTTGCCTCGCGCACGACGTGTTTGCGACGTGCGGTGGGAGCCGTCATTGTGAAGGATCGCCGCATCTTGGCCACAGGATACAACGGGGTTCCCACTGGTCTTGCGCATTGCGGCGAGACGGGGTGTCTGCGTCAGCAGATGGGCGTTCCCAGTGGGCAGCGTCATGAGATCTGCCGCGGTCTACACGCGGAGCAAAATGCCATCATCCAGGCGGCGCGCTACGGCATCGACATTTCGGGGGCAAGCATCTACGTAAACACGCAGCCTTGCGTGGTATGCGCCAAGATGCTTATCAACGCCGGTATAACCGAGGTGGTGTATCAGAACCCATATCCTGACGAACTTGCCATGGATATGCTGCGCGAGTCGGGTATGAAACTGCGAGTATACGAATAATCACTAGCTTTTTCGGTGCTACAAGGGGCGGCGTAGGTTGCACGCAGCGCTCCTTGTACGCTTCTGTGGCTCGTATCGAGACAGACGAATACATTTGTATAAAATAGCTTCCATGCAAAAATGGTGAAAAGGTTGTTTTTTTGCGATGCGGTATGCATTTTTCCCAAGTTGTATGGGTAATCAGGTTAAAAAATTCTTTTTTCGATTCTTGGGAAAAGCTCCAGAACTTACATTATCTTGATAATAAATCAAACTAATCAGAAATTATTCATAATAGTGAGAGTTTATGCATCATCTACCGAATTGCGAGGCAAAAAAATAAATATAAATAGGTGCTTTCCGCGCGTTTCGCTACTATACTTTCAAATGACGTTTCATGCATGTCGATTCGTACGGCATGCGGAGGGGAAGCAGTTGTTTTGGCGATTGCGATCATCATAGGAGTTCTGATAGGCGTGGTGAGCTGCCTGCCGTTTCGGTATGCCACCGTCCGCGTGCGTGCAATCAACCCAACGCACACGGGCAGCCTTGCAGGTTTGTTCTTCGCCGCCATCGCCGTTTCCTTCGTGATGCTCGGCGCTGGTATCGTTGTGTGCGGCTTGATTGCACGTGACGTTTTGCTTGCGTACGCGCTCGCCGAGGTTGTGTCGTTCATCGTTGCGGTTATTGCTTTCGGTCTTATATCGAAGCGACAATAGTAGAGGAGAGCTACATGGAACTGACGGGTAACCCTTTGGCGGACATCGCCGCTCCGATCGAACATCTTCGTTCTTCGTTCGATTCGGCGTTCGTCGTCGACTTCGGCGGCTTCGGCATCACCCAGTACACGCTGTGGATGTTTATCGTGCTGGCGGTGGTGCTGGCGGTGGTGCTTATCGGTGTACGTAAGATCGGAGTCGTTCCGAACGGCAAGTTTGCCGGCATGGTTGAGTGGGGCTATGACGCCGTGAAGCGGAACATGGGTGAAGGCGCCATCGGGCATGGATACAAGAAGCACATACCGTTTTTGGCCACACTCTTCTTTTTCATTCTCACCGCGAATGTGATTGGTTTGATTCCGGGTGCGAAGGCTGCAACGGGCACGTTGGGTGTCACCTGGGCGTTATCATTCATCGCGTTCGTGTACTTTAATTACTACGGCATCAAAGCCAAGGGCGGCTTGGGCTACATCAAGTCCATTGCCCCGTCGGGCCTGCCGAAGCCAATGGTTCCTATCATTTGGTTCTTTGAGTTTATCTCGCTGGTCATTCGCCTGCTCACGTTGGCCGTCCGACTTTACGGCAATATGTTCGCGGGACACATGGTGCTTGGTATCTTCGCGCTGTTAACCACGGTGTTTATTCAGGATGCCATCTACGCAGCTAACGCCGTGCTGGCGCTTCCCTCTATCATCTGGATGCTGTTCCTTATTGCCATGTACGTGCTGGAGTGCCTGGTTGCATTCTTGCAGGCTTATGTGTTTACTATTCTGTCGGCTGTCTACATTGGTCTGGCTACGTCGGAGCATTAAGAGGTTTGTCTTTACGTGACGCTTTGCGCCGCATGCCCCTCGTGGGTACGTTGATTTTGGTTTGTCCCGGCATACTCCCGCCGGATGAACATAGGTACTGGTGTTTCTGGGAAGGGCCCGGAAACGGTAAAAGGAGGAAACAATGGCAGAAACCACTCTCGTCATCGCGGCCTTGAAGGTTGTCGGCTATGGCCTTGGCACCATCGGCCCCGGCATTGGTCTGGGTCTGTGCGGCTACGGCCTGTGCGTCGGCTCCGCCCGTCAGCCCGAGCTCGCCGGCAAGCTGTTCACCAACGCCCTGATCTTCGGCGCTCTCGCAGAGGCGCTCGCCCTGATCGGCTTGGTTGCCGCGTTCATCTTCTAGTCGGCTTGAGCGCAGATACGTTCTAAAGAAACCGAAAAGGAGAGCACGTGAAAGCAAAAGCAAAGAAGATACTGGGTACGCTCGGCTTCACTGCTGCTTTGTCCGCGGCCTCTTCGTTTATTCTTCCGGTGGCTGCGTTTGCCTCCGAAGAAGGGGGGAAGACGGGCATCGCCCTCATCCTTCCCGACATGAACGAGTTCATTCCGATGCTCATCGCCTTCCTGGTGATTGCCGTCGTGTTGGCCAAGTTTGGCTGGCCGGTGGTGGACAACATCATCGAGAAGCGCGAGGCTGCTGTGAAGGATGCGCTTGAGAAGTCGGAGGCGGCGCGCATTGAAAGCGAGCGCCTGCTCGAGGAGTATCGCAAGCAGCTCGAGGAAGCGAAAAGCCAGTCTGCGCAGATTATCGCTGATGCGAAGAAGACCGGCGAGTCGGTGAAAGCCGACATCACGGCCAAGGCGCAAGGCGAGGCGGAGGTCATGGTTGAGAAAGCTCGCGTTGCCATCGAGAGCGAGAAGAAGGCTGCGATCGCCGAGCTGCAGAGTTCGGTTGCAGACACCTCTATCGCGGTGGCGTCGCGTTTGATCGGCCAGGATTTGAGCGACGATGAGCATCGCGCGATCATCGAACGCTATGTGAACGAGGCGGGCAGTTTCAATGCCGATTAATCGCCAGATCGTTAAAGAGCAGGTAGCCACGTACGCTGCTGTCCTTTTGGATGGCGTGTACGAGGCAGGTGGCCAAAACGACGTGCTCGAAGTGCGCGATCAGCTTGAGAGCATTGTGCGGATCATGCGGTCGAACATGGATCTTGCAAGCGCGATCGGCGACAGCTCGTATACCGCAGAGCAGCGTGCGGAGGTGGTTCGTGGCGTGTTCGCCACGGCCAATCCTGTGCTCGTTGATGTTCTCGCCGTTATGGCAGAGCGCGGCGACACGGATCTGCTTCCCCGCGTGAGCGAGGCGTATGGGCAACAGCTCGAAGCCAAGCTGAACATGACCGTTGTCGATGTGACTACGGTCGTAGAGCTCGATGACCACCTGCGAGAGGTTATCGTACGGAAAGCCGAAACCGATTTGGGAACCAAGGTCGTGCTGCGTGAGCATATCGACCCATCCCTGTTGGGCGGCATACTCATGAACGCAAACGGCAAGAGGATCGATGCCAGTATTCTCACGCAGTTAGAGAATGCGCGTACCGTCCTCAAAGACACAACAGATGGAGGTGAACGCTCGTGACAGAAATCACCGCACAGTCCATTGACGAGGCTCTGCGCAGGCAACTTGATGCGCTGAGCACCAGTGTCGAGTCCCGTGAGGTTGGCACCGTCATTCAGATCGGCGACGGCATTGCCCGCATTGATGGCCTGAAGGACGCGATGGCAGGTGAGCTGCTGGAGTTTGTCAGCGGCGAAGGCAAGACCGTGTACGGCCTGGCTCAGAACCTCGAAGAGGATGAGGTTGGTGCCGTGCTCCTTGGCGATGTCACCGCGATCAAGGAGAATGACCAGGTGCGCACCACCGGTCGCATCGTCGAGGTTCCGTCGGGCAAGGAAATGCTTGGCCGCGTGGTGAATCCGCTGGGTATTCCTATCGACGGCAAAGGCCCTATCAAGGCTGACGGCATGCGTCCTGTCGAATTCAAGGCTCCTGGCGTTATCGCCCGTAAGCCGGTGCATGAGCCGATGCAGACTGGCATCTTGGCTATCGACTCGATGATTCCCATCGGGCGAGGCCAACGCGAGTTGATCATTGGCGACCGTCAAACGGGCAAGACCGCTATTGCGGTTGACGCTATCATTAACCAAAAGGGTCAGGATATGATCTGCATCTACGTGGCAATCGGCCAGAAGGCCTCCACGGTCGCGCAGATCGTCGAAACACTCGAGCGTCACGGCGCGATGGATTACACCATCGTCGTTTCCGCTACGGCGTCCGACTCTGCCCCGCTGCAGTACATCGCGCCTATGGCTGGCGCTGCTATCGGCGAGTACTTTATGTACAACGGCGAGGACGGCAAACCCGCAGGTGCCGATAACCCCGGACGCCACGTGCTCTGCATCTACGACGACCTGTCGAAGCAGGCCGTCGCATATCGCCAGATGTCACTGACGCTGCGTCGTCCGCCGGGACGCGAAGCATATCCGGGTGACGTTTTCTACCTGCATAGCCGCTTGCTCGAGCGTGCTGTGAAGATGTCCGATGAGAACGGCGCGGGTTCCATGACCGCTCTGCCCATCATTGAGACGCAGGCAGGCGACGTTTCCGCATACATTCCCACGAACGTCATCTCCATCACCGACGGTCAGATCTTCCTGCAAACCGACCTGTTCTTCCAGGGTCAGCGTCCTGCAGTCGACGTGGGCATCTCGGTGTCCCGCGTTGGAGGATCTGCGCAGATCAAGGCTATGAAGCAGGTTGCTGGCTCACTGCGTCTCGACCTCGCGTCGTATCGCGAGCTGCAGGCGTTCACCCAGTTCGGCAGCGACTTGGACAAGGCAACACAGGATCAGCTGAACCGCGGTGCACACATGACCGAGCTGCTGAAGCAGGGTCGCTATATGCCCATGCCCGCATCCGAACAGGCGGCGGCCATCTATGCTGGCAACAAGGGATATCTCGATGATATTCCGCTTGGCGACGTCGTGCGCTTCCGCACGGAGATGCTCGCGTACCTGCGTGCCTCGGCACCACAGGTGCTGGAGAGCATTGTGAAGGAGAAGAAGTTCACCGACGCAATTGAAGCCGACCTGAACGCCGCGCTTGACTCGTTCAAGCAGACGTTCTCGGTTACGGCGTAAGGCAGGTAGAACATGCCCAACCTTCACGACATTGAAAGACGCATCAGCTCCGTATCGTCGACGAAGCAGATCACGCGCACCATGGAAATGGTGGCTGCGGCGAAGATCCGCAAGTCAACGGAACGCGTGGAGGCTGCGACCCCGTACTCCGAATCGATGATGGAAATGCTGGGAAGCGTCGCCTCTCGCGTGCAGGGCGGGCAGAGCGCCTTGCTCCGCAAGCACGAGGAAATAAAGAACGTGCTTATCGTGGTTGTCGTGTCGGACCGTGGCCTTGCGGGCGGGTTCAACAGCAACGTGCTGCGCCGCGCCGAGGGCCTTATGAGAGAGAATCAAGCTGCAGGGGCCTCTTGCCAGATCGTGGCGTGCGGTAAGAAATCCGCTGGATACTTTAACTATCGCAACGTCAAGCCGGTCTTGGAGTTTAAGGATCTCTCTGCTGATCCTACGGTTGAAGAGGCGTCTGCTATCGCCACCTTCGCTATCGACGGTTACGTGAATAACGAAATCGACGAGGTTGTGCTTGTGTACAACCATGCGAAGAATGCGGCGGAGCAGGTGCTTCGTGTCGAGCAGGTGCTGCCGGTCAACGCCGACGACCTGCAAGGCGATGCCGAAGGCACCTCTGGCGAGGCCTCTCTTCCCGGTGACGTCGAGTTCGAGCCGAGCGCTGAGGCTGTGCTGGACATGTTGCTTCCCGCATATGTTCGCACGACGATTTTCCATGCGCTTGTCGATTCGGCTGCCGCTGAGCAGGCGGCTCGCCGCGCTGCCATGAAGTCGGCGACCGACAACGCCAACGAAATGGTCGAAACGCTGACCAGACTATATAACCGTGTCCGCCAGGGCGCCATCACAACCGAGATTTCGGAGATCGTGGGCGGCGCTGCGGCTTTGGAGGAATAAATGGCTGAAACGAATGCAAGCGCATCGGCCGAGCAGCGTGCGAAGGGACGTATCGTCCGAATCGTTGGCGCTGTTGTGGACGTTGAGTTTCCGCCGGACCAGATGCCGGCTATCTACAACGCCCTTACGGTCAATGCCATGACCCCCGTTGGGGAGGTCAACACTATCTTGGAGGTGCAAACGCATCTTCCGGGCGACTTGGTGCGTACTGTCGCCATGTCGTCCACCGACGGTCTGACCCGCGGCATCGAGGTGGAGGACACCGGTTCTCCTATCATGATGCCTGTTGGGCAGAATACGCTCGGTCGCATCTGGAACGTTATTGGCGAGCCTGTTGATGGCAAGCCCATGCCGGAGATTACCGAGTGGATGCCCATCCACCATCCGTCTCCCGAGTACGCAACGCTCACCACGACGACGGAGATCTTTGAGACCGGCATTAAGGTTATCGACCTGATCGAGCCCTACGTTAAGGGTGGTAAAACGGGCCTGTTCGGTGGCGCTGGCGTTGGCAAGACCGTGTGTATTCAGGAGCTCATTAACAACCTGGCTCAGGAGCATGGTGGTACGTCGGTGTTCACCGGCGTTGGCGAGCGTACCCGTGAGGGTACCGACTTGTTCCTAGAAATGAGCGAGTCGGGTGTTATCGAGAAGACCTGCTTGGTCTACGGACAGATGAACGAGCCGCCGGGAGCGCGTCTGCGCGTCGGTCTGGCGGGTCTGACCGAGGCGGAATACTTCCGCGATCAGGGTCAGGACGTGCTGCTGTTCATTGACAACATCTTCCGCTTCACGCAGGCTGGTTCTGAGGTATCCGCTCTGCTTGGACGTATGCCATCCGCTGTAGGTTACCAGCCCACTCTGGCAACTGAGATGGGTGACCTGCAGGAGCGCATCACGTCGACCAACGTTGGGTCCATTACGTCGGTTCAGGCCGTTTACGTGCCCGCCGACGACTTGACCGACCCGGCTCCGGCAACGACGTTTACCCACTTGGACGCCAAGACGGTTCTGTCCCGCTCCATTGCTGAGCTGGGCATTTACCCGGCGGTGGATCCGCTCGACTCCACGTCACGCGCGCTCGATCCCGAGATTGTTGGTGAAGAGCACTACCGCGTAGCCGTTGGTGTGCAGCAGATCCTGCAAAACTACAAGGACCTGCAGGACATCATTGCCATTCTGGGTATGGACGAGCTGTCAGAAGAGCAGAAACTCACCGTTAACCGCGCCCGTAAGATCCAGAAGTTCTTGGGTCAGCCCTTCCATGTTGCTGAGGTGTTCACTGGCAACCCGGGTAAGTACGTGAAGATTGAGGACACCGTGCGCTCCTTCGCCGAGATTCTCGACGGCAAGTGCGACCACATTCCCGAGCAGTGCTTCGTGTACAAAGGGGCCATCGAGGACGTGTATGCAGCGTACGACGAGATGCAGAAAGCTGGCGAATAATGGCCGCTCTCGCATGCGACATTGTCACACCGGCAAAGCGGTTGTTCTCATCTGAAGCCTATATGGTTATCGTGCCGGGCGTCGAGGGTGAGATGGGCTTTTTGCCCGGCCATGCGCCCACCGTGTCTGTTTTGGCCGATGGTGTCGTACGTCTGAAGAACGAGGATGGCTCGAATCCTCGCGCGTTCGCTTTGCAGGGCGGTTACGTTGAAGTGACGGGGGAGAAAGTCATCATTTTGGCCGACCGTGCGGTGGCCGTTGAGGACATCGACGTGCAGGCGGTGCGTGATCACCTTGCTGAGCTGCAGGATGAAGCCGCCGGTAAGCCTGAAGCCGAGTTGGCAAAGACTATGCTGCCCGCTGACATTGCGTGGTGCAATGTGCGCATTAAGGCGGCCGAAGCGGCGTAAGGCGACGTGTCGCAAAACCAGTACCTATGTGAGGGTCCCGCAGCCGAAAGCTGCGGGACCTTTTTGTAGAGAGGAACTCGAACATACGTTTCATAAAAAACCCACGGTTTGTTCGCGGGGTTCGACACATCAAACTTCGGGGAAGCTGTTAGAATGAATGTGAAAGAAACCGTGAAAACAACCTTGCGCTCATCTTCTCCCAATACGTACCCCGGCGCATAACGTACGCATTCGAGGCATACACTATGGCATTCGTTCACTTGCATAACCACACTGAGTATTCGCTGCTTGACGGGCTTACGCACATTAAGGACATGGTGCGCCGAGCAGCCGATCTCGACATGCCAGCCGTCGCCCTTACCGACCACGGTGTCATGAGTGGCGTCGTTGAGCTCTGCGATGCATGTACTGCTGTCGAAAAGGAAACGGGCAAGGCAGTAAAACCCATCTACGGATGCGAAGTTTATTTCACCACCGATGAAGAGCTTCGCAAGGATGTGAAGCCGCGCCTGTACCACCTGTTGCTTCTTGCAAAAACGAACGAAGGCTACCATAACTTGCTGAAGCTCGTGTCGGAAAGCCACGTTGACAACTTTTACTACAAGCCGCGCACCACATTCAGCATGCTGCAAAAGTATGGGCACGGCATTATCGGTTCGAGTGCGTGCGTTGCTGGTATTATTCCGAAGCTGCTCGACAACCGACAATTTGATGATGCGGTGGAATGGGCTCGTAAGTTCGCGAGCTGCTTTGATCCAGGTGACTTCTACATTGAGCTGCAAAACCAGGGCATACGCACCGATGCTGGCTTCACTCAAACCGAGCTCAATCATATGCTCACTGATGTCGCGCGTGCTGCAGGGCTCAAAACCATCGCCACGAACGATTTCCATTACCTACTGCAAGAAGATGCTCGCGCGCAGGACATCATGCTGTGTGTCGGCACGGGCGCTACGGTTGATGAAGTCAACCGCATGAAGTTTGCTAACGACCAGTTCTACATGAAGACTGAGGAAGAAATGCGCGATGCGCTTGCCGACTTCCCTGAGGCGTGTGATACGACGGTCGAGGTAGCGGAAAAGTGCAACGTTGTGCTTGAGCGAGATTCCATCCTTCCGCGTTTTCCTTTGCCTGAGGGTGAAACCGAGGAAAGCTGGTTTCGGAAACGCGTGAACGAGGGCATAGTTAAGCGCTATGGTTCGCCGGTGCCTCCCGAGGCGCAGGAGCGCGCTGATTACGAAATGAGCGTCATCATCCAGCAAGGTTTCCCGGCGTACTTCCTCATTGTGCAGGAATATATCGAATGGGCACGTAGTCAGGGTATCGGCGTTGGTCCCGGCCGCGGTTCTGCTGCAGGAGCCATTGTGGCGTACGCCATGGGTATCACTGACCTTGACCCGCTATCAAACGGCCTGCTGTTCGAACGTTTTTTGAGCCCAGAGCGTGTTGAGATGCCCGATATTGACGTCGACTTCGAAGATGAGCGTCGCGGTGAAGTTATCGAACATATTAAAGACGTGTACGGCGAAGATCATGTGGCTGGCGTTATCACCTTCGGTAAGCTGCAGGCGAAAAATGCTGTGCGTGATGCGGCGCGCGTGTTGGGATATCCGTATGCGGTGGGTGACCGCATCTGCAAGATGATCGGTGATGAGCTTGGCATCACTATCGATAAGGCGCTCGACACTAATCCCGACCTGAAGAAGGCCTACGCCGCTGAAAGCGAAGTGAAAGCGGTTATTGACGCCGCTAAATCAATCGAAGGGCACGTGCGCGGTGAGGGCGTGCACGCATGTGCCACCATCATCTGCCGCGACCCCATGAGTGATCATGTTCCCATGAAGCGTGACACGAAGGGCGGCGGAATTATTACCCAGTACGATGGTCACTACACACCCGATCTAGGGTTGTTGAAGATGGACTTTCTGGGGCTTCGCACCTTGGGTGTGTTGTCGCGCGCATGCCGCAACATCGAAGCACGCTTCGGCGAAAAGATCGTGCCTGAAGAAATTCCCACCGACGATCCAAAAGCCTTCGAGCTCATGCGTTCGGGTAACATGGACGGCCTGTTCCAGGTTGAAGGCGCGTTATATGTGAGTTTGTTCAGTCGACTTCCCCCGAGTCGATTCTCCGACGTGGTGGCCTCTATCGCGTTGAATCGTCCGGGTCCTCTGGAATCCGGCATGGTCGATGACTACGTGAAGGTAGCTAGTGGTAAAACAGCTATTCACTACTACGATGAACGCTTGAAGCCCATTTTGGAAGAAACATACGGCACCATGGTCTACCAAGAGCAGATCATGCAGATTTCCATGGCTATGAGTGGCTTTTCTGCCGGTAAGGCAGACAAGCTGCGCAAGGCAATGGGCAAGAAGAAGCTCGACGTGATGAAACAGCTGCAGGGCGACTGGGATGCCGGAGCGGTTGCAAACAACTACGACATCAAGATCGCCCAGCAAATTTGGAACGATGCGGAAAAATTCGCGAAGTACGCGTTCAATAAATCGCATTCGGCAGCGTATGCCATTTTGGTTATGCGTACGGCATACTTGAAGGCGCACTATCCGAACGACTTCATGGCTGCTGTGTTATCCAGCTACATGGGAAACACCGATCGCCTCATTCGTTACATCGCCAGCTGCAACCGCAACGGTACGCCGGTGCTGCCGCCCGACATTAACTCATCGAACGCTGAGTTCACGCCGGTTGACGAAGGTATTCGCTTCGGCCTGGTTGGCGTGCGTGGCGTGGGTAAAAACGTCGCTGACGCTATCATCGCTGAACGAGAGGAAAACGGCCCCTTTACCAGCTTACATGACTTTGTGAGCCGCTTGGATGCAAAGTGTTACAACCGAAAGACCCTCGAAGCGCTCATAAAGGGTGGCGCGTTTGATTCGACTGGTTACACACGAAAGCAACTTATGTATTTCGTCGATGAAACACCGTTGCTCGAGGGTGCGGCGAAGCGTCAGAAAGACCGAGATTCGGGTCAGATGGACATGTTCAGCATGTTCGCGGAGGTCGACGACTCATTCAAGGAGGAAGTGCCGCCGCCCGATGGTGTGGAGTGGTCGAAGCGGCAGCTGCTCACCTTCGAGAAGGAGATCATGAAGATCTACGTATCCGACCATCCCCTGCGGCCATATGAGCATGCTATTTCGCGCATGACAAAGTGGCAGCTCGGCGACTTGGCTGAGCGCACAAAGGAGATTCCTAATGCGGTGTTTGTGGGCATGATCTCAAACGTTGTGGTGAAGCTCACAAAGCGTGGCACCAAAATGGCTACTTTCGAGCTTGAGGACACCACGGGCAGCGTCGAATGCATCTGCTTCAAATACGACGACTTCTCAGAGGCTATCCAGGAAGACTCGATCGTGAAGATTAAGGGCAAGTTCGAGCATAGCGATCGCGGTAATCAGATCATGGCGTTTGAGCTTGAGATTATCGAGCTCAACGAGTCAGATGAGCGTCCCTCGCGCCTGGAATTACGAGTCCCCTGTTCAACGTTTGATCAGGCGAAGACGCTGCGTTTGAACCGTATCTTACAGTCGTATCCGGGGCGCGATGGCGTGGTGCTGTTTGTGCAGCAAAACAACGGATCAAAGCTGCGTGCTGAATTACCGGTATCGGTTGACGCGTCGAATCGGGTTATGCGTTCCGAACTGCAGGAGTTGTTCGGTCATGCCGCGATAGTTGCCTAGCATTGAAGGCGGGCGTGATGGTGGTTAACGGGAAGGCTTACGTGGACGCTGGCGACTGTATGGGCAGCGCTGGTGTTGGTGGAAGTGCGGACGGTGCTGGCGCTGGCGCGGCGGCGGCTGATGCGGCACGACACGCGCATGATGTGACGGATGCGGACAAAGCGCTACAGAGCGACGCAGTATCGCCAGAAGAGCAGACAATAACGCTGTCCCTGACTGTCGCCTATAAAGGTGCAGCATTCTGTGGGTTCGCGCGGCAGCCGGGCCAGCTTACCGTGCAAGGCGAGTTGGAATCGGCGCTACAAACGCTCTTTCGTCGCAAGGTGGAAACAACGTGTGCGGGGCGCACCGATGCGGGCGTGCACGCCCGCAGGCAGGTGGTGAGTTTCGATCTTCTTGCCGGTGAACTGCGTGATCGAACGTTCAATAGCCTGTGCAGGTCATTAAATGCGCTCGTGCATGATGACATTACGGTAAGGTCGGTTGCCCTTCGCGAACCGGGATTCTCAGCCCGTTTCGACGCCATCTGCCGCGAGTACCGCTACTTCATCTGCCTTGATGAGACGAAACCGCTATTCATGCGCGACTTCTGTTGGCATCAGCCGAAGGGGCTCGATGTGTGCGCAATGGAACTCGCATCGCGTTGTCTTATTGGTGAGCACGATTTCAAGAGTTTCTGTCTCGCTGCTTCGGCAGTTGGTAAACCGACGTGCCGTAACGTGAACGAGATCTCGTTTTCCGAAGAGTTGATCATGGGGGAGCGCTGTCTTTGTATCACGGTAGTGGGAAACGCGTTCCTGCATTCCATGGTGCGCACGATTGTGGGCACGCTTGTTGCGGTGGGGCGTGGACAGCGAGAACCAGAATGGGTTAAGCGCGTGCTTGCAGCGCGCGATCGTTCGGCAGCGGGAGAGAATGCGCCCGCGCAAGGTCTGGTGTTCTGGCATGTCAGCTACAAATAGAGTCGCTGTCGCCAGCGCGCGAGATGCAGCGGGTAACAGGAGCGCGGCATCGGCAGATCGCAACGTGGCTGCTTCGAATACCGAAAGCGCGTCAAGTGCATCAGGCCAACCCGCTTTGTTCAGCAGCGTATACGAGAGTCGCGATGGTCGTTTGTGTCTTTTTCAGGATGAAAACGGACACCTTACCGCTGTCTGTGCATCGCGCTTTGCCTAAAACTATTTCGGAAAGGTTACCTTTGCCGACAATTGTCGGTGGCACGCTTGCATAAATTTCACGCTTGCGATACCCTGCACCAGGAAATTTATGATAGATTCACAGTTGATGTGTAATTAGGTATGTAAAAAAGGGGAGATTGCCATGACTCTTTTCGGTATTCAGGTGCCCATGATGGCGGTTTGGATAGTCGTTGCCATTATCGTTCTCGTTATTGTTGCGTTTATTGCAAAGGGTTTCTTTGAGGAAATGAAGAAATAGCCAGTTGGCGAATTGACCGGCTGGTTGGCGAACCAGTCAGTCAACGCAAACTGGTCCTCCGCCCGTATGGCGGTTCGTGCGATTTTGCAGGCTCGCGCCCCCGCTTTGGGGGCGTTTGCTATGATAGTTTCGTTTTGAAAAGCCGCACTGAGCGCAACGTGTGCATGTTGAAAGGTAGCGATGGACAACCGTTCTCATCAGAATTCGCAAGATTTCGCCCGCCCTGTGCGCCAAAACCTAAACATGGACGCTTCGCAATACGGTAGAGCGAATTACGGCAGCGCTGCTCGGAAGTCCGCTTCTGGTATGATGCCTGCCACTGTATCGGGTGGCGGTATGAGTATGCCCCCTCAGAAAAAGCGCGGCTCGAAGGTACTGCGTGTGGTGATTGTGCTGGCGCTTGTTGTGCTGCTGGTTTCTTTACTGGCGCTGGGTACCATCCTTTTCAGCTATTGGCAGGGTCGGCAGACCTACAACGACATTGCAAACGAGGGCTTCATGCCACCGAGCGATGTGGCGGCGATGTCGTTGTCTGACTTACAGGTTGACTGGGATGCGCTGCGTGCGATCAATCCCGACGTGGTGGGTTGGATCTACATTCCCAACACTAACATCAACTATCCTATCGTGCATCGCTCAGATAATGACTACTACCTTACACACGATTTCACGGGCTCGGAAGGATGGCTTGCCGTGTTCGGCTGCATCTTCCTTTCCGCCGAGAACGCAGCCGACTTCTCCGATGATAACAACGTGGTATATGGGCACAACATGAACGACGGGTCTATGTTCTCCGACATCGCTGGCCTCGAGGATCAAGGTGCGTTTGACGCGTCTCGAACGGTCTACATTCTTACGCCGCAGGGAAACTATCGTCTGCTCACGTGTTCGCTTGTTCATTGTTCGGGAACCGAGCCGTTGGCACAGACGGAGTTTTCGTCGCCGGACGAATTCGAGCGCTACCTTCAGGACAAGATAGACCGGTCGGTGGTTTCAGCTGACGATATTGTTGAGGCGTCCGATATGAAGAAGGCGTTCACGCTCTCCACGTGCGACAATCTTGCAAGCAACGGACGTTGGGTACTGTTCGCCTATGTGACGGAGAGCACTGTTGCAACTGATCAGAATGCGTATGGCAATGCAGAGGACATCAATGCAGCAGACGCGGTAAGTGCCGCCGATGAAGAGGCTATATCGGGGGCTGCGCAGGATGTGGCGGCGTAAGCGCGTACGATACGCCGATAAAACCAGGGAAAGCGAGAAGGACATGACAGAAAACCAGCAGGGCATGACCTATGCTCAGGCGGGCGTCGACATTGTTGAGGGTGCTCGTGCGGTCGACGCCATTAAGGATACGGTGCATAGTACGTATCGGCCTGAAGTAGTGGGCGACATCGGTGGCTTTGGTGGCTTGTTCAGCATTGCTGCGGCGAAGGACATGGCCGATCCGCTTCTGGTAAGCGGCACCGATGGTGTGGGAACGAAGCTGAAAGTCGCCCAGCTTTTAGGTAAACACGACACCGTAGGTATCGATTTAGTTGCCATGTGTGTAAACGACATTCTGGCAACAGGAGCCGAGCCACTGTTCTTCCTCGACTACGTGGCGGTTGGCAAGCTGAAGGCGGAAGCTATGGCGCAGATTGTTGGCGGCATCGGTGAAGGTTGCCGACAGTCGGGCTGTGCGCTGATTGGTGGCGAAATGGCTGAGCATCCTGGCGTGATGGACCCGGATGATTATGATCTATCGGGTTTCTGCGTGGGTATTGTCGATCGCCCGAAAATGCTCGATCCGCTCAGTGTGTGCGAGGGCGATGTTCTCATTGCGCTACCATCGACCGGCTTGCATTCAAACGGCTATTCGTTGGCGCGTCGTGTGTGTCTTGATGGTAAGACCTTCGATGAGCAGACAGCTCCGTGCGACGAACTTGGCGGTATGAGCGTGGCTGATGCGCTGCTTATCCCCACGCGCATTTACGTGAAACCTGTTCGTTCGGTCATGCAAGAGGTTCCGGGCGGCATTCGCGCCCTGGCGCACATCACCGGCGGCGGCATCACCGAGAACCTAAACCGTGCGCTTCCGGGCAATGTGGATGCTGAGGTCTGCCTTGGGTCGTGGCCTGTTCCTCCTATTGTTCATTATGCATGCGCGGCGGCTGGACTAACCGATGAGGAAGCACTGAAGACCTTCAATATGGGCACGGGAATGATCTTTATCTGCGATCCTAACAAGGTAACAGATGTTGAGGCGGCACTCGCGCGGCAAAACGAAACGTTCTATCGTGTGGGCCGCATTGTGGCTGGTGAAGGCAAGGTGCGTTACGCAAATGCTGGGGGGCTGTATGGATTCCAGGCTTAAGATCGGTGTACTGCTTTCGGGTAGCGGTACGAACCTACAAGCCATCATTGACGCCATTGCAAAGGACGCCTTGCCTGTTGAGATCGTGCATGTGGTGTCGTCGCGTCCTGATGCATACGGTATCGAGCGCGCGAAGGCAGCGGGCCTTTCCTGCACGGCGCTCAACCGCGAGGTGTATGCCGATGCACATGCTGCTGACGAGCGCATCGCGCGGGAGATGAAGGAAGCGGGTGCTGAGTACGTGGTGATGGCGGGCTACATGCGCAAGCTTACGCCGGTGATGCTGAGTGCGTTTCCTGACCGCGTGCTTAACCTGCATCCGGCACTGCTGCCGTCGTTTAAAGGGGCGCATGCTATTGCTGATGCGTATGCAGCGGGCGTGAAGGTGACAGGCGTGACGGTTCATCTCGCAAACGAGGACTACGATAAAGGCCCCATTGTGGCTCAGCGAGCGGTTGAAGTGCGCGAAGGTTGGTCGATTGACGATCTGGAGGCAGCCATTCATGAGGTTGAGCATGTGCTGTATCCCCAGGTACTGCGCGCTATTGCCGAAGGGCGCATGACTATGGACGACAACCGCATCGTTCACATCTTTTAGTTCCGTCTGCCCTAACGGGGCAGGCGGAGTTGCTCGACGCTGCGGTCCTCTCGCTGACGTGTGTTCGCTTTGTGAGGTGCATGAAATAAGTCGTCTAGGGATGCACGAAAGGGAAGGAACTCGCTATGAAAAGGGAAGTTCTCGAAGGTGTTATCGCCGATCTTCGGGCGGGATGCACCCCGCATTTCGATCCAGCTGATTTCCCGTGCTTTTCCGATGAGGCGCTGGCGGGCAAGGAACATCTGAGTACTGCTTGCATCGAACGCTTGGCTAAGAGTCTCACACAGGTGGACATTCCGACGTTTCAGCGGGCGTTGCGAGCTATGGACGAGGGCGATCTCGCGTGGCTCGGGTTCAAGCTTGTTTACGACGATACGCAGGCGCAGGAAAACGTCGACAATGAGGTTACGAAGAAATACGGCGACGTGGGATCGGCGGATGGCGAACCACTTGTGTTCTTCTGCAACGACGCGAAGGAAATCGTGACCTCGCGCGCGTACTCCGAGCGCGACAAGTTCCAGATGAAAGATGTAACGCGCGGCCCGTCAATGCACAACGATCAGTTCGAGGGACTCACCTGGGCAAGTGTGGCGCTGTTCGACCAGGTTCGCGTGTGGTTGCTGGGTGCCTCCGATGCATCGAGTGAGGTTGCGGCGCTTGCTGATCATGTGGGCTTTGCGGTGACGGTGGTTGATTACGATCCGGCGTACCTGAACGAGACGCGCTTTCCGTTAGCGCGGCGTATTCTGCTTCCTGGAGGTACGTTCGACACGCTTGACGATTATGCCGCCGATTCTGCCGATTACGTGTGTGTGCTCACGCGTGGACACATGTTCGACCCTGAAGCGTGTGTGTGGGCGCTTAAGCATCAGGTCAGTTACGTGGGTATGATGGGTTGTGCGGGCAAGAACGAGCGTGTGCACGATCTGGTTCTTGCTAAGGGTGGCACGGAAGAAGGGTGGCGACGTATCAAGCGGCCCATCGGGTTGAAGTTTGGCGCGAAAACCCCTGCCGAACTGGCTATTTCCATCGTGGCCGAATTGGTTGACGTGCGCTACCGTCAACGCTACAGCAAAGAGGCGCGAGATCGCCACGAAGCCAATCTCGGCCGGTAGATCTCGCGCGCCGTCATACGCTACTGCCGCTACTGCCGATAGTACGACAGGAAGTCGGCGAGGTCTGTCATTGCTTCGCTTAACACCTCGATGCGCGGCAGGTACACGATGCGGAAGTGATCGGGTTCGTGCCAATTGAACCCGGTACCCTTCGTGATGAGGATCTTCTTGTCGTGCAGCAAGTCAAACGCAAACCGTTCGTCATCGGTGATGTTGAACTTCTTCACATCGAGTTTGGGGAAGATATAGAATGCGGCTTTCGGCTTCACCACGCTCACACCGGGAATGCTCTTTAAGGCGTTGTATACGAATTCGCGCTGCTCATATACGCGTCCACCAGGAACAATGTAGTCGTTTACGCTCTGGTGCCCACCGAGTGCGGTCTGCACAATGGACTGCGCGGGAACGTTCGAGCACAGACGCATGTTCGACAGCATGTCGATGCCTTCGATGTAGTCGCGCGCAACGCGCTTGTTTCCCGAGAGGATCATCCAGCCGATGCGGTAGCCGGCGATCATGTGCGACTTCGACAGGCCACTGAACGTCACGCAGAACAAATCGGGTGCCATTGAAGCAATAGATACATGCTCGAGGCCATCCATGACCAATCGATCGTAGATTTCATCGGAGAAAATGATTAGCTGATGCTCACGGGCAATGTCTACAATGCCCTGCAGTACTTCGCGTGGGTACAACGCACCGGTGGGATTATTGGGATTGATGATGACGATGGCTTTGGTGCGGTCGGTTACTTTACTACGGATGTCTTGCAGGTCGGGATACCATTCCGACTGCTCGTCACACAGGTAATGCACCACCTTGCCGCCGGCGAGCGTGGCCGAGGCCGTCCACAGCGGGTAGTCGGGGGAGGGGATAAGAATCTCATCACCGTCGTTCAGTAGCGCCGACATGCACAGGTTAATCAGTTCGCTTGCACCATTGCCTGTGTAGATGTCATCCATGCCCACATTGGGAATGTGCTTCAGTTGTGCGTACTGCATGATAGCTTTGCGGGCGCTGAACAGGCCTTTAGAGTCGGAATAGCCTTCGCAGTCGGTCAGCTGGCTCGCCATGTCGTACACCACTTCGTCGGGTGTGCGAAAACCGAATGGGGCGGGGTTTCCAATGTTGAGTTTCAAAATGTGCGCGCCGGCTTTCTCCATGCGGTGTGCTTCGTCGAGTGCGGGGCCGCGCACGTCGTAAAGAACGTCGTTGAGCTTCGATGACTTCTTGAATTCGCGCATGGTTGTGCTCCTTGCTGTGAGGGTGTTGTCGTTATTGCTGGATGTTGGTTCTGCTCGGCAAGCGGACGTGTCGTTATTGGCTTGTGCTTTCGTATCTGCGTTTTCGCTTGTGCGAGTGGGTATTTCGGTGTTCGAGCACAACAGCGCTTCTGTGCTCGTACTTGCGGCGGACGTGTCGGCTGTTTTGCTGTCAGGTGCATCGTTCGTGGTGACAGTACCAGTAGCGAGCCATTCGGGGGTTACGTCAAGCGTTCGTGCGAGAAAGGCCATGGTGTCGGCACGTGGAACGGTTTTGCCACTGACGTACTGGCTCATGTGACTCTTTCCCAACTTCACGCCGCTTCGCTCTGCTTTGTGTACTATGTCAGCTTGGCGAAGCCCGCGGGCATCCATTGCCTGGCGAAGCCGGTCTGAGAACGATGATGTTGTCATCGGTTACCTCCGTCAAGTTCAATTACTTTTCGTTGATAGTTCAATGTTTGTCTAGAAGTTCAACGTTTGAGGAATCATAGCATGTGGGTTTGAGAAAAGGTTCAATTCTAGAAAATAGTTCATTTTTGCAGGAATTCGGTCGAGCCAATATTTGATCAGCATTTGAACCGTTGACCTTCGTGACATTCGCCGCCTTATCAGCAGCTTGCCTCCGCTGTTTGACGCCGAATGTGCTACACTGCACGCGTGCAAGCGGCGCGCTGTGACTGACGGAATCATCGTGGACGACCACGGGGGAGTGGTGCGCATCATACATGCCGACCGTCTGGGCAAGCTGAACCCGCTCTCAGGGAGGCTTGCCTTTTTCATGGGCAGACCTGCTAAGAGCCGTATCAGCGACGTATCGTGAGGAAGGAAGACCGAGCATGGAAAACCTAGCCGACATTCTTCGAGGAAACCCGTATCCTGGGCGTGGTATCGTTGTTGGCGCCGATCGCGTGTATTACTTCATCATGGGCCGCAGCGTGAACAGCCGTAACCGCGTGTTCGTGGAAACCGAGGACGGTATTCGCACCGAAGCACACGACCCTGCGCTTTTGGCTGATCCGAGTCTGATCATCTACCATCCGGTGCGCGCTATGGGTGACGCGCTCGTGGTTACCAATGGCGACCAGACCGACACGATCGTGGAAGTGGGTAGTTTCCGCGATGGCTGCATGGCACGCGAGTACGAACCCGACGCACCCAACTTCACCCCGCGCATTAGTGCCATCGTCAATCCTGATGGCACGTTTGAGTTGTCCATCTTAAAGCACGAGGGCGGCCGTTGCGTTCGCGAGTTCTTCGCCTACGAAGGAGTGGACGAAGGGTGCGGCTACTTCATCAGCACGTATCAGGGTGACGGCAATCCGCTGCCCACGTTCGCAGGCGAGCCGGTGCTCGTCAAGCTGCCCGAGGCTGATGAGGTGTGGGCTGCCCTGAACGCCGACAACAAAGTAAGCCTCTATGCCAACGTGAATGGCGTTGTGACGCTGTACAACAAGAATCTGGGAGATTAGAGAAGACGACAATGGTGGAGCGCGGAATGTGAGGCGGCATTCCGTGCTCAAACAGTCCTCGCTTGATGAAAATGTCCACAGGACATTTTCAGTCGCTGTGGAACTGCGCGCGGAACGCCGTCCCACATTCCGCTCCGCGTCATTTCGATCAGTCAAACAACAAAGGAGAACCCATGAACGAACTGGAACTCAAGTACGGGTGCAACCCAAACCAGAAGCCATCGCGCATCTTTATGAAGGACGGGTCCGACCTGCCCGTTGAGGTGTTGAATGGCAAGCCTGGCTATATCAACTTCTTAGACGCCTTCAATTCGTGGCAGCTGGTGCGCGAGTTGAAGGAGGCGACGGGCTTGCCTGCGGCTGCGTCGTTTAAGCACGTGAGTCCGGCGGGTGCGGCAGTTGGTTTGCCGTTGTCCGACGTCGACCGTCAGATCTATTTCGTTGAAGATGATGCTCCGCTCAGCCCCATCGCCTGTGCGTACATTCGCGCGCGTGGTGCCGATCGTCTGTGCTCGTACGGCGACTGGGCAGCACTTTCCGATGTGTGCGACGCTGATACCGCACGTTACCTGAAGGCTGAGGTGTCGGACGGTATTATCGCACCGGGCTACACCGACGAGGCGCTCGAAATCCTGAAGACTAAGAAGTCGGGTAAGTACAACGTAGTTCGCATCGATTCGAACTACGTACCGGCCGAACAGGAGTACAAAGATGTGTTCGGTATCACTTTTGAGCAGGGACACAACAACTTCCGCATTGATGCCGACCTGCTGGGAAATCTGGTAACCGAGAACAAGGAGCTGCCTGAATCCGCCAAGATCGATCTGGTGGTGGCGCTCATCACGCTGAAATATACGCAGTCGAACTCTGTATGCTACGTGAAAGATGGTCAGGCTATTGGTGTGGGCGCAGGCCAGCAGAGTCGTATCCATTGCACACGTCTTGCTGGTAACAAGGCCGATACGTGGTATCTGCGCCAGCATCCGAAGGTTCTTGGTCTGCAGTTTGTCGACGGCATACGTCGGCCGAATCGCGACAACGCCATTGACGTGTACATTTCCGACGAATACGAAGATGTGTTGCGCGAGGGCGAGTGGCAGCAGGTATTCAAGGTAAAGCCCGAGCCACTGACGCGTGAAGAGAAGCAGGCGTGGGTTTCTACGCAGACCGATGTATCGGTGGGCTCCGACGCGTTCTTCCCGTTTGGTGATAACATCGAGCGTGCTCGTAAGAGCGGTGTGGCTTACGTTGCAGAGCCGGGTGGCTCCATTCGCGACGACAACGTTATCGAAACCGCCAACAAGTACGGCATGGTTATCGCCTTTACTGGTATGCGCTTGTTCCATCACTGATAGGGTGGCTCTTCATGATCATACTCGAAGCCCCTTACGCATCTGATGTGCTGCTTGATTGGTGTGCCGAGTCGCAGCACCCGGTGCTGGGCAATGCGTTTGTTCGGTCGATTGCCGGCGAACGCACGCTCAATCTGGTAGATGCGACAGAAGCAATCCGCCGTTTGACTGCCGGCGAGCGCGTGTATACTAACTCGGAAAACGCGCTCGCATGGATTGCTGAGCATGCGCCGGATGCTCCGGTAAATGCACCCGTTGCCCTGTTCAAAGATAAAGCCGCTACGCGACGCGCGCTCGCAGAGCTGGATCCGCAGCTATTCTTCCGCAAGTGCTCCGTTGATGAGCTGCGAGCGCTTGATTTCGATACGCTACCTGTGCCGTTTGTGCTGAAGCCGAGCGTGGGCTTTTGTAGCATGGGCGTGCACGTGGTAAGCAGCCGCGCTGATTGGGAGGTGGCACTCGTTGACATCGCTGAGAACGCCTCGGTGTGGCAACAACGCTACCCAGAAAGCGTGGTGGGTGTAAACGAGTTCGTGCTGGAGGGCTATTTAGACGGGCAAGAGTACGCGCTCGATGCGTACTACGATGAAGACGGCGCGCCACATCTGGTGAATGTGCTGCGCCACGACTTCGCCAGCCCAGAAGATACGAGTGATCGCATGTATGTGACCTCGCCTTCTATCATTGAAGAGACAGCACCGATGTTTTTGGCATGGCTTGCCCGCGTGAACGAAGTGGTGGGAGCGCGCAACTTCCCCATGCATGTCGAGGTGCGCGTGAAGGATGGCCACGTGAGTCCCATTGAGTTCAACCCACTTCGCTTCGCGGGGCTCTCTGGTACCGATATTGCCTGGTATGCGTACGGATATCGCACGTATCAGGCGTTTCTGGATGATGAAGCCCCCAGCTTCCCTCGCATCTTCGAGTCACGCCGTGGTAAGACGTACTGCATGTCGTTGTTGGGCGTGCCGGACGGATGCAGCGGCTATGAACCGTTCGATTTGGCGGGTTTGATGGCGCACTTTAGTCATCCGCTGCGAGTACTTGAGTTTGATGGTGCGAAAACGGGGTCGTACGCGTTTGTGTTCCTTGAAACCAATGAGGAAACGGCTGGTGAGCTGGATTACTTACTGCACGTCGATCTGCATGAATTCGTAGGCTAGAAACTCGGGAAGGTAAACGGAAGGAAAGGGTCGCGATGCCGCTCGTTGAGACTATGGGCATTCGTTTCACGAAAGAAGAATCCGACTGCACAGAAGCGGTGTTCTCTATCACCGATGAATGGCGTCAGCCGTACGGTTTTCTGCATGGGGGAGCCACTATCTCGTTGTTGGAAACTGTGGCTAGTCGCGCTGCGGAGTTGCGTGCCGATCCAGACACCGAGCTTCCATTCGGCGTGACGGTCGAAGTGCGCCATCATAAGAGCGGCCGCGATGGTGATGTGTTGGGCGTAGCTGAGCTCGACCATGAAGAGCCTTGTCGAGGTGGCACGAAGCAATTCTGGAACGTGGCTGCGTATGACGATGAGGGCGACATTATGTCGGGTGGCGTCATCATGACAAAAGTAGTGTCAAAAGCTTACCTTGAGCAGCGACAAGCCGAACACGAAGCCGCCTCGGAGGTACAAGCAAAAGAATAGGCACAATGTCGCACGTTGGGCGTACATTGTATTTTTGGCAGAGCGGCACCGAGAAGAAAAGCATTGTGGGTCTGTATTGTTGCGGACCCACAATGCTTTTCTGGTTGTTTCGGAAAGAAGGCAGCCTCTTCTTGAAGAAGACCGAATCGTATTCGCATTCAATTTCGCGAGAATTACAACTTCTAATAAGGAAACTACGAGTTCGCCGAGTGTCTGGCGTTTGAACTCCGACGCTTTCTTGTGTTCTTACGCTGTTGCGTCTGGTGCAATCCTTATGTTCGACGCATGGGGCGGCCCGATGAAGGGAACGAGAAGGCGTCGGAAAGCCCGAGTAAAAAGTCGGATGAGCAGCCAAGCGTTTTTGCCAAGACGGCAATGTCGCTCGCGTTTGGCAGGCAGCGCGCGGTTTCCCAGTTGGAAACAGTCTGGCCCGAAACCTTGATCTTTCGTCCAAGCTCAACCTGGCTAAGCCGCGATGCTTTGCGGGCAAATGCGATGCGAGCGCCGATGAGCTGTCTTTCGTCCATACTGAACCTTTCCGATTGCATCTGAAAATCCTACCCGAAAGGAGAGAAAAGCAGTTGTCTGTATCACCAATTTATAAAGTTGTTTATAATCGTTCCAAATAATTACAGAAAGCGAGAATGAGTATGGTTTTGGAAAGCTATGAGCGTTGTCGCATCCAGGCCGGGCTTTCTCCCGTAGCGGCGGCACGGGTGGTTGGCGTGCCGCTCGAGGCGCTCATGGACTTCGAGCAAGGAAGGAGCGAGCCTGATGCGCTCGTACTTAAACGTATGGCGCTCGCCTACGGATGCACCTGCGACACGCTTTTAGGGTTGGTAGGTGTGACAGAGATCGGGCTGTAGATAATCGCCTGATCTCGATATTCCACCGTGCGGCAGTTGTCATGTGAGTGGATGCTATTACTGCGCTTCTCAACGTTTTATACATAAAAAGGTGTTGATAGACGGTCAAAACGGGAAAGGATTTATGGATGAGCGAACTAAGCCTGCTGCCGAATGAGGCTATTTTGAAGCGAGATTCCAACGTTTCTCGTGGGCAGAGCACATTGTTTGATTCTAGAGAAGGCGAGTTGGTGCTTACGAACTATGCTCTCATCTTCTTGCGAAAAGGTGCGTTCGGTGGTGTGAGGGACGTCACTCGGTTTCCGCTTGATCAGGTAAACGTTGTCAACGGCATACCACAAGTTGCTTATGACAAGCCGTCGGGAGATGACAGGCAGTTGCGGATTCATTTTGCCCATGGGGTTGAATCATTCTCTCTCGGGCAGTCGGACGACGATGAGGATTCGCCGTCTTTGAAAGATCTGTTCACTTCTGCGGCGGAAAAAGAGCGAAGGAACGCGATTGAATGGCGCGATGCGGTGACTCGAGTGGTTCTGAGCTTGAGAAGCGCTCCGGCAAGTTCCCCGTCTCAGCCGATGGTGAGCCAACAGTCGGCTTCAGCGCAGGAACCGAGAAGCGCTGCGGTTAGCGCCTCGCCCGCACAACGACCATCTGAATCGAGTGTTACTCGCGTTACCCGAAAGTGCTTCGGATGTATGGCTCCCATAACGGGATTTCAGGGAGAGCGGGTCGTTTGCCAATACTGCGATACCGAGCAAGCCATCTAGCTGCAGCTGAAAGGAGCAATCGTGGGCGTTTTGAGAGCTGTGTCCGATGCAGTCGGTGGGTCTTTGGCGGATCAATGGCGAGACATCTATACAGCGTCTCCGTTTGACGAACATACCGTTGTCACTCCAGGGATACTCAAGAACAGAAACAATGGTAGAGGGACAAACCGCAATGGGTCCGATGGCGTTATTTCAAACGGGTCGCGTATATTCGTTCCCGAAAACACGGCTGCGTTCGTGTTTAGCCAAGCGGGCATAGAGACGGTAGTGACAGAACCGGGGGGCTATGTCTACATGGATGGAGAAGAGAGTTTATTTAGCAGCCCAAATGTTGTTTCACTCATAAACCAGGTTGCTGACAGGGTTGGGTATGGAGGTATTTCTGTTTCGGAAAAGCGTGTGGCGTTCGTGAACTTGCGAGAAATCAGACATATTCCGTTTGGAACTCGCGGCGCACAGGTTTACAACGATTTGTATTACCAATGCGATCTTGAGGTTTACTCGTACGGGACGTTTTCGGTTCGCGTTGTTGATCCTGTTTTGTTTCTAAAGAACTTCGTTCCGGCAAATGTGTTTCGCTATTCCTTCGATTTTCCGTCGGCGCGCAAGCAGGTGCTCGCAGAATTCTTGCAGTCATTCATTGTTGCACTCAATTCACTGTCGGGAGCCTATCGGATTTCTCAATTGCCTGCTCAGGCAAAGGAAATATCGAATCGAGTTGCATCTGATTCCGATAACGCGGGAAGCTGGCCTATTCGTTTCGGGTTCGAAGTTGTGAAAGTTGCTATCGAGAACATCGAGTTCTCACCCGAATCGAAAGAACTTGTACGGCAGTTCTCGTCAAATAGGATGAACGTTAAAGCGTACGAAGATGCGTCTCAGCGTGCATCAAGCATAGCGGCTCAGCAGAAGATTTCCCAGGGAGTTCAAGATTTCGGCTTGGGAGACGGTGGGGGCATGTTGCTTGGAATGAACCTTGCTAGTGGTGTGTCTGCGCAAGGAGAAATGCCGTTTCGGCATGCAATGTCTCTTGATGAACAAGTGGAAGCTCTTAAGAAAATCAAGGGGCTGGTCGATGCTGGCATTCTGACGAAAGAGGAATTTGACACAAAGAAAAAAGAAATCTTGGGTTTTTGATTGGAGGTTTGTGAGCGAGAGGTGGACGGTTTAATCCGTCACGAACTTCATAGTGTCACGTTCGAAAGGGTAAGTAATCAGTTTCTATGACATGCGTTCGCAAGGTAAAACGAAAAGGAAGGGGTGTTGTTCGGTGAAAGTTTGTAATAGTTGTGGTGCACAGGTTCCGGATAGTTCAAGTAGTTGCCCGATATGCGGAAGTGTTGTTGCTCAGCAGGAAGCAAGATTCGTTTATGAGCAAAGCAATACAGCAGGAACTCCACAGCCTGAAGTGGTGAGAAAGAAAAGAAAACTGCCTAAGATTGTGATGGGTGTCATCGTCTTATTGGTTGTGATGTTTGCTTTGTCGACATGCGGAGAAGATAGCAGCGCATCGGCTGAACCATGGCCGACTGGTCCACTTGCGCAAATGTTGCCAAGTATGGATCGCGAATGCGCAAGTGTTTTCGAAATGGATGATTCGCTTAGTATTCGAGTTGAAGATAACGTAAGTAAAGCTGACTACGACGATTACGTTGCAAAATGCAAAGAAAGAGGTTTCGTGGTTGATGCTCAAGAAGCGAGCGAAAGCTATCGAGCGTACAATGCCGAAGGCTATCTTCTCGAACTTGCGTATCACAGCTTCGATAAAGGCCAGATCGACATCGATCTTGAAGCGTCCAAAGTTAGCGGAGCTCTTGTGTGGCCAACAAGCGGTCTTGCAACCTTACTTCCCGATCCTGGCAAGAGCAAGGGAATGGTGTCTTCTGACTCATCCGACTATTTCGAAGCGTATGTTGGCGAGATGTCTCTGGAAGAATACAGTGCCTATGTTGATGCTTGCATCGAGCTTGGCTTCGATGTCGATTACAGCAAGAATGACGAATCATACCAGGCAAGTGATGCAAGTGGAAATTCCTTAAGGGTGGAGTACGAGGGTTTCCAAACCATGCGAGTTAGCATACAAGCGGTGGAGTCTTCTTCGGACTCTTTGAATGGCGGTGTTGTAGACGATTCGCAAACGACGCCTGACGTTTCGGCTCAAACTGATAGTGAGGGAATCGATCCCGCTTTCAAAGAGGCTTTGGATAGCTATGAATCGTTCATGGATGGGTATATTCAGTTCATGCAAGCGTATAACGAGTCCACCGACACTGCGAGCTTGCTCACCGAGTACACAAAATGGATGAGCGACTATGCTGACATGGCGTGCAAGATCGATGCAATCAATCAAGATGACTTAAACAGCGAAGAACTTGCGTACTATACCGAGGTTACGGGTAGGGTTTCGGCAAAGCTTGCTGAGGCTGCGGTTACTGTGTAGATCTGTTATTGTTCGTGTCGCTTCGTTGATTTCAGTATCTGCTACGCCGCCATGCGAGGTGGCGTAGCAGTATTCTGTGACTGAAGGTTTCTTTACTGATGCGGTTCGAGGTAGCGCGTAAATAATGCGTTGAGCAAGTTCTGGACACTGCGAACCTGACTTAGGAGAAGATGGTACGATTACTAATTCACTTTTTGGGAATTGGTAAAAAATCCGAGAAATGCGCGATTGAGCAAAGTTAGCCGTGGCTTCGGGAACTTTTTTTACGAAATGTACGATGTGGTGGAGTCGGTAAAGCTCGTCGAATCTTCAGGAAAAACAGCGGTCGCCTCTGATTAGGGAAAACGCAAAGGCAGTCTCAAGAAGAGAAGAGCAGTGACCGTTTCCTATCCGTTTTTCCGCTTCAAATCGTACATTTCGTAAAAAAAGTTCCCGAAGCCACGGCTAACTTTGCTCAATCGCGCATTTCGTGAAAAAAGTGGCCGAAGGCAAGCCTTTCTTTGCTTAAACATACCTGACTGTATCTGAATATCTCTTTCGGGCTCCTTTCGCGGGCAATCCAGCATCTCTTGGGACAAAAGATCGCTAAACTTGGCAGTAGTAACGCAGTGCATTAAGAGAATGCTACCGTTTTCCTAATGCTCCTTTGTAGCTGGCTGGTCCATGGGCAATGTAGCTAAAGCAGAAAGTCTCAAAGTTTCTCCTGTTTGCAATTATTGACAATATGTTGTACAACTTATACTATTGCCTTAAATGAAGTTATCGGACGGGAGTTGCACCATGCGTACTTTAACTTACAGTTCGTTTCGTAATGATCTTAAATCCGAGATGAGGCGCTGCCGTGATAACGCCGAGGCCCTCCTTGTGGCAAATAAAGACGAGTCGGAGAACGTCGTGGTCATGAGCGCTCGCGACTACGATGCGCTCATGGAGACTATCTACATATACGAAAACGCTTATCTTCACGACAAGATAGTTCGCGGCCTTAATCAGATACGCGAAGGCGAAGGTCAGGAACGAGAGCTGATCGATGCGTAAGGTATTCACCGACGATGCCTGGAGCGACTATCTCTACTGGCAGACCCGGGACAAGAAGACCCTGAAGCGCATCAACGTACTTATTCGCGATATCGAACGATCCCCTTTTGAGGGCATAGGCAAACCGGAGCCGCTGAAGTTCGGGCTTAGCGGCTGCTGGTCTCGTCGCATCGATGCTGCCAATAGGCTGGTATACACCGTTGCCGACGACAGTCTTTGCATTCTCTCCTGCAAGGATCATTACTAGGGGGCTTAACGGCTAAGGGTTGGCGGGGGATAACTCCCGAGCGCATTCATGCTGGGCAAGCTTTTGTGGGCTGGTTCTGCTATCATAGGCAAGTTACGTCTACGCCGCTTCAATGCGCTTACAGGCGCGGCGGCATTCGATAGAGAGAAAGCAGAACCTATGGCCCAGCATCTTTCCGAGCGTCAGGTGCGCGATATCGCCGAGTACGCGCGCATCGGTCTCGACGATGGCGAGGTGACGCAGATGACAGCTGACCTCAACGCCATCATCGAAAGCCTTAGCCCCATACTAGAGTACGATCTTGAGGGTGTTGAACCCACATTTCATCCCATCGGGGGCCTCGTGAACGTCATGCGTGACGATGTGGAAACGACCGGCTTTACTCAGCAAGAGGCGCTGGCGAATGCGCCGAAGCAGCAAGATGGCTGCTTCTTAATCCCCTCGATTCTTGGTGAAGGGGGCGATCGGTAATGACGCAGACCTCCTTCGCATCGATGGGCGTGCGTGAATTACAGGCTGGCCTTGCCACAAAGCAGTTCAGCGCTCGCGAGATAGCCGAACAGTCGTTTGCGTGTATCGAAGCAAACGACGCCAGTGTGCATGCATTTCTGGAAACCACCGAAGCGCTGGCGTACGAGGCTGCCGCGCGCATTGATGCGGCAGTGGCAGCAAACGACCTTGCGTCATGCGGCCCGCTGGCGGGCGTGCCGGTTGCTTTCAAGGACAACATGAATCTTATAGGCACACACACCACGTGTTCGTCGCGCATGTTGGAAGGCTATGTGTCTCCCTATACGGCAACATGCGTGCAAAATATTATTGATGCGGGTGGTATTCCCTTAGGTAAGCTGAACATGGACGAGTTCGCGTTTGGTTCGTCAACGGAAACGAGCGCATTTGGCCGCACGTGCAACCCGTGGGATCTCGAGCGCGTTCCCGGTGGTTCGTCTGGTGGAAGCGCGGCGTCGGTTGCTGCCGGTTTGGCAACCATCACGTTGGGGTCTGACACGGGTGGTTCGATTCGTCAGCCGGGCAGCTTCTGCGGCGTGGTGGCGGTGAAGCCTACCTACGGCGTAGTTTCGCGCTATGGCGTGGTGGCATTCGGCAGTTCGCTCGACCAGGTGGGCCCGTTCGCACGAAGCGTCGAAGATGCGGCGCTTGCCTTAAACGCGCTCTCTGGCCGCGATCCGCTCGACTGCACCAGTCAGGACATCACCACCGACTTCACGGCGAACCTCGCCGAAGGGGTACGCGGCATGCGCATTGGTGTGGTACCCGCATTTATGGAGGCACGCGGTTTAACGGCCGAGGTGAAGGCGAAGACCGAGGAAGCTATTGGTGCTCTGCGCGATGCGGGCGCCGACATCGTTGAGATCGACCTGCCGCACGCGCAAGCGGCCATGAGTGCCTATTATGTGCTTGGCCCGTGCGAGGCTTTCAGTAACCTTGCTCGCTTCGATTCGGTACGCTACGGTTACTGCGATGGAAACAGCAAGGATCTCGGAGCGCAGTACGAAACTAGCCGCGCCGCAGGCTTTGGCTTGGAAGCGAAGCGCCGCATTATGTTGGGAAGCTACCTGCTTTCTTCTGGCGTGTACGAGAAATACTACTACGCGGCACAAAAGGTACGCACCCTCATCACGCGCGATTATGCGGAAGCGTACGAGAAATGTGACGTCATTTTGGCGCCGGTGGCACCGCGTACTGCATTCAAGTTCGGTGAAATATCGGATCCCACCGAAATGCACCTGTCTGATATGTTCACCATATCCATTAATATTGCGGGTAATGGCGGCATGAGTATGCCGGTAGGATTGGGCGCCGACACCGGCTTACCCATTGGTGTTCAACTCATATCTCCGCAGTTCAAAGACGAAAATATGCTACGCGCTGCGGCAGCACTCGAGCTTGCGTACGGGCGTGCTCCGGTGGCACCAGCATTTGCGGAAGGTGACACAGAAGGCGACGGTCAGCTGCAGGCCGAAAAGGTTGAAAAGGCAGGTGGTGCGCGATGAAAAAGCTCGAAGAGGTGTTCGAGACGTGGGAGGCGGTCATCGGCCTTGAGATTCATGCCGAACTAACCACGCTTACCACAAAGATGTTCTGTGGCTGTAAGCTAGAGTTTGGTGCCGAGCCGAATACGCACACCTGCCCGGTGTGCTTGGGGTTGCCTGGTGCTCTTCCCGTGCCCAATAAGGCGGCCATTGAATCCATCGTGTTGGCAGGTTTGGCCACGAATTGCGATATCGAAAAACGTTCGATGTTCTACCGCAAAGGTTATATGTATCCCGACATGTCGAAGAACTTCCAGACCACTCAAGGTCCGGTTGCGTTCTGTATGCGCGGTCATTTGGATCTTGCCGTCGATGGCGCAGCTGCTCGCGAGCGCTACCGTTTAAACGACCTTGCCGTGGGTGAATCCTGCGACAACATCATGCGCACCGACGACGGATACACCGCGCATGTGGGCATCACGCGCATCCACATGGAAGAGGACGCGGGTAAGATGGTGCACATCGGCGGCGGCGAAGGTCGCATCGCGGGCGCTACGCATTCGCTCGTGGACTACAACCGCGCAGGCACACCGCTGATCGAGCTGGTTACCGAGCCCGACCTTCGCACACCTGAGGAAGCGCGCTTGTTCATGCAGAAGTTGCGTCAGATTTACCTGGCCATTGGCATTTCCGACTGCTCCATGGAAGAAGGAAGCCTGCGCTGCGACGGCAACGTTTCGCTGCGCCGCCGCGGAACCGAGAAATTCGGTGTGAAGACCGAACTCAAGAACATGAACAGCTTCAAGAACCTTCACGACGGACTGGCATACGAGATTTGTCGTCAAGCCGAGGTGCTAGAAGAAGGCGGCCAGATCTACCAGGAAACGCGTCATTGGGACCCATCGACGAAGCGGACCATTGTCATGCGCGTGAAGGAAACCGCCGATGACTATCGCCTGTTTCCCGAACCTGACATGGTGCCGTTTGATCTGTCTGACGAGTTTATTGACAACGTGCGCGCCAAGCTACCCGAGCTGCCTGACCAGAAAGCGACACGTTTTGAGGGCGCCTATGGTCTATCGGCGTACGATGCGCGGCAGTTGGCAGCAGATGCGCATATGTCGGCGTTCTTTGAGTCGTGCATGACAGCAGCTGGCTCCGAGGCGGCCACGCTGGCGAAGCCGGTTGCGAATCTGGTCATCAACGACGTTTCGGCGTATGTGAACGCGCATGAGGGCTTCAACGTGACGAATTCGCCGTTGACGCCTGTGCGCGCCGTCGGTCTTGCGAAGCTGCTGGTATCTGATGCGATATCCTCCAAGCAGGCGAAAGAAGTGTTCGCGGCTGTGCTCGAAGAAGACAAGGACCCCGACGTCGTTGTGGAAGAGCGCGGTATGAAGCAGGTGTCCGACGCTGGTGCCATCGAGGCTGTGGTTGAGGAGGTACTCGCCGCCAACCCCAACGAGGTTGCCAGCTACAAGGGGGGCAACACCAAGATCATCGGCTTTTTCGTGGGCCAGTGTATGAAAGCCATGCGTGGTCAAGGTAACCCGAAGCTTATCAACCAGGTGCTTGCGCGCAAGCTTGCCGAATAAGGTAACTGTCGAGGCCGCCATCGGGTGAAGGCGGCCTCGTGGTAGGGTAACAAACGGGGAGGGAAGGACAAGGAGGGTTTCATGGATTGGAACCAAATGCTCGTTGATGTGACGGGTGAAATCGACGGCTTTATGTACACCTATATTCTGGTGGCGCTGCTCGTATTTGTGGGCATTTACTTCACCATCCGTACTCGCGGTGTGCAAATTCGCTTCATCAAGGACATGTTCACACAGCTCACGGAGAAAAAGCACGTGGAAGGCGAGCGCTCCACCTCGTCGTTCCAGGCGCTCATGGTATCTACCGCCTCGCGCGTGGGCACAGGCAACATCGCCGGTGTGGCAACAGCCATTGCCACGGGTGGTCCGGGTGCCGTATTCTGGATGTGGCTCATGTCTATTATCGGATCTGCGTCGGCGTTCGTTGAGTCTACGCTCGCGCAGACGTGGAAGGTACGCGGCGAGGAAGGTGAGTTCCGTGGTGGTCCGGCGTACTACATCGAGCAAGCGCTGGGCAAGCGCTGGGCTGGCGTGCTGTTCTCAGTACTGCTCATATTGTGCTTCGCTTTTGGTTTCAACGGCTTACAGTCATACAATGCCACTTCGACGCTTGAGTACTACTTCCCCGACTATCTGACCAACGGTGCTGCGGTGTTCTCAGGTGTTGCCCTTGCGGTGCTGACAGCGCTCGTTATTTTCGGTGGCGCGAAGCGCATTTCGGTCATCACGTCGGTTATCGTGCCTGTCATGGCGATTGCCTACATTATTCTTGCCGTATGGACCACCCTCGCGAACATCAGCTGGCTACCCGTCGTGTTCGGCACCATTTTCGCCTCGGCGTTCGATTTCCAAAGCGTTGCCGGTGGTTTCGCTGGATCGGTAGTCATGCTCGGTATCAAGCGCGGCCTGTACTCGAACGAGGCCGGCATGGGTTCGGCTCCGAACGCCGCTGCTACGGCTAGCGTGTCGCATCCAGCCAAGCAGGGCTTGGTGCAGAGCTTGTCGGTGTACATTGACACGTTGCTCATCTGCACGTGTTCGGCCATGATGGTTATGGTGTTCTACGTGCAGGATCCTGCTGCCGCAACCGAACTTAATGGTATGCCGCTGGTACAGATGGCTGTGAATAACTCCATCGGCGCTATTGGTATCCATTTCATTACGTTTGCGGTGTTCGCATTTGCGTTCTCCAGTCTTATTGGTAACTATTTCTATGCCGAGAGCAACTTCAAGTTCATTACGAAGAACAAGCCTGCACTGCTGGTGTTCCGTGTTGTATGCCTCGTTGTCATCTACTTTGGTGCGGTCATGAGTTTTGATCTGGCATGGAACTTAGCTGATATCTTCATGGGATTCATGGCTATTGTAAACTTGATCGCCATCCTCCTTTTAGGTAAGTGGGCGATCGCCATCCTGAAGGACTACGAGGAGCAGCGCAAGGCCGGAAAAGATCCGGTGTTTGTAGCATCAACGATTCCGGGATTGCCCGCCACCGAATGCTGGCACGTGCCGGAAGCTGAGCTTGAACATGTTGGCGAGCAGCCCGTGGTTGAGTATGTCGAAGAAGTGCTGGAAGCAGGCGAGTAGCGTTTCATTTTGCTTCGTGTATGGTTTGAACGAATCGCGAAGATAGCTCAAACGCCGGAAAGGGGGCAAAAGAGTTCCCTTCCCGGCGTTTCTCTGTTTCTTGTTGCTTTATTACTCTACTGTGATAGAGTATGGCTCTGCAAGAGGGAGTCTGCGCTTAGACATAGAGTGAGACACTGTGCGGCGCTGGATGTAACACGATACGTATGCATTCGTGTCATACATGCGTGCGCTTCGCGTTCAGTTTGTGGCGATGCGACTTCTCTAACATGCGGATGAGATAGAGCCGCTAAAATATCAAAATTTGGAACAGGACATGCGGATGGAAACCATGCAAAGTAAGGAAACGCGCGATATGAATTACGTGACTCCGTCGGGTTTTCGTGATGTGCTGGTTGACGAGGCGCTTCTTCGTGAGCGGGCGACACGCGATGTGCAGCAGCTGCTCGCCAGTCGGGGATATGCCCCCATTGAGACCCCCACGCTTGAGATTATGGACGTCATGCGGTCGGGGGGGCGTCTGCCCGGTACACCGTTCAAATTCTTTGACTCTCGGGGCGACTTGCTTGCCATGCGTCCTGACGTCACGTTGCAGGTTGCGCGCATGTGTGCGACGCGGCTTGCGGGACAGCCTGGTCCCTTCCGTTTCCGCTACACTCAACGTGTGTTCCGTGAAGCAGAAGGGCAGATGCAGGCTGAGGCCCGCGAAACCACACAGCTCGGCGTCGAACTTATCGGCGAGGCGGGCGTAGCGGCCGATGCTGAAGTCGTTGAGCTTCTGGCGGAATCGCTCGAGGCGGTAGGAGTGGGCGATTATCGCATTGCTATCGCGACGGTGGGTGTGCTGCAGGCACTTCTGGCGGCCACATCAGCTACCGCGCAGTGGAAAGACGATGTACTTGCGGCGTATCACGCATCGAACTTTGTTGATCTCGACGCATTGACGGTCGAATCGGTGGCATCAGCGTCTGGTGCTTCCCCGGTGTTTGCCAACGCCATCCGCGAGCTTCCCCGCATTCGGGGTGGGCGTGAGGCTATTTCCCGCGTGCGTGACTTGGTGCGTCCCCTTGGTTGCGAAGGCGGCCTTGTTAGCTTAGAGGGCGTGCTCGACGCGCTTGATGCAGCAGGCTTGGCCGATCGCGTGTTGGTTGATTTCTCGGTGATGAGCTCGTTTGACTACTATACGGGCATCATCTTCAAGGCGTATGCACCGGTGCTCGGCACCCCCCTTGGCGGCGGTGGTCGCTACGACAGCACGCTCGGTGCCTATGGCGAGAGCCGTCCTGCCGCAGGGTTTGCATTCTATCTGGAAAACGCGCTGGCTTCGTGCTGTGAGCGCAACGTTGTCGTACGTGAAGAACGCCCACTGCGCATCGCTGTGCCGAAGGGCTCGCTTCACGCCGATGCTGTCGCGTGTCTTGAGGCCTGTGGGCTTGATGTGACGGGGCTTGACAACCCGGGACGTCAACTGATCATTCGCAATCCGGGAGTCGAGTACGTAATCGTGCGCCCGTCTGACGCACCGGCATTTGTGGAGTCGGGTGCTGCTGACTGCGGTATCTGTGGCGAGGATTCGCTGCTCGAAACTGATCCGGATATTGTGGAGTTAGTCGACCTCAAGTTCGGTGCGTGTCGTTTCATTGTGGCTGAGCCAGCTGGTGCGGCTGAGGCCAACGCCGAGCATTACCGCAGGCTGGGGTCGCTGCGCGTAGCTACGAAGTACCCGCGTATCACAGCGGCGCATTTCGCGCGGCGTGGTACGCAGGTGGAAATCGTGAAACTTCACGGCAACATTGAGCTCGCCCCGCTCACGGGTATGGCTGAATGTATTGTCGACATTACGGCAACAGGCACCACACTGCGGGAAAACAACCTGGTCATCACCGACGAGGTGCTTTCGTCAACCGCGCGTTTCTTCGCGAACGTGAGCGCGTTTCGCACCGATACACGTGTCGCGCAGCTTGCTTCTAAGCTGCAAGCCGGTGTAGACGCGGGGAAATGGAACACGACCGTCATTGCTGGCGGAGAAGGGAAGTAACAATATGCGCCGAGTTGTGCTGCAACCGGGCGAGCGGTTTGAAAGCTCGCAGATCGATCGGACGGGTGCGTTCAACGCGAACGCGCTTGCGGCGGCCACTACCATCATCGAGGACGTGCGAACCAGAGGTGATGCTGCCCTGCGCGACTTGACGGAGAAGTTCGACGGCGTGCGTATGAGCGACTTCCACGTGCCTGCTGAACAGGTGATGTCTGCCGCAAACCGCCTGCCTGAGCAGACGGTGAAAGCGCTCGCACATGCCGCGAAGCAGATCCGCGAGTTCCATGCTCGTCAGGTTGAGCAGAGCTGGTTTGCGTCGCGTGCGGACGGTGCCATCGTGGGTGCGCAGGTGACCCCGCTTGACTCCGTGGGTATCTACGTGCCGGGCGGTCGAGCGCTGTATCCTTCATCGGTACTGATGAACGCGTTGCCTGCAGCGGTTGCCGGCGTGAAACGCATCGTGTGTGTCACGCCACCCACCAAGACTGGCGAGCTTGATGCTGGCGTGCTCGAAGCATGCCGGTTGGCTGGTGTCACGGAAATCTACAGCGTGGGTGGTGCGCAGGCTATCGCCGCGCTGGCGTATGGCACCGAATCGATCGAGCCGGTATGTAAGATCACCGGTCCAGGTAATGCGTTTGTGGCGGCGGCGAAAAAGCTGGTGTCGGGCGACGTTGGTATCGATATGATCGCGGGTCCTTCCGAAGTGTGCGTGGTGGCCGACGAGTCCGCCGACCCGCGCATGGTAGCCATCGATCTTATGGCTCAGGCCGAGCACGATCCGCTGGCGGCGTGTTATTTGGTTACGTTCAGTGAGGCGTACGCAACCAGGGTTGAACGGGCCATCGAAGAGCACATGAAAGACACCACTCGTGCCGACATCACTACGGCGAGCTTGCGCGACAAGGGACTTATCGTCGTGTGCAACGACATGAAGCAGGCGGTGCAGGTGGTAAACGTCATTGCGCCCGAGCATTTGGAACTACACGTCGCCGGTGCCATGGGGCTGCTCGGCAGTATCCGTAACGCCGGTGCCATTTTCTTGGGCGAATGGACGGCCGAGGCTATTGGCGACTACATTGCCGGTCCTAACCACACACTTCCCACAGGCGGTACCGCACGTTATTCCAGCCCGCTTTCCACCAATGATTTCGTGAAGAAGTCGAGCATTATTCAGTACACACCGGAGGCGATTCTAAACGATGGCGCCGACGTGGTTACCATCGCCACGCATGAGGGGCTGTGGGCCCATGCACGCAGTGTCGAGTTGCGGAAGAACTTAGCAGAAACCGGCGATATCTTCGGAAACTCATCCAAAGGCGGCGAATAGGTTATGGACAGGGTTCGAGAATCGGCGCCGCAGCTTTTGGGATTGGTGCCCTACGATCCGAAGTATCTGCCGGCGCGTGCCATGATGTCGGCGAACGAGAGTCCGCTTTCCCTTGATCACGACCTTTTGCACGACATCATGCGCGAGGTGAAGCGCGTCCCCTTCAACCGCTATCCCGATCCGCTGGCCAACGATCTGCGTGATCTCATTGCCGAGGCGAACGGGCTTGATCGCGAGCAGGTGCTGTTGGGTAACGGCGGCGATGAGCTTTTGTTTGATATCGCACTCGCGTGGGGCGGACCGCACCGCACTATGATCAACTTGCCGCCCACATTTTCTGTGTACGCCGCGAACGCGCGGCTTGTGGGCACTGAAGTCGTAGACATACCGCGTGCCGCCGACTTCTCCATCGACGAGCAGGCAGTGCTCGATCGTGTGGTGCGCGGCGACATTGATTATGTGGTCGTTACCACGCCAAACAACCCTACCGGTCGGCTGGCTCGTGAAGAATTCATCGCGCAGTTGCTCGAATCGACCGACGCACTGGTGGTCGCCGACGAGGCGTACTTCGAGTTTTCGCGTCGTACGGTGCGCATGCATCTGGAGCGGCATCGCAACCTTGTTATTCTGCGCACATTCTCGAAAGCGTTTTGCCTGGCAGGCGTCCGCATAGGTTACGTGTTGGGGGATGCGCAGGTTATCCGCGAACTGATTAAGGTGCGCCAACCCTATTCGGTCGATGCGGTGTCACAGGCTATCGCGCGGGTGGTGTACGCGAATCGTGCGAAGTTTGAGCCAGGTATTCAAATGCTTATCGCCGAGCGCGAGCGCATGCAGGTCGCTCTGCGCGTTGTGCCCGGTGTGAAGGCGTACCCGTCCGATTCGAACTACATTTTAGTGCGTTTGCTTAATGACGATGGTAGTCCTGCGAGCGAAGCGGCTGCCGAGGCGTGGCAGGTGCTTTATGGCAAAGGGATTCTCGTTCGTGATTTCTCGCGTTCACCGATGCTTGAAGGCTGCTTACGAGTGAGCATGGGAACTCCCGAGCAAAATGACGCGTTTGTGCGCGAGTTGAAGACGTTCATGCTCACGCGGCAGGCAAGGAGACGAGTATGAGGACTGCTGAACTGACTCGTACGACGAAGGAAACCGATATTCGCATGCGTCTTTCACTCGATGGATCGGGTGCATCGAACGTGAATACCGGCGTGGGTTTTTTTGATCATATGCTTACCGCTTTCGCGCGTCATAGCTTGTTCGACTTAGATGCGCAGGTGATAGGCGATTTACAGGTTGACGCTCACCACACGGTGGAAGATGCGGGTATCGTGTTAGGGCAATTGTTTTCCTGTGCGCTCGGTGACAAGCGCGGCATCACGCGCTTCGGCTCTATCATTCTGCCTATGGATGAGGTGTGTGTGATGGCTGCTGTCGACATATCGGGCCGCGGCCAACTGCATTGGGCACTTGATGTGCCGTCGGGTATGTTGGGGTCGTTCGACACCTCGCTTGCCAAGGAGTTCTTCATTGCGTTCGCAACGAATGCTGGCGTAACGCTGCATGTTCGCAGCTTTGCGGGTGAAAACGCACATCACATTATCGAGGCGGCGTTCAAGGCTGTCGCGCGCGCCATGGCGCAGGCGTGTGCTATCGACTCGCGCATCGAAGGAGTGCTGCCTAGTACGAAAGGTGCATTGTAGGAGCCGCATGGGATGCGCCGATGAGAGCACGCTGTAAGGCCGCGTGGATGTTGGTTGCCATACGAGTCATTACTGGAGGAACCGTGTGGCGGGCTGGGTAGAGTTTGCGGTCGTAGGTTATGTGCCGTGTGCTATGAGAGGAATAACGTGATAGCTGTCGTTGATTACAAGAAGGGAAACCTGAAAAGCGTCGAGCGTGGTCTGGTAGCTGCGGGTGCTGACGCTCGTATAACCGATAATCCCGACGTCATTGGGGCGGCGCACGGCATTGTCTTGCCCGGTGTGGGGGCGTTTGCCGATACGGCTTCAACTATGGAAAGCTTGGGCCAGATGGAAGTGGTGCGCGAGCGCGTGCTGGCGGGCGTACCTTTTTTGGGTATTTGCTTAGGCATGCATCTCATGTTCGAGGAAGGAACAGAAACGCATCCTGGTGATACATCGGGTGGTGCGCACCGCGGTTTGGGTATACTTCCTGGCGTGGTCGACGCTATGCCGCGCGTGGGTGAAGACGGTCGCAACTACAAGATCCCACATGTGGGATGGAACTCCATCGAGCCAGTGCGTGGCAGCGATTTTAACTGCGAACTGCTTGCGGGTGTGAAACCCGGTGAATACTTCTACTTCACACACAGCTACGCCGCGCCAGCTACCGAGGCCACGGTAGCCATCGCTTCGCACAGCATAGCTATCCCGTCGGTGGTGCGTTATCGCGACGTCGCGTTTGGCGTGCAGTTTCATCCCGAAAAGAGCTCAGATGCGGGTACGTGTGTGCTGCGTAACTTCGTCCGCATCGTGAAAGAGGCGTGATTGTCATGTTCCTGCTTCCTGCAATCGACATCTTAGACGGCAAAGCTGTTCGCTTGGCGAAAGGCGACTACAACGCCGTGACGGTATATAACGATGATCCTGTGTCGCAGGCGCGTGCGTTTGCCGGTCAAGGTGCCACATGGCTTCACGTGGTTGATCTTGATGGCGCGCGGTCGGGTACCCCTGACAACGTGGAAGTTATCGAACGTATTTTGAAGGAAACCAACTTAAACGTGGAGGTTGGTGGCGGCGTTCGCAGTATGGCTGCCATCGAGCGGCTCATGAAAGCGGGGGTTACGCGTGTGGTCTTAGGTACGGCGCTCGTGCGCGATCCGGCGTTCGCCCGTGAGGCAGTGCGCGAGTTTGGTGGCGATGCGCTCGTGGCGGGCATCGACGCGAAAGGCGGCGACGTGGCGGTTTCGGGTTGGTGTGAAGGGTCGGGCATTGCAGCTTGCGAGCTGGCTCGACGCATGGCGGACGAGGGTTATTGTCATCTGGTGTACACCGACATCGCTCGTGATGGCATGCGTACCGGGCTCGACCCGCAGGCGTACGTGGCGATGTATGAGGCATTCGGGCACCCTGTGGTGGCCTCAGGTGGCGTTGCAAGCGTCGATGATATTCGTTCGCTTGCCCCAGCGGCGCACGCCATTGAGGGCGTTATTGCCGGACGCGCCATCTACGAGGGCTCGCTTACGGTGGAGGAAGGCGTCGCGGCGTGCATGGCGGCGGAAGGAACAAGATGCTAACTAAACGAGTAATCCCTTGCATGGACTGCAAAGATGGTCGTGTGGTGAAGGGTGTGAACTTCGTAAACCTGCGCGATGCGGGCGATCCTATTGAGTTGGCTCGTGCCTATGACTTACAGAAAGCCGACGAAGTTATCTTTCTCGACATTTGTGCCACCAGTGACGATCGCGCTACTACGGTGGATCTTGCTAGTCGTGCGAGTGAGCAGCTGCATCTGCCGTATTGTGTGGGTGGGGGGTTCCGTAGTGTGGCCGACATCCGAACCATGATAGCGGCAGGTGCCGACAAGGTGTCGGTGAACTCTGCTGCTGTGAAAAACCCCAAGCTCATCTCGGAAGCAGCACGTGCGTTTGGTACGCAGGCGATACTGGTTGCCATTGATGCGAAGAAGGTGCGCGGCGGGTTCAATAAGTGGGAGGTTTACGTTTCCGGCGGGCGCACCGCGACCGGCATCGACGTCATCGAATGGGCGCGCGAGGCTGCCAAACGCGGTGCGGGCGAAATCTTGCTCACCAGTATGGACCGAGATGGCAGTCGCGACGGTTTCGATTGTGCGCTTACTCGCGCGGTGGCACGTGCGGTCGATATTCCTGTTATTGCGAGCGGTGGCGTCGGCACCATCGAACACTTTGCCGAGGGTATTATCGACGGCGAAGCTGATGCCGTACTGGCCGCGAGCGTGTTCCATTTCGGCGAGTTGTCCGTTCGTCAGGTGAAAGAATACATGGCCAAACAAGGCATTCCCGTGCGCCTGTAACAACATACAGGTGGCGTATGGGCTGGCGGCGGTTGCCACGTACCGAAAGCCACAGCGTGTTTCGTCTGCGTGGAAATCGGCGCGATCGGTTGCAAGAGAAGGAGCATCGAGCATGGATATACCCGATATCGAGCGCATCGACGAACTTATCTTCGACAAGCGAGGGCTTATTCCCTGCATCGTGCAGGATGCACATGATGGCACGGTGCTCATGATGGCGTGGATGAGTCGGGAAAGCTTGGCGCTCACGCTTGAATGTGGCGAGACGGTGTTTTGGAGTCGCAGTCGCAAAGAGTTGTGGCACAAAGGAGCGACCAGCGGAAACACGCAGCGTGTGGTCGACATACGTTACGATTGCGACGCTGATTGTCTACTGGCGATCGTAAAACCCGCCGGCCCCGCCTGCCATACCGGTGCACGTACCTGCTTTTTCCGCAGCCTGCCGCACGAGCAAAAGAAGATGTCCACAGAATCTGTGAAGCGATAACGCATTTGAGCAGCTTGTAATCAGCTTTGGTGAAAATCGGCCGCCCTCTTGCTTTACGGTGTGCGAATTGTGATTGCGGTCAACGTCCAACCAACTTTCAGGCAACTCCCTGGTAGCCAGTTGTGCATATTGCTTGGTTGTGTTCTTGCGCGCTTGCGTTTGATGCGTTAGTATGAGCGAGTCAAATCCCCCGCGTACATTCAGCTTTACCCGCGTGAACAAATGGCGCCGCAATCCTCGAATCCCTGTGCAGCTTCATGGTGAACAGTGTCATTGGTGGGTTGCCCCTGCTGCGGTGCGCCGTGGGGCGGATTTCTGAAATCATCAAGGAGGCCACAGGTGAAGTTCTTTCTGGACACCGCTGATCTGAACGAGATCGAAGAAGCTGCAAGCTGGGGTGCGCTTGCGGGCGTTACCACCAATCCGTCGCTGTATGCCAAGATCGGCGGCAAGCTGGAAGACTTCCATGCTCACATGAAGCGTATCTGCGAGATCGTTGGGCCGGATTGCCCAGTATCGGCCGAATCGGTCGCCATGACGCGCGACGAGATCGTACGCGATGGTCTTGAGCTTGCAGAAATTGCTCCCAATATCGTCGTGAAAATTCCCACCATGGTCGAAGGTTTAGCTGCCACGCGTGCGCTTGCCGACCAAGGCGTGCGTGTGAACATGACGCTGTGCTTCAGTGTTCCCCAGGCGCTGTTGGCCGCCCGTGCCGGCGCGCGCTACATCAGCCCCTTCATTGGCCGGTTTGACGATATTTCTGAAGACGGCCTCGATCAAGTAGAAAGCATTGTTGGGGCCATCGGAAACTACGATTTTACCGCCAACACGGTGCGTGGTGAGCAGATCGAGATCATCGCTGCATCAGTGCGAAGTGCCAATCACGTGACGCAATGCGCGCTTATGGGGGCCGACATTGCCACCGTGCCGTTTGGCGTGCTGAAGAAAATGGTGCAGCATCCGCTGACCGACCGTGGTCTCGAATCCTTTATGAAGGATTGGAAAAAGGTGCTCAACGCATAGAGTGTCCAGACGTGGCAATCGAAATAAAACAGAAAGAAGCAACTGATCAATGACTGAAAACGAATCAACGAGCGAGAAACCGGCAACCGGGGAGACTCCTGTAATCAAGCGTCCTACTCGTCGTCGCACTGTCAAGCGCGACGACGTCGAATCGACCGCAGAGCAAGCAGCTCCCAAACGCCGTCGGGCTGCATCGTCTGGCGAAACTCAGGAGTCTTCTCGTGTCGCTACTCGTGGAGGCGACGCATCAGATGATGCCGAGGTACCTACAGCTTCATCCAAACCCAGCCGCTCGTCTCGTGCGAAGCGGGTTGTGTCTGATGCCGATGCTGAGGTAGTGTCTGCTCCTGCGTCTTCATCGACTGACGAAGAAAACGCTTCCCACACAAAGCGAACTGTGCGTAAGAAGCGGGTTTCCGTTGATGAGTCAACCGGTGTGGGCGAGGTGTCTTCTTCCGATAAGGCTGCCACATCTGCCACATCTGTCACATCTGATCAGGCTGTATCCGATAACTCTCTCTCCGATGAATCTACTGCATCGGACAAACTTACCGCACCTGATAAGCCTGCGTCCGACGAAGCGCTCGCGCAAGTCGAAGGTGAGACCAACGTTCGTCGGCCGCGCCGATCTGTGCGTACAGGAGGGTCCCGCGACGCCTCCTCGCAGCGTTCGGGTGGCCAAGGTCAGCAGCGTCAAAGCAGCCAGGGCGCTTCGGGCGGTCAGAGTAGTAGGGGCGCTAAGCAAAACGCGCAGAACCAGCGGCGCGGCAAGCGCGACCGCACCAACAGGGGTCGCGAGATCGTGCCCAGTGTCACGCTTGAAGAGCTTGCTGCGATGAAGGTTGCCGAACTGCGCGCCAAAGCAGCCGAACTCGAACTCGACGTCACGGGGCTGAAGAAAGCTGAGCTCGTTCAAGCTGTGTATGAAGCGAATATGAAGGCCGAAGGATTTATCGAAGTCAGCGGTGTGCTCGACATCATGGCTGATGGGTACGGCTTTCTCCGCACACAGGGCTATCTTCCCAGTGAAACCGACTGCTATGTGGGTTTGTCGCTCATCCGTCGCAACGGCTTGCGTAAGGGTGATCTGATTACCGGTCAGACGCGCCCCGCTCGTGAAAATGAGAAGTACGCTGCCATTCAGAAGATTGCCACCGTGAATGGTCGGCCGCTCGAAGAATGCGGCAATCGCGTACGCTTCGCCGATCTGACGCCAGTTTATCCCGATGAGCGTCTGTGGATGGAACACGGGAAGAACACCATCACCGCGCGCGTCATCGACCTTGCGGCACCTATCGGCAAGGGCCAGCGCGGGCTTATCGTATCGCCCCCGAAGGCGGGTAAGACCACCATTTTGAAGGACATCGCTGCGTCCATTACCGCGAACAACCCCGAAGTGCATTTGATGTGTCTGCTTGTTGACGAGCGTCCTGAAGAAGTTACCGACATGCAGCGATCCGTGCATGGGGAGGTTATATCATCGACGTTTGATATGCCCAGCGAAAACCACATCGCTGTAGCCGAGCTGGTTATCGAGCGCGCGAAGCGCATGGTTGAAGAAGGGCATGATGTCGTCATCCTGCTCGATTCACTCACCAGATTGGCGCGCGCGTATAACCTGGCGCAGCCGGCGAGCGGTCGTATCCTGTCGGGCGGTGTCGATTCTACGGCGCTCTACCCACCCAAACGCTTTCTCGGTGCGGCGCGCAACATTGAACATGGCGGCAGCTTGACCATCCTCGCCTCGGCACTCATCGAAACGGGATCGAAAATGGATGAGGTTATTTTCGAAGAGTTTAAGGGTACCGGCAATATGGAGCTCAAGCTCGACCGCAGCTTAGCTGATCGTCGCATTTTCCCCGCTATCGATCCGGTGTCGTCGGGTACGCGCAAGGAAGATCTGTTGCTCGATCCGCAGGAGGCGCCACTCATCTGGGCAGTGCGTCGCATTTTGGCAAACCTGAGCAGCACCGAACGCGCTATGGATATGCTCATTAAGTCGCTGAAACAGACCGAAACCAATCAGGAATTCCTTATTCGCACCGCGAAGAAAGCCCAGCATAGCAAGGGCGAGGGGATCGTTGAGTTCTAAGGGGGTTCATGATGCAGCAAGACGGAAACCCGGGTGTGTGGCAACAACCACAACAACCGCAACAACCGCAGCAAGCCGCGCAGTGGCAGCAGCCAAGCGCCTACCAGCAGGCGTACGCGCAGCAGGCTTACGCCGCTCCTGCACAGGTGCCGACACCGGTGCCTGTGCAACCGAAGAGCCGCGGATGGATTGTTGCGCTGGTGGCGGTTGTTCTGATGTTCGTTTTTCTTATGGTGAGCGTGGTGTCATGCTCGAATGCGGTGTCGTCATCGATGGGGCAGGCATTTTCGGGCATGGGGGCACTTGGCACCACCGATAGCGACGTCGACTATCTCACGAAGGACGCTATCGGAATTATCGACATGTCGGGCACCATCCAGTACGACGGCACGACATGCAGCCCTGAGGGGTTGAAAGAACAGCTTGATCGCGCCGAGGAAAACGACCATATTAAGGCTGTTGTGCTGCGTGTCGATTCTGGTGGCGGCACGGCGACGGCTGGCGAGGAAATGGCTTCCTATCTGCGCGATTTCAGCAAGCCGGTCGTGGTATCGAGTGCGTCCCTTAACGCGAGTGCTGCCTATGAGATCTCGTCTCAGGCCGATTTCATCTACGTTGCGAAGACCACCGAGATCGGTGCTATCGGTACCGTCATGCAGAGCATGGATTACTCGGGGCTGCTTGACAAGTTGGGTATCAACGTCGACAACATCGCTTCAGCCGACAGCAAGGACTCTAGCTATGGCACACGTCCACTCACCGACGAGGAACGCGCTTACTATCAAGCCATGGTTGACCAGATCAATGAGACATTCATCGAAACGGTGGCAGAAGGGCGTGGTATGCCAGTTGACGAGGTACGCGCGCTTGCCACAGGAATGGTGTTCACTGGTATCGATGCGGTTGACAATGGTTTGGCCGATGATTTTGGAACGAAGGAAGATGCTGTGGCGAAGGCTGCCGAGCTGGCAGGAATAGCTGAATACACCACAGTTTCGCTTGACAGTTACTCAAGCGACTTCACCGACTTGTTGTCGCTGTTGTCTCAAAACAATTACGATGAAGGTGACGTTGCAGCGGTTATAAAGGAGCTCGAATCACATGGAACCCTGTCCGAATAACGAACCGAGCATCAAGGCGGGCGATGTAATTAAAAGCGAGTGGCCGGCGCGAGCCGTGGTCACCGCAGGAATGCCGTATGGGAATAAGCCCCTGCATTTCGGCCATATTGGCGGCGTGTTTGTTCCCGCCGATGCATTCGCACGTTTTTTGCGTGATCGAATCGGTGCTGAGAACGTACGCTTCATTTGCGGTACTGACTGCTTCGGCTCGCCTATCAACGAAGGCTACCGAAAACTGGTCGAAGCAGGGGAGTTTGGCGGCTCCATCGCCGATTACGTGCAGCGTAACCATGACGCGCAACACGCGACGCTCGATGCGTACGATATCAGCCTGTCTATCTATGAGGGTTCCAATATCGGTCACAGCGGCGAAGTGCATCAGCTCATTAGCGAGCGCTTCATCCAGAAGCTGCACGAAAACGGTTGGCTCGAGCGTCGCAGTACACTGCAATTCTACGATACCCAAGCCGACACGTTCTTAAACGGACGTCAAGTGCAGGGGCGTTGCCCTGTACAGGGCTGCAAGTCGGAACATGCGTACGCAGACGAATGTGATCTAGGGCACAGCTACGCGCCGGAAGATCTGATCGCGCCGAAGTCGTCACTGACTGGCACGGTACCTGAGATGCGTCCGGTTGACAACTGGTACTTCAACCTCCCGGCGTTCTCTGATTTCTTAAAGCAGCATGTGGCCGCCCTTGAAGCCGATCCTACGGTGCGTGCAGTGGTGCCGCAAACTATCAAGGAATTCTTGGCTGCCCCCATCATCTTTATCAAGAACGATGCGCGTGAAGCATACGAAGCTCTAGCGAGCCGCTTGCCTGAACATGTGCTGCGCGAAGCCGAGAAGGGTAAGCAGAGCTTCGAGATTGAGTTTGCCGACATTGATGCGCGTGACGCAGCCCGCACCGTGCTGGCCGCTGCTGGTATTCGCTTCCGTACGGGTAAAGCACTCGTGCCATTCCGCATTACCGGCAACATCGAATGGGGTGTGCGTGCTCCGGTTATCGACGGGCTTGAGGGGCTGACCGTGTGGTGCTGGCCTGAAAGTTTGTGGGCACCCATGTCGTTTACCATGGCGGTGAATGACCAGATGGGTTTGCCGCGCGGCAGCTGGCGTGATTTCTGGTGTGATGAGGATGCGTGTGTGTACCAGTTCATCGGGCAGGATAACCTGTACTTCTACGGCGTTGCCCAGCCTGCGATGATCGAGGCGCTGAAGCCCGGTGATATCATCGCTCCTGGTAAAACCGATACGCCCGTCCGTCAGACGAAGCTTATTGCGAACCATCATATCCTGTTCGGGAACAAAAAGGCGTCTTCGTCGGGTGCGGTCAAGCCGCCGACAGCCGATCAACTGCTCGATTATTACACGGTTGACCAATTGCGTGCGCATTTTCTGGCTCTCGGTCTCGATCAGAGATCGGTTGGCTTCAAGCCGAAGCCCTTCGATCCCGACGAGAAGAAACGAGACGACCCACGTGTCGCCGATCCGGTGCTAAAGGAAGGTGCGCTGCTCACCAACGTCTTCAACCGTTTGGCGCGCAGTTGCTTTTACGAGGCACAAAAGAACTTCGAGGGTTACATGCCGTTAGGTGCTCCGTCGAGTGCGGTGGTAGTCAAGGTCAACGAGGTGTTACGTGCCTATGACGACACTATGCACCGCGTCGAGCTGCATACCATCATGTCGATCATGGATGAATTCATCCGCTGGGCTAACAAGCATTGGACCGAAGGCATTCGTGCGGCTGAGCTCGAAGACAACAATGAGCTTCGCCGTCAAGTTCTGCTCGACTCGTTCTTCTTGTTGCGTACGGCTACGCTGCTTATGCATCCTGTGGTTCCGTCGGGATGCGAGAAGATCTGCGACTACATGAGCTTCGAATTCGGCGATTTCTTCAGCTGGAATTATGACTTCCAAGGCAACGATGAGCTGTGTAGCGCCAGTGAGATCGAAGACGGCCGTCATCGCGTGCGCGAGCTGCCGCCGCGCTTCGACTTCTTTAAGAAGCATCCGAGTCAGTATCGCTAATCATGCAGCATGTTGATATCTATACTGATGGATCGGCCCGGGGCAACCCGGGCCGGGGTGGTTATGGCGCACTGCTGCGCTTTCGCGATGCGACAGGTCAGGTTCATGAACTTGAGCTGTCGCAAGGGTACCGGCGTACAACGAACAATCGCATGGAGCTTCTGGGGGTGATCGTCGCGCTTGAGGCGCTACGACGTCCGTGTGTTGTTGTACTGCATTCCGATTCGCAGTATGTAGTGAATGCATTCAATCAGCACTGGGTTGACGGTTGGCTGAAGCGAGGATGGAAAAGCGCGAGCAAACAACCGGTAAAAAACGTCGATTTGTGGCAACGGTTGCTTGCTGCGAAGAAGCCGCACAAGGTTGAGTTCGTGTGGGTGCGAGGTCATGCAGGCCATACCGAAAACGAGCGCTGCGATGCGCTGGCCACGGCGGCGGCTGATGGAGATAGTCTGCTTGAAGACGAGGGTTTTTCCGGATAAGCAGTGGGCCGTGCGGGATGCCTTGTGCTTGTCTGGTACAATGAATCGGTTGTGTGACGACTGCGCAGTGTATGTGACGTGAGCAGGGAGGCTGCAGGATGCAATTCAATGCCAAAGCGCGAATAAATGGACTGATTGTGGGTGTGTGCAGTATCGTGCTCGCCGTGATGCTGTTGTGCCCTATGGTTGCGTTTGCCGATACTGCGGCTGAAGTGCAGGCGGAAGCTGATGCTGCACTCGCGTCATTGAACTCCATGCAGGAGAAGCTGCGTCAAGCTTCGTATGACTACGAAGTTGCTATGAATGATCGCGACGAGGCGCAGGCGAAGGCCGACGAGGCGCAGGTGCGCATTGATGAGACGAACGAGAAAATTGCTGGGCTTCAGAATCGTCTGGGTAACCGCGCGTGCAGCATGTATCGCAGCGGTACGTCGTCGTTTATTGACTTGTTGCTGGGCGCCACATCATTTCAGGAGTTTTCCAACAATTTGACGCTTTTGAACATTCTCAACCAAAATGACGCCGATCTTGTGCAGGAGTCGAAGGATTTGCGGGCGATTGTCGAAGCCGAGCAGGCTGAGTACGAAGCGCAGCGCGCGGCGGCCGACGAAGCTGTGTCGAAAGCCGAGCGTATTAAACAGGAATCTGAGACAACCGTTTCATCCATGCAGGCTACATACGAGAGCTTAAGTGAGGAAGCTGCAGCGCTACTCGCCGAAGAGCAGGCGGCGCAAGCTGCTGCCCAAGCAGCAGCTGCGGCTGCAGCTGCTGAAGCAACCACCGATAATGGTGCGGCGAATACTGGCGGTGGCAACGAGGGTGCTGGCAATGGTGGCGGCAATAACGGTGGCAATGCGGGCGGCGCTGTTGGTGGCTGGTCACCGAATGGTGGCGGCAACGTGTCGTACGATCCGTACGTTGGCGGCGGTATTCTCGATCGCGCCCAGTATTGGATCGGTAAGGCGCAGTATGTGTACGGCGCTTGCAGTCCTGGTCAGTTTGACTGCTCGGGTTTCGTGGCGTATTGCGTGACGGGCAGCTATTCGCGCCTGGGTGGTACAGGTAATATTATGAGCATCTATCCGCAGGTGTCTGATCCTCAGCCGGGTGATATCGTGATCAACGCCAGCCATTGCGGTATCTATGTTGGTGGTGGTCAGATGATCCATGCTTCAAGCCCGGGCATCGGTGTGGTGTGCACGTCGATTGACGGATGGATGAACAGCTCGTCATATATCTACGTGCGTCCGTAAGTAAGCATCCGATCAATCAGTGTTTCCTTAAGGAAGCACTGATTGATTCTGCCAGTCCTGCGCTTGCAGGGTGGTGCCTGGAGGTCTCAAACCTCATTTACGCACGTATACGCGCTCATTCGGTTTTCAACCCCCCAGCCATCCATCCTGCAAACGTAAGACAAGACAGCCTTAACCAGTGTTTCCTTAGCTGAATCAGATTAGGCAGTTGTCCGTGTAGTGTTTGCGCGCCGCGCAGTTGTGGTTATTCTCTTGTGAGGTCGTGACGCGTTCGTGGGCTTTTGGCGAAGAAGGTTCCCCGTTTGCGGTGCTGTTTGTTACCCTCGGGAAAGTGCATTGCGATTTCAAACGTTTTGGGGAGGTTTTCTGAATGCGTCAAACGCACATCAAACGAAGCCGGTACGCATTAGGTGTGCTCTGTAGTATCAGCTTGGTTGCGGCCCTGTTGGCTCCTGCAACTGCCGTCGCGTCACCCGCATCTGAAGCGCAGGCTGAAGCTGCTGCGGCGCTGGCGTCACTGAATTCTATGCAACAAGAGCTCGATCGCGCATCGAATAACTATTATGCCGCGCTCGATGAACAATCGCAGGCTGAACAACGTGCCAATGAGGCACAAACGCGCATCGATGAAGCAAGCGATGAAATTGCCGGTCTGCAGAGTCGCTTGGGTTCGCGCGCTCGCACCATGTATCGCTCAGGGCAAGCGAACTTCGTCGACTTGCTGTTGGGTGCCACGTCGTTTCAGGAATTTGCAACGGGTCTGAGTTTGCTGAACACCATGAACGAAAATGATGCGGAATTGGTGCAGCAATCGAAGGATCTTCGTGCTGAAATCGAGCAGGAACAAGCCGAATACGTTGAGCAGTCGCAGCGCGCTGCGGAAAAGGCTGAGGAAGCCGCATCGGTGAAGGCCGAAGCCGAAACCACGGTTGCCGCTATGACCGAAACGTACAACAATTTAAGCGATGAAGCGGCTGAGCTTTTGGCTGAAGAACAGGCTGCACAAGCCGCCGCCGCACAAGCAGCTGCTGAAGCCGCAGCCGGAACGACGAATAACGGAGCAGGTGGCACAGCGTCTGGCGGCGGTAATGGTGGTGGGTCGCCCAGCGCGCCGTCAACCCCGTCAACGCCGAGCACTCCGAGTGCACCATCAACTCCGTCGGCACCACCGGCGAGCGCTCCTTCATATAGTGGTTCGGTTGCAAACACGGTGGTAAACGTGGCGCGTGGCAAGATCGGTAGCCCGTATGTGTTTGGTGCTGGTGGACCGAATTCGTTTGACTGTTCGGGTCTGGTGCAGTACTGCTATGCGCAGGCTGGCGTGTCGGTTCCTCATTACACCGGTGCTCTGATTAATCTGCCACGGGTGTCGAATCCACAACCGGGTGATATCTGCGTCATACATGAACCGAACGGTGCGCAACATACGGGTATCTACATTGGTGGTGGCCAGATGATCCACGCCCCTATGCCTGGCCAGACAGTGTGCGTGGCCTCCGTTCAGGCAGGCATGGTCTACGTTCGCCCGTATTACTAGGAACGGCTCGGCTGAGTTATTTCACTCACGCAGTGGTGTCTCTGCTTAGCTTTATGGTATTGTCCCTAATCTATTTGTAGCTCAACATTAAGAAGGGCACACCGACTGCATCATTGCAGTGGCGCGCCCTTCTTGCGCTTCGGTTTCGGCAGTCACACGGCGCTACTGTTCACCGACGCATCGTTTGATCAGGCTTCGCAATTCATCAATACCAGTACCCTTTTCGCTTGAGGTCACCACGATGGGTACATCGGCGGCAAGATTCAAGCAGCGTTTGATAGCCGCTTTCTGCTTCATCTGCTGTTGTCGGCTGAGCTTGTCGGCTTTGGTAAGCACGATAGCGAACGGCAAGTCGGCTTCTTGCAGGAATCTGGTCATGTTCTCATCCAGCTCGCTGGGCGCGTGTCGTATATCGATGAGCGACACCACCAGCGCGATGTCGCGGTCTTGGTTGAAATACCCCTCGATCAGTTCGGACCAGCGGTGCTTTTCCGACTTTGCCACCTTGGCGTAACCGTAGCCCGGTAAGTCGACGAAGCGTGCATCGCCGGTTGAGAAGAAGTTGATAGTGGCGGTTTTTCCAGGCGTTTGTGATACCTTCGCAAGTCCCTTACGGTTGAAAAGCCTGTTTAAGAGTGACGACTTGCCCACATTCGAGCGTCCCGCGAAAGCGATCTCGGGCAGCGTGGAGGGTGTCAGCTGTGATGACACGCCGAACGCCCGCTCAAAGGTCACGTTGTTGAAGTTCATGTCCGCTCCTTGTAAGGTAAGGTACTTAAGGAAACACTGATTAATTCCGCCAGCCTTGCACTGACGAACCGGTATCTGAGGATTTCAGACCTCATTTACGCACGTCAGAGCGCGCATTCGGTCTTCAACCCTCAGGTATCCGCCTCGCCAGCGCAAGGCAAGACGGCTTTAATCAGTGTTTCCTTAAACCAGCTCAATCATGGTACCCGAACAGCTTCAAACAGCGCCACAGGAAATACAGAATGGAAGGAAAGATTCACCTTGCGTTTCTTGCACTAGGTGGTAAGATAAACAAGTTTTCTATATCACACATGTCTGTGCGACCTGGACCGCCAGTGGCCACCCGAAAAAGGCTGCGGACTCCTAAGGAATGACCACAGGCAGAGGACTAACGAATGGAGAGAGCTATGACGAAAGTCAGCATTAGCACGCTGCTCGAAGCAGGTGCCCACTTCGGCCATCAGACGCGCCGTTGGAATCCCAAGATGAAGCCGTATATCTTCGGCAACCGCGGAGACATCTACATCCTCGACCTCAAGCAAACTCTCATCGGCCTTGACGAGGCATACACCTTTGTTTCTGAGACCGCGCGCAAGGGTGGCACGGTGTTGTTCGTTGGCACGAAGAAGCAGGCCCAGGAAGCCGTTGCTGACGCTGCCAACCGTTGCGGCATGCCCTATGTGAATGCCCGTTGGCTGGGCGGTATGCTCACCAATTTCACCACCATCCGCGGTCGCGTGCAGCACATGGAAGAACTCGAAGCCATGGATGCTGACGGCCGCATGGCACTGCTGCCCAAGAAGGAGCAAATCCTGCTGCATAAAGAGCTCGCTAAGCTGCAGGCAAACCTGAACGGTATTCGCAACATGAAGCGTACGCCCGATGCAGTGTTCGTTATCGATACGAACCGTGAGCAGTTGGCCGTACGTGAGGCTCGTCGCTTGAGTGTGCCCGTTGTTGGCACGCTCGATACGAACTGTGACCCCGATGATGTCGAGTACGGCATCCCTGCTAACGACGACGCCATTCGCTCGGTGCGTCTGCTGGCTGACTTCATCGCTGACGCTGTGTTGGCTGGCGGTGTTGCTCCGGTAACTGCCGATGAAATGGGGGAGACCGCTGAAGCTGCCGAGGCTCCCGCGCCCGCTGCCGATGAAGCTCCTGTCGCTGAGGTTGTTGCTGAGTAAATCGTTTTCATTTGAGTTTTCCATCGTTGTTAAGAAAGGAATTCCCATGGCTGCTATCACCGCTTCTATGGTCAAAGAGCTTCGCGAGATCACTGGCGCTGGCATGATGGAATGCAAGAAGGCGCTGACCGAGGCCGAGGCCGACATCGAGAAGGCTATCGACATCCTTCGCACCCGCGGCCTTGCTGCCGTTGCGAAGAAGGCTGGCCGCGCTACCAACGAAGGCATCGTCATGCCTGTCGTTTGCGACAAGGGTACCTGCGGTGCCATCGTTGAGATTAACTGCGAAACCGACTTCGTGGCCATCAACGATAAGTTCAAGGCATATGCCGAGCGTATCGCCCGTGCCGCCCTCATCGCTCAGGCTAACGACGTTGACACCCTGAAAGCTGCCGAGATCGACGGCGAGACGGTGGAAGCTATCCTCACCGACGCTATTCACGTGCTTGGCGAGAACATCCAGATTGCTCGCGTTACCTTCGTGCAGGGCGCTGGTGTGGCTTCCTACATTCACACCGATGGCAAGAAGGCTGCCCTCGTTATCTTCGACGTCGAGGGTATCGATCCTACGAGTGCTGAGTTCGCCAGGTGTGGGCGCGATGTCGCGATGCAGGCCGTGGCCATGAATCCTGTAGCTGCGAACCGTGAGTCTGTTCCTGCTGAAATCATCGAGCATGAGAAGAGCATCTACATGGCACAGGCCGCCGAATCTGGCAAGCCTGAGGCTATTCAGGAAAAGATGGCCAGTGGTCGTCTGGAAAAGTTCCTGAAGGAGAATTGCCTTGCCGAACAGGCATTTGTCAAGAATGGCGATCAGACTGTGGCTCAGTACGTCGACGAGGTTGCCAAGAACTTGGGCGGTACGCTGAAGATTGTCGACTTCAAGCGCTTCATGCTGGGTGAATAACGCGTGTCTTAAACCAGTCGACTCATATCGCATAATTAAAGAAACCTCCCCCCCCTGCGGGAGGTTTCTTGTGTGAGTACTCCGGTTGCATCCTTTTGCCCATCGTGTGAAGCGCCGGGCGTTCGCCGTGTGCTGGTGCCGCGTTTTTTATAATGGAAGACAGCATAACGAGAAAGGGATGCGTATGTCGGAAGAGATCATCGTCGTTGAAGGCAACGGCACGCTTGCGGGTGAAGTGCACGTATCCGGCGCGAAGAACTCCGCGTTAAAGCTCATCGCCGCAGCGTTGCTTGGTCAGGGTAAAAGCACTATTCATAACGTTCCACTCATCTCCGATATCGAAATCATGTCCGAAGTCCTTCGCCGGCTTGGTGCCACGGTTGAGCGAACAGACCATGCACTTGCTGTTGACACATCGAAGGTTGATAAATGGGAAACACCGTACGAGCTTGTATCTAAGATGAGAGCGAGTATTTCGGTGCTCGGGCCTCTTGTGGGCCGTTTTGGACGTGCGCGTGTGGCTATGCCGGGTGGTTGTCAGATCGGGGCACGAAAGATCGACATGCATTTAGCGGGGCTTACTGCGCTTGGCGTCGAATTCTCTGTTGATCATGGCTTTCTCGAGGCGACGACACCCCATGGCTTACATGGTACCGAGGTGATCCTCGACTTTCCTAGCGTGGGAGCGACAGAAAACCTGCTCATGGCTTCGGTTGTGGCGCACGGTCGCACGGTTATCGCAAATGCAGCATGCGAACCCGAGATCGTCGACTTGGCAAACATGCTCAATGATATGGGTGCGCACGTGCGAGGTGCCGGAACGTCGGTCATCGAGGTTTGCGGAGTTTCTCTTGCGAGCATGCATCCGTGCAACCATGTTACGGTAGGAGATCGCATTGAGGCTGGCACGTTCCTCGCAGGAGGCGCGCTGACCGGCGGGCCTCTTACCGTGCGCAGTATCGATCCGGCATTTCTGCGCGTGGCGCTCATGAAACTGTCGGCTATGGGATGCGATGTGGAAACGGGTGACGATTGGATCTCGGTTGCCCGCACAAGGCCGCTGCGTCCCACCGACATCCAGACACTTCCACATCCAGGCTTTCCTACCGATTTGCAAGCTCAGTTTATGCTGCTTGCTTCTCTTGCCGATGGCATGTCAGTCATCACTGAGAACGTGTTCGAGAACCGTTTCATGTTCGCTTCTGAGTTGAAGCGCATGGGCGCCGATATCTCCATCGACGGGCATCATGCGCTCGTACGCGGTGTGTCGGGGCTGCAGGGTGCTGATGTGTCATCGACTGACCTGCGTGCTGGCGGAGCCCTTGTGCTTGCGGGCATTGTTGCGGAAGGAGAAACTCGCGTTCATAAGGTCGTGCATATCGATCGGGGTTACGAAGACTATGCGGGCAAGCTTGCAACGCTGGGGGCCCAGGTGCGTCGCGTAGCCAACAATGGTCCCATGTGATAGCGGCGGTATCATATGGTAACGAAACGCAATCCTATCACCTCCGCTCACGCGAAGGACGTTTCTCGGCGGCTTCGCACGGCAACACTAGGAACACATGCGCCCCGTACGATAAAGGCAGGGAGTACGTCACGACGTCATATGAACGCTGACACGGTGGGCTTTTCAAGCACACGGCGAAAAAAACGCGCGGCGCGGGGGTATGTCAGCAATATTGTTGTCGCGCCTGCCGATGGCGTGAATGCCCGCCGTACTCGTCGAGAATTCGCTCGCGACGTCAAGCGACGTTCTCTCGTGCGTATGCTTGCTGTGGCTGTCATTTGCGTGGCGCTTGTTTTTGGCGTGGCGGGGTTAGCGGGTATGACTGCGTTCTATGCCTCTCTCGATTCGAAAATGGGGCTACCCTCCGATGATGCCGCTCGTGCCCTGGTCGCGCCGGCGAAGGATGCCGAAGGATATTACGTGTTGGTGGCGGCCGATCTTGATTCAGGCGACGCTCCTTCGTTGGGTGATGGATCTGATGCATTCGCCCTCGTGCGAATCTGCGAAGGGAAGCGAGAAGTTGGCGTTGTGTCTCTTCCGGCAAATACCACGGTTACCGGAAGCGATGGAAAAACTCATCAGCTGCGAGAGGTGGCGGCACTTGGTGATGCCGATCTGATCACCGCCGTTGCCAATTTTGCTGGTGTTAGTATCGCTCACTACGTGACCACCGACGCTTCGGGCATCATCAACCTGACTGATCTGCTTGGTGGCGTTACGATGAATCTCGAAGAGGAAATCGATGATCCTGCTGCGGGAGACAAGTACATTCCCGCAGGAGAGCAGCATATTGGGAAGGATCAAGCGCTCACCTTGCTTCGGGCGTCCAACCTGTCGGGTGGGATCGACTTGCAGATGAAAAACCAACGCGAGTTCATGGTCGCTCTTGCCATTCAGGCCATGTCAGACAGTACCTGGTCGTTTCTGCTTGGCCTTGATTCTCTTAACGGTGCGTTTGCTACGGATGTGTCGGCGAAAGATGCTGCGCACATAGCTTCGGCGTTGCGGGGGATTGATGCGGCATCCGTTCAGGGCGCGATTGTGCCCGGTTACGAACGTGAGATTGACGGAAACGTGCTGTATGTAGCCTCATCGTCCGATGCTAGTGAGCTCATTGGACGGCTGGAGGCGGGCGATACGCTCGTAAATGAGGATTCTGCACCGGTCAATGTTGATCCGGGCAGCTTCACCATTACAGTACGCAACGGAGCGGGTGTTACTGGTGGTGCAGCTGAGATATCGAAAGCGCTGGCCAATTATGGTTACAATGTCACCGAAACTGGTAATACCGACACCTACGCTTACAAAGAGACGCTTGTTATCTACCTTGATGAAGCGTACGCTGACGCTGCGGAATCGGTCGTGCAATCGTTAGGTATGGGGCGTGTGGTAGACGGCACCGGGTTCTATGAGTTCAACACCGATGTATTAGTGGTTCTTGGGAGCGACTGGGCACCGGTGAGCTAGTATTCGTTGCTGTGTTAGAATGCTCGCAATGTTTACGATCGAAGATAGGAGCAGATCATGGTTGACAAGAATGATGTGGCTGCGGTACTTGACCTCATTCGCCCTTCACTTCAGGCTGATGGTGGTGACGTGAAGCTTGTCGATGTCGCTGAGGATGGTGTGGTGACGGTTGAGCTGCAGGGTGCCTGCAAGGGTTGCCCAATGTCGCAGATGACGCTCGCCAACGGCGTTGAGCGCATCCTGAAAGAGCGCATTCCGGGCGTGACGAGAGTTGTTCCCGCTGCGTAAGCAACTATGAGGAAAGAAGGCGGCCTGGACGCATTGCGGCCAGGCCGCCTTCATGATGGGAGGTTTTATGCCCCTTTGTTGGGAGATGCGCGGATGTGATGACGAGATGATGTCGCGCTGCCCGCACAATGTGCCGGGTGAACCGTGTCCGGCCGATTGTCATTATGCAGCGTGTTTTAGACCAACTCACGTACTGGCGGAAGATATCTCGCTTATTTTGAACCCCGAGCGCGATTATGATGCGTCGGTGAAAGAAATCTGCCGGGTATGCGAGCACTTCTTGGTGCATGGCCCAGCGGTGAGCGAACGAACCGATGCATCACCGCGTCAGGGCAACCCGAACCGCTTCTTGTTTTGATGTGAGGGATTATGCTGAACGACTTGTATCAGACACTCGATCCGGTCGCTTTCGTCATTGGGCCTTTTGCAGTTCGATGGTACGGCATCGCATACATTCTAGGGTTCATTTTCGCTGCGTTGATTATCTGGTGTACGGCGAAGCGCTGGCGCATTCGCGTTGACGAAGATGCATTGCTCACTATTGTGTTTGGGGTCATGGTGGGCGTTATCGTCGGAGGGCGCTTGGGGTATGTCGTCGTATATGGTGACGGCGACTACTGGCAGCATCCAGGAGAAATACTCGCGTTCAACAAAGGGGGCATGAGTTTTCATGGTGGGCTTATCGGCGCGCTTCTGTCGGGCGTTGTTACGGCTCGGATCACGGGTATCCCGTATCTCACACTTGCTGATTTGGGTGTTATCGGCGCACCGATTGGGCTGTTTTTCGGGCGTTGCGCAAACTTCGTGAATGGCGAGCTGTGGGGAGCTCCTACTGATGCGGCTTGGGGCGTGGTGTTTGGCGGTGCGGCGGGAGCTATCCCACGGCATCCGTCGCAGCTATATGAGGCGGTGCTCGAAGGTCTGATTATCTTCGCGGTGCTATTCGCACTGTCGCGGTTAAATCCTCCGAAGTCGCGCGGAACGTATTTGGGCGTGTTTCTCATTATGTACGGTTGCTTCAGGTTCTTAATCGAATTCGTGCGTCAACCCGACGCTCAACTGGGGTATTTGTGGGGCGATTGGCTAACCATGGGGCAGGTTCTATCAGTTCCGCTCATTGTGGCGGGTGCGTGCGTGTTGGCGTATGCGCTTGTGATGAAGAAACCGCAGCAGGGTTTGCCTGAAATGATACAAACAAACTAACATATGGGAAGATCAATAGACGAGAGAAAGGCGTTACCATGGATGTGAAGTTCTTCAAGTGTATGCATTGCGGCAACATCGCCGTGAAGCCGTTTGATGCTGGCGTTTCGCTGGTGTGCTGCGGCGAAAAGATGGTCGAGCTCAAGGCTAACGATACCGATGCAGCTACTGAAAAGCACGTTCCCGTCGTGACGGTCGAAGGCAATGCCGTGCACGTACAGGTGGGTGAGGTTACTCATCCCATGACTGCGGAGCACTACATCACCTTCGTTTGCTTAGTTACTGAAAAGGGCTGGCAGATTGTTGAGCTGTCTTCCGATGGCGAGCCGGTTGCTGATTTCGCTGTGGCCGAGGGCGATCGTGCACTGCGTGTGTACGAGTACTGCAACCTGCACGGTCTGTGGGTAGCCGAGGTGTAGAAGCCATTTGCGTTTGGGTTGTCGCAAATTGACTCAATTGGACCACTCGGCCTATCGTTTTTGGACTTCTGGGGAGAATTCAATCACGCGACTCAATCACGTGCTAGAATGACGGTGCTGACGGGGTGACTATTATCAAAAGGAAACGTAGCACCCAGCTAACGTAAACTTCTCACCCCGTCTAAAGAGAATATGAGGGCCGACCGCGTGCTATGTGGTCGGCCCTCATGAGTGTTTTATCAGGTTCTAAAATCCGAGAGATTCAGGCTCACGTATTCATGCACTCATAAGAGTATTAAGCGTAGAGATGAATACGTGTGTGCATTCAGGAATTCTGGTTGTACATGTCAGTCACAGTTCTATTGCATTCGATTCTTCACATTTCCTCCAACATTTCAAAGAGCAGCGTATCCCCAGGTAATACGGCCGTATAACGCTCAAATCAAGATAAAGTGTGCGAGTGGTAGCGTTCTTTCAAAACTTTTCCTTGACGGGGAGGTGCAGGGAGGGTAAAGTTCTATCTTGCGCTTCGGGGGAGACCTCGAAAGCAAACACAAGCCCTGATAAGACCAAAGA
>NZ_JAAKEB010000009.1 GCF_011038965.1 Adlercreutzia sp. ZJ141 | reverse complement strand
ATTTATCGTCTTCGAAATGTCTGCCTCACAGTATCCGGTTCTCAAGGTCCCTAACCTGCATAAGACCTGCTCTCTTTGGTCTTATCAGGGCTTGTGTTTGCTTTCGAGGTCTCCCCCGAAGCGCAAGATAGAACTTTACCCTCCCTGCACCTCCCCGTCAAGGAAAAGTTTTGAAAGAACGCTACCACTCGCACACTTTGTCTTGATTTGAGCGTTGTACGGCCGTACTACCTGGGGATACGCTGCTCTTTGAAATGTTGGAGGAAATGTGAAGGTTATTATTGCCGCTCAATATGGAAGGTTTTGCTCCCGTTTATTTCTACTCTGAATGCTCGCGGCGGGCTCCATGACCGTGGCCATTGCCTTCTCCATGACCGTTACCAGCTCCGTGACTGTTCCCGGCTGTCTCTTCTTGTTCCTCACTGTATGACAAGCCCTGTGCGGCAGCGAGGTCGCGTAGTTCCCGCATGCTCATTGCTGCGCATTCGTCCATACTCAGCGAGTCGTCTGCTTCCACAAGCTGTTGGGCTATCTCATAGCGCCCCATACTCATCCCGCACGCATGCGCGCTTTCGTGCGTTTGCCTATCAGCACGCGAGCACGCCGTTTGACACGGGATCTCCGAAAAGCCTGCTTCGCTTTCGCGCTCAAGGCGGTCGGCTTGCTTGCTATTTCGTGCGGAAACGACTACATCCACCATGGCATCTTCTGTAACGTAGGAGGAAAGCGCCTGGCTTTCGGCAAGGCGGTCAATTGCTGTTGTGTAGGAGCAGTGGGTAAGGTCGACCTCGTCAACGATTTCGCACCCTTCCTCATTTAAGCCCCGCGCGCTTACGACGACGCCAAAGCAGTTGACCGACAGCTCCAGCGAAGGATTCACATCAATGTCAACATACGCAGCGGGCGTGCAGTACGCCGTCACGCCTCCAAAGCACAGCACAACCAGCAACATACATGCAGCAATGGGGGCGGCGAAACGTATGCGGCGAGCCGCAACGACGCGGTGAGCACGCTTCAACACAACCGGCTCTTGTTCCAAATTTGAAAGCGAGCTTTCGCTCTTTCGCTGACTCTCTATAAAGGCAAGCGTGGTACTTTTCACGGATTCGGGGGCGCAAACCTTAGCGAACGCATCCCGAACCTGCTGGTCGACATCGGTCATCGTAACGCCTCCCTCAATTGGCGCTTGCCGCGAGCAAGCCACGAATACACGGTATTCACCGGGGCATCAACCATTGTGGCAATTTCCGGCGCGGTGTAGCCTTCGCATATCGACAGGTACAGTGGGGTGCGCGGCGGGTCATCGAGACTCCGCATCACATTGACAACTTCACTCTCAAACGAAGCAGGCTGAGCCAACGGGTCAACTGGTGCCGGGATACTCTGGCTTCGACTGTTATCAAGTGCCACAGTGCGCCGTGCGGCCGCCTTCAGCATGTCCTTGCACACGTTTGCTGCTACACGGATAAGCCACGCCTTGCGATGCTCGTCTCCCTCAAACGCTACGTCGTCGGCAAGCGCATACTTGAGAAACGTGTCTTGGAATGCATCTTGCGCGTCGGCGTGTGCATGAAAGTACAGCACGCACACGCGCCACACCTCATCGGCGTGGCGCTGCATCGTTTTCTCTATGTCGCGCGACTCCCTCATTGGCTAGCTCAGCGCGTCCTTACTTGTAAAGAGTCCAGATTAGCGGCGACAACCGTGACCACCATGATGTCCGGCATAGTGTCTACCGTAGGCAGGACGATCAGGGTTGACAGCTTCTGCACGGTCGCAGACGCCGTTGCCGTCTTCGTCAACGAATCCTGAGTCAGTAGGACGATCGGAGCTGGCAGCTTCCGCGCGATCACAAACACCGTTGTTATTCTCGTCAACAAACGCGCCTGGTGCCCCTGCCGGGCAAGCTGCGACACATGCGGCACTGGCAGGGGCACACGTCCAATTCGCTGCCGCCGACGCAACCATTGGCACCATGACAGCAACTGCTAGCCCCACTGCGGCAATACCAGCGATTATCGTCTTTTTCATCGTCTTATCATCCTTTCGCGCACGTGCCCCGTAGCGAACGCGGGAAAACAGTCGCGCGGGACGACGCAAAAGGCACATCTGTTTCGATGCATCCTTACAATCGTCTCACTCAAGAGCATGCCCGCGTACCTTGGGACGCTGATTTTATCCTCTCATGAACAACACGAATGAGGACGGCACATCCTTGCAACGATTTTGACTATTTTCCAGTTGCTCACATGATGCCCACAAAGCGCTTGAGTGTTACGCGAAACGGACGAACTTCTTCTTTCCTACCTGAATCTGCGCGCCGACAAGCGCGTCAGGAGGCAAGTTGTAAGACTTCGCGGCAACGGGTTGCCCGTTCAGCTTCACGGCACCCGCATCGATGAGCCGACGAGCCTCAGAAGCGCTCGGTGCCACGCCCGCGCTGACAAGCAATTTCGCGAAGTACACCGTTCCGTCCGGCAACGGAGTCAGATCGGCCTCGCATACAGGCGCGTCCTCCGGAAAACCATGCTCCTTGAACTTGAGATCGAAGTCGGCCTCAGCTGCAGCGGCAGCTGCCTCGTCGTAGTACGCAGCCACAATGTTGCGCGCAAGTGAGCGCTTCACCTTATTGGGGTGCAGTTCATCGGCGGCAAGCCCGCGCTCAATTTCGTCGATCTCATCAACGGGAACTGTCGATGCCAACCGGAAGTACTTCACCATAACCTCGTCGGGTACCGACATCAGCTTGCCGAACATGTCGGCAGGCTCGTCGGTGAGGCCGACGTAATTACCGTAGCTCTTCGACATCTTCTTCACGCCATCGGTGCCTTCGAGCAGCGGCAGCGTGAGGCACACCTGCGGTTCGAGACCCATTTTTTCCATGAGCTCGCGGCCGGCGAGCAAGTTGAACAGCTGATCGGTGCCGCCAAGTTCAACGTCGGCTTTAATGACTACCGAATCGTATGCTTGCATGGTGGGATAGAGGAACTCGTGCAAGCCAATGGACTGGTTTGACGTATAGCGGTTGTGGAAATCATCGCGCTCGAGGATGCGCGCCACTGTGAAGTTCGAGGTGATCTTCAATAGGTCTTCCATGCCAAGAGCAAGGATCCAATCGGAGTTGAAACGCAGCGTGGTCTTTTCGGGATCAAGCACCTTAAACGCCTGGTCAACGTAGGTTTGAGCATTCGCTTTAATCTGCTCGCGCGTGAGCTGCGGACGCGTGGTGTTGCGCCCTGACGGATCACCAATGAGTGCTGTACCGTCACCAATAATGAGCGTAACCCGATGCCCGAGGTCCTGGAATTGACGTAGCTTACGCAGCGGCACCGCGTGCCCCAGGTGGATATCGGGGGCCGTAGGGTCGACACCCAGCTTGATGTTGAGCGGCGTGCCGCGCTTCAGCTTTTCGAGCAGGGCGGACTCGGGCACGATCTGAGCCGCGCCCGAAGCAATGATGTGAAGTTGTTCTTCCGGTGAAAGCATGGTTGTTTTTCCCTCTTCCGTTTACTGTGCGCGAACCATCATATACCAACTCGCCGCTGCGACCGACACCAAATCGCGCCGAACATCTGCGCACGGCCGTATTCCGCTTTCGCCGTTCGGCTTGCGGCATTCGACTTTCAGTTTGTGGTGTTCGCCGTTCGACTTGCGGTATTCGGATTTCCTGCCACGCCGCACGTAGTCAAAGCCGAATGTCCTACATCACCCCTCGGAACAAATGCCCTGTGGTTGCCCCTCGTGGTTTCGGAAACGCCGCCCCGCCATGCAGCGCGGCATCCAGCGCACGAACTGCGCGCGAGGTGGCCTTTGCGGTTTCTTCGGGCGTCATGAGTGTCGAATCGACCATGAACGCACTGATACCCATGTCGATGAGGTCGGGAAGCGTATGTACGATGTCGAGCGACACGCCGTTGTACAGGTGCCCGCGGCCAAGTGCGTCTGACACCACCGGAAAATCGAACCCCTTGCGGTCGATCAGGTGATGGCGCACTTCACGGCGGGGGCATTCATTGCAGCGTTCATTACACGGCCCCTGACTCATAAGCGGGCAGTGCTCGGTGATCATGAGTTCTTGCGCCCCAACAACAACGATACCTAAAGGAACTGTCGCGCCGCGGGCCATGTCGTCAAGCTGACCGAGCGTAAGCTCCGGCGACAGCCAGACGCGATGCGCCCCCAGTGTTGCAGCAGCCTGCAATGCGGCACGATTCGTTACCGGCACATGGAAGCCAAGTTCGGGAAGCGCACCTTCGTCATGCGCCCGAACGAGGTCGCCCAGCGAATCGGCGAACACAGGTTTGTCGGGTTTTACGTAGCGCCATGCATCGAACCCGAGTCGTTCCTCGCGCGTTCCTGGCACCGGGTCATGGTTGACGACCGGCAACGCGATGATGGCTCGCTTCGGATAGCCCGCCTGACCTGCCTGCGATAAGCGAACGCCTTGGCAGCTTGCCTCGCCCCGCTTGTAGTTGAGAGCAGGCACGTACACCGCCTGGGCTCCAGCACGCTTCGCCGCACGAGCGCACGCAGGATTTGTCGCCCATACGGCAACGAATGGCGCTTCGTTGTCGGCTGAACACGCGGGTTGGAGCGGATAGGCGGTGTGAGTGGCGTGGGTGGCGCGAGAATCGGCCCGATTGGCGGTGATCAGCAAATCGGATAGCGCATCAAGTGCGGCAGTGCGCAGCCGGTGTAGCTGCGAGAAGCCCATACCCACACCGTCGTCAAGATCAATTTCGAGCGATTCCAGGCAGAAGGGCGTCTGACCCAAGCGATCAACATGCTCGCGAACCTCGTCTTCGGTAAGCGCCTTCGTGCGCGCCACTTCGACAACGCTCCCCTCAGCACGTCCGACAACCTTGCCCGCAACGCGCGGCTCACACGGGCTGAACTCGACACGCGCGGGCTCGCCGAGACGCAACTGAACCTTGCCCACAACCGCAACGCGAGGCGAAAACGGATCGTCAACGAAGCGCGCTTCGGCACTGCGAACGCGAAACACCCGGTCGCCCTTCCCCACCGCGCGCTCGGGCTGCACGAACACGGTATTCTTCTCGAACCGCGCCGTTTGGTCAAGCACGTGTGCGAAATGCCCCTTGTTGGTCCAGAATTCGATGACGTCGCCTGGGACGAGTCGCACTTCAGAGGCAATAGCAACCCAACCGTCTCCAACACGCGACACGCGCCCCGCGAACACACCCCGGTTGTTGGGCCTGCCGTAGCTCATGATGTCGTTACCACGATGCCCTTCCAGATATGCCGTGGTGAAGCCGCGCGAGAACGCCTCGGACAGCGTACGACGTTCCTGATCGGTTGCCTTCGCACTCACCTCACCCGCCAACACACGATCGAGCACGCGACGGTAAACGCCCACCACCGCGAAAACGTATTCGGGCGACTTCATGCGGCCCTCGATCTTCAGCGACGATACACCTGCGCGCACCAACTGCGGCAGCACATCGATGGTGCAGAGATCCTGCGGCGACAGCAAGTGCTCGCCTGGGGCGGGAAGCGGGTCGGGATTGCTTTCGGCATGTAGATCATAGGACAGCCGACACGCCTGCGCACACAAGCCCCGATTCGCCGAACGCCCACCAATAAGCGACGACATAAGACACTGTCCTGAATAGCACACACACAGCGCCCCGTGGGCAAAGGTTTCCACCTGCATTCCCAATTGAGCCGCAACGTCGGCGAGTTGCTCAATCTCGGCCATCGACAGCTCGCGAGCCAGCGTGACGCGACGAGCCCCCAACAGAGCGGCCGCTTCCAAACCGGCAATACTGTGAGTGTTCATCTGGGTTGAAATATGCAAGTTCGCCTCGGGCACCTGCTCTTTCAAGCGGGAGGCCACGCCAATATCTTGCACGATAAACGCATCGGCCCCAGCGTCTGCCGCACGGCGCGCAACTTCGATGGCGCGGTCAATCTCGGAGGGTAGCACGAGTGTGTTCAGTGTCACGTACACCCGCACGTTACGCAGATGCGCATAGTCACACGCTTGAGCCAACGTATCGAGTGTGAAGTTCTCGGCGTTTCGCCGTGCGTTGAAAGCATCGAGTCCAAGATACACCGCATCGGCCCCAGCGGCCACTGCGGCATGAAGAGCGCTTGGCCCGCCAGCCGGTGCGAGCAGTTCGACGCGCCGTTCAACGCCGTCAACCACCTTGCTTGTCATGTATCGTTCCCCCATCGTTTTCCCGTGCAATTCCCCAAAAATGCCCGAGAACTGCGTCTTTCATGCTTTATTCTTATCGAATCGGCACGCGTTTCGCGCGCGTGCACAACGGTAATGCGGTCAACTTCAGAAATGGTAGTATAACGGAGCATGAAGGTACGCAGAAAACAGCGCGAAAAGCGCTCCCATGCCGTGCAATGGGGTCTTCTTGTAGCAGTGCTGTCAGTCAGCCTTATCGCCTATTCCGGCGTACACGGGGTGCTGCGCATCATGGAGGGTTGGGCCGACGACCTGCCTGACGTCTCGTCGTTCGATTTTGCCAGCCACGCTGAGGAATCGACCATGTGGGCAGCGGATGGCACCACAAAACTCGCGCAATTCCAACTTGAGAAACGCGATCCGGTAACGCTTGACCAGGTGAATACTTACGTAACGCAAGCAACTATTGCCACCGAAGATTCCCGCTTCTACGAGCACGACGGCGTGGACATCATGGGTATCGCGCGCGCTGTGCTGAACAACCTGCGCGGCGGCGATATGCAGGGTGCATCAACGATCACACAGCAGCTCGTGCGCAACACGATCCTATTCGACGAGATGGACGACATCTCGCTCAAGCGCAAGATTCGCGAAGCGACGCTGGCGCTGGAAATGGAAAAACGCTTTTCCAAAGACGATATCCTACTCATGTACCTAAACACCATCAACTACGGCGATGGCTGTTACGGCATTCAGGCAGCAGCACAAAACTACTTTCAGGTAAACGCAAGCGACCTAACGTTGACGCAAGCAGCAACGCTTGCCGGTATCCCACAGTCACCGACGTACCTCAACCCCAAGGAAAACCCCGACGCATGCCTTGAACGACGCAATATCGTGCTCGACCGAATGCTGAGCGTTGGTGACATCACACAAGAGGAACACGATGCGGCAGTTGCCGAAGAGCTGAATTTGAACCCTGCGCCCGACGCGCGTATCGACGGCATAACCGCGTTCCCGTACTTCACCAGTTACGTGCGCGATTTGCTGCTTGACGAAAACAATGGCTTCGACGTGTCATACGAGGACCTGTTCGCAGGCGGCCTCACTATCCACACCACACTTGATCCTGTTATGCAGGAAAAAGCCGAGCAAACCTGCGCAGAGCAGTGCGCGCAGATGGCCGACAACCTAGAAGCGGCGTTGGTAGCGATCGACCCTGCGACCGGGCACATTCTGGCACTGGTAGGCGGCAAGGATTTTGACGCCAACCAGTTCAACATCGCGACACAGGGCGGACGCCCTGCCGGTTCATCATTTAAGGCGTTCACACTGGCAACCGCCATCGAAGAAGGCATTGATCCCGACACGCTTATCGACTGCACAAACCCACTGAAGATGGAAACAGGTGATGAGCTGTACAACTACGGCAAACAGGACCAGGGTATTCGGTCCATCGCCAGCGCAACAGCCGTGTCATCAAACACTGGCTACTACCGTCTCATCCAAGAAGTCGGCTCGTCGCAGGTAGTGAACATGGCTCACCGGCTGGGTGTAACCTCTCCGTTGAGCAACCTTCCCATCATTACGCTGGGAACCGAAAACACCACGCCGCTGGAGATGGCCGAGGCGTACTCGTCGTTCGCAACCGGCGGCACACATCGCAAAGCCATCGCTATCACACGCATCGAGAACAGCGACGGCGAGGTACTCTACGAAGCGCCCGACACCAGCGAGCGCGTGCTTGACGAAAAGGTAGCCGGCGCGGTGACCAAGGTGCTGCGCGGCGTGTTCGAGTCACCGGAAGGGACAGCATACGGCTTCGGCTTGGCAAGTGGGCAGCCCGTGGCCGGCAAGACCGGTACCGGTACCGACTGGCGCGATCACACGCTGGTGGGCTACACCCCCACCCTGTGCTGTTCGGTGTGGATCGGCGCGCGCGACTACAGCCCCACCGATGAAAACCTTACCTGCAACTGGCTGTGGAGTACGTTCATGAGCCGTGCACTCGAAGGAACCGAGATCACCAACTTCCCCGACGTGGAAGACCCGAAATACAACAACAACTTCAATGAGAAACAGAAAGAGCTTACCTCAAAGGCAGCTGAGAATGCACCAAATACGAGTGGAAAAACGCTTGATGAGGCTAAGGAGCTCCTGAACTCGTACAAGACGTCGTATGTCGAAGAATACTCCGATTCGGTGCCTGCTGGCACGGTGATCAGCCAGTCCGTGCAAGACGGGAAAATCGTAGTGGTGGTATCGAAGGGACCCAACCCCGATGCGCAAGGAACGGATGACCCGAACGCACCCGACGATGAGGGCAACGATACAGAATCGGGAGACCCGAACACCTCTGGAGAGTCAGCGCAACCAGCAAGCACGTAACGCACCTGATCGAAGCAGCGCCAGAATCGTGCGCATGCTCGGCGCACCATCGCAAAGAGGGTCGGCAATTTGCCGACCCTCTTTTCTGCCACTTACAGAAGGGAGTACTGATTCATTCCCTAGCTGAAACGCACTATTTCTTCGCTGCAGCTGCGTTGTCACCTGACTGAAGCAGGCCGATTCCCTCGTCATACTTGCTCTTGATCTGGGAGATTCGGTTGTCGTACGAAGCCCAATCGAACGGATTGTCCGCAGTTGCCGATTCTATTTCGGTATACAGAGCAATGTAATCGTCAAGTGCCTCTTTTAATGCGTTCGTTCCGTCAACATAGGAAGTCTGAATATCTTCCAATCCTTCAGGCGCTTCGATTTTCGCCAAAGCGTCAAGCGCGGCGTAGGCGTTATCGGCCTGCGTACGCATGTTCACGACATCGCCACGCGACACGGCATCGATGAAGCTACCGAGTTTCGCCTCCAGGCTTTCCATGCTCTGATTTACCTGGGCCATATAGTCGCGATTCGCCTGCTGCGCTTGCTCGCTTTCGCTCGGCCCCGTTGTGCAGCCAGACAATGCAGCAAGCAACAGCACGCCTGCACAAGCGAAGGCGATCACGTTCTTTCGCAAGAGCATCGTTCTCATGAACCTTTCCTCCTTTGCAGCTGACAGGCGATCCCCTTCGATGTTTGGGCCCTGCGCACTGCTGTGCGTTTTATACATTCCGTTACCTATACGCTAACATACCACCCACAACATCACGTGATGGGTGCCATACCTCACTCGTTGGCGAGAATATGTTTACCAAGCGCCACGCCATACGAGCAGCCGTCGATACTGACCTGTTGCTTGCCGCCTGCGGTCCATCGTCCGGCTCGGTAAGCGCTGCTGGGCTTCCCGGATCAGGGTTCGTGGGTTCAACCGGAGTGACGGGATCAACCGGAGTGGCAGGATCAACTGGAGTGACGGGATCGACCGGAGTGGCAGGATCAACCGGAGCAACCGTAGGATCATCGGTAGTGGAAGGATTGTTCTCGCCGTCCTTCTTTTCGTCATCCGCTTCGTCGTCTTTTTTGTCCTCACCCTGAGAACCCGACCAATACCCACTGCCAATGTGGTACTTGGCATCATTGTATGGTTTATACGGAGGATCGTCCGCCGTAGGGAACGCGCGCACAGGGTCGCCACCCCACACCGCACCCACGAAATCCATGAACACGTCGACGCACATGCTGTGATGTGGCATGACATTTTGGTTGCTGGGGTCACCCACCCATACACTTACGGCGATTTGCGGAATGGTGCCCGTAAACGTAATGTCCCGGGAGTTTTCGCTGGTACCTGTTTTGCACGCCACCGGCTGCCCGTTCGGCAAGCTGTACCCCGCACCCGTGCCCTCGTACGACAGTACCGATTGCATGGCGGTAGCGGCAGCATATGCAACCTCGGGAGTAAGTGCCTGATCGCCTTCGGGATTTGTGTTGTCGATGACTACCGCACCCTTGCGATCGTAGATTTGCAGCACCGGCTGCGGGTCGTAATGCTTGCCGCCGCTAGAAATAGTTGCAAACGAGTTCGCCATATCAAGCGGTGTAACGTTGGCCACGCCAAGTGTGAGCGAAGCTCCTGCACCCGACGAGCGCAAATCGCTCGTGATACCCATACGCTCTGCAACATCGATAACACTGTTGGTACCCAAGCTCGAGATAAGACGAACGAAACCCGTGTTCGATGACACGGCAAACGCCCTGGTTATACTACGCGTGCCGTAGTTGATGTTGTCGATGTTTCGCAGAGTGTACCCATCAACGGTGGCCGGCGATGAGCAATCGACGTTGGTGGTGTCGGGATCGATGCCACGCTCAATAGCGGAAACCAGCGTGAACGTCTTAAAGGCAGAACCGCAGGGCCTGCCCCCGTCGGTACCTTCACCCGTTGCGAGATTCAACTCTTCTTCGTCGTAGTTCGAGCCACCCACCAGCGCTTTCACGTAGCCCGTACCCGGCTCAACGGCAGCGATGGCAACTTCCATGCTGTCATCGAGCGTCGTCCGCTTCTTGGCAGCGGCACGCTCGGCCTGCTGCTGCACATTCACATCAAGCGTGGTGATAACCTTGAGACCACCCTTAAAGATTTCGGCAGTGGAATACTTGTACGACCCATTTTCGTCCATGAGCAGATTGCGCACATAGCTCGTGAAGTACGGGTAAGCAATAAGCCCGTCGTCGGACTGCTCCGTAGGATTAAGCACAAGCGGCTCTGCTACCGCCGCATCGTGTTCTTCCTGCGTGATATAACCATTGCTCAGCATGCGATCGAGCACCAGATTGCGGCGCGCAACACACTGCTCAGGGTTGTCGATGGGATTGTTATACGTGGGCGACTGAGGAATACCAACGAGCGTGGCGGCCTCGGCAAGCGTGAGGTCGCTAGCGCTTTTCGAGAAGTAGCGCTTCGATGCCGCCTCGATTCCATACGCACCCGAACCGTAGTTGATGGTGTTTAAGTACATGAGCAAGATGTCTTCTTTCGAGTACACCTGCTCGAGCTTCATCGCCAGATAGATTTCGCGTACCTTACGCTTGTAGGAGATTTCGTCCATCTCGCTCGACAGAATAGTGTTGCGCACAAACTGCTGCGTGATAGTCGATGCACCCTCGCGCTCGCCGCCGGTGAGGTTGTTCACCGCAGCGCGCGCAATGCCTGCTAGGTCAAACCCGGCATGATCATAGAAACGTTCGTCCTCGGTAGCCACCGTGCCTTCGAGGACATACGGACTCACCTGGTCGATACTGACCGGCTCGCGCCATTCAAGCTGAAATTTCGCAAGCAGCGTTGCTCCGTCGCTCGCGTACACCTCGGTAGGAAGCGCTGCGTTGTACGCGCTCGCATCTTCGTAATCGGGAAGATCAGTCAGCCACGAAGACCCCAGTGCATACACGCCGACACTCAGCGCCACAATAACACCGAAAATAACTGCGATAACCGAAAGAACGCCAGGAGACGCATGTTTCTTCTTGACGCCGCATCTGTTCTTGATTGCCCGTGATGCCATGCACACCTCCCTTTAGGTAGCAACCACCATTGTATCATCGGGGCGTGCAGTCACCTCAAACAACACGAGTTCGTTGAAAAACAGTAAGGAGACCCATCCCTTTTGTGGCGGATCTCCTTACGGAAGCTCGTTAAAACGGCATGCCGAGCCAAACGATGAGCAGCATCACACAGGTTTCAAACGCCCTGCGACTGCGCTTCTAGCGGCACCGTAAGCGATTGATAGCGGCTTCGATACGAGCGGATGCCTCGGGCGACTCCGCCACGATGAGAATGGTGTTGTCACCAGCCACCGTGCCGAGCGCACCATGCAGGTCGGCCTTATCAAGTGCCGCCGACACGCCCGCCGCGCCGCCCGAGAAGGTTTTCACCACAACCAAGTTCCCAGCGACGTGCACTTCCTCAACCAATTCCGACACCATGCGCTGTAGCCGCATTTCCTCTGGTAGCACGTAGTATCCTTCACGCGACTTCACCAGACCCATGTCCATGATGTCGCGAGAAATGGTCGCTTGTGTACAGTCGTATCCTGCTTTTTGCAGGTGGTCGGCAAGATCGCGCTGCGTCTTGACGTTATTCACCCGAATGATGTCACGAATGACATCGTGACGTTGCTGGCGTTTCCTCATAGCGTCTACCCCTTTGCGCTTGTTCCCTCCGACAATCTATCCCAGCAATTCTCCCAACGCTTCAACCAGCGCATCGACATCGGCTTCCGTACAAATGAGCGGCGGTAGGAACCGAAGCGTGCTCGGACCGGTTGCGTTCAGCAGCAGTCCTTTACCAAGCGCCCTGCTTACCACGTCGGGAGCAGAAACCCCCTCGCGCAGATCGGCGGCGTTCATCAGGCCGAAACCACGAACCTCAACCACGCCGGGAAGCGACGCCAAACGCTCGCGCATGTACGCGCCCACACGCAGCACGTTTTCGGCAATGGCTTCATCGCGAATGGTGCGCAGCACCGCCAACGCCGAGCTGACCGCCAAATTGCTGCCGCCAAACGTGGTTCCATGATCGCCCGGCTCGAACGCCGCAGCCACGCTGGCTCGTGCGGCGCACATACCCATGGGGAACCCCGAGGCGACACCCTTCGCGATGGTCACAATATCGGGCACCACACCGAAGTTCTGGAACCCAAACGGCTTGCCAGTACGGAAGATGCCGCACTGTACCTCATCACACACAAGCAGCGCGCCGCGCTCAGCAGTAAGACGACGGGCTGCCTGCATAAACTCGGGCGTGGCGGGGTGTACGCCGCTTTCGCCCTGAATCGGTTCAAGCATAATAGCGCAGATGGAGTCGCCCTGCTGCTCGAACAACTGCTCGAGCGCCGCAATGTCGTTGAGCGGCGTGGCAACAAACCCGTCGGGCAGAGGCATGAACGCTTCCTGCTTGACCGGCTGTGCGGTAGCAGCAAGCGTAGCCAACGTGCGACCGTGGAAGCTGCGCTCCATCACAACGATCGTACGCGGCGCTGCAGCAAACGCCTGTGCCTGCTTGCCTGGTTCCGCCTGTGCTGCGGCGCGTTTGCGCGCATACAGACGAGAAAGTTTGATAGCGCATTCATTCGACTCTGCGCCGGAATTACTGAAGAAGCTTTGCCACACCTCCTGATCAGCTTCTTCGACACCAACGTTCATCAGGTCGGAAACCATCTTGGCGACTTCGCCACGGTTCTCGATGTAGTAGTAGTTACTCACATGGACGAGCTTGTGCGCTTGTTCACATAAAGCATTGACTAATGAAGGATGGCAATGCCCTAAGCTGCACACGCCGATACCCGCAATGAAATCGAGTAGCTGGTTGCCCTCGGAATCGACGACACGCATGCCTGCGCCCTCGACCAGTTGCACCGGCTTGCGGGCGAACGTGCCCATGACATATTCGGATTCCAATGCGCGTTGTTCTGCGAAACCCATGTTCTCTCCTATCAATACCGGCACCTCAAACGGCGCTTATGGCGAATTCCTCAACGTGTTTCGGCGCGCATCGCCGAAACACTCCTACCCTTCGGATGCGATCGAGTTCTCCGACAACTTCGCTGCAAAACTCCCCAGTGGATGTGCATCATTCTTGCATGCTTCATCGGTGGCATGGATAGTCGTGCCAGCACCCGTAGAAGTCATGATCTCGAGCAGCAACGAGTGAGGCGTGATACCGTTGATGATGTGAGCACGGAACACGCCGTTTTCCAGCGCATGGATACACGAACGCAACTTCGGAATCATGCCCGCCGACACCACGTTGTTCTCAACAAGGTACTGCGTTTCGAACAACGTGAGGTTTGAAATGAGTGAGTCTTTGTCTTCGAAGTTCTCATACAGGCCGTCGACGTCGGTAAGGAAAATGATTTTGTGCGCGCCGATGGCCGCAGCCACGTATCCCGCTGCCATGTCGGCGTTTACGTTGTAGAAGCCACCGTCCTCGCCGAGTGCAACAGAAGCAATGACCGGAATGTAATCGCCCTCGATGAGATCTTCTACCAGGTAGGAATTGATGCGGGTGATCTGACCGACGCGCTGTAACTCGGGGCTCATCTGCTTGGCAATGATCGTGCCACCGTCGGCACCGGAAAGTCCTACCGCAAAGTTGCCGTGGGCATTCAAATCGGCAACCAAATCTTGATTGACCTCGCCCATGAGTACCGTGCGCACCAAATCCATAGCCTCGGGCGTGGTAACGCGCTGACCGTCCTTGAACTCAACCGGTAACTGCATGCGCTCCATAGCTGCGCTGATGGCCTTGCCGCCGCCATGCACGATAACCGGATTGATGCCGATGATCTTCATGAGTACGATGTCGGCCATAACCTTCTGGCGCAGCTCTTTGTCGACCATGGCCGACCCGCCATACTTGATGACAACGGTTTTGCCCGTGATGTTTTTGATCCACGGCATCGCCTCAACCAAAACCTCGGCTGCGTCGTTGGATACGCCCAGCGGGCGCGTGTGCTTTGCGTACTTCATGAACGGTAATCTCCATTGATCGTAATGTACTCATGCGTGAAATCGCACGTCCAGATGGTGGTTTCGCACGAACCTTCGCCCAGGTCGACGTCTAGTACGATTTCGGGGTCTTCGAATCGGCGAAGCGCTTCGTCTTCGTCGAAGGCGACGGTCAAACCGCGTCTACACACGGGCATGCCCATGATGTCGATGGAAGCGTTTTCCTGGCGGAAGACCGCACCCGACTTGCCGATGGCGGCAGCAATGCGCCCCCAGTTGGCGTCGTGCCCACAAATGGCGGTTTTCACCAGCGGGGAATTTGCAACGGCACGAGCAGCCAGATCGGCATCTGCTGGGGTTGCCGCACCCGCTAGGTTCACGGTAACAAGCTTGGTTGCGCCCTCGCCGTCGGCAGCCATTTGGCGCGCCAGGCTCTCGCATACGGCAATAAGGGCTTGCTTGAAGCGGCAAAGCGCCGGTGAACCAATGGTGATAGGGGCAGCACCGGCGGGAGCAGCGGCGCCACTTGCCAGCACGTAGCACGAATCGTTGGTGGAGGTGTCGGAGTCAACCGTCACCTTGTTAAAGCTCACATTCGCCGCTTCAACGAGCGCTTCATGCAGTGCATCGGGAGACACAGGTGCGTCGGTAGTGATGGCCGATATCATGGTGGCCATGTTGGGCATGATCATGCCCGAGCCCTTCGCCATGCCGCCCACAGTGAACGTGCAACTCTCGTAACCAATGTCATCACCGGAAAAGCGCACCGCTGCCTCTTTCGCAACGGTGTCGGTGGTCATAATGGCACGCGCCGCCTGAGCGCCGCCCTCGGTAGAAAGCACACGCACAGCATCGGGCACGGCCACACGGAACGGCTCGAGCGGCAAATGCACGCCAATGACGCCAGTGGAAGCCACCATGACCTCGGACGCTGGGCACCCAACCGCATCTCCCACGATGCGCGCGGATTCGCGCGCGGCTTGCAACCCGGGCTCACCGGTAGCTGCATTCGCGTTGCCGGAATTTACCACCAAAGCGCGAGCGGTTCCATACCCTACGTTTCCAAGTTGCTCGCGGCAAACGATAACAGGTGCGGAACAGAACACGTTTGTAGTGAACACGCCCGCACACGCGCATGGCTCGTCGGCAACCAGCAAGGCCATGTCAAGACGCTGCGGGTCTTTACGGAAGCCGGCATGCACGCCGCATGCCCGAAAGCCCTGCGCTGAGGTTGCTCCTCCTTCGATATACTCGATGGCGGAATCGGCTTTGACGCTACGGCCAAGGCGAAGCGGGGCAACCTGCTCCGTTGTCTGATTCGCGTTTTGTTCGGCCATGCAATCCTCTCCTTACTGCGATTTACGACATCCGCCATAAACCGCGTGCGCCCGATTTCTCGACACGCATCATTTCCAAGTGCTACCCAACCGGCACGGCAACTGGCGCGAGCGCGCACGTTTCGGGAAGGCCCAAAACGATGTTTGCGCACTGCATCGCCTGATCGGCAGCGCCTTTCCCGATATTGTCGATAGCCCCGACTGCAATGAGCACGCCAGCGCGATCGTTTACGGCCACACCAATGTGCGCGTAGTTCGACCCCGCCACCGAAGAGGTTTTCGGCATCTTCCCCGCCGGTAACACACGCACGAACGCACTGTTGCGGTAGAACTCGCTATACACCTCGACCGCTTCCTCGGTGGTTCGGGGGGCGCCCGACGCCAGCGGAATGTTCACCGTAGACAGCAGCCCGCGATTGAGCGGGGCCAAATGCGGTGTGAACACAAGCCTGCCCTCGATCCCTAAAATCTGCTCGATCTCGGGGGTGTGCCTGTGCGTTGCAACACCGTACGCTTCGAGGTTTTCGTCGGCAAAGCAGTAATGGGTGCGCGCGGTTGCCTTCTTGCCCGCACCGGTGACACCTGAAATGGCGTCAACCACCACAGCGCCAGCATCCGCCAGCATGCCCGCACGAATAGCCGGTGCGGCCGCAAGCGACGTGGCTGTCGGATAGCATCCCGCGCACCCCACCAGCACACCTTCGCCCTGTGCCCTGCGCGCCGCAACGCGCGCCAAGTCATCAGGGAACAGTTCGGGCAGACCAAAGGCCGCCTGAGCGAGCAGATCCGTTGCGGTGTGAGGGGTCTTGTACCACTGCTCGTAGACTGCAGGGTCTTTCAGTCGGAAGTCGGCGGAAAGATCGATAACCACTGCCCCGCGGGCAACCAAGCGGGGTGCCATGGCAAGCGCCGCCGTATGAGGAACGGCAAGAAACACAAGCTCGCATTCATCGAGCTTTGGGTCGTCATGCGTGGTATACGCAAGATCGGTTACCCCGAGAAACGCCGGGTACTCGTCGGCGACGCGCACGCCCGCAAGCTCATTCGACGTAACGACAGTAAGCTGCAAGTCGGGGTGCCGAAGCGCCACGCGCGTTAGCTCAACCCCTGCAAAACCGGCAGCCCCCACAATACCCGTGGTAATGGACATAATGGCTCTCCTGTCTCTCATGGCGCGCACGCCAAGCGCGCCCAACTGCATCGCCACACGCTTCTTTCAACGTGCGCTTCGTTTGATTTTGGGCGATTGCACAAAAACAAACGCGACGCAAGACTCGTATATCTTACGGCTGAATATGCAGGTTCACAAGAAGTTGAAGCGAAATAAACAGCGGAATTGCTTTCATTTCGCCGTGAATGTCACATCAGCCACATACCAGCTGCATCCGCAATGCCCCTCGCCCGCGCCGCACGAGCTGCGCACCCGCACGAAACCGAAAGCGGGCGCGCTTGGTTACGATAGCGTAACCTTCAAGAAAAAACGAGCGCACGGCAATGCGGTTTGAGACGCTATTGCAGTACCATGTGCCAAAACAACTATCGCGCACCGAATGCGCACCTGCGCATGGAAAGAGACGGCATGATATCGCAACGTAGCACGGCACCGAACACGCCGAACCAACCGGCCAACGCGACGAGCCAACCCGCGCGCGAGGACAACATTCGCGCCATCGTCAGCTACTTTGAAAGCGGCATCAAGCCGCATGAAACGCTGGGAAACGTCGGTATTGAGCTTGAGCACACCATCGTGCGGCACGACCTGTCCCCCGTGCCGTACAGCGGTGATGCCGGTGTGGCAAGCGTACTCGAAGCCCTGTCGAAAGACTACCCCAGCATCACTCGCGACGATGCGGGTGACATTTTAGGCGTCGCGCGCGCAGGCGAAAGTATCACCATCGAGCCGGCGGCGCAGATTGAGTTGTCCGCGGGACCATTTGCTGATCTGCATCGGGCGCGCGACGTTTTCGACAACTTCGAAGCGACGCTTGACCGTGAACTTACGCGCATTGGCGCACAAGCGCTGGCAACGGGATATCATCCCACGGCACGCGCGCTTGACTTAGAGCTCATTCCCAAACGCCGCTATGAGCTGATGAACACGTACTTGAGTGCCACCGACACATGCGGCCCATGCATGATGCGCGGCAGCGCATCGACCCAAGTATCTATCGATTACATAAGCGTTGATGACTGCCTGCGCAAACTGCGACTCGCGTGTACAATTGTGCCGGTGCTGTCGCTTATCTGCGACAACTCACCGGTATTTGAAGGTGTTCCGCGCACGAAAAAGCTTGTACGCACACACATTTGGAACCACATGGACGCCGACCGCTGCGGCATTGTACCCGGCGCGCTATCAACGTCGTTCACGCTTGAAGCATACGCCGCCTACATCCTAGACACGCCAGCCATCCTCGTACAAGACCCTGCCACACACGAATGGGTAGCCGACGCGCGCACGTTCGGTGATATCTACGCAACACGAACCATGGAGCGCGCCGATGTGGAGCATGCGCTGTCGATGTTTTTCACCGACGTGCGCCTGAAAACCTACATCGAGATCAGGCCTGCGGACACCATGCCTGTGCCCTACGCAATAGCATACGCCGCCCTGATTAAGGGGCTATTCTACAACGAGCACAGCCTTCGCGCACTTGAGCAGCTTATAGGAGAACCAACCGAGGAAGACGTCGTGTGTGCAAAGCACGAGCTAATGACACACGGCTATAAAGCGCGTGTGTACGGAAGCTGCGTGGCCGATATCTGCGACGACTTGCTCGCTATCGCACACGCCGGCTTACCTGACGACGAACGTGAGGTCATCGAACCGTTGGAGACCCTTGTCGAAGCGCGCACAACACTTGCCGACATTACCGAGCGAACAGGCTTTCTGCGCGCCGACAGCTCGGTGCACGAAGTTGAGCAGCGAACAAATTAAGGAGCCGTGGCGAAAGCGCTGAATTTCGATGCCACGCTGCTTGAAGTGCGAAATCTGCGCTAGACTGGGTGCGCATCAATCACACGTTGCGCATTGTCGCGTGCGAAACGAACGCGATCACCGCGCAGAAGGAGCCGTTCATGAGCAATGAGGGCAAGAAGGTCAAGGCGCACTACACCGGCACGCTTGACGATGGGACGAAGTTCGATTCGTCGCTCGACCGCGGCGAACCCATCGAGTTTACCTGCATGGCAGGACAGATGATTAAGGGATTCGACGCAGCTGTTAAAGACATGACTGTCGGCGAGACGAAAACCGTGCACATTGCCGCAGCTGATGCGTACGGCGAATACGACCCAGCAAAAGTTCAGCACATTCCCGCCGCACAGGTACAAGGAGCCGATCAGCTGCAGGATGGGCAGCGCTTCTTCTTGAGCGGACCCATGGGACAGCCGATCGCGGCAACGCTTAAAGATGGCATTATCACGGTTGATTTGAACCACGAACTTGCCGGCAAAGACCTCAACTTCGAGATCACCCTTGTAGAGGTTGCCGACTAAGGAAGCACCGAACACGAGTGCTCCTTTAATCGAGGAAGGCGAACTTAGCGAAAGCTAAGTTCGCCTTCCTCGTATTTGTCTAACGTTTATGCCGAAGCGAAGACGATAGGATAGCAAAACAGCAAAAGACGGTGATCAAGCCGCAATCCAAGCGCAACTGATTGTCCAGCCGATTCGCGCTATTCGATGTCGGCTATGCCGTAGTGGCGCTGCACGATGTCGGCCGCATCGCGCACAGCGGACAAACACGGCCTGCTGGCGTAGTAGTCATCCGTGCGCACCGCCGGTTCGGCAAGGTCTTCACCTGGCTCAAGCCCCAGCATCTCGCGACACACGTATGAGCCTTGCCGTGCGGTAAACTCGCCGATCAACTGTTGGGTGGTTCCGTATAAGGCAACCTTACCTTCCTTTTCGGCAGGGTTGTCGTAGCCATCCATGCACCCGATGACGAGCGTCATACCCGATACGGCCCCGCACACTTCCCGCAGCTTGCCAAACCCTGCACCAAACGCGCTTGCAAAGCGCACCGCCTGATTAAGGTTCATTCCCGCCACGTCACAAAACGCACCAAACACCGACTGACAGCAGTTATATCCCTGTTTGAATAGCTCTTCGGCCTTATCAGCCCTCGTTTTCATAGCTTCCCCCTTCGTCGTTTTCGTACGCGCGGTGCGCAATCAACAGAGCGCACGGCACGCGCCATCGGCGGCGCGCACCGCCGATGGCGCGTGCTACCAGGATATAAGCTCACAGCCGTCTTCGGTCACCACCAGCTGAACCTCCCATTGCGCCGACAAGCTGCGATCCTTCGTTCGCACAGTCCAGCCGTTCGGATCGGACATATCGATATCGTGCTTGCCAGCATTGATCATGGGTTCGATGGTAAACACCATGCCCGGCACAAGCACCATGCCCGTACCAGAGCGACCCACGTGACTGACGAACGGGTCTTCGTGGAACTCGAAACCAATCCCGTGCCCACCAAACTCGCGCACCACCGAGAAGCCGCACTTTTCAGCGTGCTTCTGCACAGCCTCGCTCACGTCGCCTAAGAAGCCCCAGGGTTTCACGGCGGCGATACCCGCCTCCATAGCGCGCTTGGTTTCCTCAACGAGACGGCGAGCCTCGTCGGACACCTCGCCGATACAAAACATGCGCGACGAATCACTGTAGTAGCCGTTAAGGATGGTAGAGCAGTCGACGTTAACGATGTCGCCCTCTTGCAACACGTCTTCTTTGCAGGGAATTCCGTGACACACCACTTCGTTGATGGACGTACACACGCTTTTCGGATAGCCCTCGTAGTTCAGGTCAGCCGGCGTGCCACCATGTTCAACGGTGTAGTCGTAAATCCACTGGTCGATTTCCTCGGTGGAAACCCCCGCCTTGATGCGTTCGCCCACCAGGTCAAGCACACCGCGGTTGATTTCCGCACTGCGCTTGAGCGCTTCGATATCGGCGGGCATCTTCAGCAAATCGCGGCTGGGGACTTCGAAACCGCGGCTGTAGAGGTCTTGCAGTCGCTCATCGAAATCGTGGTGGCACTTTTTGTACTTTTTCCCGCTACCGCACCAGCATTCGTCGTTGCGACCGGGAACCGGCAACCTATCGTACATGGGAATCACCCTTCTGATCGCTGCTCGGGCTACGTTGCGAAGCGCAACCCGATCGCGCCTAGGACTTCCCGGGCGCGTGGGTTCGGTTTGCCTCATTGTACCGCCTTTCATACGCGCGCACAGTTAGGCTAAGCATACTTTCATAAGCTATCGAATGAAGCTAAACAACGCTTTCGGCTCGGGCGTTGGCGCAGGAAGGCCGTTTTCGCGACCCAACTCGAGCAGCTTCAGCAACCACGCCATGTTCACACCAATACCCCGCATGACGCTTAGGCCCTCTTCGTCCTGTGCGGCTTCACCAGGCAAGCGACCAAAGCAATCGTTCCAGTACGAAGAGGGCACCATGATCATATTATTGATACCAATGTACTTGTTCATCATATCGTAGCTGGTCGTGCATCCTGCGCGGCGTGCCACCGCAACGCAAGCGGCCGGTTTGTATGCCATCTTGGCACCACCTGCAAAAAACAGCCGATCCATAAACGAAACCATGTTGCCATTCGGGGATGCGTAGTACACCGGCGTGCCGAACACATAGCCGTCGGCATCCTCGAGCTTCGCAAGCGCATCGTTTACCACATCGTCGAACACACAGCGACCGCTGCTTGCACACTTGCCACACGCAATGCAGCCACGCACCGGCTTTACACCCACGTTTATGACTTCCGTCTCGATTCCCTGAGCGTTCAGTACGCCCGCGATCTCGGCAAGCGCCACACCCGTGTTCGATTTCGGACGCGGGCTACCGTTAAACATCAAAACCTTCATGCTTTCCCCCTTTGGGTTGTTTTCTTTCACGCGACGTTTCGACACTCGGTGAAGCGGGGCTGTTGCAAACAGCCCCTTCAGCACCCACGTGCGCATTCATCGCTTGTCACCCGTTGCTAGCCGCGGACCTCGGCCTTCGTCGCGCCACACACCTTTTGCACCAGCTTAGCGTGCGCGCGCTCCACTTCCTCACTCGTGAGCGTGCGATCGGCCGCGCGATACGTAAGCGCGTAGGCCATGGACTTTTTGCCCGCGCCCACGCGTTCGGCGTCGCGATACACGTCGAACAACTGAACGCTTTCCAGCAGCTTGCCGCCGGCGCTGGTCATAACCTGCGTCATTCGCTCATGCGTAACCGATTCGTCCACCACGAATGCCTGGTCGATGGCAACCGCGGGGAACGTGGGCACGTCGACATACGGACGCGCAGGGCAAGAAGCCTTCACAAGCGCATGAACATCAAGCTCGAAAGCGACCACCGGCGCCTGCGCTTCGAAGTTAGCAACGGCAAGCGGATGGATTTCGCCAACCCACCCAAGCGACGTGCCACCCGAAAGCACCTCGGCGGCGCGTCCCGGCTGCAAATGTGGAGCGTCATCGGACGACATCGCCTTGAAACGCAGTTTCGGCAGTGCCAACTCGCGCGCGAGGTTTTCCACAACGCCCTTGCCGTCGAAGAAGTCAAACGCAGCTGGAGTGTTGTTCCACGATGCGTCACCCATAGCACCTGCCAACACGCCTGCAAGCTTCTTGCGCTCCTTCGGCTTCTTCTTGCCGTCGGTGGCAGAAAACACCAGGCCAATCTCGTAGAGCTGCACGTTCTTCACGCCGTGACTCTGATTGTACGCAACACTGCGCAAAAGGCCCGGAACAATGCTCTGACGCATGACGGACTGATCGGCATTCAGCGGATTCAGTAGCTCAACAGGCAACCCCAGCCCCTGCTCGCTCATGCGCAAGCGGGCGATGTCACCCGGCTCGGCGAACGAATAGGTCATTGTTTCATTCATGCCACTCGCCCGCAGCACGTTGCCCACAACCGCCAGTTTCTGCTGTTCGTCGGTGCGCACTCCCACGCGCTCGCGGCCACCCGGCAGCGTAGGCGGAATGCGATCCATGCCGTAGAGTCGCAGTACCTCTTCGTAGAGGTCGATCTCGCGCTCGAGGTCGGGGCGGAACGTGGGGGCCACAACTGCAAGCACGTCGGCGTCTGCGGTGTCGGAAACCTCGCATCCCAAACGCTGCAGAATGTCAACAATAAAGTCGCGAGGAATAGCGGCACCCATCATGTCCTGGAAACGCGGAATGCGGAAAACAAGCTCGCGTACGGGCGAAGGCGCAGGCCATTCGTCGATGATGCCTGCATCGTTTCCGCTCGCACAGCTGATGGTGCCACCCGACACCTCGGCAATGAGACGCGCTGCAGCAGCCGAACGAGCATCAATGCCATGATCGTCAACACCGCGCTCGTAGCGCATGGAGCTTTCAGAAATAAGCCCGAGGTTGCGGCTGGTGCGGCTGGTGCGACCCGCCTCGAAGGTTGCAGCTTCAAGGAAGATGTCGCACGTTTCGTCGGTAACCTCGGTGTCCAAACCACCCATAACGCCCGCCAACGCCACCGCACCGTGCTCCGGCGTAGCGATGACAGTCATGTCGGAGGTCAGCGTGCGCTTCTCGCCATCGAGCGTGGTGAGCACCTCGCCGTCACGCGCAGCACGCACCACCACGTGTGCATGGCCGTCGGCACCTTTGAGCGCATTAAGGTCGAATGCGTGCAGCGGCTGCCCGAACAGGAACAGAATGTAGTTCGTCACGTCGACGATGTTGTTGATGGAACGCTGCCCAATGGCCGCCAGGCGCTCGACCATCCAGTCGGGACTCGGACCAACCTTACAACCGCGGATGATGCGGCCAGCATAGCGCGGGCAGCGAACAGGGTCTTCGATAGTCACGCTCGCATCGACGTCGACCGGCACAGCGTTCGCATCAAGCCCTAAGCCACCTGCGTCACCTTCGCCCATCATTTCGGCAAGCGGGCTCTTCCATGCACACTGGTACATGGCGCCCACTTCGCGCGCGAAGCCAACCATGCTCAAGCAGTCCGGACGGTTTGGCGTGATTTCCAGATCGAGCACCGTATCGGTGAGCTTCAGGTAGTCGGCAAGCGGCGTTCCCACCGGTGCGTCATCGGGCAGCACCCAGATGCCTTCATGGTCGGTGCCAAGCCCCAGCTCGCGCTTGCTGCAGCACATGCCGCAGCTTACCTGTCCACGCAGCTTGCTCTTCTTGATCTTGAAGTCGCCGGGCAAAACCGCGCCCACCGTAGCCACCGGCACCTTAATTCCCGCAGCAATGTTCGGCGCGCCGCACACGATCTGCACGGGTTCAGCCCCGCCTACGTTCACCGTAACCACGTGCATGTGGTCGCTGTCGGGATGCGGATCACAGGTTTCCACAAAGCCCACAACCACGCCGTCGAACGTGGCACCAAGCGTTTCGACACCTTCCACACCCGTGCCCGTAAGATCGAGCTTATCGCAGAACGCCTTTATATCAGCAGGCACGTCCACATACTCGGACAGCCATTTCAGAGATACTTTCATTGGATTATCTTTCTCTTCATTCGCATTTCCCGGTTTCGCCGGAAACGCGATCAGGTGATCGCCTCTACGAGAGTTTTTCTCTTCTATCACCGGTCGTTCGTAGTGTCAGCGAGGGCGGTTGCGGTGCTCGAGATTCGTGGGATGGCGAAGGCGAAGCGTACTTCGGTACGTGAGCCTTCGGTATCGCGCGAAGATCGAGTGCCTCAACCGGCCGCAGCGTCGACCGTTTCGTTGTTCGTTAGAACAACGAAACCTAAAACTGACGTAGGAACCGCATGTCGCCTTCTAGCAGCATACGCAGGTCGGGGACGTTGTACTTCAGGCAAGCGATGCGCTCCACCCCCATGCCGAACGCGAAGCCCGAGTACACCTCGGGGTCGATACCGCTCATTTCAAGCACGTTGGGATCCACCATGCCGCAGCCGAGAATTTCCAGCCAGCCGGTGCCCTTGCACATGCGGCAACCTTCGCCATGGCAAATGCCGCAGCTTACATCTACTTCGGCTGACGGCTCGGTGAACGGGAAGTAATGAGCACGGAAGCGCGTTTTGCGCTCGGGGCCAAACACCTGCTTGCACAGGTAATCGAGCGTGCCCTTCAGATCACCAAAGGTAATACCCTTGTCGATGACCAGGCCTTCGATTTGATGGAACTGGGGCAGATGCGAGGGGTCGGCCACGTCGCGGCGATACACCTTGCCCGGCGCAATCATGTAGATGGGCAATGGCTGATCCTCCATGCAGTGCACCTGCACGCCTGACGTTTGCGTGCGCAGCAGCACGTCGGACTCGCCACGAACCCTGGAAGTGTCGCCTGACAGGTCGTGCACATAGAACGTGTCCTGCATGCTGCGACTGGGATGGTCGGCCGGCGCGTTTAAGGCCGTGAAGTTGTAGTAGTCGGTTTCGACTTCAGGACCTTCGACAACGCAGTAGCCGAGCCCTAAGAAGATGTCGGATACTTCATCGGCGATGCGGTTAATGAGATGCCGTGTGCCCATCTGTTGAGCGCGGCCCGGCAGCGTCACATCTACAGCGGCCGCGTCGATAGCGGCCGAAAGTTCGGCCGCTGCAAGCGCCGCCTTGCGCGCGGACAGCGCCGCTTCCACCGCTGCGCGAACTTCGTTTACCGTTTTGCCCACAACAGCGCGTTCTTCTTTCGGAACCTGCCCCATAGAACGCAGGTAGCCGGTAAGCGTACCCGACTTGCCCAAAACCGCCACGCGCACTTGCTCGAGCGCAGCCGACGTGTCGGCCGCCTCGATAGACTCGAGCGTTCGCGCGCGCAGCGCCGCCAGTTCATCTGTAAGTGCCATGCTTCGCCTTTCTTCCTCTCGCAACAACTGCAACAAAAAAGAGCCCTCTCGCGTCCTAGGATGCCCGAAACGAAGAGTTTCGCAGGTCCAAGGACGAGAGATGAGCTCTCGCGGTACCACCTCGGTTGACGCATGCACACTGGCTCCTTGCGGCTTCACCTACTTATTCAGGACGTTCGCGAAGAACACGCCTGTGCGGAAAGCCAAAGCGCCATGTTGCTGCGCCCGCTCGTTTCGCTTGATAACGGAAGCACCCGTCATGCCCTACTTGCATCTCGCGCTGCATCTCGCACTGTGGCGTTCTTCGCGTTCTTCACCGGTGCTTACACCGTTGCGAAGCGGCCATACGCTTGGCGCGTCTGATTTCAGGCATGCTGCTCGGAAGGGAATTGGCACGCACTTGCCGCCCGAACCCTTTCAGCCGGTGAGGTTCGTCTCTGACGGCGCAAGCCCACGCATGCCACTGTCTTCGTCAGCGCATGTAACCATGTAGTATAGCGCACACCTACACAGTGCAGCGGAATTTCACGAACTCAATGGCGAAGAACGCGTAACTCACTCACGCCTTAACCCGAACCATTCAACATTCAACATCAAGCGCATGCTTTGTCTTTCTTCGGCCTACCGACCTTCGGCTTTTCTGCAATGCGAGCCCGTATGCTATCAAGCGTCACATACACATCGCGGCCAACGCGAAAACCCGTAAGAAGCCCCTCTTTTACCATTTGAGAAATACGTGACCTCGTTACCCCCAGAAGCACCGCAGCGTCTTTAGCGCTCACCTTTTCCACCGAATCGAGACTCACATCAACCGCTACAAGCAACACTCGTCCGCCTCTTTGTGGCTTGTGCTCCAATGTTGCCTCTGGTATTACCTCATTGTTCATCAGGCGATATTCGATTTCAGTCCTAAGCCAGTCCGCCGCCATTTCACAAGCTTCAGCAACGCTTTCCCCTTGTGTCGCACCACTAAAATCGAAAGGAATAGCCACAAACCAGCCTTCTTCTTCGACAATCTCAAACTCAAACACGTATACCATGACCCACCCCTTCGTTCTTGCTCGCTAAACGCAAGTTCTGCTCCTAGTCATTCGAGACCAGATTGTTTCCTGATTTCTCGTGCTGTGGTTTCTTTAAGCTCACGATGCCGAGGAACAACGGTTCGAAAACCGGGTTTTGCAAATACTTCATGACTCTTCCCACCCCTGCTGACAAACCCCGCTTCAATGAGCTCTCGCACAAGGTCCCTTCTTTTAACCATACAAGCTCCTTGTAATTATACACTTAAGTTAAAAATTTTAGAAGGGATCTCATAAGTCAAGAATCGCATCCGGTCCCTTCCCTTCGGCTAAACACCACATCGCAATGCTTCGCAAAAGGCTGTCCCTTAATTTGCTTAAGGTTAGGATCGGCTGTCCAACCATGACGACATTATAGCGAACATTTGTTTGTTGTTCAAGTCGTACACAAGACAATGCTCTTATTATAAAACGCTGCACTAGAGAAGGCTATTACGTACTAATACCTGATCAAGATGATAATCCCTCTTTTTGCCCGCTTGAGCTGCCGCATATTATTAACTTTTACCCCTTCAAAATCTCTTTTTTAGGACCGCCGAAAAATCTATGGTGACACCATACCGAAAAGCTTCAGCGATCCGCCAAGCCACCGGAAGGAAGGAGAACTACCGTGAATGTTCCCGATGGTATGCGCACAGCCGCAGCCGCACATGAGCCAATCACCCTGAGGGGCGGCACTGGGGAAACACCGCGAGCCGTCAGGTACGCAGCTCATCAAACAGATGAAATAGTTTTGTGGGAACTCGAGGGATTCACGCTTAAATCGGCACGCTACTTCCTCGACAACTACTTAGAACCGTTCGGCTATGAGCCAACAGTTGACAACCCTGATGTGTGGACGGTACCAGGCTGCAGCGTATCAAATTCCGGAGAAAAACTCCGAGAGTGACAAACCGAACCCGCCAGCAATTTTCTCAAGCACGTCAATGCTAGCGTTGCGCGTTCCCGCCTCCACCTTCGCGAGATAGGAACGCTCAACGCCCACCATAAGGGCAAGCTTATCCTGCGTGAGGTTACTTTCCTCCCGCAACTTGCGAATCTTCGCACCGATGGCTTTTCTCGTTGATGGTGTCATGAAGAAAGAGTACATGCTTGAGCTATACTTCTTGAGTCCTATCGGACTCAAGAAGTATATGATTGGACGAAACGTACACCGAACAAGATGGGTTGCAACTCGCGCTTCCAACCCATCCGTGAGAAAGGATCGAAATGTACTGCCCGTTTTGCGGAACCGCGCTTTCCGACAACGCACACTTTTGCCGAAACTGCGGCAAGACAATGCCCCAACCCAATGTAAACGCACGCATGAGCGCAAGCGCTAAGAAGAGCTCCCAAGCAGCAAGCGCTGGTTTGAGCATCCAGCACCTAAGCGCTTTTGAACTCGTGAGCATTGCGGCATCGCCCATCGTTATCCTCATTGCTATATTCGCCCCGTGGCTTAACCTGACCCAAGCAATGTCGTTTGCCGCCTCGTGGAATGGAATCGGATCGTCGCTCACGCTCATTGATGAAACCATCGCGCTCGCACAACATGCAGTTGATTTAAGCTCCTATGCCTGCGTAGCGGGCATGCTGCTGCTTGTCGCGATCATGGTAGCAAGCTTTATCTTCCTTGTACGATTCGCTTACGCTGCGCTCGCACGCAAGGCGAATACAGCACTCAATGGCACGATAGGCTTTGCAGGGCTTGCAGGCGTCTTGCTTATTCATAACCTCATTGTTGTGTTTTTCCCGAAGAGCTACGTTTTCGGAATCGGCTTCTCTCTTGGCTCTCCAAGTGCCTTCACCTGGGTGGCGCTCGTCATATGTGCAGCGCTCGCAGGGTGTCTTGTATACGACAGTAAGCACGAGAAGCACCTGTTCACTCGCTAGAAGCCTCTCTAGCATCACCATAGGAACTAACGAAAGGAAGGAACATGATCTACTGCGAAAACTGCGGCAAGCAACTCGAGAACAACGCTGCTTTCTGCGCAGAATGCGGCCACAAGGTAGGAGCCTTATCACCCGGAAAACCTTCGGAAGGTGCTTCTGGAAAACAACCTGTCGCCGGTATGCACTCGGCAGGTAACGCCGCTGGCACCAGCGCAAAAGCAACCGCAAATACAAAGAGCGCATCAAACGCTGCGAGCGCCACGGCACCCAAGGCCCTTTCGCCCAAGAATAAGAAAACCGCCATCATCGCGGGAGCATGTGCGGCAGCCATAGTCGTCATCGCGATCGTCGCATTCGCTGTGATGGGCGCAAACCCCATTTCAAACGACCGCCTGCGAGATGACGTCAACGCAAGCAATTTCGCCACCACAGGCGTGGTGCCTTCGAACTACGTTAACGAATCACCCTACGAGATAACCGACTTCAAGGTAGACGATCAGCAGAAGAGCAAGCAAAACCTCTTTGGCGCGGAACTCGAATGTGTGACGGCGACATTTACGGGCACGATGTCAAACGCCAACTTCGAAACCGACTTCACGGGTGAAGTGAGCTACATGAAGGAAAATGGCGAATGGGTATTGTTCTCAGACCCCAGCATCACCTCATCAACCACCACACCTTTGAAAGGTGTTGACTTCATTGACGAGAATACGGAATCCTCAGATAGCGCCGTCGTATACTCGACTTCCGATTTCGCATCAACTCTTGATGGTGGCGAGGGTTCCTACACCAGCACCGCCACGCAGAAGGTGAGCTACGACATGTGGTTTGCCACCGACACCGCCACCAGCACCGCCACTTTCGCGTTCAGCGAGACAGACGGTTGGCAGATGCAGGGCGAGGCTCAGCTGTCCGGCCAGGCAACTGAGTGGAAGCTGGCCGGCAAGACGTTCGAACTCACCGATGAATCGAATTACGGCAAAGTCACAGCCTCTCTTTCCTTCTCGAATGCTACCAGCGAGACTCTCGACGCGGACTATGTTATCGATTACGACAACAAGCGAGAGGATAAGACTTACTATAAGTATCACAACGTAGATCTCACTGGCGCGGTAACCAACGAACCCACGCATGAGTTTGGCCAGCCCAATTTCGCTGTGTCGTTTAAGGATACAAACAACTCCGTGGCTTTCGATTGCCGCAGCAATACCGTTTCTGATTCAAATGGATCAGCGGTTTCATACGCACTCAATACCTCTGTAGAAACCGAGAGCTCCTATATGACCTCGTACCTCGTTAGTATGGATAGCGGAAATGATTCCTATCTATCATTTGGTGGCAATTTTATCGAAAAAGCCTAGTCACGCAGCTGGCGCGATGTGATTTCAAAAGGAGGCGTTTAGGATGTTCTGCATGGTATGCGGAAGCGAGATAAGCAATCATGCAAAGTTTTGCACGAGCTGCGGCTCGCCTGCACCATGCATCCCGAACGCCTCCGCTGACGAACAGGCCGATTCCGACGAACCAGCCCGCTTTACCGAATACGTTGGCAACCCCGATTCCGTTAAGCCGGCCGACAACTCTACCACAACATCGGAACAACTCACCTTTCCCGAAGCCATGGATAGACAGAAGCACCGAAGCCACATCCGCATTCACGTGCTCGTACTCGCTGCGCTTGTGGCATTGGCGCTTTCCGCTGTCGCTTATGCCGCACACACCATTTATCGCTACTACGTGGAAGAGGTAAACCCACCTATCACCACCGTAGAGGAGCTCACAGCCGCGTTTGATGAAAAAGATGCGAACCGTGCCATCGCCTGCATGGACGAGAACACGCGCAATAAATACGATTCAACGTTTTCGCTGATAGACAGCGCAGCGAACAGTATCGGACTCGCTGTTCCCGACGGCGCAAGCCGCGCGGTGTTCGAAAGTCTTGTGAAAGACCTCTTTCCCAACTTGTCTTCATTTGCAGGAGAGAACATCGACTACCACGTGAGCATAGCGGACAGCAGTCAAAGCATCGATGGAAACTCCGCATTCGTATCGGGGACTTGGCGTTTTGAGCTTATTTCTGACAACAAGACAATCATTCAGGAAGAACCCTTCGCATTTAACCTCGTTTTGGAGCGGGGCACGTGGCGTATCTTATATGACGACACGTTCAAGAGCAATGTAGGTTAACCGGGAGAACAACATGTACTGCACGAAATGCGGAAGCGTACTATCCGACCAAGCAAAGTTCTGCACGAGCTGTGGCGCACCTACTAGCATAGTGGCCTCACCGGCCAACGCAGCAGGAGCGGAAATGGAAGCCCCCGAAGCTGCAGCCATGGCAGGTACGGAAGCTAGCACCTCCGAAGGCGCTGCCGATACCACCTCGGCAGCGCCCGTACGCACCACCTTTGCCCAAGCCATGGATCGCCAGAAAGGCAAAAGCCGCAGGCGTATTCCCACACTGGTACTGGTCGCACTGGTCACGCTGGCGCTTTCCGGCATCGCCTACGCCGCATACCGCGTATACACCGACGTCATAGCCCCACAACAACAAGAACAGCAGGCCGATCCCATAGAACAGGCAGAACCTGCGCAGCCGCAGGAGGCCAAAGAGCCAACGGAACCGGAAGAGCCTGATCTTGCGCAACAGGCCGAAACGGCTTACGCTGATGTTGTTGACGAGTTCCGACAGGTGATCGATCTGTGGCACACGAGAGGCGAAAGCTTTGACGATACCGATTTTAATTCAGACTACAGCAACGTAGAAATGAATGGCGTTGCTGTAGTCGGAAGCGATCTTAAAGGCTTTCAGTATGTTCCGACCATCTTCTTCCCTCTTTTTGCATCCAATCCGGCATTTTGGTACTGCATCGAAGACATCGACTCTGACGGTATACCCGAACTTATTGTCATGTGCGATTCGACAGATAGTGATTTAGATTCTGCCGATGGCATGTGTATTTTCACCTATTACAATAACGAGGTGAAACCTCTCGCGCAAGGATGGGATAGGTACCATTACATCCTCTGTAAAGACGGGGGCATTATCAACAAAGCCAGCGGCGGTGCCTGGACTGGCGAAGTCTCCTATTACGTGATAGAGAAAGGCCAGCTTGTTCTCGTTGAATCGTATTTCTGGGATGGGGACGCTCATGCCGGCTCTTCCACCATCATCCATACACTTCCCGACGGTACGAAAGTAACGGAGTCATCATCGGATTACGAAGATTTCAGCTTCATGAGTGCTCTCGAAGAGCAGCATCCCATAAGAACCGACACTGAATCGTTTAACTGGATAAGCTTGGAATAAAGGGGTTCAAAATGTACTGCGTAAAATGCGGGTCGAGGAATACAGGCGACGCCCGATTCTGTTTAAAATGCGGTGCGCCATTCGCCGGTCTGTCGGTATGGGAAAACGAGCAGGTAGCCGTACGACGACGCACCGAAATCCTTAATGGCGTTGCCTGGCTCTGCTCTCAGTTCGATACGCAATGCGATGCCTACAGCGAACTCAGGATGCTTCAAAACGAGCTTACCAGCTTACAAAGGCTCCAGCGACAAGCTTGGCCGACCATTGCAATCATCTTGCTTTTTATTCCCCTGTTCGCCATCGTCACCAGTATTCCCGCTGACATCATGATCATCAAACCAGATTACCTAGCAATAACAATTCTTGTAGCTCTTCCGGGCGTACTCACTTCGGTCATCGTCGTTATACAACGTTTGAAGCGAAAGAAAAGAATTCCCTTAGTCAGATCGCGTATATCAGAAATCTACCAAGGAATATACAAACACTACCTTACCGTTCCGAATAACCCCTTTGCGTTCGAATACAGCGATCCTTACACCTTGCGTGCGTTGTACGAAATCCTGCGACTTGGCAAGGCAGACAGCGTGAAAGAAGCGATCAACGTTCTTGAAATGTCCAACTATCAGTCCGCCATGTTGAACATGCAAGGGCAAATACTCGAAGAATCCAAAGCGGCGAAAGATGCGGCAATCACTGCTGCCGTTTTCGCAGGTGTTGCAGCAACACGCCGATAAGTACCCGAGAAAGAGCGAAGATACGTACTCACAAAAACATAGGGATAAGCTAACCAACCAGGCGAGCACACTACGAAGCGCGCCCCTGCTCTTACCGGTCCCCTTGTGCGTACTTGAGGGCGGCTTTTGCTGTTCTTGGGTTATCCTTGAGGTATTGTGCACGGCTCGCCACGTCGGCGGCAGTAATCACCCCTTCGTCGATAAGACGATACATGAAGGCACGCTGATCGCCACGCACAACAATGGCGGCGTCCAGTTCGTGCTGCAGAGTCTTCCATCCTTTTAAGCTAGATACTACACGACAACGAGCCTCACGCGCCGATTCTCCCGGGAAGCACGCCTTTGCAATGTGAGCCACCGATTCCCCCTCCGCAAAACGCCGACGCACTTCGTCTCGCTGTTCTTTCGAACGCGCATTTTTCGCTTTCGTCTTGCACTCAGCACTACAGAAACGCCGCTTGATACCCCGATGCCCCGTGAGCGAAAACCCTCGCCCACATTGCTCGCAATAGCCAATCTTCACCTGACCGAGCTTGCGCGCGAACCCATACCACAGATAACTCAAGAAGCAGTCGAACGCCATGAAGTCATCGCCTTCGGTGGAACTAAACACGTCGATGCGTACGCCTTGCAAGTGCAACGATATGATTGCGTACACCAGCTTCTGCAAATGCGGATAATCGGTTTCATCGAGCGGCAGCTCGTTCACCAGCAAGTTCGGTTCAGTGGAAAGCAAACCTAACACGCCTTCCACCGTCCAATCTTGCGAGATCAAAGTCGCGTCGCCCACAAGGCCGTGCAGCGCTTGCTCAACGACTGCCGCGTCGTTCGCGAAATACGAAAATGCCGCCGCGAAGTCAAGCGCCGATATCTCACGCTCAAACGATAGAAGAAACGCCGACAAGATGATGTGTCCCTCATCCACTTCGGCCGACATGAACGAATAGTCGAATCCCTGCTGTTGACGAAACTTTTTAAGCCATGGCAACGTCGGCATGATAGCAGCGTAGGCTGACTCATCCGAGCAACCGATATCAAACGATGCCGTGTAGACGGAAAACTCAGCCCCCGTACCCGAAACGCATGCTGTCATCTTCTCGATGTTTAGAGCTGCGGGAACAAACGGCTTGGCTCCGTTGAGCATTTCCTGCAGCGACACCATCTCGTGCGCAAGTGCAATGGCGCTCTGCCAATCGACGATGCTTTCGCAGTCGGAACGCCCGAAAAGCGGGCCGCTTGTTCCAGCAAACGCAACCGCTTCCGAAATCAACTTGATGACAGACAGGTCTTCGAGGCCTAAAGTGGCATCCGATCGCGCGTCCTCACCTTCACGCGATGCAACTTGCTGAGGCGTCAGCAGCTCAAACACAATGCTTGCAGGAGTGTTGTCATATGTAACGTACCGCGCCCCACGCGAGGGAAGTCTCCCTTGGGACGTTTTGATTTGATCGTGAATTCGCACAACGCACCTTCTTCCCCGCCAAGCATCTCCATGGAGGAAGCGCACCTAACGGTACGCACTGTTGACACTCCAACAAACTACCCAAACGTTGCAACACGCACGTTCGCGGCCTTAGGCCATTTTTTTACTCGTTCAAAATCTCTTTTTTCAGGATATTTAGAATTCTACTCTATCACTGTTAGAAAACCCAACGAAAAAGGAGAGAATATGGCTTCCGTACCTTCGAACACCAAGCACGAAAAGACATCTATTTGTTCGATTGTCAGCAAGGGAACATGTGTCGCTCTCGCAGCTGCCGTTGCCTTCTCAAGCCCGCAACCCTTATCGGCATTTGCGACAGAAAACGCATCACCGCAGACGAACAACAACGATACCGATAGCTCAGTCGCCCGTGCCACCATCTCGAAAGAAGAAGCCCTTGCTGCTATGACGCTTCAAGAAGCAACCGACGCCTTAAACGAAGCGCAGACAAACCTAACAGACGCCGAAAAAAACCACAGTGAAGCAGTTGCTGAAGCAGAAGCGGCACGCACGGCATACGAACAAGCAGTCAGCAAGCAAGAAGCAGCCAAGCAGGTGTTGGCAGAAGCACAGGACGCCGCCGCAGGCATCACTCCCGAAGCAGTTGAACATGCACAAACAGCAGCAAATGCCGCAGCAGCCGAGCTCACCGCAGCTCAATGTGAGCTCGCAGAAGCAGAAACAACACTTGAAGGCGCGCAGGAGTTCCACCGCATTGCGCAGGTTGCCCTCGAAGAGGCGCAGGCACAGCTTTCGGTAGCCCAAGCTGCGTTATCAGAGGCCGAACAAGCAGAAGCGAGCGCGCAGGCAGCCTACGACAACGCCGCTGCAGCCTTCGAGCAAGCGGAAGCGAATGCCACAGACGAAGGCCGCGCACAGCTGCAGGGAGAGATTGCTGCCGCGCAGACGGAACTAACTGTGGCGAACGACGCACGAGCCGCCGCTCAAGAAGAAGCATCTCGCGCGCAGACAGAGCTTTCCCAAGCCCAAATAGCCGTGGATCAGGCAGGGCAAACCGTACAAGCAGCCCAAGCTGTCACAGACGAAGCGCAAGCATCGGCTACAGCCGCAGAAGAGCAGCAAACCCAAGCGCAAACAGCACTCGATGCCGCGCGGCAACAACGCGATACTAACGCTGCGGCCAAGAACGCGGTGTTGGCCGACGTGAGTGCCAAGGAGCAAGCATGTGCCGACGCTGAAGCCGCCGAACAAGCAGCCTTGCAGGCAAAGGAAGTGGCCGACGCTGCGGTTTCCCGCGCCGAAATCGACCTCGCAGATGCCAAAGCCCGCGCGGAAGGAGTCGATGAAGCCATCTCCAAAGGCTCTATTGGTCTTATCGAGTGGATGCTGCAGAAAGACGATCTCACAGAGGATCAAATCAACGATCTGAACCAGGCACTCAAGGTTCTCGAAGATGCCCAGAAAGAGGATTTTTCCCGTTGGTATGGTGGCGAAAACGTCAACTTCGGCGAAAACCGCAATGGCAAGATTGTGGTAACGGGCGACGTAAAGGATGCTATCTCGCTGAAAAACACGCAAAAAGGCATCGACATCATGAAGAAGATCATCGAGCTCCGTGCAACCGACGAAAACTTCTGCAACATCATCGACGGGGGCACTGCCTCAACGAACTTCTATCTGATGGCGGTTACACAAGCAGCAACCGACCGCGGAGCAGGATTACGGCGTCATTCTTTGCTCTTGGTGTCATGCGAAAACCTAGCCTTCGGATATCCCGATCCCACACGCGGCTGGTACGACCAGGAAAAGGCGCGGTTCAACAAAATCCGCGACGACCTGGGAATCAACGCACCGCTGACAGCTGACGATGTAAAGCGCATCGAAAGCGAAGCGGAGCAACGCGATGTCACCATCGGGCATTACACAAACCTCTTCTGGAACGCAAACCAAGTTATGGGAGCTGGATTCACGCAGTATGGCATCACTTCGGGATACAGCGCCTCAAAAGCATCAAACTATGAGTATGTCTATTCTGTCGACGAGTTCGAAAACCTCTTTAAGGAATATCAACAATCCCTCCAAGATGCGCAAGGAGCCGTCGAACAAGCGCAAGCAACTCTGGATTCCGCTCGTACTGCGCAATCCGAAGCAGAATTAAATATCACCGCTACGACGGCCAGCAACGTGGCAGCAAATGAAGCCCTCGCTCAAGCAGCCGACGCGCTTTCCCGCGCAGAACAAGCTCTAGCAACCTCCGACGCAAACGTTGAGGAAAAGACCGCCGCACTCGAAGAAGCCGCACGAGTAACCGAAGCCGCACATGCTGCACTTAACCACACGAAGGAACAGCTCGCAGAAGCAGCGACCGATCTTGCCGAAAAGGAAGCAGGAGTGTCGGCCAAGCAAAACGCCCTTAACGCCGCCGAAAGCACCCTTGACTCAGCAAATTCCCTGGTAGAAGAAAAGCGACAGGCAGAAACTGAAGCGATAGCGAATCTTGAGCAGGTTGATGCCACACTCGCGCAAGCGCAGGCCGCAATGAGCGATGCAAAAACTACGCTTGACAACGCTACAGTCAACAGACAAGCTGCGCAAAGCAAGACCGACGCTGCTGCCGAGCAGGCTAAAAACGCGTACGACGCCGAGCAGGATGTATCCGACAAGCTTGCCACCGCCCAAAGCACACGGGATGAAAAGCAGCGTATCTATGCTGAAAAGCAGGCGCTGCACGACGATGCCCAAAGCGCTCTTTCCGCACTCAACAACAAAATTCAAACGCTTGAAGAAGCACAGCACTTTGCAACGTCAAGCGAGGAAAACGCAAAAGCCGCAGAGGATTCGCTTAGAGCCGCCGAGCAGCGAGAAGAAGAAACGGCACTATCGCTGGAGACAGCCAAGCAACGCATGCTCGAAGCGCAGGCAACCTACAGCGTGATCAACGAAAACGCTCAGGCTCCTACAGAACAGAACTCCGCTACTGCGCCGATGACCGCAGACAATAGCGCTGTCGAGCTGTCTACCGATTCAGCAGAATCCGCCAAATCACTTCCACAAACAGGCGACCACAACATGGGCCTTGTTGGTTTGGCAGGAACCGGCATTATCGCAAGCCTATCAGCCCTTATGCTCAGTATAAAACGGCGTTTGAAGTTGCAAGCATAGCCAACAACCGATAACAGTGAGGTTACGATAGTCAAACCGCAACCTCACTGTTAAGGTTTTTTACTGCGACCTTCCCATCACAGGCTTTCTCGTGCGATTTGCAACTTGTCGACACCCCGTCTTCCTTCACTTCACTACAGCTCCACTTCGTCCCAGCATTCCAAGAGAAGGCCCTTCACGCGGCTGAATTCTCGAATGTTGTTGCTGACAAGCGTTGCACCGTGGGCCAAAGCGGTTGCAGCGATGAGTAGGTCATTCGGGCCAATCATGCAGCCTCGCTTTTGAAGATCATGGCGCACGGCTGCATACTGAACAGCACATCGCGAATCAAAGGGAACAACCTGCAACGGAGCAAGAAAACGATCAATAAGAAACCTGCCTTCACGCGGGTTGCCGCTTTTTTCTGCACCAAAGCGAAGCTCTGCTTCCACAATACTCGGTACGCCAAAGTCGCTGGGACTTCTGCTTTTCATGACTTTATATGCATAAGGGAGACGCCCTCGCATGATTTCGATGCAGGTATCGGAGTCGAAAAGATACATGTCCTCCCCCTTTATTCAAAAAGGGCAATGTCGTCGAGCGGCACGTCAACTTCGTCGGGCGCCACAAACGTAAGGTCATTCAAGGAACCGTACACGTCTTCCCAGTAGCCACGTGGCCATGCGGGATTATCTTCGTCATGACGAATAAGGTTAACTACATATTTCGACAACGATTGACCAGAACCTACCGCACGCTCACGCAGCAATTCCATGGCAGAATCGTCTAAGTAAAGAGATAGCTGTGGCATCATATACCCCCTTGTATACTTGTTTCACAAGTATACAAGGTTTTGGAAAGAAAAGGCAAGCTGCGGGGTGACCTTTTCTTGGCCTCGCCCTCCGCCATACGTCAGCTTCGCCCTGCAAGGAACCGCCCTTCAGGAACCCTTTACAGGAACCGATAACTCACCGTGCGCAAGCCCCAAGCGTAGCAGTCGCCGAAGCCGAATGCCTTAAATACGCCCGGCTGCAAGTCGAGCACGCGGCTGCCACCGCCCATGTAGCCGCAATCGTTGACCACCGCATACACTGTCATGCCGTTGTAGCTGATCTCCACCGTTCGACCGAAATACGACCGGTAGCCAGGCAGAGACATAGGCACCGCCACGCCCATAGAGTTGTCGTCGCATACCGCACCTGTAGCGGTAATGCCCGGGTTGGGCGTATACGGATCGCTCGAGCCACCGTACGCCGAAGCAACGCCGGTCATCCAGCCCGCCGACGCAGAACCACCCGAGGAAGCGCCACCCGCCGCGGCACCTCCTCCACCGCCCGACGGCGGCGCAGCCACGTTACCGGAGCCGCCCGTGTTGCCAGAGTTCGTACCACCCGCTGCAGGATTGGGCGCAACTGGTGTGCCTTCAGGCACTGCGTCGGTGCGGTCGACCGTATTGGCGTTCTCAACGATTTCGGCACCGCCTTCTGCCGAGCTCTGCGCAAATGCCGCAGCTTGCGCGCGCAATGCTTCTAAGCGAGACGCCTGGCTTTCTTTCGCATCGGCCAGTTTCGCGCTGGCGTCATCAACTACCTGCTGCGCTTCGGCGCGCTTTTCTTCCAGCTCGGCCAGCGCGCGTTCCTGCTCGTTTTTCTGGAACGTGAGCGTCGCTGACACTTCTTCAAACTCCACCTTGCGCGCCTGTTGCTCGGCAACCTCGTCGGCATGGTAATCCATAATCTGGTCTAAGCAACTTACATTATTCAAAAGTTCCCCGAAGTTGTCTGAATCGAGCAGAACTGAAAGCAGCACGGAAACTGTATTGCTTCGATATTCATAGCGCGCGGTTTCTCCTAGTTTCGCGCGCCCTTCCAGCATCTCTTCCTGAGCAGCCATAACCTGCGTAATTGATTCGTCTATCTGGCTTTGGAGTTCGGCTATTTTGGCGGCCAGTTCATCGTATTCGGCAGATATCTCGGCCATGCTCGCTTCAGCCTCATCGAGCACCGCTTGCGCATCGTCAACTTCGTCGGCATGCGCGCATTCATACGGGAGACAACAGCCAACGGCCAGCAACGCCACTGCAAGCGAGAACGCCATAACCGCAGCAAGCAGCCTGGTTCCACACGCTTTTGTCTTTGCGTCGATCGCCCTAATCACCGGCATCCTTTCTCAAGTCCTACATAATCGCAAGCACCGCAGCGCATCAACGCGCAATTACGCCATGCTCCAATGAGGTGCTTTTCGTGCCTCAAGCATAGGCATCAAAGCCTGCACTCGTAGCAAAACCGTTTTATCGTAGCACGTTTAAAGTCTTTTCGCGGCAAAGCACATCAGATGTAGAAAAGCGCACAGCGCAGCTGCACCTACAGCTTCGCCCGCAAGTGCACCGCCAATCCAAAACTGGTGTAGTCTGATCCACGCTGCGCCACCCTCACCCCTTACTTGTGCCCATGCGTCCACAATGGTTCGCAGAGTACCCCATTCATAACGACACTCGCTAACGACATATCTCATGAACACACCGCAATCTATAACATTTGTAAAATATTTGATATATACCTACCAGCGATCTGCTGCGAATATGTACGAGCTGATGGTACTATGTATTAAATATTACTCAGGAGGAATTCATGGTTACAGCGCCCGACATAGCCGAGCGCGTACGTATGGGACGCAATGAGTTAGGCTTAACTCAAAATGAGCTCGCCCGGAAAACGGGAGTGAGTCGGCCCACCATTGTACGCATTGAGCGCGGCGAGGCCAATAGTGTCTCGTTCGGTACCTTGCAGCGCGTACTCAATGCCACGAATTGGGATTTTCGCCTTGACCGAGGTGTGGCGGTTCCCGCTTCTTCAAGTACTTTCGATGTCGATGCCTATCTCGACACTCTTTTCGGGGAAAACCGATGAACGGGGAAAAATTCCGCGCTCTCGAAGTGCGTATTGCAGGAAACCCCGCCGGCGAGCTGTTCATGAACAATGAAGGACTGTTTTCGTTCACGTACCGCCCCGATTACGCAGGTCCCGACTTGTCCATTTGCTTCCCTTCATCCCAGCGAAAGCACGAAGGCAAGGGAGTTTTTGCGTGGTTCGAAAACCTTCTGCCCGATGACGAGCGGATCAGACGCGGCATGGCTTCGAAAGCAGGCGTAGACACAGCGGTGTTTTTTCTTCTCGCTCATTTTGGTCTCGATCTCCCGGGTGCAGTTCAGGTGATATCACCTGAAGCTCAAGCGAGAACGTTTCAGGAGTCAAGCTACTCACAGCTCACTCCCAACCAGATAGAAGAACGCCTGCATCGCATCGCCGAGGCAGAAGAAGCAAACCGCGCTTGGTCTTGGACTGCCGAAAGCGAGCATTGGTCACTGGGAGGAATGCAAACCAAGCTTGCTTTGCGTGAGTTTAACGGAAACTGGTTCGAATGCCTTGGTTCCGCTGCATCCAATGTCATCGTTAAGCCTGGCATCACGCGCCTGAAAAGCCAAGCTGTAGACGAGTGCGTGACAATGCGCCTAGCAAAATACTGCGGGCTACCCGTCGCCGAAACAAGAATCGTACACTTCGGCGAGCAAGAAGCTATAGCTGTCAAACGCTACGACCGCTTCACGTTGCCCAAAAGCGGCGAAGTAGTGCGCATCCATCAAGAAGATCTCTGTCAAGCAACAGGCACGGTTTCCTCTAAGAAATACGCCATGGACGGAGGACCTACATCAGCCGACGTTGTTTCTTTGCTCAAAACAGCTGGTGACAAAAGTCTTGAGAGATTTATTGATGCTTTGCTTTTTAACTACCTCACTGCCTCAACCGATGCCCACGCAAAGAATTACTCCGTTTTGCATCCTGATGGCAGTCACTTCACCTTGGCTCCTCTCTATGACGTAGCAAGCATGGCCCCTTATATGGAGCCGAATCGCACATATCGTACAGCTATGTCTATCGGCGGAGAAAACCGCATTGGTTGGTTAAGAAAGTCTTCTTTGGAACGATTCGCCACACTCCACCAGCTTGACGCAAACACCCTTGTTCAAAGAACCGAACAGTTAGCGGAAACTATCAAGGACAACATTGAACATGCTGTGAATGATTTCGAAGACGAAGCATGTATCGACGAACTCGCATCGCGGCTCATACCACGCATAACAGCTCTCTGCTCTGCTACTCAGCACAACGTAACCCTATCGGGGAAACGCTTCCAACCTATCGACATAGCTCGCTGATACGACGTTTTGCAGCGCACTCCTGCTCCAGTTCTCCTGAATGGTGCGGCTCAGGACTGGTTGCAAATGTCCACACCCCCAGAATGGTTCTGCTTATACGTGCATACTTCAACCCTCGGCACGCACAGAGTGCGTGCCTGAAGTGCCTATTCTTCGCCGTAGTTCTTTAGGAAGGCGCGGGTTCGCTCGTGTTTAGGATTGTTGATGACCTCGGTTGCAGGGCCTTCCTCAACGATAACGCCACCATCCATAAAGATGATGCGGTCGGCCACGTCGCGCGCAAAGCTCATCTCGTGCGTGACTACCACCATGGTCATGTGTTCATCGGCCAAGTTGCGAATAACCTTTAGCACCCCTTGCGTAAGCTCGGGATCAAGCGCGCTCGTAGGCTCGTCAAAGAACAGAATGTCGGGGTCGGTTGCCAGCGCTCGGGCGATGGCCACGCGCTGCTGCTGACCACCAGACAGCTCACACGGCACCATGTTTTCCTTACCCGACAGGTTCATCTTCGCGAGCAGCTCGCGCGCACGCGCCTCCGCTTCCTTCTTCGAGCGTTTCTGCACGCGTACCTGCGCATCGGTAATGTTTTGCAACACGGTGAAATGCGGGAATAGATTGAAGTTCTGGAACACGAGCCCGAAACGCGATTTCGCCTGACGCTGCGTTTCCTTACCGGCGTACACCGCATGCGCCGCCCCGTTGTCTTCAGCAACCACCAAGTCGCCGTATGCGAGCGATCCACCGTCGAGCGTTTCAAGCAGCGTAGCACAACGAAGCAACGTCGACTTGCCGCCGCCCGACGCCCCAATGATGGCGACTACTTCGCCTTCTGCAACTTCAAGCGTTATATCCTTCAGCACGGGAGTATCCCCGAAGCTCTTCTGCGCATGCTTAAGCGACAACAGCGGTTTTTCACTCACAGCGAACTCCTTTTCTGCAGGTTCGTCATCGTTGCGTTATCAGGTGGTGCAAGTTCGCTCATATCCAACGCCCAACTCGGTTGCCGAGAGTGGCTTGGGGGGCGCGATAACCTCACCCTATGCCACACAACACAACACGCCGGGCAACGGATACCAAGCGGCCTTAATCGTGATAGTAGCTGAGCCTCTTCTCGATGTGCGTGAGCGCCATCTCTACCACGAAGTTGAACACCCAGTAAATCGCGGCAGCAATAATATAGGGCACCATGCTTACTTGCGACGCAGCGAGCGCCTTCGCCTGGCTAAACATTTCCATGATACCCAGCACAAACGCCAGCGATGTATCCTTCACCAACGTGATAATCTCGTTTCCCATGGCAGGCAGAATACGCTTGATTACCTGCGGCAACACGATGATCATGAACGTTTGGGCCTTTGTATAACCAAGCACACTGGCCGCTTCGTACTGCCCGCGCGGGATCGACTGGATGCCGCTTCGGTAGATTTCACCGAAGTATGCTGCGTAGTTTAAGATGAAGCCGATACTACAGGCGACAAATTTCCAGCTGGTTCCCATGCTGAGTCCGAAAATGTAGTAGGGGCCAAACATCCAGAACATCAGCTGCAACATGAGCGGCGTACCGCGCATAATAGATATGTAGATGCGCGCGATCCACGCAACCGGCTTGAGCCGACTCATGCGACACAGCGCCACCACCACACCAAGCGGCAAGGCACCCACCAGGGTCACCAGAAAAATCTGGGCGGTGAACACCAAACCCGACAGCAACAGGTTCATCATCGTTGCCAGTTCCACAAGCATCTCCTCATTCGCATCGCTCGAGCACGCTACTGCTTTATTGCACTAAAGAAACGGGCAAAAGTATAGCACAGCCCGGCGCATCAGCGGACATACACGCTCCCACGAACGCATCATCACACGAAAACGGCTGCCCACATGTCGCAGACAGCCGCCTTTTCACTCATGTATCTGCTCTGTTCGGCAAAGCGCGTCTGCCCCCTAACAGTAAGCTGGGCGCGCTTCTATTTGCCTACAGGTTTTCCCTACAGGCACCAGTTCTCGTACGAAATGCCCTGGTCGGCGTACTTATCGCACAGCTCTTTCACAAAGCCATCTTCGTCCATGGCCTTCAGCGTTTCGGTGACGGTGGCAGCCATGTCCTCATTGCCCTTCGCAAAGCCTACCGCGTAGTGCTCAGACGACAGCTCATCAAGGGTTACATACGCATCGGGCTTAGCAGACATCTGGAATGCGGCAATAGACAGGTCGCACACTACAGCGTCAACCTGGCCAGATTCAAGCTGCATGAACGCCGTGTTGAACGTGTCAACCGTTTGCACGGCACCGCCAGCAAACGATGCGTTCAGATCGGCGTAGTCGGACTCGAGGATTTCAAGACCAGCGGATTCAACCTGAGTCAAAACGGCTTTGTCAGCAAGGTCATCGAGTGTCTTGATGTCGGAATCAGACTTCACAACAACAACCTGGCCGTTCTTCATGTACTTGTCGGACCATGCGTAGCCATCTTCGCGACCTTCATAGGTAAAGCCGTTCCAGATGCAGGTGATGCTTCCCTGCTCGAGCATGGCGTCCTTCGCGTCCCAGTCGATCGGCTCGGCCTTGAACGTCCATCCGTTGCGGTTGCACACTTCCTGAGCAAGTTCCAGGTCAAAGCCCGTGTATTCGCCATCGTCGCCCACGTAGCCATACGGCGGATAACCAGAGTCGAAGCCGACTACGAACTCATCGCCTGTCGCATTGCTACCGCCGCAGCCAGTCAGCATGACGGCGGAAAGCGCGAGCGCGGCAACAGCCGCCGCACATGCCAGAATCTTCTTCTTCATGAAGTTGCCTTCCCTTTCTACGGTGCAGATGCCGCAATGAACTCTCCGTCCGCCATCTGCTCTCTTACACAATTACGCTACTGCTCTAAAGCACTAAAGCGATCGTAGTATAGCACAGCTTGCACGCGCTTACGAATCGAATTCGGTTGGCATAAGCAACAGCATAGGCGACAATCGACATCACTACCCCACGAGTCAACCAGCGACAGACAGCACACGACGTCTTTAGGATTTGACACCAGAACACGCATTTACCGACAACGGAGCAAGATTGACAAGACCCACCAATCATAGGATGCTGCAAGCGAGCAAGTTCGGTGTTAAGGGCGATAGGATTCGATGCTGTGTGCCCCTCTGTCACCATGAGCAACCAGCGTGCCCTTCGACACGCTATGCGAGCGCGACGACGTTTGGCAGCCTTGATGTGTCGAGCGTTTTCAATTGATACGTCGCCTCCAGGTTGAGCCAGAAATCAGGCGTTGTCCCAAGAGCGCGCGATAGCAGCCATGCCATTTCAACAGACACGGAACGTCGTCCATTGACGATTTCGGACACCGCAGAATCGGGCTTACCTATCGCCTTGGCAAGCCGATACTGGCTGATACCGAGCGGCTCCAGAAACTCTTCTTTCAGAATTTCGCCTGGTGTTGAGATATATTCAGTGGTAATCACAGAACTCGACCTCCCTTGCTTCTCGTCCCGACCAAACGAAGCAGAGTCGCCATTGTCGATTCACTCTGATGCTGTACTGCCCCGCTCTACTGCCGGAAAGCTTTTCTAATCCTAAATTCTCATACTCAGCGCAACATTAAACGCAGTCCCACAAGCGCGTTATCGCAGGTGGCGATACTTTTATCGCGCAAAATGTTGTGATTTTGTGAAGAGCGTGGTATAGTTTCGGCTTACGGAGGCGTTGAGCTTCGGTAAGAAAAGGGTTCCGTTTTTGGAGGGGGCGGAACCCTTCTTCTTTGCCCGTAAGTCCAATTTGGATGCTTGAATACACGCGCTATAAGGGGAGGCGGCTTTCGATTGCGCGGCCCAGCGTCACTTCATCGGCGAACTCCAAATCGCCACCAACGGGCAAGCCGCTTGCCAAACGCGTTACCGTAACGCCCAACGGCTTAATGATGCGGGCCAGATACGCCGCCGTGGTTTCGCCCTCGACGTTCGGGTTGGTGGCAAGCACCACTTCTTGTACGTCTTCAGTGACAAGCCGACGCAACAGCTCGGCGATGTGCAGATCGTCGGGACCGATGTTTTCCATAGGTGACAACGCTCCACCAAGCACGTGATACACACCCTTGAATACCATGGTGCGCTCAATAGGTGGGATGTCGCGCGGCTCACTAACCACGCAGATAATGCTTGCGTCGCGCCGATCCGATGCGCAGATTTCACACACATCGTCCTGCGCGTAGTTAAAGCACCGGCTGCAGAAATGTACGGTTTCCTTCACTTCGACAATAGCTTCCGCCAGTCGCAGCGCTGTTGCTGCATCGGTGTTAAGGATCCAATAAGCGATGCGCTGGGCCGACTTCGGGCCAATGCCCGGAAGACGTTCCAGCTCATCGAGCAGCTTCTGTATTGCCGGTGCCGCGTTCATTCGATGCGCAAACCTACATGAGGCCCGGAATGTTCATGCCACCCGTAGCGGCATTCATGCGCTGCGCGCCTAGCTCAGACACGCCACGAAGCGCCTCGTTCACCGCAGCGGTTACCATATCTTGCAGCATTTCGACGTCCTCGGGATCAACCGCATCGGGGTCAATAGTGATGCTTTCAATGGTGGCGTTACCCAGCGCAACCGCCTTCACCATGCCGCCGCCCGCTGTTGCCTCAAACGTCATGTCCTTGATTTCTTCTTGCGCCTTGGCCATTTCGGCCTGCATCTTCTGCGCTTGCTTCATGATGGCGTTCATGTTACCCATACCACCGCCACCTGGGAATCCTCCACGTCGTGCCATATGGTCCTCCTTGCGCTTGTGTTCGCTTATCGTGCGCTTCCCCGCTTAAACCGCAATACGAGGAAAGCAACGCCCACGCCTTATGCGGGCGGGTTTTGTCAGTCGTGCTATTTTACCGCCGATGCGCAGTTAATCCACCGTGTCGAAAACAACTCCATCACCAAACACGGACATAAGGGCATCTTTTTGCTCGAGGATGGTCGGGCCGCTCGCGTCAATGGACGCCGACGAGCGAGCATCAACCGGCGGCTCGGCGGGCAGGTCAACCTTGGCGGGCGACTGTAAGGCGGAAGGTGCCGGTGCTGGTGCAGGTACTGCGAGTGCGGGAGATGCCGGTGCGGAAGGTGCCGGTGCTGGTGCAGGTGCGGAAGGTGCCGGTGCTGGTGCAGGTGCGGAAGGCACAGGCGCTGGTGCAGGTATTGCCGATACGGAACGTGTCGGCGCAGATGCTGCTGGCGAGAGCGGCTCTTCGAGCTCTCGAGAACGCAGCGGATCAACACCTGCATCGCCAGTAGGAACAGGTTCTTCATACGGTGCCGAGTCGTACGCATCGAGCGGGACGACCTCAGGCTCGGGAGCTTCGATGCTGGTGTGCGATGTGAAAGCTGCAGGTGCTGTCGAACGAGAAGACGTTGTTGACGCCACGGGCGCTGCGGGTGCAAAGGTGTCTTTACCCAACCCTTGACCCGATCCGCGCTGCGTGTAGGAAAACGGCAGCGCGACACCTGTCGCCTGCTGCAGCGCGGCAGCAACGGCTGCTTGCACTTCGGGCTTTTGGGACGCTTTGAACGCGAAGGTGTTTTCGGCAGGAAACTCGATATTCAACGTTGCGTTTTCCTGATTGAATACGGCTTTCGTGTTGAGGAACAGCACGCCGTACGCTGCTTTGTTACGCTTGAGCGCCGTCAGCGCCGCCTGCCACATGCGCTGTAAGGCCGCAGGATTTCGATAGCTTTCCGCCAACTCAGACGGCACCGCCCGAGTTGCACCCACAGGTTGAGCAGCACCAGCAGGTTGAGCGACATATCCCTGGTCCACATCGGTCAGCGAGGGTGCGCAGGGTGCGCCAGATTGCGGTGAGAGCCCGAGGAAGCGGCCTTCGGGCCGCGACGAGGGCTCGCAGGCGCAAGATGGCGTGCGCTGGGCGGCCGCAGCGTCGACACGTTCCGGCCGTTCGTCAGAACGGACGGAACCAAAAGACGAGGGCTCGCAGGCGTAAGATGGCGTGCGTTGCGCGGCCGCAGCGTCGGCACGTTCCGGCCATTCGTCAGAACGGACGGAACCAAAAGAGCCGCAAGATGGCGTGCGTTGCGCGGCCGCAGCGTCGGCACGTTCCGGCCATTCGTCAGAACGGACGGAATCGGGAAGTTCCGGCCGCGCGAGCGAACGGACAGAACCAGAAAGCTCGAGTGCTTCGATTCGCTCGGCAAGCGAGGCGAGCGTGAGGTCGGAGTCAGGCCGAACCATGCGCGTGAGCGCGATCTCGAATGACAGCCGCGGATTCGTTGAGGTCTTCAACTCGGCGAGCACATCACCTAACACGCACAGCAAACGGGACAGACGATCGGAGCCAAATAACGGCAGCTCAGAAACAAGCTGTGCGCGCTCGGTTGCCCCCACTTCAAGGGCAACATCGGCGCCAGCGAGCGACATCACGTAGAGATCGCGCACGTGCGCTGCCATGTCGCGAGCAAACTGAGCCAAATCGGCCCCGGTTTCCACGTAAGCGGCAACCCAACGAAAGCATGCTGCCGCATCATGTTCGCCAATCGCGCGCATGATATTCGCCAAGTCACTCGAACTGATTCCCCCCAGCATGCGCTCGGCAACATCAAGCGTCACCTTTCCGCCGCCGTACGCGATCAGCTGCTCGAGTGCCGTCAGCGCGTTGCGCATACCACCTTCAGCGCGATGTGCAATTAGTTCGAGTGCTTCACCTTCGAATTCCACGCCCTCGGCCGTACACACTGCCCCCAAGCGTGCCACCATGCCATCGGTTCCGACGCGATGGAAGTCGAAGCGCTGGCAACGCGAATGAATGGTTTCCGGCACTTTCTGCGGATCGGTGGTAGCTAGAATAAACACCACGTGATCGGGCGGTTCCTCCAAGGTTTTCAGCAACGCATTAAACGCAGCCGACGACAGCATGTGAACCTCGTCGATGATGTATACCTTGCAGCGCCCGCGCGTTGGCGCAAATTGAACGCGCCCGATAATTTCCTCACGCACATTTTCTACACCCGTGCGGCTTGCGGCATCGAGCTCATACACGTCCGGATGCTCACCTGCGGCAATCATTTGGCAGTCATCACACGTGCCGTCGGGATCAGGCGTGGGGCCATCTTGCCCTTTCGAGCACAGAAGTGCCTTTGCCAGCAAGCGCGCCATAGTGGTTTTGCCCGTACCACGCGGCCCGCAGAAGAGGTAGGCATGGCTCACCTTGTTCTGCTCGATGGCGTTCTTGAGCGTGGTTTCGATATGCTCTTGACCTACCACGTCACCGAACACTTGCGGACGGTATTTTCTATACAGTGCTTCTGCCATAGATCGCGCTTGCCTCCGTTGCTCTTACGAATCACAACCGCACATCATTATAGCCGTCACCAACCGCGAAACGAACGGCCGGCGACCGAAAGCACGTTACCCCCGTCGCCTACCGTTGCTGTACACAGGTCAGCCAGTGGGCAGCAACCGCCTACCTGCTGTTATGCATCGCTGCCAGTTCCGCCGTCGCGTCCGTCGTACCGGTAACTGCCACCGCTGTGCACCAGCGAGCCGATTCCTCCCATCATCGCACGCGACGCCAATTCGGCGAGGTCTTCTATGGGAAGATCAGAATCATCCAATAACCATCGACGATACATCGCTGTCAAACCCGCTGCGAAAAATGTCGCACAGTAGTCACGATGCGTCTCATCAATACCCGTTAGACCAAGAAAATCCAGATCAACGAGCGCGTTGCGAAGCGGAGTTTCCAGATACGTCAAAAATCCATCGGGTGACACATTTGCCAAGACACGACGCTGCTGCTCAACATCGGGCACAAACGCGCGCTCCATGCGCATGAACAACCGTGCGACGTCTGATGGGCTTCCTCCTCGCTTCAGCTCTTCATGCAACTCCGCTACGATATGACTCGTCTCTTCCTCAAGTGCCTCACTGATTACATCGTCAATCGTACGGTAATGCAGATAGAACGTCTTGCGGTCAATACCGGCTTCGCGCGTCAGATCCGTGACTGTTATCTTTCGATAATCACGTTCGGCCAGCAGGCGCAGCAACGCCTCCCTGATAGCCCGTCTTGTGCGCAGTACCCGCCGATCAACACGCTCCATAGAACTCTTAGCACCTTTGTCGCCCATATATTCCACCATCTCTCGCTTCTCTACGGCCGTCCTCAATTTCATAATCATAAAAGAGGGGGGGGTGACATAATATGATATTGTGCCACATCGTCTATCAAAACGAGTAGCTTCCTAGCCGTGATTGCCTAAAGAGCGGATATTCTCCAAATGTACAAAACGAGAGCTGGCATGTTCGCGTACGCCGAGCCTCACGAAACTATGCAGCGCGACAAGTTACTTGGGAAATGCTGACAGCTTCCCGCGAACTCTATTCTTGGCGTGCCTTCTTCTTGCGCGCAGCAAGCGCACCTTTTACCGCCCCCACAAACGCCGGTGCCACCGACACAGCAACGATGCCCAACACGATGACTTCGAAGTGCTCCTGAACAAACGGTACACCCCCGAAGAAGTACCCTACCAGCACGAACAGGCTCACCCACGACACGCCGCCGATCACGTTGAAAAAGGTGAACTTACCAAAGTTCATATGCCCCGTACCTGCAATGAAAGGAGCAAACGTGCGGAAGAATGGCATAAAGCGCGTAATGATAATGGTTAGACCACCGTATTTCGCGAAGAAGTCGTCGAGTTTTGCCATACGCTCAGGCGTGAGCGCTTTCACCTTGCCAGAATCGATGATGCGGGAACCGAAGAAGCGAGCAATCCAGTAGTTCGACGTGTTGCCCAGAATAGCGGCAGCGTAGAACACGAGTAGCGTCGGCAACAGATGAAGTCCGCCACCTGGCGCCGAAAACACGCCTGCGGCAAACAGCAGCGAATCGCCAGGAAGGAAGGGAAAAAACACCAAACCTGTTTCAACGAACACAATCAAAAACAGCGGCGTATATACCCAGAGCGGCCCAAGCGCAATGATCCACCCCGCAATGGCAGCACGCGGATCTTTCAGTAAGTTGACGAAAAAGTCGACGATCCCCACAAAACCCCCTTATACGATAATGCCAACCTTTGAGGAAATACTGATCAATTCCACCAGCCCTGCATTTGCAAGACGGCTTTAATCTGTGCTTCCCTTAGGCTGGCATAGCGCGTTCACGAAATGTAGAGTGTGCCGAACAGGCATGGGCGCTCGTCAGCGGTCCCTTATGGCTGCTTCCTCCCGGACCTGACCAGGTTCGAAACATGGCGCCGCCCAAGCCCGTTCGACACACTCGCTCTCTACTTCAAATCAGTATAGGCGAACGTAAAGTGAACCTGCCGAAATCGGCAGGTTCTCCAAAACTCCATGCGCGCTGCCGCGTGCGCCAACAGCGCCTACAGCGTACGCAGTGACACTTCCTTCAGCTGACGTGCAGTCACCTGGTTGGGAGCGCCCGTCATGGGGTCGCTCGCGCTACTGGTCTTCGGGAAGGCTATAACGTCGCGGATGGACTGCTTACCCGCAAGCAGCATGACCAAACGGTCGAGCCCCAGCGCGATGCCGCCATGCGGCGGTGCACCCAGTTCAAGCGCGTGCAGCAGATGAGCAAACTTCACGTCGATTTCCTCATCGGACACACCACAGCGACGCAACACACGGCGCTGCTCGGCAGCATCATGGATACGGATCGAGCCGCCACCAACCTCAAACCCGTCCATAACCAGGTCGTAGGCATAGCTTAGGCACTCAAGCGGAGCATTTTCGATCTTGTCAAGGTCGCGTTCGTACATATGAGTGAACGGATGGTGCTCGGCGGCGTACTTCTTCTCTTCCTCGTCGTACTTGAACATAGGGAAGTCAACAACCCATAGTAACGCATGGCCCTCACGCGGAATATTCAGACGATCAGCCATGGTCAGGCGCAGCGCCGATAGAACAGCATTGGCCACAGCGGGCTTGTCAGCAGCGAACAGCAGCAAATCGCCCGGCTCAACAGCCATGGCAGCCTTGAGCGCCGCCCATTCCTCGTCGGTGAAGAACTTCTTGATGGGGCTCTTCTCCTGACCATCGGTAGTAAACGCGACCCACGCCATGCCCTTCGCGCCATTTTCCTCGGCAATGCTGGCCAGCTTCTCAACGTCACCGCGGCTCCAGTCGCCCGCACCCTTGGCATTGATCGCCTTCACCACGCCGCCGGACTGCGCCACACTCGCAAACACTTTAAAGCCGGTGTTCTTCACAATGTCGGTAATGTTTACCAGCTCCATGCCAAAGCGGATGTCGGGGCGATCGCACCCGAAGCGATCCATAGCCTCGGCATACGGCATGCGCAACAGCGGGAATTGCTGTTCAACACCAGCAGCCGTGAGCACCTCGGCCATCACTCCTTCCATCATGTCCACCACGTCGTAACCCTCGACGAACGACATCTCGATGTCCACCTGCGTGAACTCGGGCTGACGATCGGCGCGAAGGTCTTCGTCGCGGAAGCACCGGGCAATTTGGTAATAGCGCTCCACACCCGCACACATGAGCATCTGCTTGAATTGCTGGGGGCTTTGCGGCAGCGCGTAAAACTTGCCGGGATTCGGACGGCTGGGAACAATGTAGTCGCGCGCACCCTCAGGTGTGGAGTTCGCCAGAATAGGCGTTTCGATTTCCAAGAAGCCACGGGCATTCAGCGCCGCGCGCATAGCCTGGGCAACCGTGTGGCGCAGCTTTAACGCGGCGTACATTTCGGGACGACGGATGTCCATGTAACGCCATTTCATACGCATGGTTTCGTCAGTCTCGATGCCGTCTTCGATAGAAAACGGCGGCGTGACAGAAGTGTTCAGCACCTCGACTGCGGAAGCGAGCACTTCGATCTCACCGGTTGCCATGTTCGGATTCACGGCGTCGGCACCGCGTTCGCGCACCGTGCCGGCAACTTTCAGCACGTATTCGCGGCCTAAGTGTTCGGCTGTCTTGAAATCGGCGGCGCTCACACAATCGGGGTCGACAACCACCTGGGTATAGCCGTCGCGATCGCGAAGGTCACAGAAAATAAGTCCGCCATGGTCGCGATTGTGCCACGCCCAACCCGTGAGCACGACTTCGCGGCCCACGTCGCTTCTGCGCAGCTCGCCGCAGGTGGCGGTATGCATGCAGTATTCATTCTTGAAGTCTGTCATGACGATCCGATTCTCCTTGCGTTTTTTCCTGTTCACCCCGTCAACGATAAACGTTGGCGGAAACGTATCTCAAACCTGATCATTTTACGACAGCCGTACGCCCATGCGGCCGCAAACACCAAACTCCCATGGGGAGAATCGCCTGAGCATTAGTCCGAGAACCGCGAGAACCGCAAATCCCGCATGAAGCGGTCGCAAAAGCTGCCGAAAAGCTGTTCTGGCACTTACTCCGCGTGAACAAACGGCGCGATGGAGCGCAGGGCAGCATCGCGCGCAGCCGCAACTTTTGACCCATCAGTTATCGTAAGTGTTAGTGAACCTCGGTAGCCATAGTCGGTTACCTCTGAGAACAACGCCACGGCGGGAACCTCGACTCCGCACACCGCACCAACCGCCTCATTTGCAGCCTGCTCCATGGCGCAGGCTGTGCTCGACAGCGCATCGCCTGCCGCCGTAACCACCACCGGAATGGACACCACCTTTAGCGGGCGCAGCTTCGTAAGCGACGAGGTGTTGATAACGGAGTTCGGCACCACCACCTGCTCGCCCACGGCATTCACGATGGTCGTATGGCGCCAGGTGACGTCGCGCACCACACCACGTTGTCCGCCCACTTCGATGTTATCACCCGGCTCAACCAATCCGGTAATGCTCACTTGTAGCCCACCGATCAGGTTGGCAAGTGTGTCCTGAAAACCCAGCGAGATGGCAATACCACCAATACCGAGCGCCGCCACCGCAGCACTCACGTCAACATTAAAGCAACTTGACAGCACTATACTTATACCAATGGCCCACACCGCCACGCGCCCGATATTGACGAAAATACTTGACGAAGGCAAAGGCGAGCTGTCGTGGCTGAGTACGCGCCGTAACAATTTCGTAAACACACGCACCAGCAGCGCCGTAAGCGCAAGTACAACAATAACCGTAAGTGCTGTGCTCAACCATTCCACATGAAGGATGTTCTGGAAGAAAGATTGTAAGCCATCTGTTTGTTCTTCAGGATTCACGAAACACCTACCTCGATTTCAATCACCCGCACCGAGCACTACCACGATGCCGGCTTGTGCAAAACGAAGCTGGGTGCACGCCATTCAACAATGCACCCCGCTGCGCGCGTGGCGGGAAGGTCGATAAGCCGCTGGTTCGATGAGCCGCGCCAGCTGAGTCCGAGCGACTTGAGCGACTCAATGAACGGCCCATCTACCAGCACGTCAGTGTTGTTAAGTAGCTCGCGCGTGGGTTCGTCTTCTTCGGCACGACGCAACAAGTCTTCATACAGATAGCCCGTGTAAGTCCACACGCCGTAGCCGTACTCCTTCAGCTGGCGCGCCATGTGCGCGCACGCTGCCGCCTGCTCAAACGGCTCGCCGCCCGAAAACGTGACGTCGTGTACGAGCCCATTCGCGCGGATGTCGGCAAGCACCGCATCGGTGGTGGTAAGCATACCGGCATGGGCGGGCTGGCTTTCGGGATTGTGACACCCGGGGCACCCATGGCTACAACCCTGCACAAACACGGCATAGCGCAGCCCCGGCCCATCAACAATGGAGTCGGGAACTGCGCCATACAGGTTGACATTCATGCCCTTATTCCGCCTGTTCCTCTTACGCCTGTTCTGCGTGCTCCACCGGAACAACGTGCTTCACACGGTCATGCTCTTCGGCACGCTTTGCGTCATTGAAGCGATCGAGCGTACCCACCAGATACCCCGTGATACGACGAATGCGCTCGAACTGCACGCCGTGCTCTTCCTCGCGCCTGCCGCACTTAGGACACACGTCTTCAATGATGCCGTTGTAGCCGCACACTGGGTCGCGATCGACCGGATGGTTCACACTGCCATACCCCATACCGCATTCCTTCATGTAGCGGATAACACTCTCAAAGGCCTCCAAGTTTTCGGTGGGGTCACCGTCGAGCTCGATGTAGCTGATATGCCCGCCGTTGGTAAGCGCGTGATAGGGTGCCTCGATGGCGATCTTATCGAACGCGCTGATGTCGTAGTACACCGGCACATGGAAGCCATTGGTGTAGTAGTCGCGGTCGGTGACGCCGGGAATGCTGCCGTAGCGGGCGCGGTCCATGCGCACAAAACGGCCCGACAGCCCCTCGGCAGGCGTAGCGATGAGCGTGTAATTCATGTTCCGCTCGCGGGAGATACGATCGACGTAGCTGCGCATATGGCCTACGATCTCCAAGCCCAGACGCTGTGCCTCGGGGCTCTCGCCGTGATGGTGGCCCGTAAGCGCCACCAGGCATTCAGCCAAGCCGATAAAGCCTGTGGTCAGCGTGCCATGCTTGAGCACTTCGCGCTGTGTGTCAGTGGCTTTCAGATTCTCGGAATCGATCCACACGCCCTGCCCCATAAGGAATGGCGCATTGTACACGTGCTTGCGCGCCTGAATCTCGAAGCGCTCATCGAGCTGTCCGATGACCAGCGCCAGTTTCGCATCCAACAAATCGAAGAACAAATCGATATCGCCACGAGCGCGAATAGCCAGACGCGGCAGATTGATGGACGTAAACGACAGGTTGCCACGGCCAGGCGTGACCTCGCGGTTGGGGTCATACCTATTGCCTATGACTCGCGTGCGGCAGCCCATGTAGGCAATCTCGGTTTCTGGCGTGCCCTTGTAGTACTGCGCATTAAACGGCGCATCAAGGAAGCTAAAGTTCGGAAACAGCCGCTTGGCCGAGCAATGCATGGCCAGCTTGAACAGATCGTAGTTCGGATCTTCGGGGTTGTAGTTCACACCTTCCTTCACGCGGAAAATCTGCACGGGGAAGATAGGTGTCTCGCCAGACCCTAAGCCCTCTTCGGTGGCCAGCAACATGTTCTTAATAACCATGCGCCCTTCGGGGCTGGTGTCCATGCCGTAGTTCACTGAAGAGAACGGCGTCTGCGCACCCGCGCGAGAATGCATAGTGTTCAGGTTGTGCACAAGTGCTTCCATAGCCTGGAACGTTGAGCGGTCGGTATCGCGCTCAGCATTCTTTTCGGCGTAGGCAACTACGCGCCCAGCGGTACGAGCATCAACGCCTGCAGCATCAAGCTCGGCGAGCACGGCGGCGCGGAACCCTTCGTCGATATCAATGCTCGCCACAACGCCGGTCACTTCTTCAACGCGCGCCAGCGCGCCTTCGGCGAAGGCACGGTCATCCTCGATGTCGGTAAGCAGGTCGACCGCTTCAGCCAAGTGCTTCTTGAATAGGCGACGGTAGGTTTTACGCACGCCTTCAGCCAAGCCGTAATCGAAGTCACATACACTCTGACCACCATGCTGGTCATTTTGGTTCGACTGAATGGCAATGCAGGCCAGCGCTGCGTAGCTGGAAATGTCGTTGGGCTCACGCAGCACACCGTGACCAGTGGAGAAGCCGCCCTTGAAGAGCTTTTTCAACTCAATCTGGCAGCACGTGGTGGTGAGCGTGTAGAAGTCCATGTCGTGAATATGAATGTCGCCTTCGCGATGAGCGCGCGCGAATTTCGGGTCGATGACGCACATCTCGTAGAACTGCTTGGCCGACTCCGACCCATACTTCAGCATAGTGCCCATGGCGGTGTCGGCGTCGATATTGGCGTTCTCGCGCTTCATATCGGACTCAGACGCCTTGGAGAACGTGATGTCCTTCAGTGTTTGAATGAGACGGCTGTTCACATCGCGTGCGCGGCTACGTTCGGCGCGGTACAGAATGTAGGACTTCGACGTTTGAACAAAACCCGACTCAATAAGGGTTTCCTCCACCAAGTCCTGCACGCCCTCAACCGTAGGAGTGCCCTCGATGGCGCCGTTTTCCAGCTTCTCAACAACCTTGTCCGCTATTTCCTCGGCGACGGAGCGATCTTGCATGGCAGCGCATGCCTGGAAGGCTTTTTCGACCGCGTCGGTGATTTTGTCTTTATTGAATTCAGCTGTGCGCCCGTCTCGTTTAATGATGGTTCCGACCATGCCAGAAGCCCTTTCTCTTTCGCTTGCATCGCTCGCTCATCTGCTCACTCGCGCTGCTATGCACAAGTTTTCCACTGAAAATTCGCATAGTTTTCCACAACATATTGTGGTATTGGCTGGATTTAAAGCAAACATATAGTACTTTGAGGAATGCAGGCACGCAAGGCTTGACATTGAACCGTTATTCGAAAATGCAGGCTCCACACAGAAAAGGAGCGCTTCGCGAGCGCTCCCGTTCATAGTATATTCACAAGCCCGGCACACACCTACCGATCGCCGGCCCTGCTTCCCAGCAAGCGCAGCACAGCGCCTTTCGGGCACACAAACACTCCGTCAACTGACCGTCCCATACGTTCTCGACCACGCGTGAGCACCGATGGCGGAGTTCAGCTGACCGCACAACCGCTGCCGTGTGTAGCTTCCCGGCGGAAGCAGCTCGACCACTTCCAGCAAGTCGGCAGGCAACTCGGCTGACTCGGCCGCCACTACCACATCGAGCCGACGGAGCACCGCGTCACAATCGCCTTCAAAGAGCGAGTCGACGAAATCCTGCAACACGCCGTAAAACGGGCTTCGTTCCTGCGCCCGGCGTGGGAACGGACGTGCGGCGCGCTCCTGCAGCAAAACCCGCTGCACGTACGCGAGCTGCTCGTCGAACGTCGCATCATTAAAGGCATCACACATATCATCCGCACGCTTTTCGCACACGTCGCCCAAGGCACGCTCAGTGACGTCATCCGCTGGCATACGACGAGCCGCTTGTTCGTATACGCACGGGGGAATAACAGCAAACGGGCGACGATCAGATCCAGAATTGTGGTTGGTCATCACTCGTTCTCCTGCACGTCGGGGCGCATAACGTCAAACCCTTCAGATGCGGCGACTAAAGCGCCCGTGTATGCCGGCGTTGCTGCGCCGTCGGCGCGCAAAAATTGCACCCCACCGCCGCGTAGGCGTGTGGCAACCTCGATCATAGTGTCCGGACAGAAGTACGGGTTCTCAGCAGTTGCCTGGCCCTGTTTGGGATCATTGCGTGCTACCGTAAGCGACACCATTGCCGGAAGCGACGTTGCAGCACGAAGACGCCCAACCAGTGCAAGTACCCCTTCGATACTCAGCTCCGAACGAATGCCGGCAACTGACGCCCCAAACTCGTCCATAACGGCGCATGCGTCTTCCAACGTGTGACGGCCGTTTGCAAGCATTCCATCGGCACGAACATCAACGCTTGCGAACACCGGGCAGTCGAGCACTTGCCGCATGCCCATGAGCGCGCATTTCAGATCGACCGCATCGGCAAATCCTCCGAGTAGTACCGCATCGAACGCCTTGGCGCTCATCATGCGGGCAACGCGAGCATATTGGCTGCGGCTCTCGTTCAATGACGCTTTACTGGACGGATCGAGCGGCAACCCACTCGGGCCCACATGAACCAGCAGATGCTGCGGAGTAAGCGATACCGCGGTGGCAATACCCTGGTCGATGACGTCCTGCACACGGTCTTCCAGCCCCACATGAGCCAACCTCGCCGGCAGCGCCGATTCGGTGTTGGTAACCAAACACTGAGCACCGGCAACCTTATTGAGCCGCAGTGCATCACGAACAGCCTCCGGTTCAACCAATCCAGCAAATTCTAGGCTCTGATCAGGGTCGAACCCTTGACGCTCCAACACGGGTGCAATCGGAGCCGACAAGACGAGCATGTCCTTATGGAAGCGAAGTTGAATGTCAGGCATATGAAACCTCCCCTTCACAAAACGCGCACTGGCCGTGCAAACGTTCTTCAATTCTGCTTTCTATAATAGCATCAGCAAGCGAGAGGCTCCCCTCCTTTCCTTGTCTCTGCTTCATAAGAAAGCAGAACGGCGCATAAAGCGCCGATCATCCCCTCCTTGTGGCCCGGCGGTTCCCCTCCGCCGGGCCGATCATTTTCCCCAAGGAAACGCTGACTAAGGTCGTCTTGGCATGCGTTTCCCTGATACACGCTTTTCGTGCCGCCGCCTCGCAGCGCTTTTGCCGGCAAGCGGCACGACACAAGCGTTCCTATCCTTACTGCTGCGCCGCTCGCTGGAACAGTACGTTGTTCGTTTCAAGCCAACTTTCCACGGTGCCCGTATCAAAGCCATCCGCAGGATCAATCACCAACGCATACATCTCTTCCTCGCGCAGCACAGCATCGAGTGCGTCAGTCAGCTGAATCTCGCCACCAACCGTGGGCTTCCCCTCGGCAAGCAGCTCCATCACGCGCGCAGACAGCAGGTAGCGGCCAAACACAGCCAGGTTCGACGGAGCCTCATCAACCGCTGGCTTCTCAACGAGCGATGACACCTTCCACACGTCGTCAGCTACCGCTTCCCCAGCAATGACACCAAAACGGCTCACCTGATCGGCAGGCACCGGCATAACAGCGATGACGCTCGCACCTCCATGAGCATCCGACACATCCTGCATGCGCGGCAGCATCTTGTTATCGGGAACAAGTACGTCTCCCAACAGCACATAGAACGGCTCGTCCGCCGTTTTCTCATGCGCGCAGTAGATGGCATGCCCCAACCCCAGAGGCTCATCTTGGTACACGTAGCTTACGTTCAAGCTTCCGGCATGTTCCACCGCGTCGGCGTATTTGTCCTTACCGCGCTCGCGCAACATGGCGACCAGCTCGGGTGCTGGCGAGAAATGTTCCTCAATAGATTTCTTCTCGCGACTGTTGATGATAACCACCTCGTCGGCCGCCGAGGCCAAGCCTTCCTCCACAACGTACTGAATGGCAGGCCGATCGACAACGAGTAACATCTCCTTCGGCTGTGCCTTCGTGGCGGGCAAAAAACGGGAGCCTAAGCCAGCAGCGGGAATCAAAGCCTTCATTCGTCTTTCCTTTCGCAAACGGACATCAACAGCGAGCACGGCCCTTCGCAAAGTGCCTTACTCGGCAACGCACCAAGCTCATTTCAGGCAGCGATACGTTTCGCACCTACGAAAGCCGCAGTACCTGTGGCGTTCGCAATACGCGACGACCTCACTCCCCCTTCGACGACACAGCAGCATCACGCAACGCCTCTTCCAGCACGGCGATCTGCTTCTCGGTCTTCTTCATGCCGGATACCACAATAGCCACATACACCAGCAGTATGAGCCAAATCAACGCGTACGCCGCAATCACATACGGAGCGGACGGCAGAATGGTGCTGTATATCTCTATGAGAACAGGGTTCATGATACAACCTTTCCTTTCTTTGCGCAGATGCTCAATGCGAATGCGCCGCAGCCCCTTCAGTGAGCGGAAGCTGAAACCTCAACCACAAACGCAGCAGCCGAGGACTATTCGTCTAGTAGCTCTTTTAATGCTTCAACGCGCTCAGCCATACGAACTTGACGGAAGCGCGCACGGTACAAGCCAAACGCCACCATGAGCAGCCCCACCATGCACACAGCAACGGTCATGCCCATGTCGCCCGACATACCCCCTGCACGCAATACCACCGGATGCACACTCGACGGAATCATGCGCGTAACCATAAAGCAGATGGGCACATCGACAAGCGAGACAATGGAGATAACGGCCGCATATACGCCGCGCCGCTCGAAGTCGTCAATCGCGTTGCGCAAGATAAAATACGCGATGACAATCAACATAAGCACCAAGTACGTAGTCAACCGAGGTTCCCAATACCACCACACGCCCCACTCAAAGCGCGTCCACATTTCGCCGGTTGCCATCGTAGCCACCACGAACACAAGTGCAATTTCCATCGCTATCTTGGAACACGTGTCGAAACGCTGCTGCTTCGTTGCCAGAAAGCGTGCGCCATAGTACGCACCGAACGCCAAAGCAATAAACGACACCAGCGCAACCGGCATATGGAAGTAGAAGATTTTCTGAGAAATGAGCAGCTTCGTGTTGATCATCTGCCCACCAATGAGCTCAACGCCTTCGACGCTTGCGCCATTCACCGGCGCGGCGTACAGAAACGCCATGAGAAACCCGATGACAGACACCACAGCACCTAACGGCAGCAGCACCGCCGCCAGACGGTCGGGCCATTGTCCCGCCTCGGGAAGTTTACTGGTTTTTTCCCCAGCCATAACGACCTTTCTCTCAAATGCGGTCTTACTGCATTATAGCCGAACCGCTGCCACCCGCACCGCGCCGCCACCCAGCGGCTCGCGCGACCTGCTTTCATGGTGGCACAAAACGCATGTGCACAGGCGGCTCACTCACGCAGGCAACTACCGTACAAGCGGCACCGCGGCGCTGCAACGTCGTAACACTTCAGCAGTACCACCTGCGCGCACTACGCGGACACGACGTAATCGTACAGAACCCAGCTGACCAGCACCATAACTACGTCGTAGCCAGCAGCCAGCGCAATGGCAGGAACAAACACATCCATGAACCCTTCAGCACCAACGATCACCGCCGTAGTCGACGACACACATGCGTACAGCAACGGGAACACCAGCGGAATAAACAGCACCGCTAGCATCACATCTTTGCCGCGCGTGTTAATGGTGATAGTCGAAAGCAACGTACCAATGCCAGCAACGCCCACCGTTCCCACAAGCAACGGCACAACCATCAGCCAAAATGACGAAGCCACGCTTGTCCCCTGCAAAAAGAAAAAGAAGAACAAGGGCACAGCCACAACCTCAACCGCCAACAGAAACAACAAGTTTGACGTTGCCTTCGCCAGAAAAACCACAGAACGGTCGAGTGGGACAAGCAGAATACCCTCGAGACAACCTTGTTCCTTTTCGTGCGAGAAGGAACGGTTCAAGCCCAGCAGCGACGTAAACACGATGAGCGCCCACAACAAGCCGCCGCACATTTGAAGGATGTCGAGGTCCTTCGACGTTTGACCAAGTGCCGCTCCGTACACAACGAGCACCAACAGCGCATAGATGCCCATAGATGTGAGCATTTCCTTTGTACGAAATTCCTGCTCGAGGTCTTTTCGGAGCAATGCCTTGTACTGGGAAAACGTCGACGGTCGGCTCACTTCGACCGTACGCTGCGCCCGCGCGGTCTGCATGCGTTCTGCCATTTACGACACCCCCATGCCAACCGTTGCGCGGTATAAGTCCGCAAACTCCCCGAAATCGAGGTTTCCCTTCTCATCAAACGTCACAATGTGACCTTTCGCCATCACGAGCGCATGCGTGCACATGTCGAAACCTTTTCGCAGATCATGGCTGACCATGACAAACGTTCGCCCGGCACGCTGCGCGTCAATGAGCTCGTCGAATATCTCAACCGCATGCGGGTCGAGACCAGAATACGGCTCATCAAGAAATACTACGTCGGGATTGTGGATGAGCGCACGAGCAATAGAGAGCCGCTGTGTCATGCCACGGGAGAACGTGCGCACCACATCGTGACGACGGTGCTTAAGCTCGACCGCCTCAAGCATGTCGAGCACACGTTGTTCGGGGTTATGCACGCCATACAAACGCGCGTACACCATTAGGTTCTCTTCGGCAGTCAAATCGGGATACAACATGGAGTTGTGCGAGATAAGCCCAATGTGCTCGCGCGCGCAGTCGGGCTCTTCTCTCATGTCGATTCCCATAAGCCACGCCTCACCCTTGGTTGGACGAACAAGTGTGGAAAGCATCCTGAGCAACGTGGTCTTACCCGCACCGTTCGGGCCGAATATCGACAGAAACGCGCCGCAGGGCACTTCAAAGGTTACCCTATCAACCGCTTTGCGCGTGCCAAACGCCTTCGTCAGCTTCTGTGCCCTTATCGCAGCTTCCATGACCGGCTAGTCCTTGTCTGTATCGGCGTCTACCGCCACCTTGGCAACACTGGCAGTATCGCTGTTGGTGGCCTTGGCGGAGTCATGGTCGTCGTTTGCAGCTTCAGGAGCCACATCGGCCAAGCCAGTGCCTTCCGTCTCAGCAGCGAGCAGCACATCTTCCCCTTCGGCGCGCGATCCCCGTTTCGCGCCGCGCCCGCCGCACGTGGCTATTACCACGCCTACCATCAGCAACACAAACCCTACCCACACCACAGAGATCAACGGGTTTACGCGCACATCCATAGCAAAGTCGCCGTCTTCGTTCACACCGCGGTACACCACGAACAAGTCTTCGGTCGGAAACGATATAACGCTTGCGATGAGTTTTTGCTGCTGAGTGGATTGAACCAGCTGCACCGTCGGATCAACCGAACCAACAAACTCGCCGTTTTTGTACACGTCGTAATATAGCGTGTACAGGATGTCATCACCGTTTTTCTGCTGTTCGATACTATTGCCCGTGTACGTGAGCGTGTAATCCTTGATAGTGAAATCCTCGGCCACGGTGTCAGTTTCAGAATCGTAGGGCACGTATCCTACCACGTTCGTTACGTACATCGATGAGCCGATAAGCCCCACTAGAATAACTGCCATGCCAAAGTGGGCAACAAAACCGCCAAACGAGGAGGCACGATGCGTGAGCATGCCGCCAAGTGCCACAAGCGTGCCGCAGCCGTGACCCTTCGCATAACCGCGCACCGCGCGCCCCAGCATGAACAGCGAGTTGAAGAACAATACGCTCGCAACCGCAAAACCAACCACGGCAAGCCCGTTGTAGTACCACCAGGGGCCTTCCTCCTGCAATCCCGCCGCCTCGGCGCCCCCAGCGGCAATCACGTCGTTGTAGCCAGGGAACAGGTACGTGGCGAAATACACCATGAGCACGACAAACAACGCCAATGCGCACAATCCCGGCACCTTCGCACGCTTCCAAAAACGTGCGCCATCGGTCTTACCCCACGACAACAGCGGACACACCGCAAGAATGGCCAAATACACCACACCGAGCGGACGAGCGATGGCGTTGTAGGTTCCCGCAGAAACGCTCTGGCCACCGAATGGCAGAAACGACGGTAGCGCTGACGAAATGGTCAGATACGCGAGCAAGAACGCGAACACCACCATGATCACGTTGTTGAAATAGTAGGCGGCATCCTTGGACAACATGTTTTCCACATCGTCAGTGCCATCAGACGACGGCCCAAAACTCTTCCAGCGAACAACAAGACCCACAACACCAGCGAGCACCGACACCACAATCAGCGCACCGAACAGCGCCAACGACACCGGATCACCCTCGAATGCGTGTACTGATTGCACCAGTCCGGAGCGAGAAATGAACGTACCCACGATCACAAACGCAAACGTCAGACATGCACACATGACACTCCAACGTTTGAATGCGCCACGCTGGTGGTACACCGTGAAGCTATGGATGAGCGCCACACCCACTAACCACGACAACAAGCTGGCGTTCTCGACCGGATCCCAGCCCCAGTAACCGCCCCAACCGAGCACCACGTACGCCCACACAGCACCTAAACCAATGCCTATTCCTAAAAACAGCCACGAGAACAGGGTGTAACGCTGCGAACGGATCACCCATTCGCGCGACGGGTCGTTCACAATCAACGCCGCAATGGCGTATGCAAACGGCACCGTCAGGCCAGCGTAACCCACAAACAGCGTGGGCGGATGAATCGCCATGGCCCAGTGCTCGAGCAGCGCATTCATACCGTACATTGACGCTGCAGCGGTCAGCGTACCGTCCGCACCGTACAGATTCTCAGGCGTCACTGTGAATGGCATATTGCTTTCCGAGAACAACAACACACCCACAAACGCCGCAAGCACGATGGTCAGCACGAGCAGAGCCATACTGTCGAGCTTCGCCAAACCTTTCATATTTCGGACAGCCATAAGCGAAGCAAATGCTGCAATAAGCCACGCCCAGAACAAGAGCGACCCTTCGCGGCCTGCCCAAAGCCCCGAGAGCTTGTAGAACCAAGCAATGCTGCTCGAAGAGTCGCTGTGCTGCATGAGTACGTACTCAATCGAGTAATCGCCCACCATAAAGCAGTACACCAACACACCACAACACACCGTGAGCGCGATGAACGTGATAAGCACGCCCAGATGCCCCGCCCAGGTGAGCGTTTCGCCGGTGCCGCCCGTTCGCTTTTTCTGCAGAAGAGAACCGGTGATCAGGCATACCACCGTCACGCCAATGCCCGCGAATGCAACAAGCAAACCGAGCAAACCAACTATTGACATACCTTCATCATCCCTTTCAGTGGCAACCGGGCTTTACGCCTTCAGTGCCACATCAGTTGCCGCAAACGTGCCGTCCTCACTCAGCGAACCTGTAACCACAAGCGCACTACCCTCGGCAACGCCATCGGGAATAGCTCCATCATAGGCAACACCAAGCTCGACCGAACCGTCTTCCGACGTGAGAACAATGCGATCGCCCTCTCCGACCGCCGCCACCGATTTCGCAACACCGGCAACTTTCACCGGTTTACCAATGACGCTATCGCCGTAATCGAGCAGCTGCTCAACCGTCAAAGCATCAGTGGCGTTCTCGTATTTCGACGGACACTTCGTCACCAGCTCAGTACACGACAACACACCGTCAGCGCCCATCTTGCCCGTACAAATAGCAACAACACCGTTACCGAACGTCGCCGACACACCTCCGTCGAAGCGAACATCAAGCTCTTGGGAAGGATCGCCCTCGGGATCATAGATTCTAAATGTGAGCACGCCATCCTTTGTTTCGAAGGAATTGTCGACAACCGTGCCGGTAACCTGCACCTTCTGATCCTGATACGCTCCGCTTACCACGTCAGCAACCGTTACCGATTTCGCCGAACTCGATCCGCCAACCACCGCGAGCACGATAATCAAAACAATGACAATCACACCAGTGACGACCACCATGCGCCGCTTCATCTTCTTATTCATGCGTCTCCCTTTTTATCGCGCCGTATTCATGCGGCGCTTATGCATGCGTTATAACCGAATAATTTTCCCGCACTTCACTATGAGCCCGAATCGCACCGCCCGTGAAACTAAAAATTCACCATGAGGGCACATCTCTTGCCTTTCACCCGTACGTGTGCTGCGATTCTTGATCATGAGACAGAAAAGGGCTTGTCGTGAGCACGTGTGCTCACGACAAGCCCTCTCTCTTGCTTGTTTGCCCGATCTACCGTCGGACGTTGCGACGCTTAGGCGGCGGTGTTCGCCAGTGCCTTGGCGTCAGAGGCGCTCAGCCAGCCTTCAGGAATCTCGGCATCGCTGTGGCACTGCGAGCACTGCACAACGGATGCACGATGAGCCTTGTGGCACTCGCTGCATGCAACCTCACCATGCTGCGCAGAATGCGGATTGCGCTTCATGTCGTCGGTAGCAGACGCAAGTTGGTCGCGCGTCAGGTTATGGCAACCCTCGTTCAGGCAGAACTCATCAGGCGTCAACCCACGAGCCGCAACCAGATCCTCCAGGCTCTTCTCGGGAAGAACCACACCGAACGCGGAGTTGTCAACCACTTCGTAGCTACCAGATACCCACTTCATGCCCTCGCCGATCTGTTCGCTCAGCGTCGGAACATGGCAGCCCATGCAGGTGATCTCGTCGTTCATCTTCTCGCCCCAGTCACGGTGCACGCACGCGAGCATCGAGCTGGAGTTCGCAACTTCATTGCCCCACTTGTCGGTGGCCGCAGCACCAACCTCTGCCTCATAGGTCGGCAGATAGGGATCCATCGGCGTGTGGCAAATGGCGTTGCAGAAGCTTGGCTGCTCATGCCAAACCCAGAAGCCGGCACCGGCTGCAATCACGACAACCGCAACTACGCCAAGGATGATGGGGAGTTTCTTCTTTCCCTTCTTTGGCGCAGCCTCCTTGGTTGGAGAGTCCTCGACTACGGTTGCCTCGGCGGCGGCTTCCGCTTTGGTTACCTCTTCACTCATTCCTCTTCAACCTCCTTTCAGGTTTTCATCAGGCGCATACCTTCCATGCGCGTTTACCCGCAGAAGTGTAGCGCAAACTTTAATGCCCGTGCATAATAGCGCAAAATAATCAGTTCAGTATTCACCCGTTTTGGGGGATTTTCCAATTGACGCAGTTTTCGAAGATACTCTTTAGCTGCACACAATACAGATGTGCTAACTGGCCCAGAGAAACACTGATTACTTCCGCCAGTCCTACATTTGTAGTGCGGTGCCTGGAGATCTCAAATCTCATTTACGCACGTACACACGCATTTGGTTTTCGGCTCCCAGCCATCCACCCTGCAAACGCAGGACAAGACAACCTTAATCAGTGTTTCCCTGGCGTTTAAACGCCATCGACGACGCTTCGTCTCCCATGATCAACCGATCACCATCAAGGCGCATCAATGCCACGTTGTTGTCGAGTGTAGCCAACCCCTCATCGGTTGATGTAGCTTGCCATGTTCCTGTTGATATCTCACCGTACTGATCGATAATTAACGTGCCATCTTCTTCAAGCGTAAGCTGGATGATCATCCCAAGATCTCGCATCTCTCTCACGTAATCGGGCGATAAGGCACTTTCGTCGCCCGACGTTTCAACGAGCTCCCACGAACCCACAAACGTATCGCCGTCATGTAGCGTCGCGCATCCGCACAACATCAGCAAGACCAGCATTGCCGTAATCGCACCTGCAAGTTTAATGACGTCTCTCATACGTGGCCCCTCCTACATTGCACATCGCAAATCATCCCCTATATTCATTCTGAACTGTTTGAACAAAAAAAGAAAGAAGAAGTTTTGCAACTTCGCTCATCCACGATTGACAAAGCCCATTCGCACTGCCACAATGTCAACTTGCGTGAATGAGCCAGGACGCAAACAACGGACGGAATCGCACGGTTTGCGCATGGCGAAATTTCGGGGCATTAGCTCAGCTGGGAGAGCGCGGCGTTCGCAATGCCGAGGTCAGGGGTTCGATCCCCCTATGCTCCACCAATATTTAGAAAGGTCGTTGGCCCAGGTCAGCGGCCTTTTTTGGTAACCTGACATGGATCGAACCCCGAGAGGGCAAAATGCGCCAGTGGCGCATTTTGGTCCGAAAGCCGAAGGCTTGAGGAATTCACGGATTCGCGAAGCGAATACGTGTCGATCCCCCTATGCTCCACCAATATCTAGAAAGGTCGTTGGCCCAGGTCAGCGGCCTTTTTTGGTAACCTGACATGGATCGAACCCCGAGAGGGCAAAATGCGCCAGTGGCGCATTCTGAACAGCAAAAAGGCCCCGGTATGCGGGGCCCAAAAACGAATGTGTTTTGGTTTGCTGCTTACTCGGCAACCTTCTCCGTGTAAGCACGCGTCACAGACGAGTCAACCGGCACACCGGGGCTCATAGTGGACGCAACGGTGATAGACTTCACGTAACGGCCCTTGGCTGCAGCGGGCTTCATGCGAAGGATTTCGTCGTACACAGCACCGTAGTTCTGGGCGAGCTGCTCGGGAGTGAAGGAAACCTTACCCAGGATAACGTGAGCATTGCCGTAACGGTCGGCACGGTACTCCACACGACCACCCTTGAGCTCCTTGATAGCCTTGGCTACGTCGGTGGTCACGGTACCGAGCTTCGGATTCGGCATCAGGCCACGGGGGCCGAGAATCTTACCTAAGCGACCAACTTTACCCATCTGATCGGGCGTGGCGACAGCAGCATCGAAGTTAAATTCGCCAGCCTGAATCTGAGCGACCAACTCGTCGGTACCAACAATGTCGGCACCAGCCTCTTCAGCAGCGCGAGCAGCTTCGCCTTCAGCGAACACCGCCACGCGAACCGTCTTACCAGAGCCGTTGGGCAGGCTCACCGTACCACGGAGCTGCTGATCGGCCTGACGAGTATCGATGCCAAGACGGAAGTGGACTTCAACCGTCTCGTCGAACTTTGCAGTCGCGATCTCCTTCAGCAGCGCCATGGCATCGATCGGCGCGTACGCCGACTCAGTGATCTTCTCCTGCGCGGCGCGATAATTCTTGGATAACTTCATACTTGCTTCCTTTCGTGGTAATGGCGAGCGCCTTAAGCGCCCTTCCACTTATCTATGGTAATGGCACCTGTGTACCATCGACCTAACTTCATACACTGCTCTATGCGCATGCAGCAGTGCATTGCTTAAAGCTTACGCTTCACCCCTGAGGATGGCCGCAACCTTACGGGAGGGTACATACTTCTTCTTCATGGGACGACCCTCAATGCGCACACCCATGCTACGAGCGGTGCCTGCAATGATATTCATGGCAGCATCGATATCGTTGGCATTCAGATCGGGCAGTTTGATCTCGGCAATCTCACGAAGCTGATCTTCGGTCAACGTACCAGCAACCTTGATCTGAGGAATGCCCGAACCACTCTTAATGCCCAGCTTCTCCTTAATGAGCACCGCAGCAGGCGGGGTTTTGCAGACAAACGTGAAGCTCTTGTCTTCGTAAACGGTAATCTCAACAGGGATGATGGTACCGGACTGATCCTGCGTCTGGGCGTTGAACGCCTGGCAGAACTGCATGATGTTAACACCCTGAGCACCCAACGCCGGACCGACCGGAGGGGCAGGATTTGCAGCGCCTGCCGGAATCTGCAGCTTAACAAAGCCGGTTTTCTTTTTTTCAGCCATTGTGAACGTTCCTTTCAGCTGAACAACATTCGTTTCGTTTTGCTATCAACTAAGCGCCTTACATGAGAAGCCCCGGTCCACTCGGGCATGCGCAGCAGCTTGTTTGCTTACCAGTTATATTTTCGCCACCTGATCGAAGGAAAGCTCCACCGGTGTCTCGCGACCAAAGATGGAGACCATAACCTTCACCTTGCCAGCCTCGGGAGCAACCTCTGAAACAATGCCATCGAACTCGGCGAGCGGGCCAGACACAACCTTCACGGACTGGCCAACTTCCAAACTCGAAGATGTTTTCTTCGGAGTCTCGGGGCTTGTACGCTTCATAATCTTGTTGTACTCAGCACGCGTAAGCGGAGCGGGTTTGTTGTCGGCCCCTACGAAACCCGTAACGCCTGGAGTGTTGCGAACGGCTGCCCAACTGCGATCATCGAGCTCCATACGAACGAGCACGTAGCCGGGAAACACTTTTTTTTCGCTCTCCACACGACGACCGCCGTCTTTGATCTCGGTAACCGTTTCCGTGGGTATCTCAATAGCAAAAACGTTGTCTTCCAGCCCCATTGTCTCAACACGGGTCTGAAGGCTCGCTTTCACTTTGTTCTCGTAACCAGAGTACGTATGCAGAACATACCATTTTTTCGCCATGTACCTTGCTCCTTACGCAACAAGCCCGGACAAGCTGGATATCGCAACCAGCAACGGCGTAACGATAACGTTGTCCAGCACGGCGACGAATACACCGAAGAACACCAACGCAGCCACAACGACGCCACTCCAACGAAGAACGTCCTGACGCGTGGGCCATGTAACCCTGCGCATCTCGGAACGCACACCCTTGAAGAACGTCCGGATGCGACCGGGCTTCTTCTCCTTCTTGACAACTTTATTGGCATCCGCCTGCTTGCCGCTGTTCGAGGACGATCCGGCGGTCTCGGACTTCTTGAACAAGCCTTTCTTAGGGGCCTCCGGCTTAGCGGCAGGTTCTTCCTGCTTTACCTCCAGGCCCAACTCCTCGGCACGCTTCGCCTCCGCCTTTCGCTTGGCGCGCGCCGCAGAAGCTTTTGCTCGCTGTGTCTTTGATTTCTTAGCCATCTGTGTCCTTAAGCGGAAATTGATTTCCTTCTAAACGCCAAACAAGCAGCCTGACTCCAAGCTGCTCCTTCCAAGCAACCTGAATGCAAGCTGCTCATGCAGTCGAGCTGGCAGGCCAGGAGGGACTCGAACCCCCAACATGCGGTTTTGGAGACCGCCGCTCTACCAATTGGAGCTACTGGCCTATGCTCGCTAAAATCACTGATCTGCTATCGGGTTTCCTTATGCAGGGTATGATGACCACACCACTTGCAGTATTTCTTGAACTCGATACGGTCAGGATTATTCTGCTTGTTCTTCTTGGTCGTATAGTTACGGCGCTTGCACTCAGTGCATGCCAAAGTGACCAATGTACGCATGAACTCTCCTTTTACTGTATTCCAAACAAGCTTGAATGTCTACACATGAACTCGAAGAATGCAGAGCCCGTCTTTTCAACGGGCTCTGCATCGACGTATCTTTGAGAATTACTACTTGAGGATCTTGGTAACGCGACCCGAACCAACGGTGCGGCCACCTTCGCGGATAGCGAACTTCAGGCCCTCTTCCATAGCGATCGGGTGAATCAGCTCGCCACGCAGCGTAACATTGTCGCCAGGCATAACCATCTCGGTGCCCTCGGGCAGATGTGCAACGCCGGTAACGTCAGTGGTGCGGAAGTAGAACTGCGGACGATAGCCATCGAAGAACGGAGTGTGACGGCCGCCCTCTTCCTTGGTCAGGATGTAAACCTGGCCCTCAAACTCGGTGTGCGGGGTCACGCTGCCGGGCTTGCAGAGAACCTGGCCACGAACGATGTCTTCGCGCTTAACGCCACGCAGCAGGCAGCCGATGTTGTCGCCGGCCTGAGCCTCGTCGAGCAGCTTGCGGAACATCTCGATGCCGGTGCAGACGGTGCTGGAAGTCTCCTTGATACCAACCATCTCCAGCGGGTCGTTCACATGCAGAACGCCACGCTCAACACGACCGGTAGCAACGGTACCACGACCGGTAATGGTCATGGTGTCCTCAACGGCCATCAGGAACGGCTTGTCAACGTCACGCTCCGGGGTCGGGATGTGCTCGTCAACGAGGTCCATGAGCTCCCAGATCTTCTCCTGCCAATCCTTGTCGCCCTCCAGAGCCTTCAGAGCGGAGCCGCGGACGATCGGGCAATCCTCGAAGCCGTAGGAATCGAGCAGTTCGGTAACTTCCATCTCAACGAGCTCGATGAGTTCCTCGTCATCAACCATGTCACACTTGTTCAGGAACACGACGATGTAGGGAACGCCGACCTGACGGGCGAGCAGGATGTGCTCGCGGGTCTGAGCCATGGGGCCGTCGGTAGCGGCGATAACCAGAATAGCGCCGTCCATCTGAGCAGCACCGGTGATCATGTTCTTGACGTAGTCAGCATGGCCGGGGCAGTCAACGTGAGCGTAGTGACGCTGATCCGTCTCGTACTCGATGTGAGCGATGGAGATGGTGATGCCGCGCTCGCGCTCTTCGGGAGCCTTGTCGATCTGATCGAAGGCAGTGAAGTCAGCATGAGCGGTGCCGTGAGAGCCGTCGTTCTCAGACAGAGTCTTGGAAATAGCGGCAGTCAGGGTCGTCTTGCCATGGTCAACGTGACCGATGGTGCCGATGTTAACATGCGGCTTGGAGCGCTCAAACTTCTCTTTAGCCATGAGTCATCCTCCTTTTTGAATTCGCTTTATGCGAAAACGAAACCTGAATAAAACGACGCGTCCGACAATGCGGACGCGGAATATACAATGGTAGCGGTGACTGGATTTGAACCAGTGACGCCACGGGTATGAACCGTGTGCTCTGACCAACTGAGCTACACCGCCGTAATGGAGCCTGCGACCGGACTTGAACCGGTGACCTCTTCGTTACCAACGAAGTGCTCTACCGACTGAGCTACACAGGCAAGATGGTGGGCGCGCTAGGATTCGAACCTAGGTAAGCATAGCTAACGGGTTTACAGCCCGTCCCCTTTAACCACTCGGGCACACGCCCCTGTTCGTCGCTCAATTCATGTGTACTTTTCAAGCTGCCACTCGCACTTTCACACCTCCGAACGCGCGAGCAGGAGAATAATACACTCGGTTTTCCGAGCTGTCAACTATCAACACGCCCCCGGGAGTGTCTCCATCATTCCCACACCAGAGCGAGCGCCGGACCAATGACAAGCGCGGGCACTCCGCTGGTCCTTTTTCGAAAGTACCTGCGGAAACTCGCTTTCAGCGCCTGCAATACGCCGGAAAATCGAACTACTTTCACACGTCGTCTGGCTCGAAGCAACTATACTAGAATGCGTGCATGCCAGCATCTACAAAGCACAGCTTGCCTGAAACCTTCACCGGGAATACGTGAGCTTTGCGACGTAATGGCTCCCACAACAATGACAAAGCAAAAGCTATCTCGAAAGAGGCTTCTCACCATGACCGCCTATGCCACGATGTCGACTCAGCAACTCGAAGAAGAACTCACCCGCTTACGCGCCGAACATGCGACGTTCCAAGCAAAGGGGCTTTCGCTGAATATGGCACGCGGAAAGCCCTCCGCAGCGCAACTCGACCTAAGCATGCCGATGCTTGACGAACTGCGTGCTGATGTACGTGCCATTGCCGAAGATGGCACCGACTGTCGCAACTATGGTGTGCTCGATGGTCTGCCTGAAGCTAAACGACTCATGGCCACAATGCTTGATGACAATGCGGACAACGTTATCGTATTCGGCAACGCAAGCCTTACTATTATGTATGACACCATGGCACGCTGCTTTCAGTTTGGCACCTGCGGATCACGCCCTTGGAACGACTATGACGTTGTGAAATGGATCTGTCCCGTTCCTGGATACGACCGTCATTTCGCTATCACCGAAGCGTTCGGCGCACAGATGATACCAGTTCGTCTGACCGCAACCGGGCCAGATATGGACGAGGTAGAACGCATCGCAGCAAGCGACGAACGCGTAAAGGGAATGTGGTGCGTGCCGAAGTATTCGAACCCAAGCGGCATTACCTATTCCGACGATACGGTGCGCCGGTTGGCCTTCATGGAATGCGCCGCCGATGACTTCCGCATCTTCTGGGACAATGCGTACTGCGTGCATCATCTTTACGACGAAGCAAACGAGCAGGATCATCTGCTCGACATCGGCCGCACTTGTAAAGAGGCAGGACATGCCGACCGTGCCTTCAAGTTCGCATCGACGTCGAAGGTGACGTTTCCTGGAGCAGGGGTTGCGGCGATGGCAGCAAGCCCCGCAAATATCGCCGATATCAAGCAGCACATAAGTGTGCAAATGATCGGCCACGATAAGCTCAATCAGCTACGACATGTGCGCTTCTTGCGCGATGCTTCTGGAATTGCGCTGCACATGAGTAAGCACGCAGCTATCATGCGGCCAAAATTCGAGTTAGTGCTGCAAGCGCTTGATCGCGAGCTTGAAAGCATTGGTGAGTGCTTCTGGGAGCGTCCCCGCGGCGGCTATTTCGTTTCGTTTAATGCACCGCACGGTTGCGCAAAACGCACGGTGGAGCTTGCGCGACAGGCAGGCGTGTGCCTAACCGGAGCCGGAGCAACTTGGCCGTATGGCAACGATCCCGCCGACTCGAACATTCGCATCGCCCCGTCGCTGCCGCCCCTTGACGAGCTGAAAGAGGCTATGGACGTGTTCTGCTGCTGCGTGAAGCTCGCATACGCAGAAAGGCTGCTGGGCGTTTAGCATGAGCCGACACCAAGCAGCCTTGAGTAGTGCTGTGCCGGACCTTGAGCCGACAGGTTTATCGGTTCCTACGAGTACGAATACCCTAAAACAACCGCCAAGCCGACGATGACGGCGATGCACGCCAACGTGGAGTAAATGATAAGCTTCCTCTTTTGCTTTTGAGCCCGTTTAAGTTCCGCCTCCTTCTTTGCGCGCGCGATTTCGTATGCGGTCAAAGGCGGTACGCTTTCGATGCCCCCTTGCTCGTCAGCCATGCGATCTCCTATCGTTACATGAACGTTAATGTGAAAAACGGCTGTCTGCATTGTACCGCAGGCAGCCGTTTTCGAATATGCAAAGTAGATACCGTCTAGAGACCCTTCGATCCCTCAACGCGGCCTTCGAGATAAGCCCAGTACGCCGCAACATCGGCCTTCATCTCGTCGAGAAGCGCCTCATTTCCCGAACGGAACAAGTGCTTGAAACGACCCTGAGGACGAAGGAAGTCCTCGAGCGGACGCAGGTTCTTCTCCTTCACGGGCGTGAGCTTCCATACGCCGTTTTCCACCTCGAACAACGGCCAGAACTTGGTGTTGACCGCCAGACGGCAGATGTCGAGGGTCTCATCGCTGCCGATACGCCAACCACGCGGGCAGGGCGCCATAACGTTGATGAATGCCGGACCATCGACGGCAATAGCTTTCTCAGCCTTAGCCACAAGATCTTTCCAGTGACCAACCGTCGACTGGGCAACATAGGGCACACCATGCGCCGCAATGATGGAAGCGAGGTCTTTGCGAACCTGCGGTTTGCCCTGCTGAGCCACGCCAACTTCCGACGTAGTAGCCCACGCACCCTTTGGCGTTGCCGATGAGCGCTGAATGCCCGTGTTCATGTAAGCGCCATTGTCGTAGCACACGTACACGATGTCGTGGCCGCGCTCCATGGCGCCGGAGAGCGACTGCAAGCCGATATCGTACGTGCCACCATCGCCGCCGAATGCGATGAACTTCATCTTCTTGTCGGCGGGTATTTTGCCCGCGCGACGCAAACCCTTAAACGCAGCTTCAACGCCGGACATGGTTGCTGCCGCATTCTCGAATGCGTTATGGATGAAGGGAACCTTCCACGAGTTATACGGCGCAATAGTGGTGGACACCTCTAAGCAGCCGGTTGCACTGCCTACGATAGGATAAACGTCGTCGGGCACGCCCATCAGCACTTGACGGACGCAGATGGAAGCACCGCAGCCACCGCACAGGCGATGACCGGCAGCCAGACACTCGGGACGGCGGGAAAGCTCTTTGATGTTTGCCATAGATGCTTACCTCCCTTGTTATTCCTCGAACCCGAGGTAGCTGAGTGCCGGCGATGCCGTGCCCGCAGCCACGTCCTCGAGCGTATCGAATATGCTGGTCATCAGCTCATTGGTGAGATCCTGCCCACCTAAGCCGAAGATGTAGTTTTTAACTGGCATGGTAAGACCCGCCTCATGCAGGGCGGATATAACCTCGGCACCTAACGGTCCATGCGCAGCACCGATGGAGTCGGAACGATCCATAACAGCCACGGCCTTTGCTGTCTTGCACGCCGCAGCAACCGCAGCAGCCGGGAACGGGCGGAACACCTTCGGACGAACGACACCCACGCGCCTTCCCTGTGCGCACAGCTCGCGCGCAATATGGCGCGCGTTGCCGGCCGCCGAACCCAGCACGACCACCACGTAGTCGGCGTCTTCGGTTCCCCATGTATCAACCACGTTAAATGGTCGGCCACAGATGGCTTCCCATGCCTTGCCGTACTCTTCAATGACGGAAAGCGCCCCGGTATTCGCACGACGACACGCCAGATGCGTCTTCATGTAGCAATCGCCGAGCGCATACGAACCACACCCCACCGGATTGTCGGTGTCGAGCAGTGGATGCGCTGCAACGTAGTCGCCCACGAATGCGCGAACTGTGTCGTCATCTTCCATTTCGCAGCGCTCCATGGCGTGACTGGTGGTGAAACCGTCGAGTGTGGTAAGCACAGGAAGCTGAACACGTGCATCTTCGGCAACCTTGAACGATACCACCGTGTTGTCATAGGCTTCCTGCGCGGTTTCGGCAAACATGATGATCCAACCGGTGTCGCGCGCACCCATGATGTCGGAGTGGTCGCAGTGGATGTTGATAGGAGCTGCGAGCGCGCGGTTGGCGTTTGCCATGACGATGGGCAGACGCATACCGGCAGTGATGTGCAGTTCCTCCCACATGAGCGCCAAACCCTGCGATGCCGTGGCTGTGGCCACACGCGCGCCGGCAGCAGATGCTCCTACACAGGCGGACAGCGCCGAATGCTCGGACTCCACCGTTACATATTCGGTATGCACGCGGCCGTCGGCCACGAACTTCGCGAAGCTTTCGACAATCGTAGTTTGAGGCGTAATGGGGTACGCAGCCATGACGTCGGGCTCAGCCTGGCGCATCGCCTCGGCCACCATCTGATTTCCCGTTGCGGAAAAGGCTTTGATCTCGGTGCTCATAGTAGCTTTACGCCTCCTTCGCAGCGTCGGCTTGATCCTCACGAATGAGTTCCAAGCATCCGAAGCGGCATTCGTGCACGCATACGCCGCATCCCTTGCAGTGATCGTAGTCGATGCCGACCATCTTTCCATCCTGGACGATGATGGATGAGTCGGGGCACGATATCCAACAGAGCATGCAGTTCGTGCATGCTTCGGCATTCCACACGGGACGCATCGAGCGCCACCCGCCCGTGATGTAGTGCTCGGACAACCCGCCGGGCATGACAAAGCCAGTGGGCATCTGATCGACCGTCCAGCTGTTGAAGTCCTCGATGTTGGGCGTGATCAGCTTCATGCGAGCTCCACCTCCTTGTACGCGCGATCGACGCTTGCCAGGTTAGCGTCAATCATCTCCTGTGAGAATTTTTTGCCAAACATGATGGTCAGACGTTGCTTCACCGCATCAACAGGAACCAAGCCCGTCACCTTGGAAAGTGCGCCAACAATGGGTGTGTTGGGAACGTTGCGCCCGATGGTTTCCAGAGCAATCTTCGATGCGTCAACCACCGCGACGGTGACGTCGTTGGCAACACCTAAGCGCTCGCGCGCACAGGCAAGCGACATTTCGGAATTAAGAATGACGGTACCGCCCGGTAGGAGACCTTCAGTCACATCGACGGTGTCGAGCAGCGTCTCATCGAGCACGATAACGATGGCCGGATTCGTAATGGTATTGTGAACCTCGATAGGTTCACTGCACACTCGCGTGTACGCCTTCAGCGGGGCGCCGTTGCGCTCCGGTCCATACTCGGGCATCGCCTGAATATAAGCGCCCTGCATGAGCGCAGTGTCGGCTACAAGCTTCGCCGCCGTAACGGCGCCCTGTCCCGCACGCGCATGCCAGCGGATCTCAGTCAACTGGGACATGGCTCTCCTCTCTTTCCTCTGCGGCATGTTCTCGTCTTCACCTGCGCAGGCACACCAAACAGCAATGCATCGAAGCATCGCGGTGCGCGTTCGCATCGTCGTGAAAGAATTGATGATAGCAGTGAAGCGAGTGAGCGTACGGCCATCGGGTACACACGGACGCCCCTGCTCGGTAAATGGGCTTTACACACTCATGAATCCGTATGAAAGCACTGAGGAAGAGGGGGGTTGTGTATGTGTACCGCATCGAGCGCCGACACAAAGAAGAAGCCTCCCTTACTCTTACTCAAGGGAGGCTTTTGTTACAGCGAAACCAAGCACGCTGATGCTGCTCTCTACGAGCGCTTACGCTTCGGCGTACATCTCCTTCAGCTTCACCAAGTGATCGTAACGATCGATGGCAGCTTTCTCGTTGCGCTCGAACAGCTCTTGTGCGCGGTCGGGGAACTCGCGCGTTAAGCGGCTATAGCGCGCCTCGTTCATAAGGAAGTCACGGTAACCGCCCGCAGGCTCCTTCGAATCGAGCACGAACTTCTTGCCCGGCGCACCATTGGGGTTGAAACGGAACAGGTTCCAGTAACCGCATTCAACAGCCTTTTTCATCTCCTGCTGGCAGTTCATCATGCCTCCCTTGATGGAGTGCATCTCACAGGGAGAGTAGCCGATGATCAGCGACGGACCCGGATACGCCTCGGCTTCGGCGATAGCCTTCACCGTTTGCTGCTCGTTTGCGCCCATGGCAACCTGTGCCACGTACACATAACCGTACGCCATGGCGATTTCGGCAAGGCTCTTCTTCTTGACTTCCTTGCCAGCTGCGGCAAACTGCGCAACCTGGCCGATATTGGATGCCTTGGATGCCTGGCCACCGGTGTTGGAGTATACCTCGGTGTCAAACACGAACACGTTCACGTCCTCACCCGACGCTAGTACGTGATCGAGGCCGCCGTAGCCGATGTCATATGCCCAACCGTCGCCACCGAAGATCCAGATGGACTTCTTGGTCAGGTATTCCTTGTCGGCCAGCACTTCGGCTGCCACCGGGCAACCGCTCGAAGCGGCATCTTCGAGTGCCGGAACAAGCGCACGAGCCGCCGCGGCGTTCGCATTGCCGTCGGCTGTCGTTGACAGATACGTCTCAATGAGTGAGCGGGTGTCAGCAGGGGTTTTTTCGTTGGCCGCCATGCTTTCCAGCTTGCCAATCAGGCGATTACGCACCGCTTCGTGGCCAAGCAGCATACCCAAACCGTGCTCGGCGTTATCCTCAAACAGCGAGTTGCTCCACGCAGGGCCGTGTCCTTCCTTGTTCACCGTGTACGGCGATGTGGCAGCAGGACCACCCCAGATTGACGAGCAGCCCGTGGCGTTGGCAATGTACATACGCTCGCCGAATAGCTGCGTAACCAGACGCGCGTACGACGTTTCGGCACAACCAGCGCACGCTCCGGAGAACTCGAGCAACGGCTGCTTAAACTGACTACCCTTCACGGTGGGGCTGAACACTTCGGACTTCTCGCTTACGTGGGCAACGCAATAGTCGAACACCTCTTGCTGATCCATCTCGCTTTCCTGCGGAACCATGGATAGCGCGCCCATGGGGCACGCGCCAATGCACACACCGCAGCCCATGCAGTCGAGCGGAGAAATAGCCAGCGTATACTCGTAACCCTTCGCTTTACCTCCCTTGCCGGGAATAACCACCATAGCCTGCGGAGCCGCAGCCACCTCTTCGGCGGTAAGCACATAGGGACGGATGGTGGCATGGGGGCATACGAACGAACAGCTGTTACACTGGATGCACTTCTGCTCGTCCCACAGCGGAACATTCACGGCAACGCCACGCTTCTCGAAGGCAGCGGCACCTTGTTCGAACTGACCATCAATGTGATGAGCGAACGCGGAAACCGGCAGGGAATTGCCCGCCATCAAGCCAACCGGCTGCATGATACCCGACACCATCTGCGTCAGCTCGGGACGTCCCTCAAGTTCGGCCTGCTTGCGATCGTCGGTTGCATTGGCCCATTCGGCGGGAACTTCCACCTTGCGATACGCAGTGGCACCAGCGTCGATAGCCTTGTGATTCATGTCCACGATGTCCTGGCCTTTCTTCAGGTAAGACTTCGTGGCAGCGTCTTTCATGTACTGGATGGCATCTTTCTGCGGCATAACACCCGTCAACGCGAAGAATGCCGACTGCAGAATCGTGTTGGTGCGCTTACCCATGCCGATCTCGATAGCCAGGTCAATAGCGTCGATGATGTAGAGCTGCACGTTGTTTTGAGCGATGTAGCGCTTCGTTTCGGCATCAAGATGCGTGTCGAGCTCTTCAGGCGTCCACTGGCAATTAACGAGGAAGATGCCGCCAGGCTTCACGTCCTTCACGATTTTAATGCCACGCATCAGATACGACGGGTTGTGACAGGCAACAAAGTCGGCTTTATTCACGTAATACGGGCTGCGGATGGGAGATCCGCCGAAGCGCAGGTGGCTGATGGTCACGCCGCCGGTCTTCTTCGAGTCGTACTGGAAATAAGCCTGCACGTATTTATCGGTGTGGTCGCCGATGATCTTGATGGAGTTCTTGTTTGCACCAACCGTACCGTCACCGCCAAGGCCCCAGAACATGCACTCGATGGTGCCTTCCGCAGCCGTGTTCGGGCAGTTGCGATCTTCAGGCAGCGATAAATTGGTCACATCGTCAACGATACCCACGGTGAACTCGCGGCGCGGCGCATCCTTCGCAAGCTCTGTGTAGATAGCAAATACGCTCGACGGCGGGGTATCTTTGGAACCAAGACCATAACGGCCACCGCACACAGTGATGCCAGTCACACCATGCTCGGCAAGTGCGCTCACAACGTCCATGTACAGCGGCTCGCCAATGGAGCCAGGCTCTTTGGTGCGGTCCATGACGGCAATCTTCTTCACCGTAGACGGCAGCGCAGCCACGAACTTCTCGGTGACAAACGGGCGGTACAGGCGAACCTTCACCAAGCCCACCTTTTCGCCATGAGCGTTCAGGTAGTCGATAACCTCTTCGGCAACATCGCAGAACGAGCCCATAGCAACGATTACGCGGTCGGCATCGTCAGCACCATAGTAGTTGAACAGCTGATAGTTCGTACCGATCTTTGCGTTCACCTGAGCCATGCACGCTTCCACCACGGCGGGCAACTGATCGTAGGCGCTGTTGCACGCCTCACGATGCTGGAAGAAGATGTCGTCGTTCTCATGGCTACCACGCATGGCAGGACGTTCGGGGTTCAGCGAATGCTTACGGAATGCGGCGACGGCGTCCATATCGCACATATCTGCAAGATCGTCGTAATCCCACACGGAGATCTTCTGAATCTCATGAGAAGTGCGGAAACCATCGAAGAAGTTGATGAACGGCACCCGGCCCTTGATGGCCGACAGGTGCGCGACGGCAGCGAGGTCCATGACCTCCTGTACGTTGCTTTCGGCGAGCATCGCAAAACCGGTCTGACGACACGCCATAACATCGGAATGATCGCCGAAGATGTTCAGCGCGTGCGTGGCAACGGTGCGGGCACTCACATGGAAGACGCTCGGCAGCTGCTCGGCCGCAATCTTGTACATGTTCGGAATCATGAGCAGCAGACCCTGAGACGCCGTATACGTGGTGGTCAGCGCGCCAGCGGCAAGTGATCCGTGCACAGCACCCGCAGCGCCGCCCTCAGATTGCATTTCGCACACTTTCACGGTGGTGCCGAAGATGTTCTTCTTTCCCTGCGCCGACCACTGGTCAACGTAGTCAGCCATAGGGCTCGAAGGCGTGATGGGATAGATTCCCGCCACTTCCGTAAAGGCGTAGGAAACATACGCTGCTGCGTTGTTTCCATCCATCGACTTAAATTCCCTCGTCATTGTCTCTCCTTTGCAAAAGGGGTTGCCGACCTATGGTAACGCGCAGGCGAAACGTGCGCGAGCACACCGTGAAAAACGATCGCTCGACTCGGTAAATGGGCTGTGTCTTGGGACCGAAAACGCTCGAGAAACGAGCTTGGCTATTCGATCGAGCTTGCCATAGCTTGCCGTTACGTCCAGAACATGATGGCTTCCAGAATATCCTGGTACGCCCACGCATACACACTTGAATACCATCCCGTTTCTGCAACGAAGCACATGAGTATCACGTAGGTAACCGACAATGCCACCAGTAACAACAAGCCCTTCATCAGTTGATTATGCAACTGCGAGCCCGGTTTCATGCCCTCGTTCGCAACAAAGACGAGTAGAACTGCAGCAGCAAGGAACATGAAGCTGAAATCGGCGTAATAACGCTGCAGAATGCCTGCCATCTGGGCATCAGCGAGCGCCACCACCACACCGCCCACAATAAGCGCTATGATGACGCCAGCGACGGTGCGTGTGGCGCGCTGCGCGAAGCGCATACGCAGGATGCTGCGCGAGAACAGCAATACCCACAGAATAGGCAAGCACGCAAAGATGCCACCGAATGTTACTTCCTTGATGGTCTGCCCCATATACGTGGTTTCAAACACCACTGGCTGCAAGAAGGGAAACACACCCGTTGCACAGGGAGGTTGCAGGAAATACGCGAACGCCGCCGGCAGAAACCTACCCATGTTCCATCCGCGCTTCGTCATGTCGTTTACTGTGAGGTTGTAATTCGCCCCGAAGTCAGTTACCGAGCCGAAGCGTGCCCAGTTGTACCACATGATGCCAACGCCAACGATAAAATAAGGCGCTATGAGACACATGAACTCGAAGAAGCCGCGACGCGTGAACAACCGCCCTTTGGTAATGTAGCGTCGCCAGAACAGCGGAAACGCCAGAAACGACAACACGAGCAATTGCGGGCGGCATCCCGCGACAAGCGCCATACACAAGCTGCCCGCAAAGTACCACCCACCTGGGCACTCATGAGCACGCCCGCGCATCCAGCAATACAGACCCCACACAGAAAACGCCAAGCCCACCGCGATGGGCAGCGAATAAAACGTAGGGAACTTCAGCAGGTACAAAAAACCGCAACAGGCAACGAGCGGGATTTGAAGCAGTAAATACAACCCTAAGCTCACGTGCTTGAAATGGTACCGCGCAAACCGATCGAGCAGCGCTGTGCACCCCAGCACGAACGCGATGAACGTTATCAACACGCCGATAGCCGTAGGGAAGTTCGCACCTGTCAGAAGGTAGAACGGCAAGTAGAACAGTAAAACCGGCACCACGCCGAAATACACGTAGTACTTGCCCTCGTAGTACGCAACGTCGAATAGGTACTGCTCGCCGGTTTGCTTTTCCAATTCAGCACGTGCACCGCGATCGTACGGCTCGTCCATGTCTTGCAGCCACTGTGGCGGTTCTTCTTCGAGATAGAGCTTTCCATTAGCGAATGATTTCGCTAGCTCAGCGTACTGCTGCGCGTTATCGCCCCCCACCTCAAACGTGTTAACAATACTTACGCCATCCCACGACCCGTAGTTATACGACGAGGTTGCCACACCAACCAAGTTCGAGCCAAACAGCAAAAACGCCGCGCCGAGCACGATCTCCACTGCCGCCACCGCAGTTATGACCGCCTTCGAGAGCCGCGCATGTTCAACGATACCGATACGGTAGATCGCACCTCGAGGCCTGAACAACCCCGCTAAAAGCAATATACCTGCGGCCGCGAAGAATCGCAGCACGTTGAAGCGGAACGGACAATGTGCGTTGATGGACACATCCTCAACCTTGATAGGATAGCTCACATCCTCGCCAACCACTTCGATGCGTAAGGAATCAACCAACCCGCTTGCCTGGATGTTGATGTATTCACTTTCGTCCGATTTCGTGGAAACCTGCGCAATAGGAATGCCTACCGTATACTCCGTTGAATCGAAGTACGTCTTGTGTGCTTCATCAGTGAACTGGATTTTCAAGTTCACCACTTTAGCGGACTGCGGCGCATAGAAATCGACTTTAACGTTGTGAACCTCGGTATTCAGACCAGAGAACTCCATAACGTTGTCTGCTTCGGTCAGCTTGAAGGTTCCGTCACTTGCTGTATCGAGTGAAATGCGATCATGTAAGGATATCGTGTTGTACTGTGCGGAAATGAAGTAGTTCATATTAAAGACGAACACCTCAAGCAAAAGAGCCGCAAGCACTACGATAGCGAGATGCTTCAGCACGCGTGACGTGCCAGCCCCATAGCGGTCGGCGTACTCTTCAGCATAATACGATATGTTCTGTCTTACGGTTGGCATTGTTGGTGCATTATAGCGAACCTAGCATCCCCGCTGCCGATATTGAGGGAAACACTGATTAACTCCGTCAGCCCTGCGTTCGTAGAATTGACGGAAATAATCAGTGTTTCCACAACAAAGAAACCGGACTGCCTGAGCACCCGGTTTCTTTGTTGGCGTATGATTTTGTGGCAGCACAACCTGTAGCGTGAAGTAATAGCTTGTCGCGCGTCATGCAACGTACACGTTCGTACGACACGTGCAATCTACAGATTACAGATTCAACGCCTTCTTTACGTCGGCGTACACTTCATTGGGATCGCGATCGCCATCAATGGACACAAGCAGATCACATCCCCGATAGTAGTCAACAAGCGGAGATGTAGACTTCTCGTACACATCCAAGCGGTTACGAACGGTGGTTTCGTTATCGTCATCGCGTTGGTACATTTCACCACCGCACTTCGGACATACCGCATCGGCTTTCGAGCCAATGAACCCGCACGCTTTGCACATACGGCGAGACGTAAGACGGCCGACGATTACCTCAGCATCGACATCAATGAGCAATGCCGCACCCAGTGGACGTTCAAGCTCAGCAAGCATCGTGTCGAGTGCAACCGCCTGGGTCGTGGTGCGCGGAAAACCGTCGAGGATCGCTCCTTTAGCCGCATCAGGCTGCTGGATGCGCTCCTTCATGAGATCGATAATCAGGTCATCGGGCACCAATTCGCCGGCGTCCATGTAGCCTTTCGCTTTTATGCCCAGCTCAGTCTGGTTCTTCACGGCAGCACGCAGAATGTCGCCCGTGGAAATGTGGCACAATCCGCAGTCCTCTACCAACTTCGCAGCTTGCGTTCCCTTGCCAGCGCCCGGTGCTCCCAGCAAAACGATGTTCATGAGCGGTTTCCTTTCTCCCCTACTTGAAGAAGCCGTCGTAGTTATGCATCTTCAGCTGGCTTTCCACCTTGTTCATGGTGTCGAGCGCAACGCCGATCATGATGAGAATCGACGTGCCGCCAAACGACTGAATCAGCTGATTGCCGGTAAAGTAGAAGATAATGGTCGGCAGCACGGCAATAGCCGCAATGAACAAGCCACCCGGCAGCGTTACATAACGCAACACGTTCTTGATGTAGGTGACCGTCGCAGAACCCGGACGGATGCCCGGAATAAAGCCGCCCTGCTTGCGAATGTTGTCAGCCGTTTCTTCCGGATTGAACACCATTGAGGTGTAGAAGTACGCAAAGAACACGATGAGCAGCACGGTCAGGATCCAGTTCACCCAACCAGTCGACACAGCGTTTGCGAATGACGTCAGCCAACTCACGTTAAACAACGCCGCCAACTGAGCCGGGAAGTAAATCAGGCAGCTCGCGAAAATGATGGGGATAACGCCTGCAGCATTCACCTTCAGCGGAATGTACGTTGACTGACCGCCCATCATCTTGCGTCCCTGCACGCGCTTCGCGTAGTTCACCGGAATGCGGCGCTGAGCACGCTCAACAAAGATGATCAGCGGTACGCACACCAATACCACCGCAATGATGAGCAGCGTGATCGCAACGCCCATACCTTTGTCAGCCGTGAGGTTTATCGACTGGAAGATCGCGGAAGGCACACGGCTCACAATACTCACGAAAATGATGAGCGACATGCCGTTACCGATGCCGCGCTGCGTGATAAGCTCGCCCATCCACATGATGAAAGCCGTACCCGCAACCAACGTAAACACAACAATGATATCGGTTACAATTTCGGGAATCTGATCGGTGAACACGACGCCGTACGCAGACGACTTAAACAGCAGCAAGTAGCCAATCGCATTGATCAGGCCAAGAACCAGCGTCAGATAACGCGTGATCTGGGTGATCTTCCTGCGACCCGTCTCGCCTTCGCGTGCCCAGCGACCCACGGCAGGAATGACCCCTTGCATGAGCTGCATGATGATCGACGCGGTGATGTAGGGCATGATACCCAGTGAAAACACCGAGAAGTTCGACAGCGCACCACCCGAGAATAAGTCGAGCATGGTCATTGACACGCCGGAATCCTGGAATGCCGCAGCAAACGCCTTAAAGGGCACGCCCGGTACTGGAATATAGGACCCCAAACGGTACAGCGCAAGGATGCTGAGCGTAAAGAGGATTTTCTTCCTCAGCTCAGGCACCTTGAACGCATCGATAATAGAGCTTAGCAAGGCTCTTCGACCTTTCCTCCAGCCGCCTCGATCTTTGCCTTGGCGGAAGCGGACACCTTGTCGACTTTTACGGTGAGGGCCTTGGTGATTTCACCGTCGCCCAGAACCTTCACCAATGCATCCTCATGCTTGATAATACCCTTCGCCTTCAGGCTGGCACCATCAACCACATCGCCGGCCTCGAACTTTTCCTCGAGACGCTTCACGTTAACCGGTAGATACTCAACGCGATTGATGTTATTAAAACCAGGGAGCTTCGGCAGACGACGCGCAAGCGGAGTCTGACCACCCTCAAAGCCAGCACCCTTGCCACCGCCAGCACGGGATTTCTGGCCATTCATACCACGGCCGGACGTTTTGCCATAACCAGAAGCAGGGCCACGGCCAACGCGCTTGCGGTTCTTACGAGAGCCCTCAGCAGGTTTCAGATCCTTGATTTCCATGAATACATCTCCTCTGTTCGCTTCGAATCTTAAAGATCCGTGCTGGCAGCTCGCCGCCAGCAAACTTCCAAAACTACACATTCGGCGCACCTTCGCTGAAGGCGCGCCGAATGTGCACTACATACTCTGAAGAGCTTACAGCTCTTCGACCTCCACGAGGTGCTTAACCTTAAAGATCATACCGCGAACGCTCTCGTTGTCAACCTGATCAACCGTGCGGCCGATCTTACCCAAACCAAGCGCACGCAGGGTCTGGCCCTGGTCAGCGGGGCGACCGATGGCGCTCTTTACCTGCGTGACACGCAGGGTCCTCTTTTCCTCTGCCATTACTTCGTCTCCTTCCAGCCATAGATCTGGGCGACGGAGATGCCACGGCGCTCGGCAACCTGCTGCGGGCTCTGCATGTTCTTCAAGCCCTCAGCAGCGGCCTTCACGACGTTCAGCACGTTGTCGGTGCCCAGCGACTTGGCGAACACGTTCTCCACGCCCGCCAGCTCCATGACGGCACGAGCGGCGCTACCAGCGATAACACCGGTACCAGGAGTAGCCGGCTTGATGAGCACGCGGCCCGCACCGAACTCGCCCAGGATGTCATGGGGAAGCGTCTTGGCTTCGGTGAGCGGAACGGTGAACATGTTCTTCTTGGCATCTTCAGTGCCCTTACGGATGGCGATAGGCACTTCGGCGGATTTACCCATGCCAACACCCACGCGACCATTGCGATCGCCGACAACCACCAGCGCGGTCAACGCCATGCGACGACCACCCTTGACGGTCTTGGAGACGCGATTGATGTAGACGACGCGTTCCTCGAGCTCGGGAACTGCGGCGTTATTGTCTTGCTTGTTACGAGCCATAGACCTAAACCCCTTCTAGAATTTCAAGCCTGCTTCGCGGGCTGCCTCGGCCAGAGCCTTGACACGACCGTGATACAGGTGGCCACCACGGTCGAACACGACCTCAGTAATGCCTTTGTCCAAAGCGTTCTTGCCAACGATGCTGCCCAGAGCGGCAGCGCCTTCAACGGTCGCACCGTTCTTGCCCGTTGCCTTGAACTCGGGGCCGAGCGTAGACACGCCGTAGATCGTATTACCAGCTTTGTCATCAATCAGCTGGACGTACATATTGGAATTGCTGCGGGTCACACACAGACGCGGACGCGCCACGGTGCCAGAAATCCTGCCGCGAACACGACGATGGCGACGGGCCAGCGCAGCTTGCTTTTTCTGAAGCTTGTTCATGATTATCCCTTCACTATCAAACGCACGTGGCTACTACTTGTCGCCCTTGCCGGACTTGCCCACCTTGCGACGGACATGCTCGCCCTCGTAACGAATACCCTTGCCCTTGTAAGGCTCCGGCTTGCGCCACTTGCGGATGTTTGCTGCAACTTGGCCGACCTGCTCTTTCGAGGGGCCGCTCACGATGATCTCCGTGGGGCTGGGCACCGTGAAGGTGATGCCTTCGGGGCACTCGACGTGAACAGGATGGGAAAAACCGAGCTGCATCTCAAGGTCGGCACCTTTCAGAGCGGCACGGTAGCCAACGCCGACCATCTGAAGCTTCTTGGTATAACCGTTGGTAACGCCCTCGATCATGTTGGCGATCAGCGTACGGGTCAGACCGTGAAAACTGCGAGCTTCACGGGTGTCATCCGGGCGCTTAACGATGATCTCGTCACCTTCGCGCTCGATGATCATGATTCCGGGAAGCGTGCGGGAAAGCTCGCCTTTCGGGCCCTTGACCGAAACAGTCGCGCCCTCGATGGTCACGTCAACGCCGGCAGGAATGGCGATAGGCTGTTTGCCGATACGAGACATATCTATCCTCCCCTTCCTACCAGATATAGGCGATGACCTCACCGCCGATGCCCAGCTTGCGAGCATCACGGTCAGCCATCACGCCTTTGGACGTGGATACAATTGCGGTGCCCAGGCCGCCGAGTACGCGGGGCAGCTCGTCCTTGCCGGCATAAATACGCAGGCCCGGCTTAGAGATGCGCTTAATACCGCGAATGGTCTTGGTTTTCTTGGCACCGTACTTCAACGTGATCTCAAGCGTAGCACGCGGCTCGCCAGGGATGACGTCATAGCCTTGAATGTAGCCCTCTTCCTGCATGATGCGGGCGATTTCGACAAGCTTCTTGCTGGACGGCATTGCTACCGTCTGCTTGCCGGCAGAGTTTGCGTTACGCACGCGCGTAAGCATATCTGCAATGGGGTCGGTCATGGTCATTGTTGTTTTCTCCTTTGGTTCGTGATGGGCTACGCGAATCGGTTCGTCGGCACCCATAGCGCCTCCGCCTTAACCGCGGCCCACCCGTACGTTGCCTTGTTTTCGCTTACCACGAAGCCTTGGTCACGCCGGGCAGTTCGCCTTTGTTAGCCAACTCGCGCAAGCAGATGCGGCACAGACCGAACTTGCGGTAGTACGCGCGAGGACGTCCGCAACGCGTGCAGCGATTATGCTGACGCGTGGAGAACTTCGGCTCACGCTTGGCCTTGGCGACCATCGATTTCTTAGCCATGCATTTCCTTCTTTCTCATATCCAGCCCGCTTCCCTATGAAGCGGGCTCGAATGCAGATTTACTAAAGGGGAAGATCACTTTCCCCCACACCCCGAAAAGACGGTGGTGGTTACTTCGCCTTGAACGGGAAGCCGAGCGCAGACAGCAACGCGAATGCGTCGTCGTTGTTCTTCGCGGTGGTAACAAACGTGATGTCCATACCGCGGGTGCGATCAACCTTGTCGTAGTCGATCTCAGGGAAGATCAGCTGCTCGGTAATGCCGAGCGTGTAGTTGCCGCGACCGTCGAAGCTGGTCGGAGAAATGCCACGGAAGTCGCGAACGCGGGGCAAAGCGGTTGCCAGCAGGCGATCGAGGAACTCCCACATGCGATCGCCACGCAGCGTAACCTTGCAACCAATTGCCATACCCTCGCGTACATGGAAGCCAGCAATAGACTTGCGAGCACGGGTGATCATGGGCTGCTGGCCAGTGATGATGCGCATATCGTTCATAGCGGCATCGAGCAGCTTGTGGTCGGACGCAGCAGCACCGACGCCCATGTTCACCACGATCTTCTCAAGACGCGGAACGTCGTTCACATTTGCGATGCCAAGCTCGTCTTTCAGCTTGGCAACCAGCTCGTTTCTGTACTTCTCCTTGAGACGAGGCATAGCCATGTTATTTCCTACCTTTCGATGAATTAAACGCAGGATTTCCGACCCTGCGTCCCCGAACATACCGGGGTCATAACATCAGCCTGCGCACCGATAAGGCGCGCAGGCTCGATATTGTATCTTGATTCCGACTATTTGTCGATGTCTTTCCCGCATTTCTTGCAAACGCGAACTTTCTTGCCGTTCTCGTTGATGCGCTTGGAGACGCGAGTGGCCTCCTTGCATTCGGGGCAAATAAGCTTCACGTTCGACACGTGCAACGGAGCCTCGATGGAAATGATGCCCCCCTGCGGGTTCTGCTGAGTGGGATGCATGGCCTTCTTGACCATGTTTGCCTTCTCGACGACAACGCGCTGACGCTGCGGAATGGCACGGATGACCTCGCCTTCCTTGCCCTTGTCCTTGCCAGCGATGATCCGTACCGTGTCGCCCTTCTTGACATGCATGCTATTCATTGCGCACCCCCTCTACAGCGTTTCCGGTGCCAGAGACACGATCTTCATATACTTCTTCTCACGCAGCTCACGGGCAACGGGCCCAAAGATGCGGGTGCCGCGCGGAGCGCCATTGTTGTCGATGAGAACTGCGGCGTTCTGATCGAACTTGATGTAGCTGCCGTCGGTGCGGCGAACTTCCTTCTTCACGCGAACGATGACGCAGCGCACGACATCGCCCTTCTTCACGTTGCCGTTCGGCATCGCTTCCTTAACGCTGCAGATGATGACATCGCCGAGGCCTGCGTAACGGCGCTTCGAGCCGCCCAGAACCTTGATGCACTGCACCTTGCGCGCGCCGGAGTTGTCGGCAACTGCGAGCATGGATTGCATCTGAATCATTGCTTCAACCTAACTTTCGAATCGGTAATCGTAACGGCATGAAGCCCGATTACTTTGCCTTCTCGACAATCTCCATGAGACGCCAGCGCTTCATCTTGGACAGCGGGCGAGTCTCCATGATGCGAACGGTATCGCCTACACCGGCCTCGTTCTTCTCATCATGGGCATGGAACTTCTTCGTGAAGGTCATCATCTTCTTGTAGACGGGATGGGGTTTACGTTCCTTCACCTGCACGACGATGGTCTTGTCGTTGACAGCACTGACTACGACACCCTGACGTACCTTTCGGTTATTGCGTTCTTCGCTCATTGTATCCAACCTTCCAAGCCTTAAGCGCTCAGCTCACGAGCACGCATCTCGGTCTGGATACGCGCGATGTCCTTCTTAACCTGCTTTACGCGGGCGGTATTGTCAAGCTGGCTCGTTGCCATCTGGAAGCGCAGGTTGAATAGCTCTGCACGCGCCTCCTTGAGCTTGGCCTGCAAATCGTCGGCAGACAGCTCACGAATCTCTGCTGGTTTCATTTACTCCTGCCCCTCCGTTTCACGGGTCACAATCTTGCACTTGATGGGCAGCTTGTTGATAGCCAGACGGAGAGCCTCACGAGCGACTTCGTCTTCGACGCCATCAATCTCGAACATGATGCGGCCCGGCTTAACCACAGCCACCCATGCCTCCGGGTTGCCCTTGCCGGAACCCATGCGGGTTTCAGCCGGCTTCTTAGTGATGGGCTTATCGGGGAAGATGGTGATCCACACCTTGCCGCCACGCTTCATGTGACGGGTCATGGCGATACGAGCTGCCTCGATTTGCCGGTTGGTGATCCATGCGGCCTCCAGAGCCTGGATGCCATAAGAGCCATGGTTCAGACGGGTGCCGCCCTTGGCCTTGCCCTTCATGGAGCCACGCTGCACCTTGCGGTGCTTTACACGCTTAGGTACGAGCATTACTTGCGCCCCCTCTCGTTACGATCGTTGCGACGGCGACTCGGGCGGGAACCGCCTTCGAGCGCGGGCTGCGGAGCTTTCTGGCCCGGCAGAACATCGCCATGGTACACCCACACCTGAACGCCAATAGCGCCCATCGTGGTGCGAGCCGTGGCGAAGCCGTAGTCGATCTTGGCACGCAGGGTATGACGCGGAACACGACCCTCGCCGTACCACTCGCGACGGCTCATCTCAGCGCCACCCAAACGGCCGGAGCACTGAATACGGATACCCTTCGCGCCACTCTTGCGAGCAGACTGCACGGCCTTGCGCATCGCGCGGCGGAAGGCCACGCGTCCCTCAAGCTGCTCGGCGATAGACTGCGCAACGAGTACGGCGTCGAGCTCGGGACGCTTGATCTCAACGACCTCGACCGAAACCGTGCCATCGGCAATGGTTTCGAGCTTCTTGCGAAGCGCGTCGATTTCGGCGCCCTTCTTGCCGATAACCACACCCGGGCGAGCAGTGGTGATGACAATTTTCACCTTGTCACCGGCACGCTCGATTTCAACCTTCGAGACGGCTGCGCGCTCGAGTTGCTTGTTCAAAAACTTCCTGATGGCGAGATCGTTCTCAAGGTTCTTGGCGTAATCCTTGTCGGCGTACCAGCGGCTGCGCCAATCCTCAGTGATGCCGAGACGGAACCCGGTGGGGCTTACCTTCTGACCCATGCGCTTATGCCTCCTCTCGAGTTCCAACGACAATAGTAATGTGGCTTGTGCGCTTACGGATACGGGATGCGGAACCCTTCGCACGCGGGCGGATGCGCTTCATCGTGGGACCCTCGTCAACGAAGGCAGTCTTCACGATGAGCGAGTCCGGACGGACGTGATGCAGGTTCTCAGCGTTGGCAACCGCAGAGTTCAGCGTCTTCAATACGGTTTCCGCAATGGCGCGGTCCGTGAACGCGAGTATATCCTGCGCTGCCGGAACGGACTTGCCGCGAATCAGGTCGACGACAATGCGCGCCTTGCGGGGAGAAACGCGCACGAAACGTGCAATAGCTTTAGCTTCCATCGTTTACCCCCTTCTTATCGCTTCTTGCCCTTGTCGGCAGAGTGACCCTTGAACGTGCGGGTCGGGGCGAACTCGCCCAGCTTGTGGCCGACCATGGATTCGGTAACGTACACCGGCACGTGCTTGCGGCCATCGTGAACGGCGATGGTGTGACCCACCATTTCCGGGAAGATGGTGCTCGAACGTGACCAGGTTTTGATGACGTTCTTTTCGCCTGCAGCGTTCATCGCCTCGATGCGACCAAGAAGACGCGGCTCAACGAAAGGACCTTTTTTCAAACTTCTACTCACTATTACTCCTTAACGCTTTGCGCTACTTCTTGCGACGGCGGATGATCAAGCGGCTCGAAGCCTTCTTGGGATTGCGAGTGCGGTGACCCTTCGTGGGAACGCCCCACGGAGTAACCGGGTGACGACCTGCGGACTTGTTCTTGCCCTCGCCACCACCGTGCGGATGGTCGACCGGGTTCATAACCGTACCGCGAACGGTCGGGCGGATGCCCTTCCAGCGGTTGCGGCCAGCCTTGCCAATGCGGATGTTGGAGTGCTCGGCGTTGCCAACCTCACCGATCGTTGCGCGGCAGGTAACCAACACGCGACGCATCTCGGAAGAAGGCATGCGCAGAATGGCGTACTTTCCTTCCTTACCCATGAGCTGAATGCTGGTGCCAGCAGAGCGAGCAAGTGCCGCACCCCTGCCAGGCTGCAGCTCAACAGCATGGATGAGCGTACCAACGGGAATCTCAGAGAGGGGCATGGCGTTGCCGGGCTTGATGTCGGCACCCACACCGCTGACCACCACGTCGCCCACCTTCAGGCCCTTCGGGTGAAGGATGTAGCGCTTCTCGCCATCAGCGTAATGCAGAAGAGCGATACGAGCGGAGCGATTCGGATCGTACTCGACCGTGGCAACCTTTGCGGGAACGCCGTCTTTCGTGCGCTTGAAGTCGATGATGCGATACCGGCGCTTGTTGCCGCCACCCTGATGACGGGTGGTGATGCGGCCATTGTTGTTGCGGCCCGCCTTCTTAGGCAGGGGCGCAAGCAGAGACTTTTCCGGCGTCGAACACGTGATTTCGGCGAAATCCGAAACCGACTGGAAGCGACGGCCGGGACTTGTCGGCTTGTACTGCTTTACTCCCATTTCTAACCTTTCCTGGGTTCTTGTGAGTTCGTTGACGGAGCGAACCCTAAAAACCCTTTACGCTTGGACCCCCGCTCGCGCGCCTCAACCGCACCCCGAGGACCCACCTTGCCTTTGCGGACGCTTCGATAGCCACGTGCGCCTGTTTGAGGCCAAACGCCCTGACGCCGAAGGTCCACGCATCCGGGTGTATCCATGACACACCAGACACAAACGAACATTATACGCAGCTTGAAGGCGCACTTCAAGAATGTATTTTGTGCCCATAACCTGCACACAACCAGACCCCGGAAGAGCGAAGAGCGCTCTTCCGGGGTCTTGGAAATACACTGACCAACATCGGTTACCCGGCAATGAGCTTTAAGGAAACGCTGATTCATTCCGCCAATCCTGCGTTTCCTCAGAAACTTCTGAGTGGTTATTCTTCAGGAGCCGGTACCTCTTCGGATTTGACAGCAGACTCACCTTCGCCACCTTCGCCCTGAGCCGCAGCTGCTGCCGCAACCGGCGCAGCATCTGGCTGCATGACAGTGACGGTGGCGTGGTCGGCGAGCCATTTGTTGGCAACGTAGCGCTCGCACGCCTCGCGCAGCGCAAAGCCGCGGCCGTTATCTTCCATGTCGCGACATACGATTTGCGGGTTCTGCGGATTCATAGCGCGGCACGTTGCAGCAACGTCGGCGTCGGTGACCTTCAGGCGCTCGTGGCGGAACACCGCATCGAGCGCGTAGCCCTGTGCGAGAGTTTCGCGCGCCTGCAGCGCCAGCATGAGCGAAAAGTTTTGCTGCCCACCCATCTGTTCCATATACTGCTCAAAGGTCATACCCTGGGCCTTCGTTCGCAGACGCAGATCGTCAACAAGCGCGCGCTGCGTGGCGTCGTGAATCACATCGGGTATGCCGCCCTTGAAACGCCGCGCGATTTCGGAGGCAGCGGCCTGCATCTTCATCTGATCGATCTGCTGCTCAACCTGCTGCTTCATGGTTGCGCGCAGGCTTTCGCGTACACCTTCAACGCCTGGCAGCATGGGAAAGTTCTCTTTCACCCACGCATCATCGATGACGGGAATCTTGCGGTCCTGCACCTCTTTTACCGTAACGGTGAACTCGATTGCGTCGCCCGGCTTTCCTCCCTCACCCGGCATAGCAACCGTAAACGTTTTTGTCTCACCCGGCTGCATGCCGAGCAAGTTGCGCTCGAATTCTTCAGGCATGAGGTTCATTCCCATGGCGTAGGTGCGCCCTTCGGTGTGTAAAGCAGGAAGCGGCTTGCCATCTTGTTCGGCATCCATGGCTATAAGTGCGCAATCGGTTTCTTCGATGGGGTGTGGGTCAGCAGACACGAACGTCGCATAGCTTTCAGCGAGGTTTACTAGCTGCTTGTCGATCTCGCTTTCGGGAATATCGGACGGGGGCACCGTAACAGACACCGGACTATAATCATCAAGCTCGTAGGTGGGTTTCGGCGTAATGGTGACCGAAAACTCAAACGGCTCGCCGCGCTTGATGGTTCCCGTAGGAACCTCTGCAGGCATGAACGCTGGCGTAAGGTTGCGCTTGTCGATAGCAAACGGCACCAAGTACTGGGCGGCCTTCGGCGCAGCCAAAGCGTCGAGATCTTTGATGTGAAGTTCATCTGCGGCAACCTGCTGGGCCGTCTTACCTTGCGGCACCCGAATGCCCAGATCTTGTAATGACAAGTACTGTGCAACCGTAAATGCATGATTGACCTCGGCGGGCGAAGCGACGGCATCGAGCCGGATGCGGCCGTCGGTAAGCTTTTGTTCCGTAACCTTCATGGGCAGTTCTCCTTGCATGTTCCAACGAAGATGCCATTGTAACGCACTGCGAAGGATCGGCAACGCACCACCCGCCGAAACCTTCTACTCGTTGGATTTCAAGCTCTCCACCATGCTTACCTTCGCCAGCTTGCGACGCATGAACGTCATGACAATGACCGTAAAGACCATGGTGAGCGCAAAGGCGAGAACAAAACTTGTCGCATGGATGTCGCGGCCAAACATGACCTGATCGACCTCGGCGGTTACGATGACAAACCCTTCAAGGAACACGCCGAGCACCAATCCGACGGCCGCACCCACAATAGACAGAATGGTAATTTCGCGGAAGATGTAGGCGTTCACTTCGCCTGACATAAAACCAAGCACTTTCAACGTGGCGATCTCGCGCACACGTTCGGTAATGTTGATGTTCGTAAGGTTGTACAGCACGATAAACGCAAGCGCTGCAGCGGCAACCACCAGCACCACCACAACCATGTTTACGCTGCGCAGCATGGTTTTGTACGAGTCGATGACCTCGTCGTTGAACGACACCGTACGCACGCCGGGAAGCGCCGACGCCTGACTGCCAAAGGTCTCGTGCGCTTCGTCGCTGTCATCGATGTGCGCGAAACACGACGTATATTCGGGAGCTACACCGAACGTGCGCTTGTAGACTTCGGGACCCATAAACACCCAGTTGTCCACATAGTTTTCCATGATGCCAGTAATGGTAGCCTCATACACCTGCGATGTGGCGTTGCCCATCTGGTCTTGCTCTGCGAGCCTCAGCTCGTCGCCAGGCTTCAGCCCGAGTTCGTTTGCAAGCTTTTCAGTGACAACAACTCCGTCACTGCCAAGGTTCACCGGTTCGTGCCCCGCACGCTCACGCATGGTCCACAATTCCTGGAATGCTTCGGGGTCTTGCGGTACCGCCAACGACACCATTATGTCAGAACGATTCGGACCTTGGGCAATGTAGGACAACTCCTGCGCCCAAGCGCTCTTTTGCGCGAGATCTTCCGTTTCGCTGCGCACTGCATCATCCGGCTGCTCATCGAAAACGACCACCGCATTGTAGCTAACCAGTTCACCATACTGCTTATCAATGATATCGTTAATCGAGTTCTGTAGCCCGAGCCCCGTGAGCAGCAGCGCCGTGCAGCCCGCAATGCCGATTACCGTCATGAACAGGCGCTTCTTATACCGGAAGAGGTTACGAAATGTTACTTTCCAACTAAACGACACCCGACGCCACAACGGTGTTACACGCTCGAGCAAAATACGTTTGCCGGCCTTCGGCGCGCGCGGCAGCATGAGATGGGCCGGCTGCTCGCGCAGCGTAGCGGTAACCGCAGCCCAGGTAGCCCCCAGCGTCACGCCGACACCAAGCCCCGCCGACAGCAGCGCAATGGGCAGATCGACGCAAGGCGGCGCCTTCGGTACCGAATAGATAATGGCGTAAGCTTCCATAATCACCGCCGGCAGCACGAGCGAGAGTACCACGATACCCACAACGGCACCAACAATGGCGGCAATGGCAGCGTAGATGACGTATTTCGAAGTGATGCGCGCCCGCGAGTAACCGAGCGCCTTGTACGTGCCAATAAGCACGCGCTCTTCTTCCACCATGCGCGTCATAGTAGTGAGCGACACCAATGCCGCAACTAAGAAGAAGATGAAGGGAAACACCCGCGCAATATGGTCAACGCGCTCGGCATCGGAGGCAAAACTGACCGCGCCGTAGTTCTTCGAGCGGTCCATGACAAGCCAGGTGGGAGCCTCGAGGTCATCAATAGCACGCTGTGCGCTGGCAAGCTCGGCTTCAGCATCGGCGAATTTCGACTCGGCTTCGGCGAGGGCATTCTCATAGTCGGCTCGCCCGCTTTCGTAGTCGGCACGACCGCTTTCGTAGTCGGAGCGACCCTGTTCGTAGCGTTGCTTGCCATCTTCGAGCTGAGAGGTGCCACTGTCGAGCTGCACCTTGCTAGCCGCCAGCTGCGCTTGAGCGGCAGCAAGCTGCACGTTTACCTGATTGCGCTGGGCGTACAGCTTTGCGCGGGCAGCGGCGAGCTGCTCTGGTACACCGGCAGTGCGTTCATCAATGGCGGCAATGCTCTGCTCAAGTTGCGCCGCCTGCTCCACGAGCGCGGCGCGCTGTACTTGCAGCGCCTGCAAGTCGGCAACAGCGAGGGTAAGCTTGTCAACCTCAATCTGGAGCGTTTCAACTCGCGCTTTCAAAGCAGCGTATCCAGGGTCATCCGGATCGACCGCAGCAAGCGCCGCCTGCGCTTCTTCAAGCATTCCCTGTGTCGTGGCAAGTGCCTCAAGCGCCTGGTCGAGCGCTTCGTCGACACTTGACATATGCATGTCGGCCATTTGCTTGTCGATGGCGGCGATGGCTGCGTTTACCTGATCGAGGGCGCCCTGCAGGCTGGCGCGCTGCGCCATGGCAGCATCATAGCTTGTCTGCGCCTGGCCAAGCTGATCTTCCGCTTCGGCAAGCTGGCGCTTTGCTGCCACCTCTTGGGAAGCGAGCTGCGACACACCCTGCTCGTAGAGCAGACGGCCCTGCGCAAGCTGCCGCTCGGTTTGTTCGATTTGCAAAGCCGACACAGCGAGCTGCTGCTGCGCTGCATCCAACTGCTCACGCGCACGAGCAAGCTCGTTGGCGGCGTCGTCAAGCTGCGAGGTAGCGTCAGCGCGCTCGGCCTCAAAGTCAGCCCGCGCGTTGTCGAGTTCGGCTTGGGCTTCAGCACGCAAGCCGTCGAGTCGCGCTTGTTCTCTCTCGGGCGCTATGACCTCAATGCGGCCGATAACCTCGCCAATGAGTTCGTCATATTCCGCACTGCCATCCTTCAGGTCGGCAGCACCCTCAACCGTACAGAACGCTTCGGTATAGGGCATGCTGTCTACAAAGCTGTCGTTTGGCACGTACATGAACTGTTGCACCGTTCCCGACCCGAGCGACGTGGTTCCCATAGCCGTAGAACACACGTAATATGGCGAACGCACATAGCCGACAATGGTATACGTGCGCGTGACCAGCGTGTCATCGAGGTCTGTTACCCCTTCGGTCACAGTAACGACGTCGCCCACCTTCGTGGGCACATTCATCACGCGGTCATACGAAATGACACACTCCCCTGCCGACGTAGGCCAGCTTCCCTCCACGAGCGTCAAACGATTCAGATAATTCGCATCATCAGAAGCAATTGTGGCGTTGTTTTCCTGTGCGCTGCTTTCGGCAGCATCTGGCAGCGAATGCACTCGCACGGCGTACTGCTCGCCGTCGATTGTCGCCATAACGTCAGTTTCCCGTGCGGGCATGACAGCATCTACGCCCTCTACCTGGCGCAGCGCCTCAACATCGTCGTCGGTGAGCCCTAAGGTTGATACCACACGCACGTCCATGAGCGCCGTGCCATCGTAGTAGCGATCGGCCGATGCATCCATATCGGGTGCGGTCATGCGCAAGCCCGCGTAGAAGCCGCAGCCCAGTGCTACAATGGCCGCGATGGCTACGAAACGCCCAAGCGTGCCGGTAATCGAGCGTACGATCTCCTTGTCAAACGAGCTCGCCATGCACACCTACCATTCCAACTCGTCAGCAGATGCGGGACGGTCGTTGAGCAAAACTTCGGCAACCCGCCCCTCACGAATGCGGATAACTCGATCGGCAATAGCAGTAAACGCCGAGTTGTGTGTGATAAGCACGACGGTGCGACCCGTGTTGCGAGAAGTGTCTTGCAGCAGCTTTAAGATAGCCTTGCCGGTTTTGTAGTCAAGCGCACCCGTTGGTTCGTCGCAAAGCAAAAGCTTCGGGTTCTTCGCAAGCGCGCGGGCAATGGCAACACGTTGCTGCTCGCCACCCGAAAGCTGCGCGGGGAAGTTATCTAAACGGTGCGCCAGCCCCACCTGCGCAAGCACATCGTCGGCAGAAAGTGGATGCTCACAGATTTGACTGGCAAGTTCTACGTTTTCCCGCGCCGTCAGGTTCTGCACAAGGTTGTAGAACTGAAACACGAAGCCGATGTCGTAGCGGCGATATTCAGTAAGCTGCTTCTCCGAGAATGAACCGATCTCTCTTCCATCGAGTACGATAGAACCCGACGTACATGAATCCATTCCCCCAAGCATGTTGAGAAGCGTTGTTTTGCCTGAGCCGGAAGGCCCGACCACAACCACGAGCTCACCTTGCTCGATGTCGAAGGACATGCCATCAACGGCGGCCACGTCCACCTCGCCCATATGGTAGATCTTCCGCACATCGCGGAATTCAACGAACGCCATAGACCCACCCCTCTTACCGTTTGCTTGAAAAATGAGCATAGCATAGGTTCGAGATTACTGGCAAAAGCGTTGCAGTTTCACCCTACCAATGACAGACGACCGTGTCCCCCGGTTGAATGAGTCCGTACAAGTTTGCCGCTTTGTCAACCGGCAAGTTGATACAACCATGACTGCCGAAGCCATCTGCGTAACGCGTGCCACCAAAGGCCGCTTGCCAGTCGGCATCATGAAAGCCAACCAGGTTGCCCACCCACGGCATCCAGTACTGCACCTTTGACTCGTAGGTTTTCTTGCCGTTCTCGTAGCCAATCAAAACCGAAGGGCTTTCCTTAGCATTGAGAACATACACACCAGTGGGCGTGTCATTCTTGCCATCGGGTGCTCCCGACACGCAGTCGGATTCCCAAATGAGATTGCCGCCGTCGAAGAAGCGTACGTGCTGTTCGGCCAAATCGACGTCGACGTAGCGGTCGCCCCAATCTTGCTCGCCCTGCGGTGCAAACTTATCGGCAGTCTGCTTGTATGGTAGGTTAACCGTGCCGCCCTCGCCGCTAGTGACGATGGCTTTCACCTGTTCGACCAAGCTGCCGGCATCAACATCCCATCCGTAGATACCGCCTGTAACGGTGCATTGTTTGCCATCGGGACGTGTGTAGGTGCGCGTGCTGCCAATAGTGCTGAATCCGGATGAGATTTCGCCCGCCCATGCAGCAAGCGCCTCGTCATCAAAGCTGACCTGCAGATTCTCATCGAGCTTGATCCATGTCGCCACCATGTCTGGATCGCTTTCGAATACTAGCTCACCACCTGCTGTCACATCGAAACTCGTGGCAACCATGGCATTCGCTGCGCCTTCGGCAGCGGCCAGCGCCTCGTCGTCGGAGAACACCGCAGGCTGCAGCAGCTCGCTCTCGGTTAGCTCTAGTTTGTTACTAAACGTCACGATTGCCTGATCAACAGCCGACAGTACCGCCTTGGGATCGAGCGCAGTGCCCACCTTCTCAGATGAGATAACGAAACGATCGAGGTCTTCTTCATAAGCGATCGTAGCATCGACCGGCTGCTCGGCTTCGACGTTGTATGTCTCAACCGCCGCCGTCACCTTGTCGTTAAGTTGCGACCTATCGTGCGTCGTAACCAACGCTTCAGACACATCGTGCGCGCGTCGTAATTCAAGCGGCCATGCCCACGGGTTCGTCATGCGAAGCGCAGTGGAAACCACTTCCGACTCGTTGAGTGCCAATCCGATGTCGCTTGACGTGTAGGCGACAGAAAAGTCTTTGCCAGTAACCGTAAGCTCATAGTCGGCAACTTGCTCGGCAATAAAGTCCTCGGCTTGCTTTGACGACATGAGCGACATGTCAAAGTTCCCAAGCGTAGTATCGGGCATGAAATGGCTGCTGAAGTAGAGTGCTACACCAGAATAGACAACAGCCGCAAGTGCAACCACAACAGCTAGCGTGATGGCAACCACCTTCGCGACAAAACGCTTCTTTTTCAACTGCGGAATGCGCGGCTGCTGCCGCACGCCACTCACAGACCTCATTGCAGTTGTGGACTGCGGCGGCATAGCTGGAATCTTCGTGGTTGCTGCCCTAGCAGGTGGTGTGTTTCCTTTGGCGGCATGACGACCGCGATTCGCTTTATCGGGTTTCGATGGCATAGTCTCCCTCACACAATTCGAAATACGTAGCTATCATACCAATGACTAAGCGTTTTCCGAGAAAAGACCCGCCGCCGTCGCTATTACGAGGCGAACTTGACAAGAACTGCAAAGATCAGCCCTCCGGCACCCAAAGACACCGGAGGGCTTTATGCGGCGCTTAAAGCTTGCTTGTTAGCAGTTTGCGCGCCGAACCGTTTGGAATCGCTTACGCGAACAGCTCGATGGTGTCGCCTTCCTTCAGCGTGACCATAGCCTTCTTCCAGGTACGGGTACGACCCGGCTGCTGGCGAACGCGCTTCGGCTTGGACTTCACGTTGAGGGTGTTCACGTTAACGACGGTCACGTCGAAAATAGCCTCGATGGCCTGGCGAATCTCAACCTTGTTGGAATTCTTCGCCACCTCGAACGTGTACACGTTCTTCTCCATCATGTCGTAGCTATGCTCCGTGATGATGGGGCGAATGATAACCTCGCGGGGATCCTTCATTAGCTCAGCACCTCCTCGATGCGCTTCAGGGCGTCGGCCGTAAACACGAGCGCCTTGTTGTCGATGAGTTCGTAGGTGTTAGCTACACCAACAGGCAGAACGTTCACCGTCGGAATGTTGCGGAACGACAAAAACGTATTCACATCGTCGTCGCTAATCACGATGGTGATACGACGCTCGAGACCGAGCGCGTTCAAAGCGGCAACGGCGTCTTTGGTGCGGGGCTTCTCGAAGTTGAAGCCGTCAACCACTACCAACTCACCATCGGCCAGCTTGGCAGAAAGCGCGCTGCGCATGGCCAGCTTGACCTCTTTGCGGTTCACCTTCATCTCGTATGAACGCGGATGAGGACCGAACACGGTGCCGCCGCCAACCCACTGGGGCGAACGAATGCTACCCTGACGGGCACGGCCGGTGCCCTTCTGACGCCACGGCTTCTTGCCGCCGCCACGCACTTCGCCGCGCGTACGCGTGTCATGCGTGCCCTGACGCCAGGATGCGCGCTGTGCGCGGACAACCCGGTGCATGACGGGCACATTCGGCTCAATGCCGAACACGGAGTCGGCAAGCTCGGCCTGACCGGCCTTCTTCCCGCTCACGTCTTTGATATCGATAGTCGTCATGTTGATAAGCTCCTTATAAGGTCAGTTCTCTAAGCCATGCGGACGCGCACGATGCCGTTCTTGGCACCGGGAACCGCACCCTTGACCAGAATGAGGTTCTGGTCCTCGTCAATGCGCACGAGTTCGAGGTTGCGAACGGTAACGGTGTCGCAGCCCATCTGACCCGGGAGCTTGACGCCCTTGAAAACACGGGACGGACTCGCGCACTGGCCGATGGAACCGGGAGCGCGGTGGAAGTGGGCACCGTGTCCGCCCGGGCCGCCACCGAAGCCCCAACGCTTCATGACGCCGGCAAAGCCTTTGCCCTTCGACGTACCAGTAACGTCAACCTTCTTGCAGTCAGCAAACGCAGCAACCGTCTGCTCGTCGCCAACCTTGTACTCGCCAGCGTTTTCGGTGCGAACCTCGCGTAGATAGCGCTTCGGCTCGACGCCCTGCTTGGCGAAGTGACCCGCCATGGGCTTGTTGACCTTCTTCGGCTTAATGGCTCCAAAGCCCAGCTGCACGGCTTCGTAACCATCGGTTTCGGTCGTCTTGACCTGGCAAACCGTATTCGGCTCAGCCTGGATAACCGTAACGGGAATGACGCGGTCGTCCTCGCTGAACAACTGGGTCATGCCGATTTTCTTACCATAGATGGCGTTAATCATATGCGTGCACACCTCCCTTACAGCTTGATCTCGATATCGACGCCCGCGGGGAGGTCGAGACGCATCAGGGAGTCAACCGTGTTCGGCGTCGGCTCCAGGATGTCGATGAGACGCTTATGGGTGCGCATCTCGAACTGCTCACGCGAGTCTTTGTTCACATGCGGGCCCCTGACCACGCAATACAGGTTGCGCTCGGTCGGCAACGGAATGGGGCCGGAAACCTTTGCGCCCGTCTTCTGAGCGGTGTCGACGATGAGTTTCGTGGACTGGTCCACGATTTCATGATCGTAGCCCTTCAGGCGGATGCGAATCTTCTGATTAGCCACTTAACTTACCTCCAATTAAGCTTTTTGCGGCGCCCTTAGGCCTTGCCGCCAGCCTTGCTGATAATCTCTTCCATCACGCTCTTGGGTACCGGCTCGTAGGAATCGAACTGCATGGTGTACATGGCTCGGCCCTGCGTACCGCTGCGAAGGTCGGTTGCGTAGCCAAACATGTTGCCCAGCGGAACCTTGGCGCTGATGACAACCGTGTTGCTTCGCTGCTCCTGACCCTGAATCAGGCCACGGCGAGACGGAATGTCTCCCATGACAAACCCCGTGTACTCTTCTGGTGTCTCGATCTCGACAGCCATCATCGGCTCGAGAATGACCGGATCGGACTTACGCAGCGCGTCCTTGATGGCCATAGAGCCGGCCACCTTGAACGCCGCCTCGGAAGAGTCGACATCGTGATAGGAGCCATCGATCAATTCGACGCGAACGTCCTCGACCGGATATCCTGCCAAAACGCCAGAGTTCAGCGCTTCCTGGATACCCTTGTCGATGGAAGGGATATATTCCTTCGGAACCACGCCGCCGACGATCTTGTTCTCGAACTCGTAGCCCTTGCCCGGCTCCTGCGGATACATGTTGATAACCGCATGGCCGTACTGACCACGACCACCGGACTGGCGGACAAACTTGCCTTCGGCGCTGAGTACTTCGTGACCTGGACGCTCGCGGTAAGCAACCTGCGGTTTGCCCACGTTCGCTTCGACCTTGAACTCACGCAGCAGACGGTCGACGATGATTTCGAGATGCAGCTCGCCCATGCCGGCAATAATGGTCTGGCCGGTTTCTTGGTTGGTGGACACGCGGAACGTCGGGTCCTCTTCGGCAAGCTTCTGCAACGCGACAGCCATCTTGTCCTGCTCGGCCTTTGTCTTCGGCTCGACGGCGATGTCGATAACCGGATCGGCGAACTCCATGGACTCCAAGATAACCGGAGCACCATCGGCACACAACGTGTCACCAGTCGACGTGTCCTTCAGGCCCACAACAGCAACAATGTCACCCGCAGAGCAGGTATCAATATCGACACGCTGGTTGGAATGCATCTGCAGCAGACGGCCGATACGTTCCTTCTTGTCCTTGCAGGCGTTAATAACGTAGCTGCCCGCATCAAGCGAACCGGAGTATACGCGCAGGTAGGTGAGCTTACCCACGTAGGGGTCAGTCATGATCTTGAAGGCCAAAGCCGCAAACGGCGCCTTCGGATCGGCCGGACGATCCTCTTCCTCTCCGGTGTCGGGGTTGGTTCCCTTGATGGCAGGAACGTCGAGGGGGCTGGGCAGGTAATCAACAACGGCGTCGAGCAGCTCCTGCACACCCTTGTTCTTGTAGGCAGAACCCACGAACACAGGGTTGACCTTGCACTCGATGACGCCCTTGCGCAGCGCGGCCTTAATTTCCTCGACCGTGACCTCTTCCTCCATGAGAACTTTTTCCATGAGGTCGTCGTCGCAGTCGGCGGCAGCCTCGAGCAGTTCCTGGTGATAGAGTTCAGCATCCTCGGCGAACTCGGCCGGGATAGCGTCCATCGGCTCGGGGTAAGTCATGCCCTTGTCGTCGGCCTTGAAGTCCCATGCAGTCATGGTAACCAGGTCGATGATGCCCCAGAACTGATCTTCTGCACCCATGGGAATCTGCGCGGCAATGGCGTTGGAGCCCAAGCGGTCGCGCATGGTTTGGATGGCATGGAAGAAGTCGGCGCCGACGCGGTCGTACTTGTTGATGAAGGCGATGCGCGGAACGCCGTAGCGCTCGGCCTGACGCCACACGGTTTCGGACTGCGGCTGCACGCCAGCCACCGCATCGAACACAGCCACGGTGCCGTCGAGCACGCGCAGCGAACGCTCAACCTCGGCCGTGAAGTCTACGTGGCCGGGGGTGTCGATAATCTGGAAACGGTATTCCTTGCCATCCTTAGCACCGCCGGGATACTTCCAGAAGCACGTGGTGGCAGCAGAGGTGATGGTCACGCCGCGCTCTTGCTCCTGAACCATCCAGTCCATGGTGGCAGCGCCGTCGTGTACTTCACCAATCTTGTGAGTTTTGCCTGTATAGTACAGGATGCGCTCGGTCGTGGTCGTCTTGCCCGCATCGATGTGGGCCATGATGCCGATGTTGCGCGTGTCCTGGAGGTTAATTTTAGCCATTCCGTTCCCCCTAGAAGCGATAATGCGAGAAGGCGCGGTTGGACTCAGCCATCTTGTACAGGTCTTCGCGACGCTTCACGGAAGCGCCGGTGTTGTTGGCGGCGTCCATGATTTCGGCTGCAAGACGCTGCTTCATGGTGTGCTCCTTGCGCTTGCGCGAGAAGTCAACGATCCAACGGATGGCCAGTGTGGTGGCGCGACGAGAGTTGACCTCCATCGGCACCTGATAGGTTGCGCCGCCAACGCGCTTGGGCTTGACCTCAAGCGTGGGACGAACATTGTCCATGGCCTTCTTGAACATGGCCAAGGGATCCTCACCGGTCTTCTCGGCAACGATGTCGAAGGCACCGTAGACGATGTTCTCGGCGACGGATTTCTTGCCATCCAGCAGGATCTTATTGATCAGCTGAGTGACAAGACGGTTGTTGTACTTTGCGTCCGGCTGGGTTTCGCGACGGACTGCTGCTGCACGACGCGGCATGCTTTCTCCTTACATTCCTGCGCGCTTCGGGATGTATTTCCATCCATTAGGCTGCCGCTTGATCCGGCCCTTCCGGTCAAACGTTTCCGCAGCCCGCGCGGCTTAACGGCTTACTTACTTGGGGCGCTTGGCGCCATAGCGGCTGCGAGCCTGCTTGCGGTTGTTCACGGCAGCGCAGTCGAGCGCGGCGCGAATAACCTTGTAGCGAACGCCGGGGAGGTCCTTCACACGGCCGCCGCGGATGAGCACCATGGAGTGCTCCTGCAGGTTGTGGCCGATACCGGGGATATAGGCGGTGACCTCCATGCCGTTCACGAGACGAACACGGCAAACCTTACGCAGAGCCGAGTTCGGCTTTTTCGGGGTGGTGGTGTACACGCGGGTGCACACGCCACGCTTCTGCGGGTTGCCCTTCAGAGCAGGTGTCTTCTTCTTATCAACCTGCTTTTGGCGGCCCTTGCGGACCAACTGGTTAATGGTAGGCAAAACTCACTCCTTCTTCTACCTGACGACCTTTTCGCTGGTTTCCCAACGCATTTCATGTAAGCTTTTTCATTGCGCACACGAAAACACACGCCTCCTTCAAGGCGCAAGGCGGTACTTTACTCTGCCCCACCAGGCTTGTCAAACGCCACGCATCCGGGCGTATCTATGCCGACAGGAATGCGTTTTCGCAGGTGGAGAATGAACCGGATAAATGCGACGCGCACGTGTTCACCATTTCTTCAAAATCGACACCAAAGCAGGTGTGCAGGTGCTGTGCAGGCAAAAGCTGGCGAACTGACAGTCCACAACCGAGCTGGCAGGCGCCGCCAGATAAGCAGGCTGATGTCTGGAAGTACGCAACCGAGCTGGCAGGCGCCGCCAGATAAGCGAGCGAACTGGCCGTGCTTCCCTATTCTTTCTTATCCTGCACCGCCTCGGCGATGAGCGCCTCAACGAGAAGGGCAACGCCTTGCAGGTCGGCAACGGAAATGTGCTCGTCGGTGGTGTGGAAGTTCGTCATACCGGTGCCGAGCGTGATTGCACGAGCACCGTATGAAGCGTACTTGTTCGCATCGGCCCCGCCACCCGACCGATGGATGCGCGGAGTGAGGCCCGCAGCGCGCGCGGCGTTTGTTATGTCACGAACCAAGGGATCATCCTCGTTGTAGAGCACCGCCTCGTAGTCGTCTTTCCACTGCACATCAACCTGCCCACCAAACGAAGCCGCAGCGTGCTTGCACGCTTGGGTGATGTCATTGCGAAGGCGAAGCGCGCGATCGGCGTAGTAGGAGCGGCATTCACCCGACAGCCAGCACTGGTCGGCCACGATATTCACCTCGCGGCCGCCTTCAATAAGCCCCATGTTGGCTGTGGTGCATTCGTCAATGCGACCAAGCGGCATAGCAGCAATGGCGGCTGCGGCCATCTGAATGGCAGACACGCCGGCTTCGGGTTCGACGCCCGCATGGGCCGCCCTGCCCGTAAACGTTGCACGCAACGTATGATGGCTCGGTGCCGCAGCGATAATAGTGCCCGGCGCACCATCGGCATCGAGCACGTACACCGGAGCACCCTTTGGCAGCACGTCAGCATCGAGCGCGCCTGAACCGAGCAAGCTGAGTTCTTCACATGTTGACAGCAGTACCATGATATGTGGCCGAGGAACGCCAGATTCGAGCACACTGCGCAGCGCCTCGAAAATGCCCGCAACGCCCGACTTGTCATCGGCCGATAGAATGGTGTCGCCCGCAGAGCGGATAACACCATCGTCACCCACCAGCGGCTCGATGCCAGCACAGGGAACCACTGTGTCCATGTGAGCCGACAACACGATAGAGCCCGCAGCCGTACCCGGCAACTCGGCGATGAGATTGCCCACATCAGAGCCAGTTTTTTGGGCGGAATCGTCGAATCGCACCACAAACCCCAACTCTTCCAGCTCTCGCTTGCAGCGCGCCGCAAAAGCACCTTCATGGCGCGATGGGCTTTCGATGCGCACAAGCTCGCAGAACAAGTCGAGCAGACGGTCGGGTTTCATGAGACGCTTCCTTTCTTTTTTCGTACGGCGTAAAACGAGTGCGGAACGAAACGCGGCACCGCACGGCGCGGTGCTCCCCTACGCTCCGAGAATCTTCGCCGCAACCTGCTTCTTGCGCGATAAGATGCCCGGCATCCACGTGCCGCCCTGACCCTTGCAGTCGATACCGAATACGCGGTTCACTACACGGCGGTTGCCTTCGCACATGAACTGGCTGCCTTCCGCCAAGATATCGGTAACCATAAGCAGCACGAACTCGTAGCCATGCTGGTCTTTGAGCGTACGCATATGCTCGCGAATCTCGTCTTCGCGCTCCATGACCGAAGCGAGGTCAACCGTTTCGTGCTGAGCAATAAGCACCGTTGCGTCGCCGAATTGGAACTCCTTAGCATCAGCCCCCACAATGCGCTCAACCGTAAGGCTTTCTTCCCCATTGCGCGCACGGAACAGGTCAAGACCGAACGGTACCACCTCGACTCCGGCAACATCGGCCAAGAAGTTTGCTTGCTCACGATCGATGTCGGTCGTAGTAGGCGACTTCAAAATGACCGTATCGGTAAGTAGTGCCGACAGCAGCACCTTGGCGATGCCGGCAGGAATGCTCACACTGTAGCGCTGGTATTCCAGCGACACAATGGTGGCCGTGGAGCCGACGGGCATGTTCAAAAACAGAATGGGGTTGGCGGTGGAAACATCGGCGATGCGATGATGATCGACGATCTCGAGCACCTCGGCTTCGTCAATGCCGGGTGCCGCCTGACGACGCTCGTTATGATCCACCAAGATAACCTTGCGACGGTAGCCGCGAGCCACGTCGCTACGAGTGATAACACCGATGCAATGACTGTCGTCATCGAGCACCACCGCTTCGCGCAGCGAGCTTTCCATCAGATCGTCCACTGCGTCTTTCAACAGGCATTCCTTATCGAACACCAGCACGTCTTCTTCGCCTTCAAGCACATCGGACACGATCTGACCAAGCGACGAGATCAAGTCACCAGCAACTGCCATGCTGTTCGACCCGTCGGCGTTCATCTTGTCGGTGGCGGCTATGTAGCGCTCGGCGATCATACGCGTGGTAATAAGACCGCGGTAGCTGCCGTCTTCCTTCGTGGCAACCAGCGAGCGCACATTACACTGGCGCAGCATGCGACCCGCCTCGAGCAGCGTCGCATCGCGCGAGATGGAATACGGATTCTGCGTCATTACATCGCCAACACGCACATGCACATGACCGATGGCCTCGGGCGCGGTGATGCCCGCTTGACCAAGCACCCACTCGCTTTCTTTCGGCAGAGGCCCCAAGCGCACGGGAACGTACTCGAACTCGGGCGTCTCCCCTTCGGCGCATGCCCGCTTCGCAAGCTCGTTTTTCAGATAGGCATAGCCCACCGCCGAACTAATCGAGTCGTTATCGGGATTCTTGTGCCCCACTACCAAGACGGGTGCCGTCATAGTCTGCTCCTTTTACTTTGCGCGAAGGCGCCCGGAACGAAGTTCGAACCGGGCGCCTTCTGCTGCAGCGCGACCACGGAAGACTCCCGCAACCGCGCGTTCTGGCAAAATATCGGGCGCAAGTTTAACACAGCATCCCACGCGCCAAACGAGCTTCACAAGCGCTGCTCATTTCGTTCACACTCGATGCTTACATCTGCGCTTGGCAGCTTGCGGAGAAGCGTCAGTGCTCCTTGTGAAGAAGAGTATGGCAGCTTATAGAGAAGAATCAGTTTGGTTCGGATCATCCGGCGGGCATGCTCGGCGCACCCAATCATGAACCACCCCTCAAAGGGGTGGTTTGCTCTAGGCCTATAAGGCCGAGGGCGACCGGCGGCGTCTAAAGGCGCTGCCTTTCACTTCGTTCAAGTCGTACCGCCCTTGACTCTCGCGAGCCG
>NZ_JAAKEB010000008.1 GCF_011038965.1 Adlercreutzia sp. ZJ141 | reverse complement strand
CTGTAAATCGAGACATTTCTTCGATATGAGATCGCGGATGGCGTCTGCGTCGGGCGACGCGGACGCGCGGATGCGGCGGCGCTTTGGCGGCTTGCTGGCTGCCGCACCTGCTGTACCCGCAGTATCCACAGTGCTTACCGTAGCTTTCTTGTTTGCTGCCCGTTTGCTCGAAACTCTCTTTCCCGTGCTGTCAACGCCGCTTGCTGCTTGTTCGCGTTTCCCTCTGCTTCCTCCACTCATTTTGTCCGCTTCGCTCATCACTTCCTGTACGTCGCCCTGCGTGCGCAGCGGGCGCAGCTCGATGGGGTCGGGCGTGACGGTGCCGCTTGTTTCCTGCGGCTTAAACAGATTGCCGGTTGAGGCGAGCAGTGTCAGACCCAGCAGATAACTTGACACCATGGCCAAGAAGAACAACCACGTTTGATTATGGGCCGAGGTGCCATCACTTATCCATCCCAGCAAGAACCCCAGGCTTTGCATCGTATACATGACGCCGCCGAAGAACCCGTAAATGAACACCGGGTTAATACCGCGGTCGCGTGATATCTGCGCGCATTGCATCATCATGAGCATCTGTACGAGTGAGAACACCATGTATGTTGCCGCCGCGAAGATGTTCAGATACGTCGATCCCAAAAACGGCAGCAACAAAAAGCCCGTTGCCAGTACGGGGTAGGTAATGCGAAACACCGTTGTCATACCAAAGCGGAAGCTCGCGCGCTGCCACACGATAAGCAGGGCCACAGCCGATACAAACGAGCCGATCATGGAAGCGGCGTTCACCAGTGCGAAAATGTCGCTATGCAACAGCGCAATACCGCGGATGATGCCGCTTGCGAACGCGAGCGCGCCCATACACAGGGCGCATCGCCAGTAGTCGGCGAGCACCTGGCGATACACCTGGGGGTGCTGACGCGGCACATCTTCAAACATAGGTTGGTCGAACAGCATCTCGCGCACCGACAGCGATATGCACAGCCCGCATAGAGGCACCAGCACAAGCGGCACCAGGAAGGCGGTCAGCGCGATAGGCACAAAATACAGCGCAAAGTACAGGGCTGGGGCCAACGCCGTGCCCACAATAAGTCGAAAGCTGCCTTGTTCGGCGGGAAGGGAAGCGAAGTAGCGTTGCCAGAGCATGAACAACCCAGCTGACCCGACGCCTAGCAGCACGCCACCGCCGCCCACCCAAACAAGCGTGCCGGATGGTGTATACATGGCGGCGATAAGAAACGCCGAACCTGAGAACACGAGCAGCGTGACGAGTGTAACCATCATGCGTCGGGCGGCGTGGGGCAGCAAGTAGGCCCCTAGCATACTGCCCACAAACGCACAACCAAACGCCAGCGCCTGACTTAAGAAGAACGTGAGCGTGACCGATGCCGTTTGGAATTCGATGGGCAAAAAGGGAAAGATTCCGCCCCATGTGGACGTGGCATTCACGGTGAGAAAGCATGCGTATCCCCAACTCGAAACATGCATGCGCGTTGTGTTTTCGGTGCGATTCCCCATAGTCCCCTGTAACTTCCGTTGCGTTTTGCAGCAGAGTGCGGCGCGGCACCACTGCTCGGCACATGGTAGCACGCAAGCGCGGCACAAAGCCGCTCAAACGTCACCCTTTTGGTGATCGTTTGGTGGGTGAGTTCGTCTGACCAGGCATAATGCGCTTAAATCACATAGCGCATGTGATTCGCGGTAGCGGTGTTTTCGGGTATGCTTCATCTATACGCGACACGTTGTTGCCCTTCGATGGGAGGTGTCAACCTGTGTTGCATACGGTATAAGAAGGAAGATGAAGGAGGGAACGTATGACGAAGAACCAAGCAACGCTGCCGCGCCGCACGTTCGTGAAGGGGTCGCTTGCCGGCCTCGCGCTGGCCGGTGCCGGTTCCGCTCTGTACGGTTGCTCAGGAGGAGACGGTGCGTCTACCGACACGGCAACGCCCGAAGCGAGCATCGGAGCTGCTACTCCGGGCACGCAGCCCGACACCGATTCGGTGCATTGGAGCCAGTGCAATGTGAACTGTGGTGGCAACTGCGTGTTCCAGTGGCACAGCAAGGATGGCAAGGTTGTCTACATGGAAACGGACAACACGGGCGATGCGGCCCTTCAGGCGCGCGCCTGCCTGCGTGGCCGCTCCATGCGCCGTTGGCTGAACCATCCCGATCGCCTGACGGTGCCCATGAAGCGTGTGGGCAAGCGCGGTGAGGGCAAGTTCGAGGAAATCAGCTGGGACGAGGCAATTGACACCATTGCCGAGAAGCTGAAGTACACCATCGACACCTATGGTAACGAAGCCATCTACGTGAACTACGCCACGGGTATGTACAGCGCCACCGGTAGGCAGCCGGGACAGCGCCTGTTGGGCCTGCTCGGCGGCTACGTGAATCAGGGTTATGACTATTCCACACACATGCTGTCGGCGGCTATGCCTTACATGTATGGCAGCGCGGCGAATCTCGATGATGACGGCAACCATGTAACGTTGGGTAAGCCGGCAACGGCGTTTAGCCCCTATGATGCTACGAACGCGAGCTCGTTTAGTGAGGCCGAAGCGAATTCTGATCTGGTGGTTATGTTCGGCAATAGCCCGGCGGAAACTCGCATGGGTGGCGCAAACGCCGTATGGGATTTCGCTCGTGTACGCGAGGCTGTGAACGGCCGCGGCGGGCGCATTATCAACATCGATTATCGCTTAAACGAAACCAGCTCGGGTCATCCTGATGAATGGTTGCCTATTCGCCCTGGCACCGATGCTGCGCTGGTGAATGCCATCGCGCATGAGTGGATTGCAAATGGCCAGGTTGACAAGGAATTCCTGGATGCCTACTGCGTCGGTTACGACGAGGACACCATGCCCGAGTCGGCTCGCGGCCAAAACAAGTCGTACAAGGATTACATCATGGGCACCGGCTACGACATGGTGGAAAAGACGCCCGAGTGGGCGGCTCCCATCACACAGGTGCCGGCCGACACCATTCGTGCACTTGCCGACGAGATCGCCAGCGCCGAAGCGCCGTTTATCGTGCAGGGCTGGGGTCCGCAGCGCCACACCAACGGTGAAGATGTGTGCCGTGCTATCTGCATGCTGCCCGTGCTCATTGGCAAGATTGGCCTTCCGGGCACCAACACGGGTCAACGTGAGGCGGAGCCCTCGGTGTATTTGGTGGGTAGCCTTCCGGTGAAAAACCCCATTACGACCACGTTGCCGGTGTATCAGTTCATCAATGCTATCGATCATGGTCATGAAATGACGGCCACCAACGCTGGCATTATGGGAGCCGACAAGCTGGCAAGCGACATCAAGTTCATCTGGAACTATGCTGGCAACTGCCTAACCAACCAGCATGGCGATATCAACTACACGCACGAGATCCTCATTGACGAGAGCAAGTGCGAGTTTATTGTGGTGTGGGATACCGTGATGACCGACTCTGCCAAGTACGCCGACATCCTGCTGCCTGACGCTATGCGTTCCGAGCAGATGAACATGCAGACGCAGGGCTATTCCGAGTACTACACCGGCGTGGTAGTGGGCACGCCCGCCCAGGAAGCGCCCGGCGAGTGCCGTTCGAGCTACGACGTGTGCGCTGACATCGCTGATAAGTTTGGCTTGAAAGATTCCTTCACCGAGGGTAAGACCCACGACGACTGGGTGCGCGAACTCTACGAGGCGGGTGCCGAAGCCGATGGCGACATGCCCACCTGGGACGAGATTGTCGAGCAGGGCGTGTACAAGCGTGAGCTGGCACCGGCGATTGGTCTGGAGGCGTTCCGCACTGATCCGGCGGAAAACCCGCTGGCAACGCCTTCGGGCAAAATCGAAATCTACTCTGAGACGCTGGCCGAGATTGCCAACACGTGGGAGCTTGCCGAAGATGAGGCGATCAATCCCATTCCCGTGTTCACGCCTGGTTTCCAGGGTTACGGCAGCGTGACCGAGGAATACCCGTTGTACTGCACGGGCTTTCATCACAAGAGCCGCACGCACTCGTCGTTCGGCTTCATCGAAGAGCTGGAGAAGGTAGCGCGCCAGCAGTTGTGGATCAATCCCATCGACGCCGAAGAGCGCGGCATTGAGGCCGGCGACATTGTGTCGGTGGTAAGCCCGGCTGGCGAGATCCGCATCGAGGCGAAGGTGACGCCGCGTATTATTCCGGGAACGGTGGCGGTACCTCAGGGTGCCTGGCACAACGCCGACATGAACGGCGACCGCGTGGATATGGGCGGTTGTGTGAACACGCTCACCACGTACAAGCCCACACCTTTGGCGAAGGGCAACGGCCCGGCGCATTCCATGATCGTTCAAGTTGCGAAGGCGTAAAGAGGGGGTAAGGCGAGATGACTCAATACGGATTCTACTTCGACAGCACCCGCTGCACGGGCTGCCGCACCTGCGAGATGGCGTGCAAGGACATAAAGGACCTGCCTGCGTCGATTGCATTTCGCACCGTGTATGACTACGAGGGCGGAACGTTTACCGTCGCTGAGGACGGCACGTGCTCAACCGATGCGTATGCCTATCACGTGTCGGTAAGCTGCAACCAGTGCAACGAGCCGGCGTGTTTGGCCATCTGTCCGCAGGAGGCTATTTCCAAAGACGCAGAAACTGGCATCGTGACGTCCGATCCGGCAAAGTGCATCGGCTGTGGCAGCTGCACGACGGCGTGCCCGTATGGCGCGCCGAAGGTCAACGAAGACCTGGGCAAGAGCGTGAAGTGCGATGCGTGCTCGGCTCGCGTGGCGGAAGGGAAGAACCCCATCTGCGTGGATGCGTGCCCCTTGCGCGCACTCGAGTTCGGAGACATCGAAGAGCTGCGTGCGGCACACGCAGATGGCGTGGCGGCTATTGCCCCGTTACCGGCGGCCGATATGACCGACCCGAACCTGGTTATTCTGGCGTGCCCGGCGGCAAAAGAACCCGATGATGAAACGGGCTTTGTTGCCAACGAGTTGGAAGTTGAGGGCTCGGTCGACTAGCGGTCGACTAGCCGCGAATCGCACATGAGCGAGGCTCATCCGGCGAGCCTTGCCATGAGATAATGGGAAAACCGGAGAATCGAGCGTTGCGCCGTCCGACTGCGGGCGGCGCAACGTGGCGCGTAAGGGGGGTTCGATGAGGCGCGGGTTCTTCTTCGACAACACCCGATGCACTGGATGCAGAACGTGCGTCATGGCGTGCAAGGACTACCATGGCCTGCCCCTATCATGCACCGCATATCGACCCCGAGTTAAAGCGAAGCATTTAGTGGCCGCCGCCGGCCATCATCTTGGCAGCGTGTCCAAGGGCGCCAACAATGCCTTCCCAATTCTCACGGGCGGCTTTTTCGCTGCCCGGCAGGTTGATAACAATGTGGCGACCGCGCTGCATGCATACCGCACGCGACAGCATGGCGTACGGAGTTATTTGCAGGCTGTGGTAGCGCATGGCCTCGGCGATGCCGGGTACGTTGCGCTCGCAAACATCGGCGGTTGCCTCAGGCGTTACATCGCGCGGTGAAAGGCCGCTTCCGCCGCAGGTGAGCACGATGTCGGCACCTACGGTGTCGCACGCTTCTACGATGGCTGCAGCGATCTCAGCGCGCTCATCTTTCACCACCACGTGGCTTGTGCATTCCCAACCGGCGTCGCCGATAAGCTCAACGAGTGCCGCCCCTGCGGTGTCTTCGGCGATGCTGCGTGTGTCGGAGCAGGTGACAATGGCGAATTTCAAAGTGTCAGCCATAAGGGTGGTCCTTTCGTTGTGTCGGTGGGCGGTCATTTGGTGGGTAGCCGCCCGTTATCTTCCCGTCGGTTGCTTGTTAACCGCGAACGGGGTGTGAGCTAGCTGTAAGTTGCCTGCTTGCCCATTGATTGCTCGCTGGCTGCAGGCTGGCTGTTACAGCAGCACTTCCTCGGGCACGTCGAGCAGTATGCAGTCAATAAGGTCGCCTGCATGGCGCGGTTTAGCACCTTCGGGCATAATTGCCATGCAGTTGCTACGCTGAATGGGGCCAAAGAGGCCCGAGCTTTGATTCTTCGATGGTTCGACTACGTAGCCGTCGGCGTTCTTCGTGAGTGTGCCGCGCATGAAGATGCGGCGCGGGTCTTTCTTCTTCATGTCGCGCGACAGCCGAGCTTGCACGCAGGGGCGATCGAAGTGGCTGTATCCCTGCATTTTGCGCAGTGCAGGGCGGATGATCATCTCGAAGCCAACGAAGGCCGCCGCCGGATTGCCGGGTAGACCAAACACGGGTGTGCTGTTTACGATGCCGAACGTCTGAGCTTTGCCGGGGCGCATGTTTACGCTGGTCATAAGCAGTTCTCCAAGTTCGTCGACGACAGGTTTAATGAAGTCGAAATCGCCGTTGGAAGCGCCGCCACTGGTTATTACGAAATCGTACTCGCGCGTGGCGGCGTCAACCGCCGCGGCAAGTGCCTCGTGTGTATCTTGCACGATGGGAAGCATGGTGGGCACAGCTCCGGCCGCTTGCGCGCATGCGGCCAACGCGTAGCCGTTTGAGTTGCGAATCTTGCCGGCAGTGGGCACGGTGGGTGGCTCCACCAGTTCGGAACCAATGGGGATGATAGCTACGCGCGGACGGCGATGAACTGGCGCTTCCACAATGCCGCACCCAGCTAAAAAGCCTACGCCTGCGGTACCAATAACCTCGCCGGCCGCAACAATGACTTCACCGGCATGCGCCTCTTCGCCAGCTGCGCGGATGTTTGATCCTACAGATGTCGCAGCAGAAAACGACACACGGCTGCCAGGTTTGCCGTCGCCTTCCACCACGCCAACCACCTCGTACTTCACCACGGCATCGGCGTCGGTGGGCACGGGTGCGCCGGTCATGATGCGCACGCACTGGCCAGCCTGCAGATTTCCTTCAAATACGTCGCCGGCGGCCACTTCGGCCACGACGTCGAGTTCTGTGGGGTTGTCCTCGCTTGAGTTTGAAATCTCCGCAGCGCGCAGGGCGAACCCGTCCATCGCCGAATGTGCGAAGGGGGCTACGTCGATGTCACTTTTCAGGTTGGCGGCGGCCACACGGCCAACGGAGTCCAGCACGGGCACGGTTTCCGGTTCAAGTGCGCTCACATGAGACAAGATGAGTTCGAGCGCTTCTTCGAGCGATATCAGTTCCGGAATGGTTCGTGCCATAGGGGTGTCCTTTCATGTGCGGGTGCGACCTGAGCTGCACTCGTTTTATTTCCAAATGAGAATTATAGCCAAATGAAGTATATTCGGTAGGAATCATCGGAAAACTCTGTGAGTCCGCTTTGTTACTTTGGCGATGTCTTGGCGATGGTGTTGGGGTCAGGGTCAGGGTTTCGTCGGACTACCGCTGGGAAGCTTCCGCCTGGTTCTAGGGAAACACTGATTAAAGCCGTCTTGCCTTGCGCTGGCGAGGCGGATACCTGAGGATTGAAGACCGAATGCGCGCACTGACGTGCGTAAATGAGGTCTGAAATTCTCAGATACCGGTTCGTCAGTGCGAGGCTGGCGGAATTAATCAGTGTTTCCCTAGCACCGCACCGCCTGGTTCCCGCATAGTTCCGGCGTCACACCGCCGGGGGTCCCTCCGATTGCTGCTGCCCACTTATTGATCTGTAGGCAGTAACCTCCGATTCAGACGTTTGCTGCGAATCGCGGATCGTGCGTGTCAAATGGTGAAGTTGTTGCTATGATGTTACCAGAGTAAAACGACAACGAAAGGACTCGCTATGGGAATGAAGGCGACGGAGGCACTCGAGATTTCCTTCGAGGATCTGCCCAACTATCTCCGTGCGAATCATGCGGTCTACATGGACGTGGCGGGCAAGACCTACTACCTTACCGATTGTAACGACGGTTACTGGCGCGTTCAGAACACCGATGAGCTGAACGAGAAGGGCCACTACGTTGATTGCAGTGAGCTCGTGTACTTGGCAACCGAGTTTATTGATCTTCCGTTTGCCGATGGCAAGTCCATTGCCGATCTGTTTGGCGACGCGACGTTCTACCCGTCCGTAAAGGCGGAGTAGCAAGCCTGCGCTGCGTGTTCGGCGCGCTCGCCTGAGCGGGTTCGCGTGGCGTAGTGTTTGACAACATAATACTGAAGATACGGGCGGGGTGCGGTTTTTGGATCGCATCCCGCCCGTGTTTCGTTCTCTTTTCGTTCCCTTTTCCGTTTTTCTTACGCAACTTGGTGTCGACTGAAGCCGCGTATGGCAAGCGGCGTGCACAGCGCGAGCACGGCAGCGTATACGATCGTTATCATGCCGACAAGGCTTATCACCACGGGGCCGCTCCCAGAAGCAGCTGCAGACAGCGCACACGTGTTTGCTTGCGGTCGAGCAGGCCCTTGAGTGCTGCGAGGTACATCATGTAGTCGAGTGCGGTGAAGTTGGGGTAGTAGCCGAAGTCCTGCGGCAGGTAGCCTAAGTGCGCGCGGTAAGATCCGCCGAGCGTGCGAATATCGGTGCCGTCGAACAGGATTTGTCCCTGTGTGGGTGTAAGCACGGCATCGTAGCATTCTTCGACGATGCGTTGTGCCTGTTGCTCATCGAGTGCGCTAGGTGCGAACGAGCTACCTGTGCCGATGTTGTCATCATCGGTTGTGTGGTGCAGCCTTTTTCTTATGTCGTGTTGCCAATTGCTCATGCCGTGCTCACCTCCTTGTCTTTACCCGGTTTCCTTAATTGTGCTTTCGCCCTTCTTCTCTCTATAACGGTTTGCAGGTGCGATATGTGCGGACGGGTTTCCTTTTTCTCGAAAATGCGCGAATGTGCAAAGTTAGCCGCCTTTTCTGCCACTTTTTCTGCGAAATGCGCGATTTGACGGAGTCGGCAAAGCTCGCCAAAGTTTCAGGGAAAACAGAGGTCATCTCTGACCAGGGAAAACGTAAAGGCATTCTTAGAAAGCGAAGAGCAATTCTCGTTTCTTGCTAATTTCTACTCGTTTTTACCGCTTCAAATCGTACATATCGTGAAAAAAGTGGCAGAAAAGGCGGCTAACTTTGCACATTCGCGCATTTCGTAAAAAAAGTGGCAACGATGAACGTTTTGAGCGTTTCAAAGGCAGTGGATGGAGCGGTTGCTCGTAAAACCTTACACATCTTGTCGCTATTTGCTCTATCTGTTATAGTACAGCTATAACACTTGGGAAGAGAACACAGAAATCCAGAAGCGAAGAAAAAGGAAGGGAAGGGCGGTATGGAAAACACGGATAAAGCGCTCGTGCGGCGGCGCACCATCTTATATGTTGCTGTGACGTTTGTGCTTACGTGGGGGTACTGGTTTGTAGTGGTGTATCCGCGTGTTAATGCGCCGCAAGGGCTGGAAAGTACCGGGCCGGTGGCGCTTCTGGTGGGAGTGGGTATGCTGTTCCCGGCCATAGCGGCGCTGATCGTGCGGCTGGTAACGCGTGAGGGTTTCTCGAACGCGCTCATTCGACCGGTGCAGTTCCGCCGCACGTGGAAGTGGTGGGTGCTGGGGTGGTTTGGTCCGCAGGTTTTGATGACCTTGGGTGCGGTGGCGTACTTTTGCCTGGTTCCAGGTGATTTCGATCCATCGGGTGGTCTTATCCGTAGTCAGATGGAAGCGCAGGCGGCACAAACCGGCGTTGGTATGCAGTTGGATGACAACACCTTCCGCATGATTGTGATCGCACAAATTGCCATGGCGGTGCTAGCGGCACCTGCGTTGAACGCAGTTACGTGTTTCGGTGAAGAATGGGGATGGCGCGGGTATCTGCTGCCGAAGCTGCTTAAGCAGATGCATGTGGCTCCCGCATTGGTGGTAAGCGGTGTCATCTGGGGTTTGTGGCACGCGCCTATAACCGTACTCGGTCATAACTACGGCGTGGGCTATGCCGGGTGGCCATTTGTGGGCATTGCTGCCATGTGTATGTTCTGCATGGTACTTGGCGTGTTCTTCAGCTACATCACGCTGCGGTCGGGAAGCTGTATTCCTGCTGTGCTCGCGCATGGGGCAACAAACGGGTTTGTTGCTGCGCCGCTGCTTTTTAGTGCGACGGGCGGCAATCCATTCGTGGGGCCGTGCGCGACCGGTATCGTGGGCGGCTCAGCGCTGATTATCGTTGCTGTTGTTATGGCGGCATCACTTATCTCGCGTGAGCGTCGTGGCGAGCCGCTGCTGCTCACACGCAATGAGCGGCCCGCCGAATAACTGACAGCTCGCTTACCCGCTTATCCCTTTGCGAGCGCTTTCGCTCCGAAGTACGTGATCAGAAAATATACGCCGTAGGTTCCTAAGAAGGCTGCCGTGGTCATGAGTGCGGTTTTCCCGATGTCCATGTGGCCGAATACCGCCACTACGTCGGTGACAACCGAAAGCGCGCATGCTGTATGACAGAGCGCCACAATCAGCGGGAATAGGAAGTAGATACCCACCTGTACCAGCAAGCTTACACTCAGCATGCGCTCGGACGCGCCCAGCTTGCGCAGCAGGCCGTAGCGCGTGGCGTTATCGCTGGCTTCTGACAGCTGCTGAATGGCCAGTATGGCCGCGCATGCGATGGTGAGAATGAACCCGATATACACGGCCAAAAAGGCGACGATACCACTGAACCCGATACTCTGCTCGAACACGCTTTCACGATCGCTCACCATGGTGACGGGCCAGGTGTTGGGGTTTTCGCATTCTTCCACCTGTTCGATAAGATTGGCGAACGCCAGCTCGTTTTCGGTGCTACCGCAGTTCGCGTTTAGGATGCTGTACATGCGCACCGCTGTGGCAGGTATGGCGTCGTCGGGCACCACAATCAGACCAGTGTTGCTAGGAAACGGGATGGTTTCCAGACATACGTCGGAAAAGCCTCGCATTACAAGTGGCCGCTCGCCTACGGTTATGGTGGCATGCGCATCGGCGCGTTCGCGGAAGTAGTCGATGGTGGTATCGAAGTCGCTTATGACGTAGCATTCGTCGCTGCTCAGACTGATCTGCTGTTTCCCAGCCATTTCCAGCGCGCGGTTAACTTCCGACAGCTTTGCGATGTTGACGGGGTACGTGCCGTAGTCGTCGCTGACAGACGTGCCAGCGTAGTCGGCCATGGTGTGCTGCCCAATGGCGTCGATATCGGAGAAGGTGAGGCCATCGCCGCCTGTGTCGACCCATAGGTCAAGCTGCGTACTTTCGCGAACTACCGCATCAAACGCCGCAGCGCCAACAAGGCCCTCGGCATCGCCCCCCTGTCCGCGTGCCTCAATAGTGTCAAGCGATTCGCGCAGGCCTTGGGTCATGTCGTAGTCCACCGCTTCGGCGTATACGTCGCAGCTGCCCAGCTCTTCAGGAACCCAGCCAGTGCTGCTTGTAAACAGGCCATACATCGTACGCACAGTGGCGTCATATGATGTGGTGCGCTCCATGCTTGACGAAATGGCGTTCGTGATGCCAATGCCGCCACATACGCTGGTGATGGCCAGAAACAGCGTCATGCATACTACCGTCATCGACATGAACGTGGTGTTCACCTTGCTGTTCAGCTGACGCAGCGTGAACATGTTCAGCCCGCGGAAGTACGCGCCGCGCGCGCTCTGCGCCAATCGCAGCAGAAACCCCGATAGCGAGTAGAAGAACAGTCCCGTACCCACGCATACGAGCGCGGTGGCGCAGGCGAATTCGGGCGATGGTTCGAGCAGCCCGTTGTCGATGAGCAGTTTGTATGAGATGCCGATAATACCGCACGCTACCACAAACAGCAGAAGCGACAGGCTGACACTGCGCAGCTTGATTGTTTCGTTCATGCGGCTGGCGTGCAGTAGGTCGATGAGATGTGCGCTGGCGATGGTGCGGGCGTTGGCTACGGTGGCAATGGCGAAAATGCTGGCGAACACAGCGAGCGTCATCAATAAGCTTTCGCGTGAGAGTCCGGTGACAAAGCCAGGAACCGTGCCAGAGAAAAGCGCTGCCGTCACATGCATGAGCACCTGCGAGAATGCCCAGCCAAGTGCCAGGCCGCACGCCAGCGACGTAGCGCCCACCAGCAGTGTTTCGCAGGCGGTTATCTTCAGTACATCGGAGGTTCGCATACCCAGCGTCAAATAGATGCCGAACTCGCGCTTGCGTCGACGAATGAGGAAACGGTCGGCATAGATGATCAGAAACGCCAGAATAACGGCGACGAATACACTCACGCCGCTCATAATGTATCCCAGCAAATCGCGCATCTTGCTGCCGTTAAAAGCATCTATCGCTTCTTGTCCGGTGATGGAGTTAAAGGCGTAAAACACCGCCACACCCAACACGATGGTGAGGAAGTATACGCCGAAATCACGCAGTGATCTGCGCACGTTGCCGAAGGCGAGCTTAGCGTACATAGTCGGCCTCTCCCCCCAGCTTCGCAGTTACGTTCACGATGTCGCGGTAGAACTCGCCGCGGCTCTTGCCTTTCCGCTCGATTTGTCCCCACAGCTTGCCGTCTTTTATGAACACGATGCGCGTGCAGTAGCTTGCCGACATGGGGTCGTGTGTGACCATGAGTAACGTGGCACCACGTGCGTTCATGAGCTCGAAGGTGCGCAGCAGCTGCGCGGCCGACTTCGAGTCGAGGGCTCCCGTGGGTTCGTCGGCAAGAATGAGGTGTGGGTTTCCCACAGTGGCGCGCGCCGCGGCTACGCGCTGCTTCTGGCCGCCAGATATCTGATAAGGGTACTTGTCTAGCACGTCGGCGATGTCGAGCGTGGCGGCTACGGCTTGCACGCGCTGGGTGATTTCGCGGGCAGGCGTGTGCTTGATAGTGAGTGAAAGCGCGATGTTCTCAAAACAGGTGAGCGTGTCGAGCAAGTTGGAGTCTTGAAACACAAAGCCCAGCTCGTCACGGCGAAACGCCGCCACACGGCGCGAGTCCATGGAAGTGATGTCGGTACCATTGATGATGATTTGCCCCTGTGTCACCCGATCGATGGTGGATATGCAGTTGAGCAGTGTCGACTTGCCCGAGCCGCTAGGGCCCATGATTCCCGTGAACTCCCCGCGGGCAACCGTCAGGCTCACACCATCGAGTGCCATCGTGGCGCTTTCCTGGTTGTTTCCGCCGTGTTTGCGTCCGAAGCGCGCCCCGTATCGTTTGGTGATGTTGCGTACATCGAGCACGGGTGCTTCTGCGCTTGGTGCCGCGTACGCGCCGGTAACACTCGGTGGGGTTGGGGCAGCTGACGCTGCGTTGCCGCCCGCTGCGCTGTTACACGCCGCCGTGTTGCCGCCCGTTACGTTGCCGCACGCTGTCGCGTTGTCGCCCGTTGCGTTGCCGCACGCTGTCGCGTTGCCGCTTTTCAGGCTGTTGTTCATGGAAGCCTCCTGTCGTTTCGGTTCGTTTTTCTACGTGCTTTCGTTGGTGTTCTAGTGTGAAAGCAGACACTTACGCCCTCCTTCGCCGTTCCTTACTTTTTCCTTACGCGGATAACTGACATACGTGGCAGCGTGCGGAGTGCGTGGTTTAATGGCGGAGAAGAGAACTGGCCGATTGGCATAAGGCGATTACGGGGCGAAAGGGCGCACATGAACGACGGAGACAGGCATTTGCTTGGCAAGCACGTGATGCTGGTCGATGACGAGCCAGGGTTGCTCGCTATGGTGGCGGCTATTCTGCGGCAAGAGGGCTTCTCTCGGGTGTCGCCGTTTACGAACCCGTTCGATGCGCTTGCCATGTGCCAGGAGGCAAGCGAGCGCGATCTTCCGCATTTGCTCGTGCTCGATGTGATGATGCCCGGCATGGATGGTCTGGCGCTTCTGTCGCAGGTGCGGGCGCTGCCACCACTTGCTCACGTGCCGGCGGTGTTCCTTACCGCAAAAGACGAGCCAGCCGATCGTGTGAGCGGGCTGGGGCTGGGTGCCGACGACTACATCGCCAAGCCGTTTTTGCCGCAGGAACTGGTGCTGCGCATTATGGCGGTACTGCGTCGCTGTTACGCTGCTGAGGCGACACGGGTCGATTTGCAGGCGTGTTCGGTCGACTTGTCCACTGCCGAGGTGACGCGCGCCGATGGGTTGGTGATGAGTCTAACGGCCAAGGAGCACGACATCTTGGGTGTGCTGGCGCGCAATCGCGGGCGTATCGTTACCATCGACGCCATCTGCGAAGCGTGCTGGGGCGACACTTTCGGCTATGAGAACACGCTTATGGCGCACATCCGTCGTCTACGCGAGAAGATAGAGGTTGACCCGTCGCACCCGGCGTCGCTGGTGACGGTGAAGGGTTTAGGCTACAAGTTAACCACGTTGCGGTAGCGAAAGGAGCGCATGCTGTGGGAGGATTGCTTCTCATGCTGTTCGCAGCTGTGGGTCTGCCTGTATGGGCGGGCTACCGGCTTGGTGTTAGCCGCTCGCGCGTTAGCAAGGAGCTGCCATCCCCGCCACGTCCGTTGGTTGACTCCTACGACGACGTTGATCGCTTGCGTCGCCGTCGCAGGGCGCGGCGACGTGGGTTTGCGGGTTTTTTCATTAAGCAGCTTACGAGTTTGCTGGTGTTTGTGATCGCGGTGGCGGTCATCGATTTTGTGTTGTTCGTCGGGCTTTCCATTCATGAGCGCGATCTTACGCAAGAGGGGACGCAGCTCGGCGTCACGCGAACGGTTGATGAGGGACTTGTATACGTGGGCGATGACGTTGATGCGGCCGATGCGGAAGGGGAAGCGGCAGCAGGTGATGCAACCGACGCCGGCGCGGAGGCTGGTTGGGAGCTGTCACAGGAAGCACGCGACACGCTTGATGGCATGGGTGCGTGGGCTATGTTGCTCGATGGTGCGGGGCAGGTACTGTGGGAATATCACGTGCCGGACGACGTACCGCGCTCGTTTACGTTAAACGATGTGGCTGTGATGGCGCGCCACACCAACATAAACGAATACTACGCCGCATTTTGGGACCGTGATGATGGTTTGCTGGTGATCGGATTTCCGCGTGAGGTGTTCTGGACGATGCGCTTTACCTATCCCGCAACGGTGGTCGAGCGACTTCCTCTGTATGTGGCACTTTTCTTCGGCGCGAATGTGGCGATGCTGTTCGTATATTTGTTAATTCTGCGGCGACGTACGCGCAGCGCCATCGACCCGATTGATGACGCGCTTGTGGCGCTGTCGAGGGGGCGGGCGGTTGATCTGAACCTTCGGGGCGACCTTGCTGAAGTGGGTGACTCAATCGCTCGGGCTTCCGAAGAGCTGCGGCGCAAGGATCAAGCTCGCGCCTTGTGGATACGCGGGGTGTCGCATGACATCCGCACACCGCTTTCGCTGATTACTGGCTACGCCGATGGTATTGCTGAAAGTGGCGCGCTGCCCGAGCACACACGTCTTGATGCCGCGCTCATCCGATCGCAAAGCATGCGAATTAAGGACTTGGTGTACGACTTGAATATCGCGTCGCGGTTGGAATACGACATGCAGCCGTTGGATGTAGGTACGGTGTCGCTTCCGCGCATGCTGCGGGAAACGGTGGCGGAGCACCTGAACGAGACGGCGTTCGATCGCTGTGAGTTCGATGTGAACATCGCACCTGATGCTGTCGATCTCGAGCTGAACGGCGACGCTCGTCTGTTGCAGCGGGCCATTCGGAATGTGTTACAGAATGCGGCGAGTCATAATCCCGATGGCTGCAAGGTGTTCGTTTCGCTTGCGGTGACTGATGTGTGTGGCGGGGCTCCGTCGCAGATGGCAGGCCCGCGTGCTCCACAGATGACAGGCCCGCGCGCGTACGATGAGTGCCAGGCGCGCATTGTGGTGCGCGATGACGGGTGCGGCCTGGCCGCCGACAAGTTGGCGCAGCTACGATGGAGACTGGAGGCGGCAGTGGGGCGCACGGCCGAAAGTGCTGCCACTTCCGCTTCGGATGCGTCTGCGGTACATGATGGGGAAGTAGGTGGCGCGTCTGTTTCAGTTGCTGCTTCCACTTCCGCACCTAATTCGGTTCCCACTTCCGCTTCTAATTCTGTACCCGACTTCGCTTCCTCAAGCGTTTCTTGTGTGGGCGCTGCGAAAGAATCCACGCGTGGCTTCGAGTCGGCTTTGGTCGGCAACGACGATGCATCTACACACGGTTTGGGTCTTGTGCTGGTGGCGAAGATCGTGCGGGCGCATAAGGGCGAAATGCAGGTTGATAGCGAAGTTGGCCAGGGGTTTTCTGTAACGATCAATCTTCCCGCGCACCACGGAGGAAAGGGCGCGCCAGCACGAACGGACGTGTGACGACTTGAAGCTTTTTTGCGCGGCGAGTGACGAATCGGTGGCGTTTTCGTTAAACGCTCCTAATGCGTGCACAATGGGGGTGAGGGTTGAAGGGAGGTGCTGCGATGGAGCAGAATGTCGACAAGGACTCGCCGGAAGTTGAGGGCGCGAAAAGTGTAGATAAGCTCGGCAAGCTTGGTAAGTTGGGCCAGGCTTTTGGTGATCTGTCGTTTTCCCAGGTTGTTGCCGCTGCGTTGGCGGCGATGACGTCGCTGTTGTTGTCGTCAAGCATTGGTATCGCCGGTTCGATCATCGGTGCGGCTGTGGGTTCGGTGGTTGCCACCGTGTCCACGCAGCTGTACAAGAACGCTTTGGCGGCCTCGGCTGAAAAGCTGCGTGATATTCCCGTCATCGTACAGAACGTTGCGGGCTCCACGCATGCTGAGGCCCCGCTCGATGGGTCGCACACCACAGCAGATGGCGATGCGGACGCCGGTGCACGCAGCGATGCGTATTCTGGCAAACGAAGCGTCGATTGCGACGATGAATCATGCGCTGTTCGTGATGTTTTGGCGTTTGACTCCAAAGACGATCACAAGGGGACAGCGTCTGAAACCGAAGGCGAAAGCGAAGCCGAAACGAGCACGCACAAGGGCGTGCAAACGAGCGAGCATGCTATCCAAGATGTCAAAGATCAAGCCGACCTCGACATGACACATGTTTCATCGTTTGCCGCATCACATGATGCCACGCTTGTTGCTCATGCGCGCGCCGATCGTGCACGGCGTCAGATGAAGATTCGCGCGTTTGTGGTGGGCGTTGTCGCATCACTTCTTGCTGTTGCTGCGGTGGCGATTATCGTGAATGTGGCGACGGCGGGCAATGGGTTAGGTGCCAAGCCAGAACCGGCGCGCTGGATGCCGTCGGCCTCGCAAAAGGCCACCGCTCCCGACACTTCTGCACAAGACCCTGCTGCAACAGCCGACAAAAACGAGTCGCAGAACGGAGAAGCAACGCCTGACGATCAGAAGTCGCAAGAGGGCGCTACGCCCGATTCGGGCAATAAGGACGATCAGGACTCGCCGGATGAAACGGGTGCTGCCCCAGAGCCGGGTACCGACGACGGCTCTGGCAATGCTTCCGGATCGGGTGACTCAACTGGCTCTGGATCAGGGTCGCCGGTGTCTCCTGGAGATACGGGCGGATCTGACGGATCGTCTTCGGGTGGTTCTTCCTCGGGCTCATCAGGCTCGTCAGGCACAACAAAGCCAGGTACGACAAAACCGGGCTCATCCGCGCCGTAGGGGTAGAGCCGCCAAAACACGGCAAAAAATTCATGAAATGCGCGATTGTGCAAAGTTAGCCTCCTCTTCTGCCACTTTTTCTACGAAATGTACGATTTGAAGCGGTAAAACGAGGAGAAATAGGCAAGAAACGAGAATTGCTCTTCATTTTCTAAGAATGCCTTTACGTTTTCCCTGGTCAGAGACGAGCGCTGTTTTCCCTGAAACTTCGGCGAGCTTTGCCGACTCCATCAAATCGCGCATTTCGTAGAAAAAGTGGCAGAAGGGGAGGCTAACTTTGCACAATCGCGCATATCGCGAATTTTTTGCCAGCTTCATCTGCGTGCACCTGTGCGCACAGCCTGCCCCTAGCTGATCTGTATGAAAAGTTACGGACTGATCCGTGGGAAGGGATTCATGGAAGGTAACCCTGGTCCGGGCCTTCGAGCCTTCAACCCTTCAGAAATTTCCCCAAAATTGGGGGTTGACCCAATTGGTGAAGCCGCTATACTGTCTCTTGCAGCTTTTTTCGGGGCCTTAGCTCAGCTGGGAGAGCGCATGGCTGGCAGCCATGAGGTCACGGGTTCGATCCCCGTAGGCTCCACCACCAATTGTCGCAGGTCAGAGGTAGTCTCTGGCCTGTTTTGTTTTACCCGCAACCTACCCTGTGGCGCAGACGATCCACATACGATGCGCCGCGCACGTGCACCACTGCGACGCGAGTGCGCCACCAAGGAGTCCACATGGAACAAAAGCACGCTTCCGAGCAGCGATACGCCCTGCTCATCGATGCCGACAACGTGTCTTCCAAGTATCTTAAGCCCATTATGGACGAGCTATCGAAATACGGCACCGTTACCATTAAGCGCATCTATGGCGACTGGACGCTCACCCTACACGCCAAATGGAAAGACGCCCTGCTGGAAAATTCAATCACACCCATTCAACAGTTCGGCTATACGCAAGGCAAAAACGCCACCGACTCCGCCATGATCATCGACGCCATGGACATCTTATATACCGGTTCGGTCGACGGATTCTGTATCGTATCGAGCGACAGCGATTTCACGCGTCTAGCTAGCCGCCTGCGCGAAAGTGGCCGCACCGTTATCGGCATGGGCGAGAAAAAGACCCCTACTCCCTTCCGCAAAGCGTGCGATATTTTCACCACGCTGGAGCTTTTGGTGGGTGAACGCGACGGAAAGAGTCGCTCAAAGAGCGAAGTAGCCAACACAAGCACAAGCAGTAGTCAGACCATGAGTAAGGCTGAGATCGAGCGTGCCGTGGTAGACATCATCACCGAGAACTTGAACAACGGTAAGTCAACCGGTCTTGGCGAAGTGGGTAGCCGTCTGCTGAAGCGCTATCCCGACTTCGACGTACGCAGCTACGGAACAAAACTGCTCTCCAAGCTGCTTGACGAGTTCACGCGCGTCAAGATCACTAAAGACCGCAGCTCGGTTACTGTCGAACTGGCCGACGACAAGGCACCCGCAACAGCACCAGCGGCAAACGACGCTGACGCTTCTCCAGCAAAACCAAAACGCACGAGGTCGCGCTCGCGCTCGAGAATGAGAAAGACCGCTTCCGCTTCGAATGAAACGAATTTGTCGGCTGTTGTTGCCTTAGCGACCAGCGAAAATGGCCAAGCTGCTGAACAAATAACTGTCGCAGAACAATCAAGCGTTGCTGAGCAGATGGGTAACACGACGCAGACGAACAGCCTGGTCGAAGTTTCCAGCGAAACTGAAGAACAAGTGAGCAGCACCGAGCGGGCGAGCCGCACCAAACAAGTGAGCGGTGCGGTCGAAGAGGCCGGCAAAACCGGCATGATTGGCAAACCCAGAAAAACTGCCGCCGTCGCCCAACCGGTGAACGAAACGCCAGCTGCACCCGCAGACACGGCGGCAGTCGAAGCCTACATTCGCCAGCTCATTCGCGACGCTGGACGCGAGGGTATCGCGCTGTCTACCCTTTCGCGACGTGTGCGCGGCAAGTTCCGTACGTTCAAAGTGCGCGATTTGGGATTCACGCAGCTAAAAAACTATGTCGCCAGCTTGGGTGATATCGAAATTGAGCAAACAGGATCGGGCCTCAACGCGCGCATGGGAGAGTAAGTACGCCGCCCTTTCCTGTCTGTGTGTTCCTTCTTATCGGGGTATCCCTTCTTGCTTGAGTGCCCCTTTTTATCTGTACGCCCCTGCTTGCTCAGACACCTCTCGTCTGTGTTCCCCTGCCGTGTGTTTCTCACAACCAAATCGTAAGGCGTGCGCAAGGTTGCCGCAAGGAGACGCGCGTAACATAGGTGCCATGAAGAACAAAACCGTACACCTGCGAACCATGGCATCATCGAGCAAGTAAGCAACGCTTACGGTTCGCGCACTGCGAGCAAGGAGCCGATCATGAAAGCGCTACTATTAGCACCCGTTGGCGCACTGATAGCCTTCGGCGTTTTCGTCAGTACGCAAAGCCCGAAATTGGAGCGTGCACGATGAACGATCTGGGGCGTTGGCTGTTCACTGGAGTGTGTGTAATTGTCATCTTGGCGCTTGGTCTAGCCGCAAGCTGGCTCGCCGGGGTTCAGCTCGAGCAGTAGCCCCAACCCCGCAAACGAACCGGCCATACGCGACCTTATATACACGGTGCGTGGGGTGCAGGTCATATTCGACAGTGATCTCATGATTCTCTACGGGGTGGAAACAGGCAATTTGAACAAAGCCGTAAGCGGAAACGCCAAGAGGTTTCCGAATGAATCCGCTTCAAGCCCACTTCCGACAAACGGACTCCATTTGCTCTTCCAAATTGGAAGAGCAAAGCCGGGGGTGCGGCAATAGACGAACGTCTCCTTACGCATAGAGAGAACAAGGTAGCTCTTGGGGTTGCTTACAGGACGATCTCTTCGTAGACCAGCCCTTTTTCTTCGTGTAGGTATGAGAAAAGTTCGGCGCAGTTAAGGACGGCGATTGTTGAGCGTTGGAAATCCTTTTTGTTTCGTGTGATGATAGCGTCGGCTTTCACCTGTCGAGCGCATTGATAAAGACATGCATCTTCAAAGTCATCCCAAGGAGAGTTGAGGGCGGCGTCAATAGCTCTCTCGCCAAGAGGGCACAAGCGAGCCAGCTTACGAACGGTTGCAAGGCGCGCTTTCGTTGTGTCGGCTAAGCTCTTTTTTCCGCCTTCCGACAACAGGTAGAATGCGTCTGTCATCTGAGAAGGGCTTAACCATAGCTCAAGTTCGCCCAAAGCGCCCAAAATGAGTAACTTTCTCGCATCGGTTGCAAATGGCTCACGACACTGCATACAATCGATGACAATGTTGGTATCTACAAGAAGTCTCATAAGGTAGCCTTAGAGGTTCAAGCGCCTGCGACGAACCTCTTTTAGCGACAGCTCAGACCAGGAGGTTTGCTGGCTATTCATCAGACTGTCCACGAGTGCCGTCGCCTTTGCAATCTCGTCCGGCGTGTGAGATAGGTGCGCTGTACCCTTGTTAAAGGGGAGGGATCGATGCTCTATCACGTAGTCGTACAGCGAGTTGATGACTTGAGACGCGTTCGTTCCTAGCGTTTCGAGGATCGCGCCGCCAAGCTCTTTTTTCTCTCGGCTCATGCGGGCGGTGACCATAGCTTCCGATGCTCCCATTGATCCTCCTAATATGTTGTACGTTGTACAAATCAGTATAACGGATTCGTGGTGCTGTTCAAGACCTCATTCGAGGTCATCCTTGTGATATTGGTGGCGATTGGCGGTTGCCGCCGGGGCGGGCCCAGTCCATCCAGGCTTCGGCGTCGGTGTTAGACAGGTCCCAGATAAGCTCGGTGGTGCCGCTAACGCCCGCGGCGGTGCGCGCGGCAACGGTTTGTACGCAGGCGGCACGTTGGAAGGGGTTTGTTTTGGTGGAGGCGAACTGCAGCTTCTTACGGGGTAGCGCAACGGTTTTCGATGCCAGACCCCCGTTGACAACAACCATGAAGCGTTCGTTGTAGCCAATGCCCGAGTGACGATGCCACAGCACGGCATCAATCGTGTTCACAACGAATGACAAGGCAAACAGCGCAAAGCAGCCATACACAACCGTTCGCAGCGCAGCCAACGCGATCGCGTCTTCCGCCGATGCGGTTATATCCCATGCGCCAGTTCCCACCGCTATGTTCAAGGCGACAAGCCCGATAGCTGCGCAAACGGCAAGCCAGAACGAAGCGCTACGAATAACACCCTTACGTATGATGGCGCGTCGGCGCGCTACGGGTGCGGGTTTCGCCATTATGCGGGGAAGGTCGGCAAGCTCGGGTGCGATACCCTGTAAGATTTCAGGCACGCGCGATGTTTTGACAAAAGGGTGCACCACAATGCCGTCTGATGGAGTGGCTGTCTGTTCGCCGTTTTGAGATTCCCTTGTGACTGAATCGATTTTTCCCAGCGACAGTTCGCAGTACCCAATGCAACGGCGGATGAACGACTGCTTAATTATCACCGACTGCACGCGGTCGATGTCCACGCCGTGAAACGTGCGTTGAAGCAGCCCATGCTCCACTTCGATACGGCTTTCGCGGCGGCGTACTTTAAAGCCGCCGTAACGCACGATGGTTCCTGCCGCCGACAGAAGCCACACAGCCACTACGCCCAGTGCGATCCAAGCCGCCAAGCTCCAAGCCGCTGCTGAAAAAAGCGAACTCAGAGCGTCGGTAGCGCTCGATGCGCTTACGTTCGCCATTGTTTCACCCAGCGACGATTCGAGCCATGACGCGATGGCGGACTCGAAGAACTCCATGCAGAAGCCTACAATGCCCAGTACGCCCACCAAGATGATGCCGAACGACGAACCCGCACCCGAAGCGCCCGCAAATACGAGTTCCTTGTTTGATAGGCCCGTTTCGTACGTGACAGTGCCTGTGGCAACGTGTGCGCCACCGAAGACGCCGCGCACGTCGGACAAGACGTCGTCAATTGCATCGAGTACGTTGCCGTATGCGTCAACGGCTGGCCCTGCGCCAGGCGCGTTTGCGGAAGGGAAGGGCGCTGGTGTGGGCGGGGTGCCGGGGGTTTGGGGTTGTAGGGACGCGTCCTCACGCATGCTGACGGCAGAGGCTGCGGAAACAGGAGAGGCTTGCGGGGTTGCGGGTTGCATCGGTGCGCCGAGCACGGCCATTGCTGCTCGCATATCGCCGCCAGTACAAGCGATCATCCATGCCGAGGGAACCACGGCACCCTGCACGCGAGCGTTGCCATATTGGTCGAGCTCCCCTTCGGCTAGCAGCACTTTCTTACGACGGAAGAGTTCGGCGCGCAATGCTTCGGCGTCGCTGTTGCGCACGTACTTCAGCATTACGGCGTCGTTTGACGCGCCACCTGCGGTGTCGATCTTCACGGTGCACAAGCCGAGCAGGCGCTGCAGCACCCCAGCTTGCTGGTTAACCGCCTGAACGCGCTGGTAGGGCACGTGTAGGCGTTTCTTGCTAATTATGCCCGAGAACAGGCTAAACTCGGTAGGCGATAGCTCGAAGGTGAGGTTTTTCCAGGAAAGCCACTGAATGAGCCCGACGATACCGCAGATCACCGCGAAAGCAAGTATCCCTATCAGTAAGGATATGCCTATTGTCACCAAAGGAGCCGTGCCCGCCGATCCGATTGAGGATAGTGCAGGAATCAGGCTGCCTATCGTCGACGCGATACCGGCGACAGCGATCGCCGCTACTGTCGACAGGCCTCCAAGCCATATGTAGGCGTGGTGTACGTGATGTTGTCCAGGGCGCAGCGATTCAGGAACGGAAGCGCGTGGGTCGGTGTTGGGGAAGTCGCGAGCGGTGTCATTCGCTGCGGCAAATACGGCGGCTCGGTAGGTCTCCCATTCGGGCGTGGGCGTGGGTGAAGTCGTTTGCGCGGGTGCGAATGATGCGGGCACGGGTGAGGTCGTTTGCGCGTGCGCAGATGCCGCGGCGTGCGCGGGTATAGGCATCGGAGTAGGCACAGACGTTGCGGCGTTTTGAGGGTTCTTTTCGGCGGTCATGGTTTACACATCCTCTTGGGCCAGGCGAGCCTGTTTGGCTATAAGGTCGCGCAGGCGGTCTGCTTCCTCGAAAGTGAGCCCAGGGATCACATGTTCTCCGGCGGCGGTGGCTGTTGTTACGCTGGCTAGGCCAAACGCGCGCAGAATAGGACCTTGTTTTGTATCGGTGTTTTGCACGCGAACGAAGGGGATAATAAAGCGCTTGCGCCAGATGATGCCGCATGCGATGTCAAGCTCGTGTTCGCCCACTTCGTAGCGCCACCGCGCATGGCGAATAGGAGGAAGAACAACGAGCCATATCACCAGGCATGCGGCGTATAGTGCCGTGGCGCCGGCAACAATCAGCCATGCCCACGATGCTTCCGGGTCAACTGCGGCTCCAATAAGAAACGGGCACTCGATACACACATAAGCGAGCGTGAGCCACAAAGCGTCGTTGATGCGCCAAACGCGCTTGATTTTAGGATTGAGGGTGTGGGAGGGTACTGCTCGCATGAATTCCTCGACTTTCTTGCCTGCATGTCAATGAGGCGGTCTGGGTTGTCGTGCGTGCGCCGACATGCTCGCCGACATTTCCTTCGCGAATCTGTTTACTATTGTAAGGGTTTGCAGGCTTCCCAATGAGCCGCATACACTTGTTTTTGTATTCAGACGCAATGTCGGGAGGATTCTCCCGAATCTTGTGGGATGCGTTCGTGTGCGTTCGCGCGTGCAAGGCGATGCGGTATGATGGGCTGAAGCTTTCGGCAAGAGAGAAAGAGGGCTTTCGTGGGACGATCGGGCGGTGGCGGCTTTTCCGGTGGGGGAGGCTTTGGGGGAGGCTTCGGCGGTTTTTCTGGTGGCGGCCGGTCGAGCGGAGGTTTTTCCGGTGGCGGCATCGGTGGGCGCTCGGGTTTCGGTGGTGGCCATGGAGGCGGCTTTGGCGGTGGCTTCGGTGGCGGCCCCCACTTCCATGGATGGGGCGGACTCTTTGGTCCTCGCATCATCGTGAATGCCCCACGTTTTTCCGGTGGACCGGGCTCGCCGAACGGATCGGGAGGCCCTTCCGGTATGCCACCCAACCAGCAGCCAAATGGATCAGGCGGACCAGACGGGCAGTACCCCGGCGGCAAAAGCGGGAGTGCGGGCGTGGTGTTCACCATTGTGGTCATTGCGCTGTTTGTGCTGTTTGCGTTCGTTATGCTGTCGGGCGGATGCAGCACGTCGGGGCAGGTGGCGGCGTCTACCGTGCAGCGTGAGGCGCTTCCTTCGGGCGCGGTGTCTGAAACCGCGTACTACACCGACGAGGACGGCGACTGGATTGGCTCTCCTGCCGAATTCGAGCGCGGACTGAAGTCGTTCTACGAAAAAACTGGCGTGCAGCCCTACGTGTACATTCTTCCCAACGACCAAACGACGTCAACGCAGGAACTCGGCGAACTTGCATCAGAACTGTACGGCCAGCTGTTCAGTGACGAAGGGCATTTCCTGCTCACGTTCTGCTATGACAGCACACGCGACGGCTATGCGTGCGGCTATGCGGTGGGCGCTCAGGCGAAAACGGTCATGGACGACGAGGCTATTGGTATTTTGAGCGACTACCTTGATCGTTACTGGTACGATTTCGATTCGGAAGAAACGTTCTTCTCGAACGCGTTTGCCGACACCGCCGAGCGCATTATGACAATTACCCCCTCGCCGTATCTGCCCATTGCGGTGGCGGCCATTGTGGTTGCCGTGGCGCTGGTGGTGTTTTTCGTGGTACGCAAGCGCAACGAGCGCGCTGCGGCAGAACGCGCCCATACCGAGCGCATTCTGAACACGCCACTGGAGAAGTTTGGCGACACCGAGCTGGCCGATTTAGAGAAGAAATACGCGGCGGCTGCACCGTCTGCAGAAACGCCGGCCGTGCCACCTGTTGCGCCGGCTGCAGCGCCTGTTGCGCCGCCGACCACACCACCTGCGGCACCGTCTGCAGCACCTTCTGGGAACTCTCCCGCTGGTAACGGCGGGGTGAATATGTCAACCAACAATCTGACAGGAGAGAACTGACATGGGCATTCTTGATCGTTTCAGCGACATCGTGAAGGCGAACGTTAACGAGCTGCTCGATCGGGCCGAAGATCCGGCGAAGATGATCGACCAGTACATGCGCAACCTTACCGATAGCCTGGCTGAGGTACGCGAGCAAACCGCGGGTGTTATGGCCGAAGAAGCCCGCTGCAAGCGCCTTGTTGACGCCAATGCTGCCGACGTTGCCAAGTACGATGGATTGGCTCGCACGGCGCTGGCTGCTGGCAACGAAGACGACGCGCGTACGTTCTTGGCGAAAAAGCAAGACCTGCAGGCACAGGGTCAGGCGGCAGCCGAAGCGTATGCGGCGGCGAAAGCTAACGCCGATAAGATGCGCCAGATGCACGACAAGTTGGTTGCCGACATCGAGGCGCTTTCCGCGCGTCGCGAGGGTATTAAGGCGAAGGTTGCCGTGGCGAAAACCCAGGAAATGGTGAACGACATTGCTTCTGGTGCCGACAAGGCGGCGGGTGCTATGAGCGCGTTTGATCGCATGGAAGCGAAGGCCGATGCAATGCTTGATCGGGCAAACGCCATGGAGGATCTGTCTAGCGCGCCGGCCGACCCCATCGCCGATCTGGAGCGCAAGTATGCAGCCGACGCTGCAGGTGCCCAGGTGGATGATGAGCTGGCTAAGATGAAAGCCGAAATGGGGCTGTAGCGCTTTTGGTCGTGTGCCAAAGTGTGACCTTTTGGTACGCAAAGAGGCGATGTGTGACATTTGGTGTGACTCTTTGACACACTTTGACACACAAGAAAGAGCCCGCAGCACGGTTTTTTAATCGTTCGCTGCGGGCTCTTGGCGTGTGGTTGGGAAAAACTGGCGTTTCCTATTCGGCGGCCTCTTCGTCAGCCTGTGTTGCGCCGAGTGCTTCGATCTGTTCAATGATGGGATCAAGCGCGCCCTTCACGTCATATTCTTCCACACGGCCCTCATCGCAGAGCTTGGCGAAGGCGGGGTTGATGGGCAGAGTGGTGTAGGCGGGAATTCCGTAGTGCTTTGCCACTTCGGCTCCCTGCGGCTCGCCATAGATGTAGTGTTTCTTGTCGCATTCGTCGCACACGAAGTATGCCATGTTCTCCACTAAGCCGATGACGTTAACATCCATGTGATGAGCCAAGTTCACGGCCTTGCCCACGATCATGGCAACCAGTTCCTGCGGGGCCGACACAGTGACGATGCCTTCGGTGGGCAGCATTTGGAACACGGTAAGCAGCACGTCGGAGGTTCCCGGAGGCATGTCGACCAGCAAGTAGTCGAGTTCGCCCCAGCAGGTTTCCTCGTAGAACTGCTTGATACAGTTCGACACTACCGGGCCACGCCACGCAACCGGCGCGTCGTCTTCGGGAAGCATCAAGTTCGTAGACACGATGCCGATGCCGCTGGCAGTTTCGCTGGGCAAAAGTCCTGCAACCGTGGCGCGCAGGCGGTCGGTCACACCGAACGTGCGGGGAATGGAAGGGCCGGTCACGTCGGCGTCCAGGATACCCACGCTATAGCCACGCCGGCGCAGTTCGGCAGCCACCAGGCTTGTCACCAGCGACTTTCCCACGCCTCCCTTGCCGGACACGATGCCTATGACGTGCTTGATGGTGGTGCCGGGGCGGGTTTGGGCCACAATCGGGCCTTGGTCGGTGCGGTCTCCGCAACCGGACACGCCGCATGAGCTGCAATTATGGGAGCATTCCTCTGCCATGTTGCCTTCTTTCTCGTCTTGTGCGCACATGGTTTTGCTGTGCGCCCTTCGTTTCTTCGGGCATAATAGCACAAGCTCATTCTTTCGTACCGAAAGGTGGAACACCGTGCTTTTCGAGAATGTTGACATCATAGACGAACGGTTCGAGCATCAGCCCAACCGGTGGGTTGGCGTGTGCGACGGCTTCATCACCTATGTGGGTGACAAGGCTCCCGCCGACGCTGCCTCCTTCGGCGAGCGCTACGACGGGCGCGGCAAGTTACTTATGCCCGCGCTGTACAACGCACATACGCATTCTTCCATGACACTTTTACGCGGGTACGCCGAGAATCTACCTCTCCAAATATGGCTGAACGAAAAGGTATTTCCCTTCGAGGCGAAAATGATGCCCGAGGACTGCTACTGGGGTACGCTGTTGTCGTGCGCCGAGATGGCGCGCTTTGGCGTGGTGTCGTTTTCCGACATGTACTATCACATGGACCACGTGGCTCGCGCGGTGGAGGAATCGGGTCTGAAAGCGAACTTGTGCGACGACCTGCTGGCGCTTAACGGCGAGCGGCTCGATGACCTGCCGTTGCGTGCGACTGTCGACCAGCTTATTTCCGAGGTACACGGGCGCGGTGGCGGGCGCGTGCTTATTGACTGCGGCGTTCATTCCGAGTATACGACGAACCCCGGCGCGGTTGCCGACATGGCAGAGTATGCCGCCAAGCACGGGCTGCGCATGCAGCTGCATTGCTCGGAGACGCGTTTGGAGCGTGAGGAATGCAAGCAGCGTCATGACGGCATGACTCCCATCAAGTATTTCGAGAGCTTAGGCGTACTCGATTTGCCCACCACGGCGGCGCATTGCGTATGGGTTGATGACGAGGACATTCGAATCATGGTCGAACGCGGCGTGTCGGTGGCGGCTAACCCGGTGTCGAACATGAAGCTGGGAAGCGGTTTCGCGCCCATCGCACGCATGTTGGAAGCGGGTGTGAACGTGTGCGTAGGTACCGATGGCATGGCGTCGAACAACAACTACGACATGTTGCAGGACCTGTACGTGCTGGCGCTTATTTCTAAGGGGTCGATGTTGGATCCGTCGGTGGTGTCGCCGAAGCAGGTGCTGTTTGCGGGCACCCGTGCCGGCGCGCTGTCGCAAGGGCGCGATGACTGTGGGCTTATTGCTGTGGGCATGCGTGCCGACCTGTGTGTGCTCGACGTGGCGGGGCCGTCGTGGACACCCATGACCAATCCGTTGTTTAACGTGGTGTTTTCCGGGCACGGCTCCGACGTAGTGTTAACCATGTGTGACGGGCGCGTGGTGTACCGCGACGGCGAATGGCCTACCGTGGACGTGGAGCGCGCGAAGGCCGAGGTGACCGCACGAACAAATCGCATCATCGGGTAGCTGTAGCGCGAGCATGTGAGCTTGTTGGCTCACAATGGTGTTACTGGCTAGACAGTAGTAACACCATTGTTGTTGTGGTGCGATCGTGCAAATTCGGTCTAGCGCTAAACGTTGTCGTGTGTTACCATGCAAAGGCTTGTCTTCGCCTTGGTCGGAAACCAAGGCTCGTAGAAGGAGAACCAGAGAATGAAACAAGGAATTCATCCGGAGTACATGGAGTGCACGGTTCGCTGCACCTGCGGCAATACGTTCACCACTCGCTCAACCAAGCCCGAACTGCGCATCGACATCTGCAACGCGTGCCATCCGTTCTACACTGGCACCCAGAAGCTGATCGACACCGGCGGACGCGTTCAGCGCTTTGCCAACAAGTTCGGCTCTGCAACCGAGATGGTTGCTGCTCGCGAAGCCGCTGCTAAGGCTAAGCGCGCTGCTGCTGTTGCCGAGCGCGAGGCCGCTAAGAAGGCGGAGCGCGAAGCGAAGGCCGCTGCTAAGGCTAAACGCGCCGAAGAGTTTGCGAAGAAGAACGTCGCTGCTGCCGCTAAGGCCGAGGCCGAGGCTTCCGCCGCTGAAGAAGTTGACGCCGAAACTCCCGCCGAGGAAACCGCCGCTGAATAAGCATCGTATTTCGTTATCGGAAACCAGAAACGGGGCTGCACAAGATGCAGCCCCGTTTTTATGCGAGCAGTATTGCGCTCGCATAAGACAAAGGGGAAAAGATCCAAAAGACGCGTCTAACTCTACACAGTTACGCATTTGTAAAATAGTAGTAGGAACTATGGCTAACGGCCGTGAACCAGATGATGAGGACGCAACGATCGATAAGTGACCCTTTTCTGTCGAATTGCCTTTCGTTGCATTTCTCATACAACGAAAGGGATGTCTTCTTGTTGCGCGCCGTTCGATGCTACCATGGTTTCGTGCACAGACGCGTGCTGCGGTGCTGTGTGTATCGCAGCTGGCATGAGTCGAAAGGGGATACGGATGGGTGTCGACAAGAAAGCATTTCGTAGTTTGAGTTACGGCTTGTACCTTATCACCGCGAAGAGCGATGGCAGTGCGAACGACGGCGCGGCGGGTTGCGTGGCGAACACGTTTGCGCAGGTTACTTCGTCGCCGTTTCAGGTGAGTGTTGCACTGAACAAGGAAAACGTTACGGCGAGCGTCGTGCAGGAATCGGGGCGTTTTGCTTGCACAGTGTTGGCGCAAAGTGCGACTATGGAGCTCATTGGGGCGTTCGGCTTTAGGACGAGCTCGGAGTTCGACAAGTTTGCCGACTTTCAAGTGGCACACGACGCCGCTGGTGTTCCCTATGTTGCCGAGCAGGCGGTTGCACGCTTCTCGGTGCGCGTGACGAAGTGTGTCGATGTAGGAACGCATGTGCTGTTCATTGGTGAGGTGGAAGAGGCTGAGAAACTTGCTGACGAAGAGCCTATGACGTACGCCTACTATCATCAGGTGAAAGGCGGCAAGACCCCGCCGAAGGCGTCGAGCTACACAGGAGCTGACGATTCCGAGCCTGCTAACAAGTCAACCAAGGGTGGCGAAAGCACTGATGAATCCGCATCAGATGCGGACGCACCCGCTGGTGAGACCGAAGGGCAGGATTCTGCCGCGCCCGCCAAGCGATATGGCAGGCGGTGTATGGTGTGCGGCTATGTTGTGGAGACAGACGAGCTGCCCGACGATTACGAATGCCCCATATGCGGTGCGGGAAAAGACATGTTTGAGCGCATCGAACTGTAAGGGTGTGTGAACCTATAGAGGAGTGTCTTATGCAAGTTGAGTTGTTGTACCATACGCCCGATCCCGAGCGCGCCATCGCAACGGCGGCGCGCTTATGCTACGCGCCCGTGGGGGCTGCCGAGCTGATGGAAACCATGCCGGAAGAGCGCATGCGCAGCGTGCTGTCAACGATTCTGGCGAGTGGGCATTTGTCGACGCTCGAACATGCAAGCTACACCTTCGCGGTTGACGGCGTGTCCCGCGCGCTCACGCATCAGTTGGTGCGCCATCGCATCGCCAGTTTCAATCAGCAAAGCCAGCGCTACGTGAAGTTTTCGGATGGTCTGGAATGCGTGAAGCCCCCAACCGTTGCGGCGGACGCGCAAGCCGAAGCGGTATTCGACCAGGCAATTGAGGCGGCTGTTACCGCGTATCGACAGCTGCTCGATGCAGGTATACCCGCAGAAGATGCTCGCTACCTGCTTCCCAACGCTGCAGAAAGCAAGATCGTTATCACCATGAACGTTCGCGAGCTGCTGCACTTCTTCAGTTTGCGCTGCTGCAACCGCGCGCAGTGGGAAATTCGCGACATGGCTCATCGCATGTTGGAGCTTGCGCGGCCTACGGCCCCGTTCATCTTCGCCGATGCCGGTGCACCGTGCGTGCGCGGTGCGTGCCCCGAGGGCAAGATGTCGTGCGGCAATCCTTATCCGCAGGTTCGGAGGGATTAGCGGTGGATGGTAGCGTTGAGGTTGAGCGCGATGGGCGCCGAAAAAGCGATCTGTCGCGCGCGTTTTCCGAGGATGGCGCGCTAAAAACGCACGTAGGAGGTCAAGCGCTCATCGAAGGCATCATGATGCGCGGCAAGCTGAACTGGGCGGTTGCTGTGCGTGAGCCAGACGGCGGCATCTACGTGGAAGAACACGAGCTGGGGCAGGCGTCGAAGGCGCGTTGGGCGTCGTGGCCTGTCGTGCGCGGGGTGGTTGCGTTTGTGAACTCGCTGGTGCTGGGTTACAAGGCGCTTGAGATAGCCGCCCTGCATGCGTTCGCTGACGAGGGAACCGAAGAGTGCGAAGGTGAAAGCGAGGCCGGTGACGGTGCCAAGGTGGATGGAATTGGAGAAGTCGGTGGGGGCGGCGAGCGCGAGCTTGATGGTAAGCGCGAGCCTGAATCTGAGTTTGAACTTGAGCCCGAATCCAAACTCGAGTCTGTGTCAGAACCCGAGCATCGATTCTCGTGGAAAGACGATTTTGGTAACCCCGAAGAGATGATCGACGCGCTGGGGGCTCAAACGACGCTCGACGTGGTTACGGAACCCGTGCCCGTGCCAGCGTCCGCTGCAGCATCCGAAGCCTCATCCGACAAAAAGTCATTTATGGACGAGGAAGTGGAGTTCGGACACCGCGAGATGATGGTGTCTATGGTGCTCGGTTTAGTGTTGGGTGTTGTGCTGTTTGTGGTGCTGCCCGCGTTCGTGACGAACCTGATCGTAGGCGAGTACGACGATCGCACGCTTGCTTGGAACATTGTCGACGGCGTGCTGCGTGTGGCTGTGTTTGTGTTCTACATGTGGCTGATCGGACGCATGAAAGACATTCAGCGCATGTTTGGCTACCACGGTGCCGAGCACAAGACTATCCATTGCTACGAGCACGGATTACCGCTCACGCCCGAGAATGCGCGTAGTTTCCCACGCTTGCACGTGCGTTGTGGCACGGCGTTTCTAATCATGGTCATGATCATCGCTATCTTGGTGTACACCGTCATTCCCGTAAAACCGCTCATCACGTCGTGGGGTGTGCCCGACGGCTTGCCGAAGCTGCTGCTGGTCATAGCGGTGCGCATTGCGTTTATGCCGCTTATTGCCGGCATCGCATACGAGATAACGGTGAAGTGGGCGGGAAGTCGTCCCGACAATCCACTTGTGAAGGTGATCCTGTGGCCCGGTATGCAGATGCAGCGCTTGACCACGAATGAGCCCGACGACTCCATGATCGAATGCGCCATTGCCGCCATGCAACGCGTGCTCGAATGCGAGCAAGCGGCTGAGTCACAAGCTCGCTCGAGTGTAGTCGCGAAACAAGCATCACCTTCGTAGCCTTAGTCAGTGTTTCCCTCATGCTATGGGGATTTGGTGCCGATTCGGTACCAAACTAGTGAACACCCTGCGACGGTTTCGTGAATCGCCCGATTTTGCGGGAAGCTTGCGTACCCTAAACGGTGGGGATGCCGTCGAACCGACAGCATCATCGCCGTGTGAAGCGCATTATCATCGCAGCAACGGCGGCGTCCTCGATGTGCGAACGGCTACGGAAGGAGCCGCCATGACGAACCCCTACGACCGCAACCGATTCCCCAATCAGCGTACATCTCCTAACGTGACGTTTGAGTACCCGGATCCCGCAAGCTCGGAGGCATTTGGCGACCAAAAGACGAAGAGCCTGGCCAACAAGGCCATCATCGCGTTCGTTGGTCTGATCCTGCTTATTGTTGTGGGTATTGGGGTGCTGGTGCTTATGCCCAGTGATGCCGATCAATCGGATGGTGCTGTTGGTGGAGACGCGACATCAGAAGCGTCAGAAGCTCCCTTCGGTCTGGAATTCCTGAATAACTGGAAGAGCAAAGCCGCGAACGCTGCGCTTGACGCATCGGGCGTGAAAGGTCAGATTGAAGGAGCCATCGAGTCGCAGCGGGAGAGCATTCAGCAGTGGACGGGCATGTCGGATGCCGAATTCGATGCTGCCGTTGATAACTTGGCTATTGAAGACTGGCAGGTTGCCACCTTGCCCGCCGATGCGGTGCAGACGGGCAGCGTGAGCGGCACGTACCAAGGCGTAGACGCAACCATCATCACATACGACGACCCTTCTTACCTTACTGTGCAGGCATATGGGCGCAACATTACCTTAAGCGTGCCTGCAGGTTCGCAAGACTACGTGTCACTGTTTAGTTCGGTTCTTCCTTAAAGTTTTCCTTTAAGGAAGGCAGCTATTCGCATCACTGCTGTAGCGGCATCTTCGTAACTCAGATCGTCATATAGAAGAGGAGCGGTGGCTTTCTCGTAGTCTTCCTGATAGACACCATAGCTTGCGATTCTTTGCAGAGTGTCAGATATATCAACGGCGGGATTTGCCGAAGGTGTACGGGAGCCGCCCAAGCGCTGACGGCGCACTATCTTCAGCAGTTCAAGCAGTGTTTCGTCTAATGGAACCCGATCAAGCAGCTTGCAAAGGTCATACATGTGGCGCGACTGTCGCGGAGGTATGCTGCCCGCTAAATAGTAGTCACACAAAGCGAAGGTTTTGTCACAGAAGGTTCGCTCCAAAGAGTTAGCTAATACTTCAAAGGGACCGAGGTCGTATTCTTCAGCAGCTTCGACAAAGCGCTGTTCTTCACAAAATATCCCAATAAAGCTCTGTAAACTACGATACGCTGCGGGATCGGCTGGAGTCATAACGGCTGTTTCTACCACAAGTTTATCGGCGAACGTTGTCTTATCGATATTAGGCAGTGGCATCTCGTAACGGTTGAACTCTCGGCGGCTGCGCGTTCGGTCGAGATTTTCGATAGAAAGTCCCAACGAGTAAGCGCTCTCTACCACTGCTTGTTTGATACGTTTTCTCATGCCCTCGGTCGCGTGTTCTGCTTGAATACCCAGGTCAATATCTTCAGAGAAGCGATTAATAACGCCGTAACACTTAGAGAGGCAAGTTCCACCCTTAAAGACAAGCGCCGGATTTCTTCGTGTCACCTCTTTGAGTATTTGAACAGCAAAATAATCTTTCACAATGAAAGATTGGGGCATCTGCTCGTATTCGGCCACTTGGCGAACGAGCTCCTTGAAATCAGCTGGATTCTCATGCAAATACACGATATCTCTCACACTCTGCCAATTTCTTGGCCGTTCTGTCTGGGTAACTGGCCGAGCAATCGTAAATCATAGATCTACCTGCTTTGCGAGCCAGCTTTTTAAGCGCATCCATTTCGTATTCATCGTAAAACTGGATTTGTTGATCGGTAATAAGATCGAGAAACCGTAGTGCGTTAACATTACGAGCATTAACAGGACGCCGAGGTTTTCGCAGTGTTATGCGTTTCCAGCCACCAAAAGGCTTAACCTCTCGCAAACGAGAACTCTCTTTGTTCGTAGTAATTTCCAGGGTATTAGGCACCTGATCAGATACTCCCGACTCATTTACCAGATTGAAACCGGAAACATAGCCATAAACATCGTTACCAGATTGAAGCCAGCGTTTTGTGGCAACTTGCGTTCCTAGAAGCGATGACTTCCCAAAGCGCGTTTCCGTCGGAAGGTAATACACGCCACGGTCATAGCGAGCAATCTTCCCCTCCGCCATAGCTGCATCAATTCTCTTGTATACAGCCTGACGGCTAATATCAGAGAACACGCAGAGTATCTCTTCGGTGAGAATGGGTTGATTCTTTCCGAAACGAACTTCGAGTATGTCGATAAAGGTTTCCATGGGTTTATTCTACTTTCAAGATTAGCGGTTGATAAAAATTACTATATATTGTCAACTTTTGTCAACCAAAATGTGGTCAGCACGTTTTGGGATGAGTTCTTCGTTTAACACATAGTTTGATGTACTCTATCTGCACGTAAAGTGCTGATCAAAGATGCCAGCTAGACCTAAAATGCGACACTATGGACGTTTCGTGCGTCATACTGAAACGCTCGCAACGCAAGCTGACGAGCGCGTATTCTATGCAAATAGCATCAGATTAGTGCTTGACCGCTCAAACTGGGGTGGATTTCGGGTAATAGAGGCTCGATACTACTAGTTTTGTGTATAAGATCGCATCACTTCATCGATGCAGTCTTGACGGGAATGAGCTCCGAGTTTCTTGAAAATATGCTTGTTGTGGGTTCTTACGGTACTTTGGGAAACAACGAGTTGTTTGGCTATGGTGGGGATGTCTCGCCCGTGGGCCATTAGTAGTAAAACCTCTTCCTCTTTATTTGTTAGACTGTATTCCAAGGCAACCGATGAGACTGCGTTATGTAAAGGGTCTTCCTGATCGCGATCGAGCATCTTTGCGCTAAAAAGCGAGATGCGTTCTATCGAGAGTCCTAGAGCTAGCGCAACCGCCGAGAACAACGAGGCCACAATTGCTGGGGGAATTCCCAAATCGGAACCAATTCTATGAAGAGGAATAAAGTATCCGAGAATAGTGATGAAGCAGACGCTGCCACTAAGGATACCGTAGGTGCCTACAGCGATACGTGTATTTCCATTGCCGTAGGCGCGGCTCGCTACTTGAAGAAGAAGTAAGCCTAGCGTGTGACATGTAGTTGATACTCCGAGGAATACAACGGTGAACGTGCTGTCGAGGAAGGGCACTGCTAAACAGGTTAGGGCCATGATAGGAATTGACCAAAGGACAATCTTCTTTACGTTGACTTGAACGCGAAAAACGAAAACAGTGATAAGTAAGACGATGCCGGCCAAGATAAGGGCGATCATTTCGGCGGCGGTGGCGAGTGGATTTGATCCTCCTCCCAGAATGGCTCGAGAGGAAGTTGATACGAAGCCCATGGCTCCCAAAGCAACAATGGTTGTCCCCTGACTCGAGAACGCCGATCGAACCCGGAAGCGTTTCTCGTTGACTTCGTTTTGGCAGTTATTCTCATTGGGTAGGTAGAGATGCAGGCAAAACAGAACGGCAAGAGACGAGAAGGAGAGCATCGAGAAAGCTGCAAAAGTGGGGATGACTGTGAACATGTAGTCAGTGAAGAAATGGATGACCGGAGCCAAGAATGATGAGGTGATAGCAAAAATCCAAACCTCGTCTTGGTTGAGGTGAACCACGTGGCGAATCCATGCGTCAAACGTTAGTGCGCTATAGATGCCAAATACCACAAGGGCGCAGGCTGTGAGAAATGATAGTGATGGGAAGAGAATTGAGACACACATGAATAGGCACCCGCAAAGAAATGAGACAAGTGAGGCAGCGGGCAAGAGTTTCAGTAAATCCTTCTTGCATTTTAGAATTAAAGCACCGATGCTCATTGAAGCTGTTGCAAAGGGGATGTAAGTAAGAGAACGCAAAGCTTCTTCGGAAAACTGGTAGGGTTCTGCCAGTAAAGTCACCGGTTCTCGTAAGTTAAACGTGTTTGCTGCGATGAAGAGGGAGTATCCAAAAAGAACAAAAGGGAGAACGCTATGAGTTTTGTTTCGTTTGTTTGAAAAGCCCATCGATCCCCTCTCTCCGGAAGCTTCTCACTATGGTGCGGGGAGATCGTGTTGATCTCCCCGGGCCTTGTTAAGTTAGGATCAGGCTATCATCTTTTTCGCTACCCGACGACCTAATCCATTGTAATGGCTGTCTGATAGAGTACTTAAGCTGAGATGTAATTTTCGTAAGCGTGCTGGACGGCTTTTCTGCCAGAGGCAATGCCCCAACCGCTGCAGGTGCCCGGCGTATCGATCGTATAAATGTTGCGATACAGCATGCAGCCATCGTTGCCGACTGCATACAGACCTGGAATGACGTTGAAGTGGTCATCAATTACTTCGGTGTTTCGGTTGGTACCGATGCCGCCGACAACACAGAATACCACCCACATCGGTCGAGCGATGTAGAAAGGCCCATTCTCAATAGCTTGCAGGTATTGAGGATCTTTGCCGAAGAACTCGTCATCGCCTGCGGCGCACATGCGATTGTAGTCCTCTATACATGAAACAAGGGCATCGGTATTGAGGTCGTAGCAAGCTGCCAGTTCCTCAATGGTATTGCAGCGATAGACTGAGCCGTCGCCAGATTGTACGGCGGCGTCGATCTGGTGAGGGAAATCGAGAGTGGAGTCGGTTCCCCATGAGCTATAGTCATCAACTATCTTTTGGTCAAAGATGATGAAGTAGTCCTTCTGGTTCCATTTTGGCGGGTTCGAGTAGGACATGTTGCTCACGACGATATCCTCGGCATAGAAACGCTCACATTCTTCATTGATCCATGGAATCTTCGGCTCCATACAGAACAGCATGTTAGTTTGTCCTTTGGGTAGAGAGCCGATCATCGGTGCGTTTTGGTCGCAGCAGCCGGGGATTGTGTCTTTGGCTCCGGCAGCTATAGCCATTTGGTACCCATATCCTTGGGCGGCTTCGAACATGCAGCCTAGCCGGTCGGGTTCGTAGCCGATCCGAGCAACGATTTCAGGGTTTGAACCAAAGCCGCCGCTGGAGAGGATTATCGCATCGGCATTAACTTGAATCCAACTACCATCGTTTCTCTCGGCATAGACGCCGATTACTTTGCCCGCATCATCCTGAATGAGCCGTTTTGCGGTGGTGTTGAAGATGAAGTTTACGCCCAGTTCTTCAGCTTTGGCGGACATCTGGGGAACGTAGCCCTCGGAAGCGTGTCCGTTCTTGTACCAGTGGAAGGTATTGAATTTTCCGGTGTGGTAGTTGTCGATGATACCGCTGAATTCCACGCCGTTTTTTACAAGCCAATCAATGTTCTCACCGGCTACATCGAATAAATCTTTCCAAAGTAGTGCATTGTTACGCTGTTGGGCTTGAGAAAGCTCGTCTTTTAGTATTGCTCGCTGATCAACCTCTACGCCGGAAACTTTCGCCATGGCTGAGTTGATTCCGAATGAACCTTCGACACCCATTCGAGCACCACCTCCGGCTGCGTCTGTCGATTCGAGAGCTACCACGTTTATCCCGAGTTCGCCTGCTTGCACGCAAGCTGCCAAACCTGAAAGGCCAGCACCAATGACGCATAGCTGGCAATTGATGGATTCGCTTGGCGTAATGGATTGGGCGGTTGGATTGGTTTCCTGCGACGTGTCGCCTCCATCTTGATTGGGATCTGGTTTGGTGGAGCAGCCTGTAAGACTGGCAACTGCTGCAATGCCGCCAGTGACAACAATGCTTTTCAGAAAGCTTCTTCTATTAAGTTCTCTCATTTTGTTCCTCCTTGTCAACCGTCTTGCCTGGTTATCCAGCGATGAGATAGGCCATCATGTAAGGTATCTAACAAATCGCTCGACGTGTTTATTTTGGAGAGCGATCAGAAGGCTTTTTTGGGACAAAAGATACGATGTTTAATATCCCCTAAATTGAGGTATGAAGTTGAACTGGGAATATGCCTTCATAACAAAACGGATTCGCAGCACTTCTCATGTTGTCCGTGTGCTTGTTTGTTTGGCCCTTCGCGGTTTTTAGTGGTTAGCACAGGGTGCCAGCTGTGGGAAGTGTAGTTACAAGCGGGGCCAAGCGGTATCATTTAGCATGTAAGTGGAAACATACGGAGATGCCAAAATGAACCCACAAACGAAGATGCTAGCAACGATCATTGCAAAATCATTGAACCTCGGAGATGAGTGGAGTGTTGTCGACGTTGAGATGAGGGATTGCGATCCCGATCCTGATGAACTGCATGTCTACATCGAAAGGACACCGGGGTATGCCTTAAGATGTCCGAGATGTGGGGCGATGCACGGCGTGTACGATACGCGCGAGCGCACGTGGCGCCATTTGGACATATGGCAATACAAGACCTACATCCACTGCAAGCTGCCGCGTCTTGATTGTGAGGGTAGCCCAATCACAGCCGAGGTGCCCTGGGCAGCCCCCGATGCCAAGCATTTCACCGCACTGTTCGAGGCACAGGTATTGGTCATGGCCATGTCGTCAATGCCAGTCGCAGGAATAGCGAAGGTCGTACGTGAGCACGACACGAGGATCTGGGCGATGCTAAATCGCATCGTGACCAAAGCCCACGCCGAGGCTAACTTCTCAGGAGTTAGCGACGTGGGTGTTGATGAGACCGCTCGTAAGCGCGGGCACAACTACCTTACGAGCTTTGTCGATCTGAAAGGCGAGAGAGTCATGGTCTGTGCTCTCGGGCGTGACGCCAGTACGGTGGCTGAGTTCGCTTGTGAGCTCGCCGAACACGGCGGTGACCCGGAGGCTGTAAAGGTCGTAACCTGCGACCTTTCACCTGCGTTTGCCAAAGGTGTCGCCGAACACCTACCTAACGCTAAGCGCGTGGCCGATCGGTTTCACGTAATTCAGCTTGCAACTAGGCAGCTCGACAAGGTGAGGGCGGCTGAGGCTCGAGAGTCAAAGGAGAAAAGAGCACTTTTGTCCCGCACCAAGTACATATGGCTCAAAAACGAAGCAAACCTCACCGAAGGACAAGCGGAAAGGAAGCGCAACCTGTCAAAGGAGCACCTAAAGACGGCCCGGGCCTGTGCGATGAAAGAAGCGCTGCAGACTGTCTATGAATGTGAAACCAGAAAAGAGGCGGAATCTGATCTGAATGCTTTGTGCAGCTGGATCATGCACTCGAACGTGCCACAGATGAAATCGGTCGCCAAGACAATACGTGAGAACTGGGCTGAGATTCTTAACTACTTCGACCACAGGCTAACCAATGCCGTGTTAGAGGGTATGAACTCAATCATCCAATCGGCCAAAAGACAGGCCCGTGGGTTCAGCAACCTGGAGTACTTCAAGACCATCATCTACCTGAACCTGGGAAAACTACACTTCCCACAGCTGGCACCCTGTGCTAACCACTAAAAACCGCGAAGGGCCTAAAAAATGAACAAAAGACCAGTTTGAAGCCCCTTTCTTTGTCATTTTATTCGGGGTGTAACAAAATGACTGTCCCTATTGTCACTATGGAGGAAAAAGCCCTGATTCTATTGTCACGTTCGGTTGCACGCAAATGAAGCTGGCAAAAAATTCGTGATATGCGCGATTGTGCAAAGTTAGCCGTGTCTTCTGCCACTTTTTTCATGATATGTACGATTTGAAGCGGAAAAACGAGTAGAAATAAGCAAGGAACGAGAATTGCTCTTCACTTCTTGAGAGCGCCTTTACGTTTTCCCTGGTCAGAGACGACTGTTGTTTTCCCTGAAGCTTCGACGAGCTTTGCCGACTCCGTCAAATCGTACATATCCTGAAAAAAGTGGCAGAAGACACGGCTAACTTTGCACAATCGCGCATTTCGTAGAAAAAGTGGCTGAAGGTGAGGTTTTCTCTACCCGACTGGATCTGAGCGTACCTGTCCATACCCGACCGTACCTGAATGCGTCTTTCGCGGTTCCTTTTGCGAGCAGTTCTGCATTTCTTGGAATAAGAGATTACTAAACCTGGCAGTAGGAGCGCAGTGCATTAAGAGAACGCTGCCGTTTTCTTAATGCTTCCCTGTAGCTGGCTGGCCCATGGGCAGCTAGAAACAGCTTGGATACACCGTTTACGTCATCGCTTGCAGCTTCTCTGATTTCGTGTATGCTATGCAACGCTGCGCCGAGCGGCTGCGTCGAGTGGCTGTGCCGAGCGCGGCGTTATCCCCGCACACGTTAATCAACGAATTGGGGCAATCGTGTGAGCGCATCGGCTGCGCGAAAAACGCTCAGCTGGCAGAACAAGGAGGGGTCTGCATGAGACTCGTGGTTACCGAGAAGAACGACGCTGCCCAAAAGATCGCCGATCTGCTGGGTGTGAAAAAACCCAAATCTGACAAGGTGTATTCCACGCCGGTGTACCGCTTTGAGGTTGATGGCGAGGAATGGGTGACTATCGGATTGCGTGGGCACATTCTCGAACCCGATTTCACGCCGTCTATGGTGTACAAACGTCGCGGCGGCTGGCAAGGTGTTACCGAAGAGGGCGAATCTGTTGCCGCTGTGGTTCCCGCTGAACTCCCGCGCCCCCCATTCAAGAAGAAAAAGCCGTTCACAGAAGATGGCGTGGAGCTGAAAGCCTGGAAGATGGACGCGCTGCCGTATTTGGCATACGCGCCCATTGTGAAGCTGCCCAAGGAAAAAGACATCATCCGCAGCTTAAAGAACCTGGCCAAGAAAGCCGATGCCATTATCATTGCGACTGACTTCGACCGCGAAGGTGAGCTTATCGGTGCCGATGCGCTTGCGTGTTGCCGCCAGGTGAACGAGACTGCGCCAGTGAGTCGCGCGCGCTATTCTGCGTTCACTAAAGAAGAGATAACACACGCCTTTAGTAACCTGGTGCCCATGGATAACAACTTAGCCGCTGCTGGTTCGTCGCGCCAGGATATCGATCTTATCTGGGGTGCTGCACTTACGCGCTACCTGACGCTTGTGAAGTTCGCCGGCTACGGGAACGTGCGCAGTTCGGGTCGCGTGCAAACACCCACGCTCGCGCTGGTGGTGGCGAAGGAACGTGAGCGTATGGCGTTTGTGCCGCAGGACTACTGGGTCATTCGCGGGCGTTTCGATGCGGCTGCTCAGGTAGGCCCCACCGACGGCGAGGGAGAGCTTGCCTTTGAGGCTCCGCACGCGACTACCCGCTTCAAGGACGAAGTGAGGGCGCACGCTGCTATAGCTGCCGTTGAGCAGGCTCGATGCGCCACCGTTTCCGCAGTGGAGAAGCGCACGCGCACGGTGGCACCGCCTGTCCCGTTTAACACCACCAGCTTGATGGCAGCCGCTTCCGCTGAGGGAGTTTCGCCGGCACGTACCATGCGTATTGCCGAGAGCTTGTACATGGACGGCTACATATCGTACCCGCGCGTGGACAACACGGTGTATCCGAAATCGCTCGATCTGTGTGGTGTGGTGCAGGCAATTTCTGGCAATCCCGCCTACGCGCCGTACTGTAAGCAGCTGCTAAGTCGGAGCTCGCTGCATGCCACACGCGGAAAGAAGGAAACCACCGACCATCCGCCTATCTATCCTACCGCCAAGGCGACCCCCGACGATCTGCCCGCTGCCAACTACAAGCTGTACAACCTGATCGCTCGCAGGTTTTTGGCCACGCTTTCCGACGCCGCTGTGGTGGAGGGGACAAAAGTATCGCTCGATGTTGCTGGCGAGCCCTTTGTCGCGAAGGGCGACGTGCTGGTGAAACCGGGCTTTCGTGCCATTTACCCGTACGGTTTGAAGAAAGACGAGCAGTTGCCTTCGTTTGAACAGGGGCAACGTATCGCATTCAATGGAGCAACTTGCACGAAGAAGCAGACCGAGCCGCCGGCGCGCTATTCACAAGGACGGCTTATCCAGGAAATGGAGCGCTTGGGGCTGGGTACGAAGTCGACGCGCCATAGCATCATTGAACGGCTGTACACGGTGAAGTACATCGTAAACGACCCCATCGAACCCAGCCAGCTGGGCATGGCGGTGTGCGATGCGCTGGATAAGTTTGCACCACACATCACGCATTCTGAAATGACCGCCGAACTGGAAGCCGAGATGGACAACATTGCCGCCGGCACTACCACGAAAGACGCGGTGGTAGGTAATTCTCGCAAGCTGCTGTCCGAGCAACTTGCGCAGTTGATGCCTCATTCCGAAGAGGTAAGTGCGGCGCTGGCCGATGCGGTGGCTGCCGATGCATACGTTGGGCCATGTCCCAAGTGCGGGCGCGACCTGCAAATTCGCGCGTCGCAGAAAACCCGTGGCATGTTTATTGGTTGCGCTGGCTGGCCCGATTGCGACGTCACCTATCCGCTGCCGTCGGGCAAGATTGAGGCGTTGTCCGAGGTGTGTTCCACGTGCGGTATGCCCCAGGTGAAGGTGACGGCGTTCCGCACGAAGCCGCGCACCATCTGTATTGACCCCAACTGTCCCACGAATGCTGAGCCCGATGTGGTAGTGGGGCTATGTCCCACCTGCGGCGATGCGGGTATCGATGCCAAGTTGATCGCACGCAAGAACCCACGCACCTTAAAACGTTTCATTCGCTGTGAGAACTATGATGAATGCGGAACGGGTTATCCGTTGCCGCAGTATGGCAAGCTCGAGCCCACCGACGAAGCTTGCGAGCACTGCGGCGCGCCTATTGTGGTGGTTACCACTGCACGCGGACCTTGGCGGCTATGCCCGAACTTCGATTGCCCCGGCAAGGAACAGGAAAAGCAGGGAAAGGCCGCGAAGGGCAAGGCTACACGTGGTGGCACCCGCAAGGGGAGTAGTGCGCGCAGTGGAAGCGGCACTCGCGGTGGCAAGAAGAAGGCCTCGACACCGTCGCGTAAGCGGACTTCACGCAGTGCGTCATCAAGCTCGGCAAGCTCGTCGAAATAGCTTTTCCCACGTGGTTCGCAGGGTCGGAAGACAGGGCGGAGGGAAGTGGTCTTTCGCCCTGCGAAACGTACGACAATTTGGGTTTGTGAGCGAACTGAACCGTACGCGTCTGCTACTTCTCGTTTCGATCGTCATCGAGGTAGTTGCGCAATGCCTGCATGCGGATGTCTAGCGACGATGCTGCTTCGGCCAAATCGGTGAGCTCTTGGGCAACATAGGCTGTTGCCTCTTCCGACAGGTTCTTCTTGTAGCGCAGCTGATGTTCTAGCGTGGCCCAGAAGTTCTGCGCGATGGTGCGCAGTTGAACCTCAACTTTTACCGAGCGCTTCTCGTGTTCGAGAAAAATAGGTATCTCGATGATCAGGTGCAAGCTTCGATATCCGCTTGCTTTCGGATCGGCGATGTAGTCTTTGCGCTCGATAAGTACCACATCGTCTTGCGCCAGCAGCGCTTCTGCCAGTGCGTACATATCTTCAAGGAACGTGCACACCACGCGCACGCCTGCGATGTCGTTGATGTTTTTCTCCAGCGACTCCATTGTCATGGGATAGCCTTTGACGTACAGCTTGCGCGCCAGGCTGTCGGGGGACTTCAAGCGCGATTTAATGCTCTCGATGGGGTTGCGGTCGTGCTGCAGGCCAAATTCCTCGTTTAACACACGGAATTTGGTTTCTGCTTCCATCATGGCGCATCGGTAGTACGACATGAGTCGTTGGTACGGTGCGATGTTGCGCTCGACCATAGCGGCGAATTCCTCGTTGCCGGCAACCTGCGCCACCAGCTGCTCGGTGAGCGCTTCGCGGTGACCAGCGCGGATTTTCGCGAGGGCCTCATGGCGTTCCTGTGCATTCGATATTCGGGTGAGGATGTTGGAAATGCCTCGCGTGAAGAAGTTCTGTGTGGTTTCGGCGGCCCCGGTCTCGGTCGCCGTGTTGTTTTCGGGTGTTTCGCCGTCGCTTGTTTGCTCCTGGGCCATTGAGACTCCTTCCCTTGCACAACCACGCATTTTATCATGCTTGTACAGTGTGTGTGCGGGGGTGTTCGTATGTGCTTATAATGCAGAAAGTGAGCAAAGAGCCCGATAAGGGTTGTTGTGTGGAGGACGGCTTCAATCAGTGTTTCCTCAGAGGTTTGAGAAGGGAAGGACCCATGGATCATCCGCCCATTGTCAGCGCCGATGCAGTAGCCGACGCTGTGCGGTGCGCTATCGCGCAAGCTGCCGTCACATTGCGCTGCGATGTTCGAGCAGGTATCGAAAAAGCTGCTCTGCGAGAAGAAAGCCCGCGTGCGCAGCGCGTGTTACGGCAAATTTTGGAAAACGCCGACATTGCTGCTCGCGATGGCGTGCCGTTGTGCCAGGACACAGGAACCGTGTGGGTATGTCTTGAAGTGGGCGAGCGCGTGGCCGTGCCGGGCAACGTGTTTACAGGCGTTGATGCGGCGGTGGCCGAGGCGTACGAGTGTGGTCGCTTGCGGATGAGTGTGCTTCGCGATGCGCTGTTCGATCGCACGAACACGAACACGAACGCCCCGGCGTTTTGTGAGATACGCTTCCGTCCTGGTGCGGGAGCGACCGTGTACGTGATGCTGAAGGGAGGCGGAAGCGATAACGCCTCACGCGTGGTCATGCTGGCGCCGGGCGCGGGTGTTGAAGGCGTGCGCCGCGTTGTGCTCGAATGCGTGCGCGAGAAGGCCGCCAACGCTTGCCCACCGCTTATCGTGGGCGTGGGTGTGGGTGCCACGTTTGACAAGGTGGCTGGCTTGGCGAAGCATGCATTGTTGCGCCCGGTGGGTTCTGTGGCAGCTCGCCCAGAAGCCGCGGCGTTCGAACGCGATCTGCTGGATGCTGTAAATGCCACTGGCATCGGTCCGGCAGCGTTGGGCGGCGCGTGTACTGCGCTTGCCGTGCACGTGGAAACCGCGCCGTGCCACATCGCCGCGCTTCCCGTTGCGGTGAACATGGGATGCTGTGCAATGCGATCGGCGTCTGTTGAGGTGATTCCCTGGGGTGATGAACGATGAGCGGAAACGAAATGAGCGGAAACGAAATAAGGAATAGCGCGCCCATTCGCCTGCAGCTGCCGCTTTCGAAGGCTGATCTTGCTGGGTTGCGCGCGGGGCAAGAAGTGCTTCTTTGTGGGCCGGTGTACACATCGCGTGATGCCGGGCATGCGCGCATATTGGAAGCGTTGCGACAAAACGGTGAGCTGCCGTTTGGTCTTGCGGGTCAAACCATCTTCTATGCCGGGCCTACCCCTGTGGCTGCGGGGAGGCCGCTCGGGTCGGTTGGACCTACCACGGCCAGCCGCATGGACTTCGCTACGCCCGCGCTCGTGGATGCCGGGCTGATTGCGTGCTTGGGGAAGGGAAAGCGCTCGCTCGAGGTGGTTGAGGCGTGCCGTCGTAACGGGGCGGTGTACTTTGCGTGCGTGGGTGGCATCGCCGCGCTTTTGGCCACGCATGTAACCGAGAGTCAGCTGGTGGCGTGGGATGACTTGGGAACCGAGGCACTTCGCCGCCTGCAGCTACACGATTTCCCGTGCTTCGTTGCCATCGACACCTGCGGGCGCGACTTGTATCGTAGCATTGAAGCAGGCGAGCGGGTATCTCCCTCGGTTGGACACCTTTCGGCTGGTGATAGCTGGCGGTGAATGCGACTTGCGGGCGACTTGCAGACTGGTTACAGCTGGTGGTGGCTCGATGGAGCGATGTCGCGTGCGGCGGATGCGGGGTGTAGAAAGGTATATAATCGACTTCACGCGCAGCGGGCGAAATGGTGCATTTTGCCCGATCGTGCTTTGCCAGCTGCATCGTGCGGCTGACTGCAAGGTGCTGTTGCGCGCTTTCAGGTGGCAATAGGGGTTTTGATCCCGAAGGGCAATACATGGAGGAAATGCCATGAACGACGCATCGAACGAGAGAACCCCGCACCGCGGTGTGTTCGTCACGTTCGAAGGCGGGGACGGCGCGGGAAAGACTACACATCTGCGTTTTCTGGCTCAGGTATTACGGGATCACGGCTACGAGGTAGTGTGTGTGCGCGAGCCGGGTGGAACGAAGGTGGGTGAGGCGTTGCGCTCTATCGTCCTTAACCCGGAAAATACCACCTTGTCAGATGAAGCCGAGTTGCTCATTTATGAAGCTGCTCGCGCTCAGATTGTTGCGGAGGTCATAGAGCCCGCACTTGCGCGAGGTGCGGTGGTACTCTGTGATCGTTTTTTCGATTCCACGGTGGCCTACCAGGCGTTTGGTCGCGGTCTTTCCCGTGACTTCGTGGATGCGGCGAACCGCTTTGCTGCCCGCGGCATCGTTCCTGATCGAACGTTGTTGTTGATGTGTGGTGGAACACAGGCGGGTTTGGTGCGCGCGACGAAGGGTGGCGCCGATCGCTTGGAGCAGGCAGGTGAGGTGTTTCATGACCGGGTTCGCGAGGGCTTTCTCGCACTTTCGCAAGCCGACCCCGATCGTGTGTGCGTCATCGATTCCGACGGCCCCCGCTCGTTGACAGCGGCGCAGGTGTTCAGTGCGCTGTCCGATTTGTTTTCCTGGATGGCCGATGCGTCGGTGTGTGACGAGAGCTTCTTTTCGGTACTAGACGATCGGCGCACGCAGGCTTCGTCTTCGGAGAGGTGCCATGGCTGACGCGTTCGACGCCGTGTTCGGACAGCCGCAAGTACGCGACTTTCTGCGTGCGGCGGTTTCAGGGGACAAAGTAAGCCATGCCTATTTATTGGTTGGGCCTGCTGGATCGAACAAGACCGCTGTGGCCTTCGCGTTGGCGCAGTCGGTGCTGTGTGAGCACGGCACAGGATGTGGTGAGTGTGACGAATGTCGCCGCGTGATGGCTCGCACGCATCCTGACGTGCACTTTTACGCTCCCGAGGGTGCGATGGGCTACCTGGTTGAGCAGGTGCGCTCCATTGTTGCCGATGTTTCGCTTGCACCTATCCGCGCGAAGCGCAAAGTGTATATTCTCGACCGGGTTGATCTTTTAGGTGTGCAGGCAGCAAACGCCTTTCTGAAAACCTTGGAAGAGCCACCAACAGGCGTGCTGATCATTTTGCTGGGACGTACTCAGGAAAGCGTGCTTTCCACCATTGTGTCGCGTTGCCAGGTGATTCCGTTTCGCACTATTCCTGCTGCTGAGGCTGCGGGGTTGGTGTCGCAGAATACTGGGGCGACGCGCGAACGTGCAGCTTGGGCGCTGCAGGCTTGTGACGGATCGGTAAGCAAGGCCGTGGCCTTTCTGAAATCAGGGGAATGCATGGAATTGCGACGGAACGTTTTAGGTACGCTCGCGGCGCTTCGGCTATCTGACGACTGGGACATCGTGCAGGCGGCGTCGAGCATGGTGGTGCAGGCGAAGGCTCCGCTCGACGAGGTTCGCAGCCAGCAGGCTCGCGATTTGGAGGATGCTTCCGAGTTTTTGGAACGTGCGGCGGTTCGTCAAATCGAGCAGCGAAATAAGCGCCTGATCACAGCAAAGAGCAACGAGCTACTTCATCAAACAACGGCCATTATCCGCGGGTGGTTGCGTGACGTGTTGGCTATGTGCGCTGGTGCGCCTGAAGTGGTGGTGAACTCCGACGCGCTTGATGCGATAGCCGATGCCGCCGCCAATACGGATGCCGCACGTGTTGCCGCCGCATTGGAAGCCGTGCGTCGCTATGACGAGGCGATCTCGTATAATGTATCCCCTGAAACGTGTATCGACGCCATGCTGCTCGATATGAGACATACGCTGTACGACGCATCCGGCTCTCATGCCGGGCGCGACTGAATACTATATAAGGAGTGGTGCTGAATGGTTCGGATAGCGCCCGTTACGTTGAGCAACAACCCCAAGACACTTTGGTTCGATGCGGGGGACATTACCATACATGAGGGCGACAATCTGGTGGTTTCCACCGCACGTGGCACGGAGTTTGGCCGTGCTGCCGGTGAGGTATTTGAAGCGAGCAGCGAGCAGGTGGATAAGCTGAAAACGCCGCTGAAGCCCGTGAAGCGCGTTGCTACCTCAGAAGACGAAGCGAACGCCCGCGTCATGGAGCGTAAGGCGGCCGAAGCCCTGCCCGTATTTAAGGAAATGGCTGCCGAAATGGGTGATGATATGCGCCCGGTGTCGGTCGAATATCTGCTCGACGGAGACAAGGCCGTTTTCTATTTCGAAGCCGAAGACCGTGTCGATTTCCGAGAGTTGGTGCGGAAGTTGGCCGCTCGCTTTCACGTGCGTATTGACATGCGTCAGATTGGCGTGCGTGACGAAGCGCGCATGATCGGTGGTTTAGGGCATTGCGGACAAGAGTTGTGCTGTAAGCGCTTGGGCGGTGAGTTTTGCCCGGTGTCGATTCGTATGGCGAAAGAGCAGGATCTGTCGCTGAATCCCCAGAAGATATCGGGTGTGTGTGGTCGTCTGATGTGTTGTCTGCGCTACGAGTATGACGCATACAAGGATTTCAACAAGCGTGCGCCGAAGCGCAACGCCACCGTGCAAACGCCGGTAGGTCCTGCCAAGGTGGTCGATCTCGACGTACCGCGCGAGATTGTGACGGTGCGCGTTGAGGGAGAGAAGCCGGTAAAGGTTCCCTTAGCCGATTTCGACGAGCCACAGGGCGAGGGCCGCCCGAACGTGATCGGTGAAGAGGCATGGGAGTGCGCGATCGAACAAGGCCGCGCGGCGTTGGGATCGGCTTCGTCGTCGCTTTTGACCGGTCAGTTGACGGCCGGTGACAAGCTAGCCGATCCGCAAACAGTTCGCCACACAGGTTCGGCGTCGGCTGGGCGAAAGCAGCGCGACGCAGCGGCTTCGCGGCCCGGTTCGCAGAAGCAGCGATCGAAATCGCAGGACTCATCGAAGGGATCGAGCAAGAGTTCCAGTTCTGCGAAGACACCTGTGCACAAGCGTGCGTCGTCTCAAACGCGTGATGGGGCCGTTGCAAACACGACATCTACGCGCACACCACGTCGGCGCCGTTCGACGAAGCTCGATGCGAGTGGGGTTTCGGTGACAACGCAAGCACCCGTGAGCCGTTCGCATGCTGCAGCCGAAACGTCGGCGGCAGGCAAGGGCGCTGCAGGTACTGCGAGTGCAAAAAAGCGCGAGGGTGCCGGCGGGTCGCAAGCGCGCAAGGGTTCGCAGGGTAAAAAGCAGGGAGCTCAGCAGGGACAGCGAAAGCAAACAGCTGCTTCCGCTACCTCTGTCAGAGGTGGCGCGCAGAAGGGTGGCGCCGAAGCGTCGCGGCAAAGCGGAAAGACAGCGGTGCGTCCTGGTCAGAACTCGTCGGGCGTGCGAGGTCTGCGCAATGCGAGTACTAGTCGCGAAGGAGCACATACCGACACGCATGCCGCGCCGCGCGATGGGCACGCGCCCGCCGATGCGCAGAAACGCGCAGGGGCGCATCGCCGCAGAAGGAATCGTAAGTCTTCAGGCGAGACGCCGCAGCAGCAGTAAAGCAATAATTTCGACGGACGAGAGACAGGTAGTGGACACGCGAACGTGCCCAGCTTAAAGGAAGGAGCAGACGTGCGGGACGGAGAATCCCTGACGGTCGAATATGAGCTGTTGACCGATTTGTATCAGCTCACCATGGCGCAGGGTTATTGGGAGAGCGGGCAAGCCGACATGCAGGCGTGCTTCCATATGTATTTCCGCGACTATCCGTTTGCGGGTGGTTACGCTGTTGCGTGTGGCATGGCACAGCTGGCTGATCTGGTTGATACGTTCCGCTTCTCGGAAAGCGACATCGCGTATTTGGCGAGTCTGGACGCTCCTGGTGGCGGAAAGCTGTTTAAACAAGACTTCCTTGATATGCTGGCAGATTTCAGGCTGCACGTTGACATTGATGCCGTAGTTGAAGGCACCATTGTGTTTCCACACGAGCCCCTTGTGCGCGTATGCGGTCCTATTCTCGACTGCCAGATTATCGAAACAGCGCTTTTGAACTGCGTGAACTTCCAAACGCTTGTGGCTACGAAGGCAGCGCGCGTTTGCGCAGTTGCCGGCGCTCCGGTTGCCGAATTCGGCTTGCGGCGCTCGCAAGGCGCCTTCGGCGGCGTGTGGGCGAGCCGTGCGGCGGTGGTGGGTGGCTGCGCGTCGACGTCAAACGTGTTGGCTGGCAAGTTGTTCGGGTTGCCTGTGTCGGGTACGCATTCCCATTCCTGGGTGATGTCGTTTCCCGATGAGCTCACGGCGTTTCGTGCGTATGCAGCGGCGTTCCCAAAAAACTGCGTGCTGTTGGTTGACACCTACGACGTGATCGAAGGTGTGAAAAACGCCATAACGGTGGGGTTGGAAATGCGCGAGCGCGGTGAGCGAATGGCTGGCATTCGTATCGACTCGGGCGACCTTGCCTGGCTTGCCAAGACGGCGCGGCGTATGCTGGACGAGGCGGGGCTTTGCGATTGCGGTATCGTACTGTCGAACGATCTTGACGAGCATACTATTAAGTCGATTCGCGACCAAGGGGCCAAGGTGGATTCGTGGGGCGTGGGCACGAAGCTGGCTTGTGCTTACGATCAGCCGACGCTTGGCGGCGTGTATAAGCTGTCTGCCACCAAGGTAGGCGAGGGGCCATGGACCGATTGTCTGAAAATTTCGGAAACGGCAGCGAAGCTTACCGTGCCGGGCGTGTTGGATGTGCGGCGCTACTATTACGATTCCGGCACCATCGCTGGCGACATGGTGTTCGATTGCAATGCCGGCGTGGCTGATGCTGAGACAATTGTTGATCCGTCCGATGACTTACGTCGTAAGACACTGCAGGGGCTGCGCTTTGAAACGCTTTTGGCTCCGTTGGCGCGCGATGGGAAGACTGTGCTGCCAAGCGAATGTCGCGATGCGCTGGCGGCGCAGCAGCGGTGCCACGCGGGGCTTCTCACTCTTGATGAGAGCCAGAAGCGCGTGCTGAACGCCCATACCTACCCGGTTGGATTGGAGCGCAGCCTGTTCGAGCGTCGCCACGAGTTGGCCATTAAACTGCGCGGTTTGGACTAACCGGGCTTTGGAGGCTGCAGCGGTGTAGGCGTGCGTTGGCTGTAGCGGCGTGTTGCTGACTGTAACGAACGAGAATGGAGGGCGCTATGGCGCAATGCAAATGCAACCTGATCATCGACTCGTGCTGCGATCTGCCTTTTGGTGTTGTGGATCGGGAAGGGGTCGAGCTGATTCAGTTTCCGTACCTCATGAATGGCGAGAGTCGTTTCGACGATCTGTATCAGTCCACCACCGCACACGACTTCTACGACGCCATGAGAGGCGGAGCGTGCCCCACTACTTCGCAGGTGCCCATCCCGGTGTTTCGCGAGGTGTTCGAGCGCGCGGCGGCAAGCGGGGTGCCCACGGTGTATTTGAGCTTCACCAGTGGTTTGTCGGGAAGTTATGACGCTGCCATGCTCGTACGTGAGCAGGTTTTGGCTGATCACCCCGACGCTGAGCTCCATGTGGTCGACACGAAGCTGCCCTCAATCGCCGAGGGTTTGCTGGTGTACGAGGCCTTGCGCCAGCGGGAAAACGGCATGACTGCATTGGAACTTGCTACGTGGGCCGAAGAAGCGCGGTACTTCGTGCGGTGCGAATTTATGGTTGACGATCTTGAAGCGCTGCGGCGCGGCGGGCGCATTCCTTCATCGGTGGCGTATGCGGGTGCGAAGCTCGACGTGAAACCTATGCTATCGGTTGATCTTGAAGGCAAGTTGTCGCTGGTGGGTGTTGCCCGCGGGCGAAAGAAGGGAATCAAGCAGCTTGCCGAGTACTATCAGAAAAACGGTGACGATGAAGGGGCCGATAAGCTGGCGTTAGTGGGAAACGCCGACTGCCCGAAGGACCTCGTTCGGTTGAAAGAGGCCGTGTCAAAACTGGATGAGCAAGCAGTGTTCTTGGAAACGTCTATCGGGCCGGTAATTGGCAGCCATGTGGGGCCGAACATGATTGCCATCGTATTCTGGGGTAAAGACCGCCGGTGCGGCCTGTCGGTTGCTGACCGCATTGCTCGCAAGGTAAAGAGCGAGGGTTAGCGGTTGGATAATGATTCGTGTGGCAGACGCTCTGCTGTCTGTTCGCGTGCGAAAGCGAAAGGGAAGCTTTCATGATTGAAACGTATGCGTTTGCGGGGTTCGAGTCTTGGGGTCGGGTTGTTGATGAGCGCTTGCAGGCGCAAGGTTTCGTGCGTGCGGAACGGCTTGCCGATGCCGATGCGGTAATCACGTACTGCGTGACACAGACAGAGCTCGAGGATGTCTACTTCGACACCGATGGCGTGGTGCAAGTGGCAAAACCTGGGGCAGTTGTGATTGATTTGTCTGCGTCGACGCCTAGTTTCGCGCGGGAAATCGGCGCAGTTGCCACAGTGAACGATCTTCACTTCGCCGAGGCACCCCTTGCTGTATGCGACATGTTCGCTGATGACGCTCTGGCTGATGCCGGCAATCTTGTTGGTTTCGTTAGCGGTGACGATACGGCAGTGCGCTTGGCACTTCCCGTGGTTCGCGCGCTGGCGGCAACGGTTCATGAGACGGGTGTTGCGGGAAGCGCGCAGCTTGCCAAAGCTGCGTGGACGCTGCGTGCGACGTCTTGTCTAGCGGCAGCGGTTGAAGCTCAGGCGTTGTTCCATGTTGCGCAGCATGCCGGTCTCGCTTTCGATGCCGGCCTGAGTGCGCCAGGCTCCGATGCGTTCGCTGATGCATGGCGGGCTATCGTCGAAGAGCGATTTGAGGGCACCTATACTGTGGAAATGCTGCTTGCAGAGCTGTCGGCGGCGCTGATGGCGGCCGATGACTACGAGCTTATTCTGCCTCATGCTGAATCGTGCGCACACATGCTTGAATTGATGGCGCTGATCGGTGGCGCTGATAAATCGCCCGCGGCGTTATCGTTGGCGTATGGCGATGAGGCAGCGTGTGCTGCTCATGGCCTTGATTGGACGCGCGCTGAGCAGGCGTATAGCGATGGTTTCGATGATGACGAATACGATGACGACCTGTATGATTGCGATTTCGATTGCGATGACTGCGATGACGACTGTTGCAACGAGGATGCTTGCTCCTCAGGGCGCAGTTGTCGGCATGGCCATGGGGGTTTGTACTCAGGCTTCAGTATGAATTAGGCGCAATTCTGATGGATTGTACTGGTGGAGAAGGGAATGTGGGCGCGGGATGCATGCTTTGCCCGCGCGCATGTGGCGTTAACAGGGGTCTTGGGCAGCGTGGCGTATGTGGCGCAACAGATGAGGTAGTACTCGCGCGTGCTGCGTTACATTTTTGGGAAGAGCCTCCGATAAGTGGTGAACGGGGCAGTGGAACGGTGTTTTTTGCGCATTGTCCGCTGAGGTGTGTGTATTGCCAGAACGCCGTAATTGCTGCTGGTAAGGCGGGTATCGCAGTGTCCGTTGATAGGTTGGCCGATATCTGTTTGGAGTTACAGGATCAAGACGCGCTCAACATCAATTTCGTCACGCCGACGCATTATGCGCCGCAGGTGCGTGTGGCGGTTGCGGAGGCACGCAAGCGAGGGTTGCGTCTACCTATCGTTTGGAACACGTCGGGGTATGAGACGGTGCAGGCGGTGCGAGACAACGAGGGTGCCGTTGACGTATACCTGACCGATTTCAAGTACGCCGATGCCGAGCTCGCAATGCGCTATTCGAGAGCTTCCGATTACCCGCGGGTGGCACTTGCCGCACTCGATGCTATGGTTGAGCAGGTGGGCGAGCCGGTGTTCGATGAGGTTGACGGGCTGCCACGATTAGTGCGTGGCGTGGTGGTGCGCCACCTCATGTTGCCGCAGGCGTATGACAACTCCGTTCAAATAGTGCGTCTTGTGCACGAGCGCTACGGTTCACGTGTGTTGCTGTCGCTCATGAACCAGTACACACCGGTGCTTGCTCAGGCAGCAGCTGCGGGCGACACGCATGCAACAAGCGTGCTTGCGCGATGTCCCGAGCTTGCCGAACGTGTACCTAATACAGACTACGAACGGCTGCTCGATTACGCGGATACGCTTGGTATCGAAGACTATTATTGGCAGGTAGGTGACGCTGCTAAAGATAGCTTCATCCCTCCCTTCGATTGCACTGGGGTGAGGTCTGTTTGATTGAGCCTGTCCGCAGACAGTGCGTCATGCGCTGAAGTGCCGATGTACTGCTGCTCGCTTGCGCGGACGGCGCGCGGCAGCGCCTCTTGCATCTCGGTGATGTTTTTCCAAAGGCGCATGGGCATGAACTGCCGTTGAAGTTCGGGATGGTAACGCGACTCTACCGATACCGAATCGTAAAAACGCTTCCAGGCGCGGCGCATAGGCGCTTCGTCGGGTGCGTAGCCAGGAAGCGTTATCTCGTCGGTGCGCACAAGTTGCCACGTTCCGTTTTCGCTAACGCCGGCCAGATGGTGTGTTTCGTCGTAGATGATGAATGGTTGCGTGTTAAACCGTGCGGCGAAGTGGGACATGATCAAAGGAACAACACTTGCTTTTGGGTTACAGCGCGCGAACCACACGCCGTTATCCATGTGTTCGAAGCGGATAAACTGTCTCATGCGTTCGGCTTCACATGTGGCTTCTCGGACGAGTTTGCGCACGCCTGCCACAGCTGGATGCGACAGGTCATTCAGTGTGCTGGGCTGAGCGCTGTTCGAACAAAGGCCCAGGTTACCTTCTCCAGTACCCGAACAACTTCGCTGTCGTTTGCAGCCAGCGCAGGAATGAGGGCGGTTTTGTGCCATGCCATGACGGATGAAGCGGTACACCGTCATGCTCATGGTGGGATTATCGGAAAGCGAGGCGGTGCGCACGGCGGCGAACCCCGCCGGTCCGCAGTTGCGGCACACGCCCACACGCACCCGCTCAGCGCGAGTAAGATCGGTGCTAATGCTTCTCACAGCTTGCCCGAGTCGCGGTTGGAAACTATCGGCGGGCATGATGTCTGCAGGATCTTCTCGGTTGGCGTAGGCAGCGAATACGCATGAGAGCAGCCCCTCAAGCGTTCCGTCGTAGGTGTAGGCAACCTTGCTGGCCGATGCATGCGAACTGACAGTGTCGCTTTGGGCGTCGCTTCCACATTCCATGGTTTGGACGGATGGGGAGGGTTCTATCATCTCGCCAAGGATGCGCCGTCGCTCGATGACGTCGGGAATGCGTGGTGCGGTACACACCTGGTTCGCTCGCTTATCGCCGCAGGTGGCGTTCGTTGCAGTATTTCGGCTGTTGTCGATGTTGGGTGTGAGTTTGGTTTTGATTCGCGTCATTAGGATGCCTCCAGCAGTCGGTTCCAATCGCTTGTAGTACACGAACGTGGTGCGTAACTGGTGAGTGGTGCAGCGTTCGGTGTGTTCTGACCGGGTTGCAGCCCGCGTGCCCGCAGTTTCTCTGGCGTGTCGACGCTTTCGAACAAGCTCATTTGGCCAGGTATTGCCTTATCGGCGCGGCGGCCGTGGCGCCCTCCATTGATAGGTGCTGAAAGCTGTGCATGCAGTACGTCGCGTGAGAAGTCGATACCAGGTGCGGCGTACGTTCCGTTGCACGTAATGAAGAATTTTGCCCGCTTGAAAGCAATGCCGAGCTTGCGCAACTCGTCTTCTCCAAGTTTTCGCTGTCTGCGTGCGGCGATGATACTGCGTGCTCCCTTTACGCCGATACCGGGCACTCGCAACAGCATTGCATACGGTGCGGCGTTCACTTCAACAGGGAACAAGTCAAGATGGTTAAGTGCCCAATTTGCCTTTGGATCAATGTCGGTCTCCAAGAAGGGGTGGCTCTCGTCGATGATCTCGGTTACGTCAAACTTGTAAAAACGTAGCAGCCAGTCGGCTTGGTAGAGCCGATGTTCGCGATTAAGCTGCATTGCGTCGTTGCTGGGTAGGCGTGGGTCGCTGTTTACGGGTACGTAAGCGCTGAAAAACACACGCTTCATGCTCATGGTGCGATACAGGGCGGCCGAAAGGTTCAGCACGTGGTAGTCGCTTTCTGGGGTTGCGCCAATGATCATTTGGGTCGATTGTCCGGCGGGAGCGAAGGGCGCTTGTTTGTGTCTTGTCTGTACCGACGTGCCATACACGGTATTCTTTCCCATGAGTGCACGGACGTCGCGGTCGGTTGCGATAGTGTCGCGAATTTGCCGCATGGGGGCAACGATGTTCTGCTTGCTCTTCTGTGGGGCGAGCAATGCCAAGCTTTGGTGCGAGGGAAGCTCCATATTCACGCTTAGGCGGTCGGCAAGCTGTCCGAGCTCGTTGATTAGTTCGGGCGACGTGCCGGGAACGGCCTTCGCATGCAGGTATCCCCGAAAGCCGTAGTCATAACGCAGGATGCGTAGCGTGCGGGCCATAAGCTCGCTCGTTTGGTCGGGGTTGCCGATAACGCCAGAGCTTAAGAATAAGCCTTCGATACAGTTGCGGCGATAAAACGCGATAGTCAGATCAGCGAGCTCCCGTGGTGTGAAAGCGGCTCGCGGTACGTCGTTGCTCGCCCGATTCACACAGTAGGCACAGTCGTAGATGCATACGTTGGTCATGAGTACTTTGAGCAATGTGATGCAGCGTCCATCGGGGGTGAAACTGTGGCAGCATCCGGCTGAACTTGCCGACCCAAGCTGTCCGAAAACCGCACCGCGATTGACGCCCGACGACGTGCATGCGACGTCGTACTTTGCGGCATCGGCAAGAATCTCTAACTTATCAGCCGTTTCCATAGCTTCCCTCTCAGTGCTCTTCGGCCATTTCGAAATACGATCAAACGTTCGTGCGAATGTATGTTCGTATTCTAACATGAATTTGAAGAGTAGGGGCGAGGAAAATCATTCGACTCAACGCTGCAACTCACCGCTGTGCTACTGGAACAAGGTTCAATCGTGGGTTCGTTGATGTTGAGCCTAGATCAGTTTCCAAAAATCTCAGTACTCAACACCCCTGTTGTGCTTGTTCTGGAACGTTGCCCAAAACTGAAAGTGGGTCAGACGATATGCCGTCTGACCCACTGTTTTTCTGGAGCCAGTGACAGGAGTCGAACCCGCAACCCACTGATTACAAATCAGTTGCGCTACCATTGCGCCACACTGGCAAACCGCACGCCTCGCATAGCGCGGCGTGCGGATCATTGTACGACAAAGCGTTCGTTTTGGGAAGGACGGACAAATTTCCCGAAAAAATTCCCGGTAACACTTGACGAAAAGCCAAGGGATCCGTAATATACCGTCTTGCGCTTACGTCTTGCCTCTGCGGTGGCGTAGATGCACCGAGAAGATGCCACTGGGGTGTCGTCTAATGGCAGGACAGCGGATTCTGGTTCCGTATGTGAGGGTTCGACTCCTTCCACCCCAGCCAGTTTTCGGTTGTACGAGCAAAGCGCACATGTGGCTCCGTCGTCTAGCGGTTTAGGACGCCGCCCTCTCAAGGCGGAGGTCGCCGGTTCGAATCCGGTCGGAGCTACCAAGAATGCTAAGGGCCGCCCTCCGGGGCGGCCTTTTTGTTACTGTTCACGGGTCAGCCAGTGGCAGTCAGCGTGTTCAGCTGCACGCAGATGAAGCTGGCTTCCCGGCCAGAGTCGAAGTCCAGCAAAATGTCCGGGCTCCCAATCTCATGCGGACGCATTTGTTCTACTCAATTATAAAGCGAACTGCAAAAGTTGGCGGGTGTAAACCCGAAAGTGAGACTGATGGCGATGCCGAGCATGCGTATGATAATCCGGCTCCGGATGATTGCATCTATTACAAAGATAGGTGGGTACGATGTCCATACAGATCAGGTGTAGACGATTGTAATCACGTAAGGTAAAGAATCAGTTTGTTTTCATGGTGTGGCGGCGTTCTTTGTATAATTTGGGCAAATAAGCATTCCTGAGGTTTAGGAGGCTAACGCAGTTGCAGACGTTAAACGCACCACAAACGAAGCCCAACGTAATGCACACCCTGCGAGCCGCCATATCGTTGATGATGGCGTGCGTGCTGGTGGCCACCCTTGCTCCTGTAGCTCCGCATGCTGTTGCTTTTGCTGATGAAAGCGAAAGCGACAGCTCTGCTGAAATATGCGGCAGCTGCATGGACGAAAGCGCCGGGGACGACGTTGAGTCCCGAGAAAAAGAAGCCGGCGCAAATCTTGCAGAAGCCCTCGCACAGGCTGAGGAAGACCGCGCTCGCGCCGAAGCGGAGGCGAGAAGCGAATACGACACTGTGCGTGAAGCTGAAGCGGCTCGCGTTGACACTTCCCTGACCGATAGAGATATGCTGTTGGCGGATGACGCTAGCAGCAACGCTTCTGGCAACGCTGGCGGTGAGTCCGATGCGTCCGATGCAGGTGACGCGCCCACAAAACGGGCTGCGCGGCGGGCGGCTGTCATGTCGTTACGCAGTGCTCCAACCTATTCTGCTGACATAACCTATAAAGACATCAAGTCGTTAAGCGTTTATGAAATGAACGGCGACGGCAGCGTTTTCAATGTCGGCATGCTGAACGTGAACAACTTTAACCCGACCGATCGCTTAGCGTACGTTGAGTGTTATCGGATACCGTCGTTTTATGCGGAAATAGAGTCAGCCAACGTTGTTGACGACAAGTTCTATCTCAAACTGAAGCTTCCTACGGCCGAAGGCGAGCAGCAACGGTATCTCGACGTGCTGTGGGGGTATGTGAACGGAAGCTATTCGCGTCCCGTAAGCCAACAAGTTACCGACGAAACGATTCTGACCTCGCTCGAACAGGTGCAGGGATACGACTCGGAGCGCAACAATGCCTACATCAATGCGTACAAACTTGCCCCATTCGCATCGCTCGAAGATATCGTGAAGTCGGGCAATGCGATTCCTGCCGACAGCCCGCTTGCTACGAAGACCATTGTGGAAAGCTGGCCGGTGCACAAAGACTCAGGTATGAAGGTGAGCCTGCGCTCTGGCCAGGTTGAAGACGTTGCGCGCGCTGTCGTTTGCTTTTCTGACGGAACGTCGCAAACGCTTGATGTTTCGTATATGGGAACGTCGCATCTGGCGGCATCGTATGTGGCCGCCGAGCCGGAGATTCTCTACCAACCAGACTTCTGGGTGCTTGACGATGGTGTTTCGGGCAGTGCTATCGAGAAAGTCGCCACGTTTATCCGAAGCAAAACGTGGAAGAGCTATTTCAAAGGCTTCTGCCGTAACATTGAGGTGCATCGCACGGTTCGCGACTACTTCGATAGAGACATGCATGACAACGCTGAGGAAGTTGCGGCAAACTTGCTTTCCAATGTGGGCGGGTGGTGCGCAACAGCTCCCAACACGAAGGTGTGGGATGCCATTATGACCAGGTCGATGGAGGCGAAGCCCGAAACAACGTTTACCTCCACTATACGCGAGTATAAGATGTTTGACCTGCTGTTCCTGTATACCTACTATGAGCGCTTCTGCGGTTTCGACACTGGCGGAAGCGAGTCGGTTGGCGCTCAAAAGAACGTGAACCCCTTTCTGCTCATGGCGTTTCGGGGGGATGTTATACGTCCTGGGTTGTCGCTTGTTGGCATGACCTCTGATGTGCGGTATTCGTCGGTTTACACGTTCTCCATGACCGACAAAACGTCTTCGGGCGCCTATTCGGCGTTCCTCGCGAAGCGAACGGGCGCGCCGGACGTGCCGTCGTTTTTGCAGATGATTGTTCAGCGGACGACTGGTTACGCTGATATGGCAAATTGGTTTGCCGATTATATGTCGTCGCGGTATTTCTACAAGGAGTTTAGACCCGAAGGTGCCGAGGGGGTAGACACCAGCAACTTGGTTTGGCGCGGTTGGGATCAGGTGAAACGCTTCCCCGACTATCTGTTGGCGTGGGTAACGCTCGACGACGCTTCGCAGTACATGGGTGTTACCGCCGGGCTTTTGGCAACGGGCACCAGCACGGGCTATTATGCGGAACCTGCGCTGGACGACGAGCACAGGGCGGCGTTTGAAAAGCTCATGAGCGATGCGGCGTTTAGCCACATGGCAAAGTACGCTGCCACCGCTTCAACTATTGTTGGAGTAGATAAGGTTAATGCCACGTGCGTTGTGTCTGTTGACCGAAAGTGGAACAAAAACGAAGGTACGGCGTATCTCGAGCGCGAAAAGCTGTGGGGAAAAACGCTGACCGAAGACGACTACTGCAAGAATTTCACCGACGCAATTGGCCTGTACAACAGCAGCGCTATGGGTTCCGCGGTTATGACGCTGAACATGGGCGTGAACTACAAGCGACTATTCTTCTTCTCTGGGGCGCTTGAATTAGGGTGGTCTATATGGTCGCATGAAATGGGTCATGCGCTGGACAACGATTGGTTCTTGCAGGGTGGTACAAGGCGCGCCGGCACCGAAGACTATACCGACGGGCTTCTGACGCAAGGGTTCGGTCAGTATTCCTATAGCATGAACTTGACGTACGACTACGACTTGTCGGCCGATGTGGCAACGAACCTCACTCGCGGGCGAATTAGTTCCACGGAAAAGCTCAGTTCTTACTACGGCAATATGTACGACGCGCTTGATGTTTTGGACTACGCTGCGTTGAAAGCGTTTCTGCGGCTTGAAAAAGACGAGCAAAATGCCGTAGCCTCGCAGGCGCAGTATGACGGTCAAAATGGCTCGAGCCCGTTGGACGTTGGTGCCACGGCAACCATTTTACGATCGAGAAATGCGGTTTTGAGCGACTACAAAGGAACCGCCGCTACGGCACCGGTCAATCTGTCAGCATTTGTTGACGGCACGCGGGAATTCACCACGGTCGAAGAAGTTTATGACAACCAGATCTTCCTGCGTCCGAAGATTTCCGATACCGGGAAGGTTTCATGGCTGTGGGATTTGTATGTGCAGGAGGACATACAGGGCGTGTGGTGGCATCCGATTCATGCGAACGGAAGTCATCCTGATTCGCGTTCGTTCAAGCTGCAGATGTATCGTATGTTGGGCGATTACGGCTACGACGCATTCGTTGAGTTCGGCAGCGGTAGCGAGGGAGACGTAGCCAAGCTACAGCGTATAACGGGCTTTGATTCCTTTAAGGAATATCAGCTTGCGAAGTGGGATGCGATCGAAAAAGATGCGAGCAAGCTGGAATACGTTGCGTTCGACGACCTGGTTTCTAAGTTCGAAGAAGCGCTGAAAACCGATGCCTCTAAGGCTGATCGCAACCTGTCGCAGATGTCGGCACTGCGCACGCGTATGTATTACCTGATGAAGCGCATGACGAACGATTTTACCTATGGGATATACGACAACCAGGCTCCTGTTACCTTCATACACAACCTCGATGAGCTGAGGGCTATCAAAAACAACCCGTATGGTAATTACGCACTTGCCAACGACATCGACACAAGCGCTTTTGAAGGGGCTGATGATCAGGCGCTTGTTGAAGGCGCGTTCTACGGGAAACTCGATGGGCGCGGTCATGCAATATATGCAGACGGCCGCGTATTGCCCAATTTGTTCACCAGTACGAAAAACGCGTACGTTAAAGACGTGACGCTGCGGGGTGGCGTGAGCGCCAAGCCGGCAACCGTGAGCATTAACAGCGAATTCGAGAAGATCCAGTACGACTTGTATGCGGAAAAGATATACACAATCAAAGACTTCGTGAACATTGCGAATGCGTCGTCTGAAACCACTCGGTTCATGCTGATGAACGATTTGGACTTTAGCGGCTGGCAGCCGGCGACTGCGGGCGGCTCTGTTGTTGCGGGCGTATTCGGCGGCACCAATAATAGTTACAAGGAGTTCAACGGTAACGGCCACAAGATCACGGGGCTGAAAGATGCGTCGCTCTTTGACAAGGTATGTTGGGCGAACATACACGACCTTGTTATCACGGGTTCGAGCAATATGCAGGATGCGGCCAGCGGCAGCGGTGTGTCGCTTGTTGCCAAGGCTTCTGCCGCGTCGCAGTTTTCGGATATCTTCTTCGAGAACGTATCGCTGCGGGGGAAGGACCGGATCGGGTTCGTTTCGGGAAGTGATGGTTTTATCAACTACCAGGGCAAAGTGCAGGAAACGTACGGTTCTCAGTTCGATCGTATTCAGGTTATGGGCGGCACAATTGAGAACGGCACGAAGAATGGTGGCGCACAAAACCAGACGTGCTACGTTGGCTTTGTGACGGGGCGCGCTCTGAACAGCGACTTCAACGACGTGTATGTGCAGGGAACCCTTACCACCTACGGAACGAGCTGCGGTGGCGTGGTAGGCGCAATACAACAATCGTCGCGCTTGAACAGGTGCATTTCCAACGTTGATATCAACAGGAAGTTCAACTATGGCTACACCGAAAACGAAATAACTAGAATCGGTTGCTTGCTGGGCGATATCGAATCGATTGGCGACAGTGCAAAATACGGCGAGACACTTATTTCGAGTTGCTTCGGATTGGGAAACCCTGCGAAGAACGTTAATCTCGCTTGCGGGCGTTTAGCGTGGAGTAATCCCACAGTTGGAGCGGCAGCAAAGGAGAAATTCTCAAATTGCTTCGAGAACGGCTACGTCACCGTAGGCGCGTCGCTTGCGGGATCGGGTGGGGTTACCTGGGTGAACACCGGTGACCGTTTCCGTGCATGGAAGGTTCCCAAGCCAACTTATGATGTTCCCGACCTGCGGAACAACAAGGAGTTCTACACCAACCTGGGATTCAGCGAGGATGTGTGGGACTTCGACACAACAATACCGGTGGGCTATCCGGTTCTAAGGATAGTAGACGAGTCATCGATCGCCTTCGACGTGGATATCAGTGTCGATTATAAGAACGAGAAGATTTTGCTTTCGGGTGCTGACTATAGTGCCGACAAGACCTATATCAAAAATCTTCCTATGTATCATAACGAGTATAAGGAAGTAATAGATGTACCAACTGATACGCTTCTTTCGGACTGGAATAAGTTTAGTATCCATGCCACGAACGATAACGAGATGGATCTAGCGGAAACGATCGAGTTCGATATTTTCGGCGAAACGCGCGAAGTTACGTTTAAGCAATACCCGATCGATTCGGGTAAAGCTGTTGTCTACGAGGCATCGGTTGCGGTACCGCCGCGTTTCGACAACCCGTATGCCGGCAGTATAGCAGGGATAGAAGCCGAAGAATCGGGCGGCATGGGCGCTATCAGCATTGATGTGGCGACACTGCAAGGTGCCGCTGGAGGGTTCGAATACCAGCGTGTGCCCGATGACCTGCTGCAGCATGAAACCAAGAGTGCCGACGGCTCACACACTATCATCCCATCCTCGCAATTCCCTCGCGATAAGTGGGTTGCCATAACCAGCGCGACCACGAACGTCGAGCCGGGGACGTATGCGGTGCGCCTGGGAAGCTACGAGAAGTCGTTTGCTTCCAACCCGGTTATTATTACAGTAGGCGACTACGATGCATCAGCTGTGCGTGCTGCTATTGAGTTCAACGTGAACGGAGGCGAGTGGATAAACGAAGCGAACGTTCCGGCGCACTACGTGCAGGGGAAAAAGCTGATACTTCCCGGTCCTGAAACTATGCGTCGCAATGGCTACAGCTTCATCGGTTGGTATGCGCAAGCTGATTTTTCGGGAGAGCCACTGCTCGAGATTTCGGAAGAAGAAACTGGCGCTGTGGCGTTGTATGCTCGGTGGAGTGCCGAAGAATATCCAGTTGAGCTAGTTCTTAATGGCGGCTATTTCGAAAGCTCTGAGGAAAACGTGCTGTCGTACCGATACGGGGCTGAAACCCCACTTCCGGTCTCGCCGTTGCGTGAGGGATACACATTTGCGGGCTGGTATGATAACGAGTCGTTTACGGGCGACCCGGTTGAATGCATAACCGCATCTGACCAGGGCGCAAAGCGCTTCTACGCAAAGTGGGATATCACGCCATGTAAGATAACGTACCATCTTGGTAGCGGCGGTGCGGGCAAGCCTGCCTTCGCGGCCGGTGTTGATACGGCGAAATATGCAAGCTATGTGCCAGGTCAGACGTTTATGCTTCCTACTGCAAGCGATCTTGTATGGGAGGGGTACACCTTTGAAGGCTGGTTCGATAACGAAGCTTGTGAAGGCGTGCCTATTGCGGAAATTCTCGCTGACGATACGGGCGACAAAGAGTTCTTCGCGAAATGGGAAAAAGACGTCTATGTTATTACGTACGTGACAGAAGGCGGGGTTTTTGAGCAGGAACCTCAAAGGGTGTATCACGTGGAGGATGGCTTTGCGGTGGGTAGCATCATTGAGCTTCCTACGGCTGACAACATTAAGAAGGACAAATACGTTTTTGAGGGCTGGTATAAAAAGGCTGACTATACCGACGAGGCTCTTGAGAGCATTGCCCTTGATGAGCCAAACGTAACGCTTTACGCCAAGTGGAGGTTGAACTGTTTTGATGTCACGTTGCACGCCAACGGAGGAACGTTTGCAGAAGGTGTAGATGATCGCTTTGCCTACGAGGGAGGCGAATCGATAGACCTTCCCAAGGCAGAAGAGGTACATCGTGAAGGGTATGTCTTTGACGGCTGGTACGACAACATGGAGTGCACGGGGGTTAGTATATCTTCGATAACCGCATCCGACAGGGGAGACAAGCAGCTTTGGGCCAAGTGGAAGCCAAACTCATACAGCGTAACCTTGCATGTTAATGAAGGTGTGCTTGCGGACGGAGTTTCCAGCTCGTGGATCTATCATGTTGGAGCGGGCGCAGTGCTTCCCAAAGCCGATGAAATAACCCGTAAGGGGCATGATTTCCGGGGTTGGTTCGACAATGCGGAATGCGTGGGTTCGCCAGTATTACACGTGTCGCCGACCGACATTGGCAACAAGAGCTTCTGGGCGAAGTGGGAGCCAAGCGTTTATGGGGTTACACTCGAATACAACGGCGGTGCCCTTGTAACGGGTCAAGTAAACGTTACCGAATACGTATACGGCAAGGGTGCTGTTCTGCCAACGCTCGAGCGAGACGGGTATGAGTTCTTGGGATGGTACGACAATCCCGAGTGCGCGGGTTATTCTGTTTTCGCCATAGACGGCGACTCTGTTGGTGAAAAGGCGTTCTATGCGGGATGGAAGACGTTGGAAGTTGACGATCCTGTTCCTGATGATCCTTCGATGAAGCCAGAAGACCCGCCGATTACACCCGACGTGCCGCCAACCACGTCAGACGTTCCGCCAGCTGCTCCTGATAACCCCAACACTTCAGGTACTCCGGGGTCTGCAAGTGGTGGTGGCAATCTGGGTAGCGGAGACGGTCAGGCCAATGGTGACGCCGCTCATGCGGGTTCCGCCGCGCCTTCGCAGGCAGGCGGCAAAAATCAGCTCGCTCCTACGGGAGACAGGCTACTCATTTCGTCTGCAACGTTGGCTGCGCTCGCGCTAACGTCGGCATGTGTGGTTGTCGCCTTACGCCGTATAGCAAGAAAACGCAGGTAACAAGTTAAGTAAGAGTGTTTGAGTAGTTATGTCGTAGCGGGTAGTGAAAAGCTGCCCGCTACGTGAGTGATGTGGAAATAAGAAGCAAAGAAAGTGCCGATGAAAGCTGTCAGTGCAAGGGATAGTGTATTCTGCCTTGCCGCTAAGGGGTGCTTCGACTTACCGTAGTGCGGGGGAGAGGAAGCATCCGTTCGATGTGAAGCGCTTGCGATAGGTAGAAAAACAAATTGCGACAATAGACAAGGTTGTTGCTGCAGAGATCATAAGCAAGACAACTATCTGGTATTTCGCTGCGATCATGGGGTCTGCGCCGGCAAGTACTTGCCCAGACATCATGCCGGGAATCTGAACGATGCCCGCTGCCGACATGGTAGCAAGAGCAGGGGTAAGACCCGAGCCGATAGCCTTGCGAATCGAAGGAAGGGCTGCTTCCTTTGGCGTTGCGCCAAGTGCTAGATACGCTGCAATCTCATCCGCGCGTGTGTCCATGTCTGAAAAGAGTCTGTCAACTGCCACAGCGGTCGCGCTCAGTGTGCTGCCAAGAACCATTCCTGATATCGGTACGAGCACGCGTGCGTCATACCACGGCGAAGCGTGAACAATAGCCTCGACCACCGTGAACGCTACGATCATTGACGACAAGAAGATTGACCCAAACACTTCCGGCCAAATGTTGAGTCCTTTGCCCTTCACGCGGCCTAAGGCAATTTGTGTGGCGGCAAGCGACATTCCCACCAGTACGAGACAAACGAGCCACCACGACTGGTATTTGAACAGGTAGACAAGCAGCAGTCCCATTGCTAGCAGTTGCAAGAAGCAGCGAGTGGTTGCAACCACAATAGCCTTGGTTTGCTTAAGTCTGAGCGCCCATGCAACAATGGCCGCTACAAGCATGAAGGCTGTAGCCCCGAAGAGTTCCAGATACCCTATGTCGATAACGCCTGCGTTCACGTTAGACCCCCTTATCTGTGCAATTGAGCTGCGTGATTGTGCCGTGTTCCAGCTTGAACATTCTGTCGGCGGCACCATCGGGAGGTCTGTGGCGAATGCGCAGGCAAGCCGTATCGTTGCGAACGAGCCTTCGCGTGAGGTTTGAAACCGCTCTCGCTGAAGCGTCATCGAGTGCAGCATCCACTTCGTCAAGCAAAAGGACGTTTGGTTTGGTGGCGAAAGCGCGCAGGAGCGCGACTCGGGCAAGCTCGCCGCCGGATAGCTGCGCGGCGTCTCGGTCGAGGTTCACTTCGCCAAGGGATGCTTCGTCCATGAGCAAGCGGAGTTCGGTGTCGCTTGGTGGGGTGTCGTTTCGGCGTACTCGAAAGCTCCAAGGTAGCAGCAGGTTATCGCGTACGGTGCCAGGGATGACGGTAGGCTTCTGCGGCACATAGCAAACGCGCTTTCGCCATTCTTCTGGTGAGAGCGAGTTTGAGCTGACCTCTTTGAGCAAGAGCGAGCCACTCGTATTAGGAAGAAGACACGCGCAGGCGCAGAGCAGACTCGACTTGCCCGACCCCGAAGTACCAATGAGGTCTGCGATCTGTCCCTCCGAAAGCTCGAAACTGATACTGTTGAACGGCTCGAATGTAACACCGTTTCGCCGATACGACACCGTGAGCTCTCTTATCTCAAAAAACGCCACCCGAGTCTCCCTCCTTACGTTCTTGGCGAGAAAGGTAGTGAACAATACATGCGCTTAAGAGCGAACCGCTCCAACTATACTATGAGTATGCTGTGGCTTTGTCTGAACCAGTGGCCTGTTTAAGAGAACTTACCGAGAACTTATCATTCGCCAAACCATGCTCTGATTTTTCCCACAATCCAAACGTCGGTTGTCCTTCAGAGACGCAAGATGTGCTGCCTTGCCTTATGCCAGTCGTGTCTTCTTTGTGACGGGGCAGACGATGTTGCCGCCGCGCTTTACGAAATGGAGCAGGAATCCGATGCCAGCGAGTGTGAGGGCGATTCCCAGGCCGGTGTAGAAGAAGGCGATAAACCAAACTGGAACCAGCCCAAAGGCGCGCAACGAGATTCCGCCACCCATCATGACAGCCATGATGACGTATCCTTTTGCGTCGAAAAACTTCAAAACGTGTATCTTTTCGTTGCCGTAGTTACGGATGCGATCGGAGTGCTTACCGACAAGCTTCGAAAACATCATATGGAAGACCAAAAAGACAAATGGAATACCTACTGCCATAATCCAAACCGGGGTGCTTCCTTCCAGGCATGCCAGAATACCCAGGCGAAGGATGTTTAGCCCAGCAAGAATCCAAACCGCAGAAGCTATTGTGAGTAAGTACTTTCCCTGAACCTTAAACATGTGACCTCCCAAAGACAGGATCTCGCAGTCTGGTGCGGTTGCAGTCAGGAATATGCACATTCGCAAGAAAACCTCTATTCCGAAAGCGACGGCCTTGCGGGTCTTTGTAGTATGTTTCGCGGTGGAGGACTCATCAGATCTGAGCTTTTTCGAAAATCGATCCCTTCCGTATGTGGGTTACCATTACCGACGCCAATCGGAAGGAATTAAGAGTGCAGTCTTTTTGAACGCATTGGCGATGCGCTCAGTGGAAGGGTGTGTCACGAAACGATGACGTTCTGACTTGAGGCTGGTAACGCAACCTAACGGGGAGAGTGTTTTCGGGTAAGCTGGGAAAGGTATGCTGCGGGTCTGCTGCGAGTGCTCTGCTCAAGGAAACACTGATTAAGGCCGTCTTGTCCCGTAAACATAGGGCTGGTGGAATTAATCAGTGTTTTCTTAACCCCGTTGACTCGAAGATGAAGCGAGGTATAGCCCTATGGAAAGCTCAACCCTTATTGGTATGGCCGTGGCTCTTGTCGTGCCTTTTGCGGGTAATGCGCTCGGCGCGGCGTTTGTGTTTCTGTTGCGCCACGGCATGTCCGAGCGGTTCTCGAAGGCGCTCGTGGGTTTTGCGGCGGGCGTGATGATTGCGGCTAGCGTGTGGAGCCTGATTATTCCTTCGCTCGAGGCGGCCGAGGGTACGGGTGTGCCCGCCTGGCTTCCCGCTACAGTTGGTTTTCTGAGCGGTGTTGGGTTTCTGCTGGTCATCGACCACTTCACGCCGCACTTGCACATAGGATCCGACGAGCCGGAGGGCAGGCCCACCGCACTCAAGAAGCCCACGATGATGATGCTCGCGCTGGCAATCCATAACCTGCCCGAGGGTATGGCGGTCGGCGTGGTGCTTGCAGGCTTTCTTGCGGGGAATGCGGGAATGGCACTGTCGGGTGTTATCGCACTTTCGGTGGGTATTGCGGTACAGAACGTGCCGGAAGGCGCCATTGTGTCGCTGCCGTTGGTTGCCAGTGGCATGTCGCGCCCCAAGGCGTTCGCGCTTGGTGTGGCGTGCGGTGCAGTGGAGCCTGCTGGTGCGCTGCTTATGCTGGCTATCGCAGGTTTGGCGCTGCCGGTTTTGCCTTACCTGTTGGCTTTTGCCGCCGGTGCAATGATCTACGTGGTTACCGAGGAACTTATTCCGCAAACCCAGCAGGGTTGTCACACTAACATCGGTACTGTTGGCGTGGCGATCGGCTTTGTGCTCATGATGATCCTAGACGTTGCGCTGGGGTAGAAAGGCAACTGGGGTTGGGAAACATCTGACCCATATCGTTAGGGGTTTGATGAGTAGGCTCACCCGAGCTTGCTTCTCGGGTGAGCCTATAAATCCCTCTTGACGCTATTGCCGCTTGTATGAATTCCCGGGTACTAATGGTAGTCACCGTTGATGCGGTTGTTTCCAGCAGTTCCTTCGTCAATACAAAAAGGCAGAGGACAGAGCCGTTTTGGTTTAGTCGTTCTTGCTGGGGGTGATGAATATGTCCGAAAGCACCAGGAACGCCAATACTCCCAAAGACAGAACGCCGATGACGATAATAATCTCTATGGCTGTGGGCATATAGGCTCCACTGAGAGCCCACATTGAACCTGCGCTTTCGATAACACCCTGGTTTCCAAGAGTAATTCCTGCTGCACCCTCGATGTTGGGCGTAATAAAACTCGTCAGCAGAAGCCAGATGCGCTTGCAGAGTACGCCTGCGATAACAAGCATAGACGCAACAATGACGAGCCCTTTCCGCTGCCTGTTCTTCGCAAACACCAAGATACAGAACGGAACAACAAGCCCGCCTATCACCTCAAACCAGAAGAACGGCGCGGTGGCACCCGTGAGCATGTGTGACAGAGCAACGGCTTCGTGGGCTCCGGGGTAGGCCATCGTCAGCACCTCGCAGCCGATAAAGTAGGCATCTACAGCAATGCAGGTTGCAAGCAGGCCGGCAAGGAATCCCATGAGGGACGAGCCGATTTTAATCTTTTCCATCTTTTCAAGCGCCAGCAACGAAAGCAGCAGAAGAGACAGGCCTGAGTCCATGGCGGACGCCACGAAAATAGGAGCCATGATGGCGGTATACCAGGCTTTCGCAATCTGAAGGCCGAAGATCCACGCCGTGACGGAATGTACCAGTATAGCAACGGGAAGAGCAAAGCGTGACAAGACGTCAACCTTATGCTCGTCGCCCTTGTGCATCCAGAACAGGTCCAAGATATTGATGATAAGGTAGATGGTGATCACGCACATGTCCCACAGAAGAGGCGAGGTGGGGTTTGGCCCGACTAAGATGCGCCACACGTTTGTGAATCCGCCTAGGTCGATAAGTATGAACATGCCTGCCATGCAGATGCAAACCGTCGACACGATAACCGCAGGTTTCGACACCTTCTTGAACTTCTCGATGTGAAACACATGCGCCGAGCTTGCCACGATAAGGCCGCCGGCGGACAGTCCTACGAAGAACATGAACATAATAATGTAGGTGCCCCACGAATTGGCGTTGTTCATTCCAGTAACGCCAAGGCCTGCCACAAGCTGGTAAATCCAGCACACAACGCCTATAGCCGTCAATACGCCAAGGATTCCATACGTGAGCTTTCTGTTTTTAGCTGTATTCATGGCCGCACATCCTTAGTGGAGATAGAAAACTTGCGGATGAGTGCCCTTCTCTTCAAGGAGAACATGGGCGCTTCCGTTGCGTTTTAGCTGTGATATTTCGGAATTCGGATCATCGAGGTCACCGAACGTGCGAGCGTGCGCAGGGCAGACGCGTACGCACATCGGCATGTCGCCGTTATCCGTTCGCTCCTTGCATAGCGTGCACTTTTCGGCAACACCTTTGCGCCGCGCGGGGACGCGGGCGTCACCGTAGTCGGCAGCGGTTACTCGTGTTGGCTCGTCCCAGTTAAAGACGCGGGCGTTGTAGGGGCATGCCGCCATACACATGCGGCATCCGATGCATTTGTCGTAGTTTATTTCTACCCTACCTTTTTCGTCCTTGTAGGTGGCTCCTGTCGGGCACACTTTCTGACACGCTGCATCCTCGCAGTGCTGACAGGCAATAGGAAGGTAGTCGCGGCTGAGGTTTGGATAGGTGCCGACGGCTCCGTCAGCAACGTCACAACCCTCGGTGAGCACGCGGTTCCATAGCATTCCGTCGGGCACGTTGTTGTTCATCTTGCAGGCAACAGAGCATGTCTGGCAGCCTACGCAACGATCCTTATTAATTGCTATCGCCAGTTTGGTCATTTGTGGTTCCCCCTTCCCTTATGCTTTCGTCACTTCAACGAGTGTGTCTGAGAACGGGACAACAGGTCCGCACAAAAGGGATGCGCCACGCTCTTCCAGTTTGTCGTTGGTTATGTCTTGAAGGTTGCCTTTAATACTGTAATCGCTGGTCACGCCTTCGATAATACGCGCAGACCCTGGCCGTACGGCCGAGTTAGCAAGTACTGGCACGCTAAAAGAGCCGCGATCGTTGAAGATGTTGACGGCGTCGCCGTTGCTTAGTTCTCTGGTATCCATATCAGCCGGGTTAAGCTCGATATGTGGCTCATTGTAGGCCTGGAGCCACTTGTTCGAATACATTTGGTTGTGGATATAAAACCTCGACCTCACGTTGGATAGCTGCAAAGGGTACTTCTCGCGCAGAGGGTTGTCTGCCGTTGCTTCGTTGCAAGGAACCCAAGTAGGAAGGGCTTGGTCGACATCGATCCTGTTTTCGTAGTAGGGTTCGAGTCGCGTAGATGGCGTGGCGAATACCAGATCGAAGTTGGCAAGTCGTGGCTCTTCGACATTTTCCATGGGCCACACGCCACCGTTGTTCATGATATCGTCAACGGTTAGCTGGTTGTAGTAAGGGTCTTCCGAATTCGCGAGCAGTGCTTCGCAGTATTCGCGCCCGTCTTTGGGAAGCGCATCTTCGCAGTCGAACCGCTTTGCAAACTCGCGCTCTATCCAGAGTCCGGTTTTTGCCTCGAAAAGCGGGTCGATAACCTTCTGCTGCATGACAATCTGGTTGAAGCCGCTCACAATGGTGCCGCACTCGTCGTCTCGCTCAAAGCGTGTGGTGGTTGGTAAAACGTAGTCGGCGTATTTCTCGGTTTCGCGGTGGTAGGGGTCGATCATGACAATAAGATCGATCTTGTTAAGCCAGTTCCAGGTTTTTCCAGCCGTTGCGCCGTACTGCGCGGGGTTGTCGCCAATGCATATCATGGCTTTGGGAGCCTCGCCCGAATCACGAACATACCGAAGATCGTATGCGCCGCTGCCTGGAATCATGTTCTCGGGAAGTGGCCAGGCACCAAGAGTTGCGTGGTGACTGCTGTAAGCCGCTCCCAACCACACGCCCGAGCCCGCTCCGTGCTTTCCTATGTTGCCCGTGAGGCTTGTGATCAGCCCGATGGCGTGTCCGGCAATGTCGGCGTTGCTCATCTTGTCGCCGCCGCCCCATCCAAACGCGATGGCGGCGGGGCCTTCGGCGTATAGTTCGGCAATCTCTTCAATCTTTGCTGCGGGAATGCCGGTGATGCTTTCGGCCCATACAGTGCTGTAGCTTTCCTGATTCTTCTTCATGAGACTGTAGGCGGTGGTAGCGCTTGTGCCGTTCACGTTCACATTGCCCTCAAGCTGGGGGTTTTCGCACCGGTTGTACTCGATGGCTTCGCCCGTAGTGGGGTCGATGACAAAAAACGGATTCTCTTCGCCGGTTTCCGCGCGGGGTTTATCCGTTTCGGCATCGATAACCTCTACCGGTTCGTGGGCGCGTACCATTTTGCCGGTCGCTTGATCCACGAGAAATGGCAGCGAGGTATGTTTTTGAATGAATTCCGTGTCGATAAGGTTGTTCTCTACGATGTGACTGATCATTCCCAGATAGAACGCCGCGTCGGTACCTGGTTCAATGGGAACCCATTCGGTTGACTTCGATGCGGTGGTTGAATAGTGGGGGTCGATCGTTATCATCTTCGCGCCGGCTTCTTTTGCCTCGAAGAATTCGCGACAAGAAACGAGACTTGACTCGCAGAAGTTGCTTCCCACTGTGAGAACCAGCTTCGAGTGAACCCAGTCGCGAGGCTCGGACGTGACCATGGCGAACCCACCGCCAACGCCGCCGAGCGTCGGGTCGAAGCCGTTGCCGATACCCACGTCGATGCCCTGGTTTTGTGCACCAGTGGTTGCGGAATTCAAAATCGAGCTCATGAAATGAAAATCGACACCCGGCTCACCCGATTGCGACACGAGTACTGCATCTGTTCCGTACTCACGTTGAATTTCCTTGATTTGATTGCAGATGTCATCGAGTGCTTCGTCCCACGATACGGCTTCAAATGCGCCTTCTCCGCGTTCTCCGACGCGCTTTAAAGGTGTCTGAATGCGCCCATCGCCATAGATACGTTGTACTTCGGAAATACCTCGAAGGCAGGCGACCGAATAGCGCTCGGGGGTGTGTTCGTTTGGCTCGATCTTTACGAGTCGGCCATCGCGAACAGTGCATTGCAGCGAACAAGAACCTGCGCAGTGGGTTTGATGTAACGTGCATGCAATGTGCTCTTCGCTTTCTGCGTGTGCGCTTACAGGGGCCAAGCATTGTGATGCCAAAGGAAGGCCTCCTGCAGCAACGCCCGTTGCGCCAACGGCGCAGGCTGTTTTTAGAAAGCTGCGACGCGATAGGCTGGGCTGGTAGGGGACGGGATTATCCACAAGTTCCTCCAATCTGTAAAAATATCATTTGATATCTTTGTGTGGATTGTTTATAAACGGTAAACTTGCGTTTGTCAATGTTTCGAATTTGATAAGTCAAAACTTTTTTAAGGATGCTAATGACTAAACACACTCCGCCAGAGCAAATGCGCGCGAAGCTGTTCGACGCATTTTCGGGGCTCATGCAAAAGAAAACCTACGAATCTATCACTACCCGTGCTATCGCAGAAGAAGCGGGGGTGTCGTACAGTGCCTTGTATACCTACTTTGGCAGTAAGGAGGATTTCCTGCTGGCATATTGCGAGGCCTCTCCGTTTCTCAAAGGAGATGCGTTCTTGGACGCTTTGAAGGAATTGCCGCTCGAAGAAGCACAAGGAATGACGGTAGGCAATTTGGCGGCATTTATTACCACTGTTACGCTGGAGGCAGCGACAGGGCGTGCTGCGATGGTTGCCGACCTTAATATGGCCGCGCTTGCGATGAGAAACGACAACGTACGTGAGCGCTATTCCGAGATGCTGAAGGTGTGGTTGAAAAGCATCGAGGAAGCCGTCGTTTATTGTCGTATTCCCACAGATAGTGTTGCCGCTACGGCGCAGCTTGTTGAATCGCTAGCGGTGGGACTTGGTTTCAATGTGGCTGTGTTTGGAGAATCTTGGGATGCAGATGCGCTCATGAAACTTCTGCGAAACGAGAAGAGGCACGATGGCTGTGATTGTGGGGATCTGTAGCCTGCAAGCTTGTATGATGTGGCAACACCCCTTGTCCTTTTTAGGAAATATCTAACTCCAGCCAATTTCCCCGGCGTCTACTGAACACCATAGATTTCGATGCGTTATCCCTCGAAAATACAATTTCGTGTACAAGCTGTACACGAAATTCCGGAATTTCGTGTACAGCTTGTACACGAAATTTGCTAGCACGGGTATAATGGGGTAAAAGAGTTCGCGGTGGTGGAGGTGCCCGATGAATTATATGAAGCGCAAGCTTGAAGGTGCAGTGCGCAGGTGGGCTCAAAATACCGGCTCACGCCCACTGCTTATTCAGGGTGCCCGAAGAGTTGGAAAAACGGTTCTCGCGGAATATATGGGACGCGAGCTGTTTGAGGATGGATTTGTCAAACTCGATTTCCAAACGGACTTGGTACGTGCGAGCGCGCTGTTCGATTGGCCTACTGACGATGTTGACGGACTAGTCGCGCGCATTTCCGAATACAAGGGCACTGCAATTCGACCCGAAACAACGCTTATTATTCTGGATGAAATACAGCTTTGCGAGCAGGCTCTTAATTCACTCCGCTTCTTTGCCGGATCGTCGTGGCGTGTGCTTGCGACAGGCAGCTTGCTGGGGGTTACTACGAAGCGTCGACACCTACCGTTCCCTTCGGATGTGGTTCAGCTTGAGCTCCAACCTCTCGATTTTGAGGAGTACCTTTGGGCGCTCGGAGAACACGCTATGGCCAGTGATATTCGGGCTCATGCGGTTACGGGGAGACCCTATGTGCGACATGATCGAGCCCTTGAGTTGTATCGTCGATACTTGGTGCTGGGCGGTATGCCGAAGGTTTTAGATGTCTATCGTCAGGATATGACCTTTGTCTCAGCTGTCGAAATCCAGGCAGAAATAAACGGAACCTATACTGCCGATATGACCGATCCGGATAACGGTATCAGTGGTATATCGGCTAAGCGAATCTGGGATAGCCTGCCCAAACAGCTTTTACGGGCGTCAACGAAGAAGTTTAAATATGCTGAAGTTGTGCGTGGCGGCCGCCGAGAGCGTTTGCTTGAGCCTCTGGAGTGGCTTAATGCCGCAGGAATTGTGACAATCAACGATCTGACTCGTGATGATCGGGCTCCCCTTGCGCCTTTCAACGATGAGGAAGGAAGCTATTTTAAGGTGTACGTCGCAGACACGGGTCTCATGTTCTTTAAGTTCGGTATCGACGCCGCGCTATTTCTTGATGATGAGTTGCGCTCGACGCTGGCCTCCGATTTTCGGGGGGCATTGGCGGAGAACTACGTTATGCAAGCGCTAACAGCCAACGAGGTGAAGACGTTCTATTGGATGCCGTCCGGTAAAGTAGGGAATGGGGAGATAGATTTTGTATTTCAGAATCGCCGTGCGCAGATTATTCCCGTTGAAGTGAAGTCGGCACGAAATGTCAAGGCGAAAAGCCTGCGCAAGTTTATGGAAGAAGGACATGCTCCTTATGCGATTCGGCTATCGGAAGCCAACTTTGGCATCGAGCCCGTGGGCGAGTCGGGCGCACTTCTGCGGAGTCTTCCTCTTTATGCTGCGTTTTGTATTACCCAAACGGGTATCGAAGACTAAAGCTGATGTGACTTCGTGCATCTTACAAAATGACAAATAACCTCTTGCAATGTGTATAGGTGAGTATATACTGTAGTTAACGGGTATATACGGTATATCCGGCTGGTGGAGGCGAAGACGTTCGTGCTCTCCCAGAGCCGCCAAGGGGGACGCCCCGAAGGTGGCAGGCCCTTGCGGGGACGCCCGAGGGCGGGCAGGAAGGATACGAAACTTGGACATCATCATCTCCAACGCGAGTAGCAAGCCAATATATGAGCAGATCGAGGATCAAATAAAAGCTGCGATCCTTAACGGCCAGCTTGCTGAGGGCGAGCAGCTCCCCTCAATTCGAACACTAGCCAATAGCCTGCGCGTGAGCGCTATTACCACCAAACGTGCCTATACCGACCTTGAGCGCGATGGTCTCATCGAGACCGTGCAGGGTAAGGGCAGCTACGTTGCAGGTGGCAACGCCGAACTTATTCGAGAGGAGCAGCTGCGCGAAGTTGAGGGGTTTCTTGCGCGCGCGGTTGAGCGCGGCCGCGCAATAGGCCTTTCTAACGATGAGCTGTGCGAGATGTTTAACTTAGTACTGGAATAACGCGTTCGAAGGAGCGCACGCGAAAGGGAAAACCATGGCAAACGTAATCTCTAGTGGCCCCCTCATTGAGGCCCGCGGGCTTACCAAGCACTACGACGGATTCTCTCTGAAGGAGGTTAATCTCAGTGTCGGCGAGGGCGAGGTTGTGGGCTTTGTCGGACAAAACGGCGCTGGCAAGTCAACCACCATCAAGGCGCTTCTCGGCGTTATTGGAATTGATGGCGGCGAGGCAAGCATACTCGGCACTTTAAGCGACAAACTCACACGGCCTTCTGGTGCTGCAACTAAGGAACGCATTGGTGTGGTGTTTGATGCGATGTCGCTTCCCGGACATGTAAAGATCGCAGATGTGGAACGTATCCACGCGCACGCCTATACCACGTGGGATGCGCAATATTTCTCGAAACTCATTGCCGACCTGGGGCTTTCTGTGGACAAACGCGTGAAGGACCTTTCGCGTGGCATGGGCATGAAGCTCTCTTTAGCCTGTGCACTCGCACATCACCCGCAGGTGCTTATCTTAGATGAGGCCACAGCGGGGCTTGACCCTATGGCGCGCGATGAAGCCTTAGACCGTCTGCGAGACTTTATGGCTGAACCCGGGCGCGCCATCCTTATGAGTAGCCACATTACCTCAGACCTTGAGCGCATTGCCGACCGTATTGTGTGTATCGACGACGGGCGCATTGTTTTTGATAAGCCAAAAGACGAGATTACTGACGAGGCGGGCATTGCGCGTTGTCGAAAAGCGGATTTCGAACGTGTGGCAGCATCAGGCGTTGTTTTAAGCTCCGATCTGCGCTGCCTACATCACGAGTATGGCATCGATCTTTTGGTGCCCGACCGTTTCGCTTTTGCTAAGAGCTTCCCCGAAATACCGGTTGACCGCATGACTATCGACGACTATATGGCATTCACTCTGAAAGGTGGTGTGCGATAAATGAAGCGCGCATTCCTTATTGAACTTACCATTTTCCGCGATTATGGAATTCAGCTTTTGGGCCTTGGTCTTCTTGTTTCCGTTCTTGTTGGCGTAGGTATGCAGACTGTGCTTGTTGCACCATCGGTTATCACTACGATGTTCTTTATGATGGGTGTAATGGCGGCGGCGGCCTACGACGAGCAGAACGACTGGGGGCGATTCCGGCTTACGATGCCACTTTCGCGGCGCGACGTGGTGCTTGGCCGTTACGGCGCTATTGTTGTCCTTGGTCTAAGCGGTATGGTTATAGGGCTTGCGGCTGCGTTTCTTGTGAGTGGACTTGCCGCGATGGGGGTGTTGCCGAATAATCTTGCAGCTAAGCTTGTGCTCGACAGCGAGGCTACGTACGGCATGGCATTTTCCACAGCACTTTGTATGTTTATCGGCGCAACGGTTGCTTCTGTTGTTGCGCCTGTTTACTTCAAGCTCGGTCAGACCAAAGCGACGCAATATCTTCCCACTGTTATTGTTTTGCTGTTCATTTTGCCGGTGATTTTCCTTGCCAATAGTGGTTTGTTCGATAACGGAATTCCTGGACTCGACGCTATCACTTCGATTCTGGAGCTTTTGAATACGTCTGCGGGTGTGACCGTTATCTGCGCTGTACTCGTTGTTCTTTCCGCTATTGCCCTAAGCGTTTCCGCATTTGTATCGCTTAAGCTCTACGAAAGTCGCGAGTTGTAGCGTTGACCAAGTCAGCTGTTTTCCAGCCGTCAAGATATTCTTGACGCGGTTTTGTCGGGCTTTCCTTCCGCATATAAGCACGGTGAAACGTAGCGAAATCGCAACAATAGAATAACTGTGTATCAAAGGTGTGTCTCTCAGATTCCCAATTCCCTGCCTTGCCTTTATTCTGTCGGAAGGAAATGGCGCAGCGGGCTGGTAGGCCTCACATTTTGGAGGTTTGTCTTTAATCAGCCTATCCTTAAGCGTCAAGTAGAGGAAGGATACCGCGATGTATTCCGATCTTAAAGGCAAGACTGCTGTAATCACCGGAGCAGCAACGGGGCTTGGACAAGGAATCGCCAAAAGATTTCTGGATGAAGGGATGAACGTTGTCATCAACTACCATTCGCATATTGGAGAGGCCTGCAACCTCGCAGCGAAGTACAACGATGCTGCAATCGGATTTGGTTGTGATGACGGGCAGGACACGTCCGACGCTTTCAACGAAACCGCAGAAAAAGAAGGAGAGGGAATTCGGGCCATCGTTGTCCAAGCAGACATTTGCACCGAAGAAGGAAACAAAAAGCTTCTCGATGCCGCTATCGACCATTTTGGTGGGGTTGATGTTTGGGTATGCAATGCAGGTATTGAAATCCAATCCCCCACGCATAAGGTCACGCTTGACGACTGGAACAAGCAGATAAGCGTCAACCTTACCGGTGTTTTCATTGGGGCCCGTGATATGATCAATTACGCGATAGAAAACGACCGGTCGATGAACGTAATCGTTATGTCAAGCTGTCATGACCACATTCCGTGGGGTACGTATGCTGCATATACTTGCTCCAAGTTTGCGGCAACTGCACTGGTACAGACGCTCGGGAGTGAATACGGGTATGTTTCTGCCGATTCTAACGGTGAGCAGGTCATTCGCGTTAACGCTATTTCTCCTGGCGCTATTAACACGCCGATTAACGAGCAGCGTTTCGCAAACAAGGATCTATACGAGAATACCGTGTCTATGATTCCGATTGGACGGGTGGGGGGAGTTGCGGAAGTTGCAAGCATTGCAGCATTTCTGGCAAGCAACGAAGCGAGCGGATACATCACAGGAACCTCCATCAATATCGATGGGGGACTAGGATACGGAAGCTGTTTCTCGCGGGGAGAAGGGTAGGTGACTGAAATGGCGACGACTGACACATTGCATTCGTCCAACACATCGCATTTGCCCAGCGACAAGGGTAAGTGGATGGATTTGCGCAACACATACAACTTGCCGCGGAAGCTGCTATTCTCCTGCGTGGGTATCGTATTCTTGTCGCTGGGTATTGCGGTATGCCAAATGGGTAGCGTTGGTGTCGATCCTTTCACTGCAATGAACATGGGATTCTCGGGAAGCCTCGGCGTGAATTTCGGAACGTTTCAGCTTATTGTTAACGCAGTTATCCTTGTAGCCATATTCTTCATGGACAAGTGGCTGATCGGCCTTGGAACGATTATTAATATGGTTGCCGTGGGGTATCTCATCGACTTTTTTAAAGTGCCGCTATCGGTATTACCCGCGCCCGATGGCAATATTATTGTTATGGGCATCTACCTTGTTGCAGGGACGCTGCTGTTCACGCTTGGTATCAGCAGCTATTTGCGTACAGGTATGGGCGTTTCTCCCTACGACGCTATAGCGCCCGCTATCCGCAGCAGGCTCCTTCCGCAGGTGAAATACGCCTACGTGCGCATAGGGCAAGATGTCTTGTTCCTTATTCTTGCTTGGATTGCAGGCGGACCGCTGGGTCTTTTCACGCTGATAGCTGCTTTCTGCGCAGGCCCCCTTATCGCGATGTGGGACAAGATATTCAGCAAGCCCGTCTACACCAAGTTGCGTGTGCTCGACGAGCTTGAAATTGCGCGAGAGTTTTCGTAATAAGGCACGCTCATGGGGCGCGATGATGGAACTGTAACCCCCGCTGCAAAGAGCGTGCCGAAAAGAAGCGATGCTGCCCGTAGCATAGACAAGAAGGGGTACGGGCTTCTTGTGAGCGGTTATTCTGACATGCCAGATTCGCCCGGCATGCATCTATTCCGGGTGCGTGACGGCGGAAGAACAATCGAAAGCAGAGGCTCACTTGCCGGTGTTCAGAGCCCATCCTTTTCGATAATCGAAAAGCCGTACGTGTATGCAGCCAGTGAGAGTTCTGAATGCGGACGACTGGCTGCATACATTATCGAGCAAGATAATGCTGGCGAAGAGGGAAAGACCCCTGTCGTTTCCATTAGTCTTATCAACACGGCCGAGGTTGATGGCGAAGAAGCGACCTGTTATGTGCTGAAGCATCCGACCAGGGGCTGCCTTTATGGTGCCAACTATCAGTCGGGTTCCCTTATGAGTTGCCGTATCAGGCCGGATGGATCGTTGGATAAGGCCCTTCCCGTGGTCAAGCATTATGGTCATGGGCAACGGCGCGACTTCGACGAACCCAATTTCGACAGACAACTCGCGGCACATGTACACAGCCTGAGCTTTGTGCCGGGAACCGAATTGCTTGCAGCCGTCGATTTAGGGCTTGACTGTATAGTCATATACGAACTTGGCGAAAACGGGGAGATTACCAGCAGTAAGGGCGAGCCGATGGTGAGTCGTTGGATCGACAGCAGGTATCATGCAAGCCATCCGAGCGACTTTCAGACATCTCGTGCGTATGGATGCGAAGCAGTTCAAGAAAACACCAATCAAGAAGACGCCGAATCGACGACGGCGCTGTTCGAAACAGTGCCGAGTGCGATAGTTGAAGCACCCTTAGGATCGGGACCGCGCATTCTTGCGTATCACCCAACAAAGCCGTTTGCCGCCGTGATTTGTGAGCTGTCTTGCGAAGTTATTCTGTACCGCATTGGCACCGACAAGAGGACATGGGACGCTGTTGTCGTATACGACCTGATCACTGGGGCGCAAGACGCCGTTGAAGGCGCGCATGAAACAAGCACTGTTCCAAGCCTTGCTGCGCATCTTCAGTTCACACCTGATGGTTCGTATTTGTATGCATCCACTCGGGGAGTGGACACCATAACCGCATTTCGCTTCGATGCAGAGAACTGCCGCTTAGAGCGCATTGAGTGTTACTGGACCGGTGGAGCCGAACCGAGGCACTTTGCCATAAGCCCCGATGGCGCTTTCATGGCCGTCGCCAACCAACTGACGAGCAACGTGGTTATCTTCGCAATAGGCAAGAATGGAACGCTCGAATGGGTCAACGACTTCAAATGTCCATCTCCAAGCTGTGTTGTATGGCACTAAAGACCACAGGGACATCGTAGTTTACGGTTCTGCTTTCGCTTATGCTTTCGAAACGACGCTTTTCGATGCATTCGGCATCCTATTCAAGCGGCAAAAAGGGGGCGTTTTACGGCCCCCATAATGCGTGCCTAAGTTCCACGTCTGTTTCGTTGCTGTCGTTAGGTTGGCAGCAAGGCGCACACTATTTCTCCTGCTTGCGGCCGAGGGAGGTGTTGTCCTTTGTGCGGTCGCGTAGCGCAAAAACGGCACTTTCGGCGTCTTCGTAGCGATAGTCTTCGCTGTTCTGGTCAATTTGTTCGCGGATAACGATATGGCTCGGGACATCTTGCACCCGACCGTTCACCTGATCGTTCCAGACGAAGAACTCGTGATTCTCGGGAAGATTGCTCACATCGACGAAGTCTTCTTTGTCTGCCGTGTTGGCTACCGTTTTCGCCAGCACCTCGCGTACGTACTCTTTTGTGGGCTTAAGATCAAGGAGATCGGGGTACTCGCCGGTGGGAAGTACCTGCTGCCACTCCTTCCCCTCGTACTTGAACAGCAGTTCGCAGGCCTTGTGAAGGTGTGCCACCTCTTGCTCGAAGCAGTTTTCCCAAATCTTCTTGATAGAGGGGTCCGTCTCGAATTGGGAGAAGGAATAGTAGAGATAGCTTTCAACATACTCATGCAACAGCAGGTTTTCCAACCATGTCATGGTGGGGTCAAGAAGCGCGCCGTACTGGGTTACGTGCTGTTCCTCCACCATGCCTATCTCCAGGAAGAGGTCACGAGAGACTCCCTCGGGAGCGGTGTTTCCGATGTTCATGTAGAAGTTCATGGTTTGCTGCTCGCCGGCGGTTAGGGTCATGGTGTTGATCAGCGTGCGGATGTCGGCAACCTTCGCGTTGGCAGCGCGACGTACCGTGTCGGACGGGTGACGGTGATGCGCGATGGTGGGGCGCCCCGGTGTGATTTCGATCGTGTCGAGTGTCAGCTTGTGGGTAGGAATGTCCTCGTCGGCTTTCAGCAGGTTGGCGTAGCGGTATAGGTGATCGAAGTCTTCAAGAAGGGCGAAGTCCATGCACGCTTTGGCGTAAGGGTCGGGCTCGTGCATGGCCAGCCATGCTGTTAGGTCAACGGCTAGCTGTTCGTAGCTAATTGTGGTTTCAAGCGGCGTTTCGTCAGGCGGGCTGAGCCAATTGATGCTCTTCTGCTGCTTTTGCTCCATGCGGCGGCACAGCGCTATCTCGCGTCGAAGGTCATTGTCGACGCAGTGGCGATGGAAATTGTGTCCGAAAAGCGCGGCCTCTACCTCAATGCCGTTCATCAGGATGACGCGAGCTTTCGTATAGGGGTCTGTCTCTAACTTGTTGTAGGGTTTGGGAGAGAGCTCTTTTAAAGTGGGGACCATCTCGAGTATCGACTTGCTGGGTTTTTCGTTGAACGGATTCATGGTGTACCTCCTGATAGGTGTCAATTTGCTCGTATCCGCTTCGAAACAACGCGCCGCATGTCGGGCGGGTTGTCTTTCTGCCTGACAACAGGTTGCGTTAACAGGTTGTGTTGCCGTTTGTGGCTTTCGCCCGATCGTTCGCGTCGTTTCAAATTGAAGCTCATCCTAGCAAGTGCGAAAAAGCCCCTGAACCCTTTTCGGGTACCTGTGAATATCCGGTTGGGAAAACGTAGAAAAGGGGGATAAACCGTCGCAACGGTAAGTTGCGGCTACTTTTTGCAAGGAACGCGGAATGCTCGTATATGGGCCCGTTATTCCGCAAGAGACTAATTCTATTTGTCAGCCCTCTGATAGATTTATATATAATGGAACAGTGGTTTTCTAAGAGATGTCTGAACGGGAAAGAGAAGCTGCTGCATATGGAAAAGAAAGCGAAGATTTCCGGCGTTGGCTTCAGGCTGATTTGTTCCGTTATGATCATCGTAATTCCGTTGCTTACTACGCTTTTCCTGCTGGTCCAGCAGGAGGTTATGGATCTTTCCAAAGAGAAGTTGGCCCTTCAGTCTCAGAGCGGCGCGGAAGCGGTGGGCGTATGGGCTGAGCAAATTCTCGGTGAGCTAGACATCTATAAAGATATGATTGAGCAGGTGGGGATGGACGATCCCAAGGTCTTCGAGCTGATGGGAACTTCCTACCCCAGTCATGAGGCCTACCCCTATGGCTTGTACTGGGGAGACTTGCAGGGAAACTACTTTGACTCTTCCGGATGGGTTCCGGATGCAGACTATGTTCCAGCACAGCGGAATTGGTATCGGGAGGGACTGACGCGGGATCACTTCGGCTTCGGGGAGCCCTATGTGGATGTGATGACAGGAGAGGTGTGCGTCAGCGCTTCCGCGCGGGTTAACAACGGTCCGGTGGAAAGCGTGGTAGCGGCGGACGTCTACCTGGACTACGCCTCCAAGGTGGTTGCCGATATCACGGGGGACAATATCAGCTATGCTTTCTTTGTTACTGGCCAGAGTCGGATTATCCTGGCCAATTCGGACGCCTCTATGGTGGGACAGCCGTTGAGCGGCGAGGAAAATACCCTGCTGTATCAAAACGTTGACCATCTGATTGCGCAAGACCGGACCGGTCAGCAGGAAGTCCAGGGGGAAGACGGCAGCTACATTACCAACATCATCTACATTGAAGCGATGGACTGGTATTTCGTTACCTGCATGAGCAGTGGAGACGCTCTACGAAATCTGGATCGAATCATGGCTATTATGGCGGGGGTATCCCTGGTAGCCTGCTTGCTTCTGGTGCTGGTCACTTTCCGCTCGGCCAAGCAGATTGCGCTCATGGGTATCCGGGAAAGAACTGACAGCCTCACCGGTCTGCACAACCGCTCGGGATTTCAGCAGGCGGTGAAGCAGGCGACGGCCGCACACCCCGGACAGGGTCTGCTGATTATCATGGATTTGGACAACTTTAAGCAGATCAATGACAAGTTTGGTCACCCGGAGGGGGATATTGCTCTGATGAGCTTTGCGCGGCAGCTGGATGAATTTTTCAACCGCAGCGGCGACATTACAGCCCGGCTTGGTGGAGACGAGTTTGCCGTATTCGTAAGCCGTCCTCTTAGCGCCGCCGCAGCGGAGGGGATGCTGCGTAAGTTTACCGATCGGGTGCGGGAGGCCTTCGAGGCAGAATATCCCGGTGAGGGATTGTCCGTCAGCGCAGGCGCGTCCTTTATCTCGGAGAAGACCGTAGAGAGCGAACTGTACCGACAGACGGACGCAGCCTTATACGAGGCCAAACGAAAAGGGAAGGACTGCTTCCTGATTGTCGATAGAGCATGAAAGGCGAGCTAGTCTCGGCTCTGCTATTTGCACCATAATAGACCTACAGGCCGCTTACGACATGGGCAAACGACTCGTAACTCTGATGTAGTGCAACTCAGATCATATAATCTCGCGTCACGCTCCCTTGGGTGCTTTTCCACGAGAAGTTAAAGAATGCTAAAAGATTTAAAGCAAGCTAAAAGTATTAAAGCGACCTAAAAGTACTAAAGCGTTTATACTGGAGCAAAACACGTCTACATGCCTATCGCAGAAAAGGACGAGCGCCCGTGAAGAATCTCTTTACTCCGAATTTCGGACAAATTCCCTATTATCTTGCAGGACGCGTGGATGTCATTGAAGACATTACGCGAGCCCTCGACAACACGCCCGGAGATCCCAACCAAACGACCATCCTGATCGGTGCGCGCGGAACAGGGAAGACGGCTCTGCTCAGAACGATATCCAACATAGCCGATCAGCGCGGATGGATCAGCGTGAACACGGCGTGCCTTTCAGGTCTGCTGGAAGATATCATCCAGCAGACAACGCGAAAGGGGGCTTCGTTTCTTGAAAAGAAAGAAGGCGTGCGTTTCAAGAGCATAAACGTCGCATCAGTGTTCGGTGTCGAATGGGAATACACGAGCGGCAGCCAACCGAACTGGCGCAGCCGCATGACGGATATACTCGAGGCGCTTGCTGAGCACGATCTGGGGCTTCTCATCACGATTGATGAGATTGATCCCACCCTTGACGAGATGATACAGCTGGCATCGGTCTACCAGCTTCTTGCGGGCGATGGACGAAAGATAGCGCTCCTCATGGCAGGACTGCCTCATCAGGTCTCCACTCTTCTAGGAAATAAATCCGTCTCGTTTCTCAGACGGTCGGCGCAATGCCATCTCGAGCGCATTTCTGATGCTGACGTAGAAACGGCGTTCCGCGCCACCGTCGATGCGTCGGGCAAAGAAATCGACGGCTCTGCGCTTCGGGAAGCGGTGACTGCTATCAATGGCTTCCCCTACATGCTGCAGCTTGTCGGTTATCGCTCATGCCAAGCGACAGGGCAATCCTCCGAGATCGCGAACGATGCGGTTGCACGTGGCACCCTGCTTGCCGCGCAGGATATGCGCACCCGCGTGCTTAAGGCAACACTCGACGAGCTTTCCAACGCCGATTTAGCGTTTTTGCAGGCGATGCTTGAGCAGAGTGGCGCCTCTAGCTCATCCCAGATCGCGCACGTGCTCGGCAAGGGCAGCGCTCATGTCTCCACCTATCGAAGACGACTGCTGGAACAGGGCGTTATCGTCGAAACGGGGCGCAACCGCTTCGATTTCGCACTCCCTATGCTTCGATCCTATCTGCCGGAGTATCTGGAAAGCTACTTGTAAAACAAAAGTAGTCTCCTTTTTCGCCGCACAGCGCACGCGGGAGAGAGCAGAGGGTCATCTCCCCTGTGTGTCGAATCGCTCGCCAATCACGATCCCGACGTCGAGCCACACGTCATCGAGCTGTAAAGGGGTTTCTGAAGCGACTATGTGCTCGCGCTCGCCGTGCGCATAAGGGCACCTGCGTGCGCTCGATGCGCACGACCCCGCAACTGCCCGCCTCTACCGCGCGCTCGTTGGCATCGCGCAGGCCAAGCACCCCAACCGCAACTACGCGCCACTTACCGGCACACTCGAACCCGACGTCGCGAACCCCTTCAACAGCAAACGATAAAGATCAGAACGCACGTAAGCCGGCCTTGACAGAAACAACTACTGCGGTTGATCGAACGCACAGAACACCATGTATGGGGGAATCCTGGTTAGCCCCTCCTCCCGTAACAACGGTTTCGGGTGAACAATGAACGATTCGGCTATCCGCTTCGGGTAAAGTTCCCTGAACTTTCCAAGCGAGACTACGCTGTAGTTCTTCGACGACTTCACCTCGACTGGGAACACCTTGAACCCTGTCTTGCTCCCGTTCGAGAGGAGGAAGTCTATCTCCACGTCGTTACGGTGTTTCTCCTTGCTGTAGCGGGAGTAGTAGTACAGCTTCTTCCCGATAGCGGTGAGCATCTGGGCGATCATATTCTCGTAGAGCATGCCTTTGTTCAACGCGAGCCTCCCCTCCATGATCTCGCGGTAAAGCTGCGACTCAGTGATTTCGTTCTCGCTGAACGCATGGCTGACCAGAAGGCCGGTGTCGCCAAGGTAGCATTTCACGGAGGAGGCGTCCGCAGTGAGAGCAAACCCCACATTGGGGTCGGTCGTCCGGTAGCACAGGTTGCATATCATTGAATCGCCCAGCCAGAACAGAGGGTCATCGTATTCACTGAAGCGCCCGTCAGAATTGATGGCGCTCAGAACCACCTTCTTGTCGTGGGCCGAGAGGTACCCCGGAATCTGATCGAAGAGCCCTGAAACGCGGGAGCTGTACCGTCTCGCCGCCTTCTTGATGTCGTCCCGATACAGTTCGAGGATATCCCGTTTCTCGACATCTGCGGCATAGAAATCGCGATTACCCTCCACGTACGCGACAACACTTCTCGGCATGCCACCTACAAGGAGGTATTCCTTGAACAGTCGCATCGCGCGCTCGTGAAGCGGTCGGGCGAGCGGCGTGCGCTTCTCCCAGCAGCCACGGATGTGCTCGATAAGCATCTCCTCACCGAGCGCATGGGCGAACTCCTCGAAATCCAACGGGTGCATCTTGATCTTACGCTCCTCTGAGGGCACCGTGATTCCCTCGACGTTCTCGCGAATGGAGATAAGGGATCCTGTTGCAAGGAAATCGAACCGGCCGTCAGCTACCAGGTACTTTATGGCCTCTCGGGCTTTAGGGAAACGCTGGATCTCATCGAAAATGACGAGGGATTCCCGAGGATAGAGACGGGTGTTGTAGTGCAATGAGAGGTTTTGGAAGAAAATATCAAGCTGGTCGATGTTTTCGAAGTTGTCACGCATGCTCTTAGGAGCCTTGTTGAAATCAACGAGGATGTATGAGCGATATTGCTCTTGCGCGAAACGTTCAGCTATGGTTGATTTCCCCACGCGCCGGGCGCCTTCTATTAGAAGAGCGCGAGACCCCTGGGATTCCTCTTTCCATCTCTGGATTTTGGCGTATATCTTCCGTTGTAATTCCATAAGGCACCTCAAGCGTCTAGGTGTGATCCGCATTGCGCAGTATTCATTATTCCAAGTAATCCCGTAATGCGCAAGATAATAAACTCTAAAATCTCCCACAATACGCAACCTAAGTTACTGTCCTTCGGTTTACTGATGGACGGGTAACCAATCTAACGTCGGGCCGTACTCGGTGCGTCTGTGATTCGTGGAATACTGTCTGTACCAGGAACGGTTCCGCCTAGTTGTGTGCGTCGAGCATGCGCACGTTTCTCATGGGTGGGTTATGTTTCCCTTAGGCACTAGAAACAATTAATCGTATTGCGGAGTTCTCGGCTTTCTGCCGATGCATTGTTTGCACCCGTCAGTAGAGGGTTCCCCATCGAGCCTTCCCCCAGGAAGCTCCTGTAGAAGCCTGATCGCCAAGGCTCGATCGCGGGGGTCGGACTGGGCGAGCTGCTCCTCCCGATAATACCAATGTTTGCCGTTCCTGGGCGGATAAGCGAGCTCAGATCCCTGGGCTGTAATCTGTTGGTCGCCAGCAGGGCGGCTCTAGTCGTGATCCAAGTAGCTTTCGTGGGCATGGCGAGGTTGTAGCCCCTACCGACTCGAATGCATGTCTGCTTTCACACCAAGCCCCTTGACCTGAGGACATGGCTGGTCTAGAATGAAATTAGACATGTATAACCAACAATGGAGGCGAATCATGGCGACCGCAACGTTACGGAAATGGGGAAACTCGCAGGGGATTGTCATACCCCGCGACATATGCGAGCGGCTCGGCATCGCGGTCGGCGATGCGGTCGAGCTCGACGAGGGTAAGGGCGCGCTCACCGTGCGCCCGCAGCGCGCCTGCACACTCGACGCGCTCATGAAGGACTATGATGGGCCCATGCCTGGCGAGTACGACTGGGGCGCACCCATGGGCAAGGAGATGTGGTAGACCATGATCTTTTGCAAGGGGGACATAGTTGAGTTCGACTTCAGCCCATCAGCTTGCCACGAGCCGACAGGCCGGCGATCCGCGCTCGTTGTGAGCCGCGACAAGTTCAACATCTCCACCAGCATGACACTCGTATGTCTCATCACCACGCGTGCGAATCCCTTCCCTCTTCACCTGGAGTTGCCTGCTGGATTGGAAACATACGGCGTCGTGGCTGTCGAGCAATTGCGCGCCTTCGACCTGGACGCCCGGCATCCGAGGTTTGTCGAGAACGTCGACCCGCACGGATCATTCATGCGCGATGTCGATGAACTCATCCACTCGTTCATATGATGGCGTACGATATGTAGGAGAATCAGGAAGGCGCCAACGCATCGTGCGGACTCAGATTGTCCCTCTGTCTGACGACAACAGGCCGACTAATGGAGGCAAAGATCTGTACGATACCTGGCTGTCCGACAGCGTTTTCAGTGGAGTTGGCGATGGTTCTGAAACCGATGAAACAGGTTCATTACCTGTTATGAATTGCAAGCAAGCATGTATAACTAACGCGGGAGGCTCGAATGGATGCTTCGCAGGTGAAGGTCGTGTGGGAGGGCGAGGTCGTGTCGGTTCAGCCGAGAAGCACGGTGTGGCGCTACCTCGTCGACAATCGGACCCACAGGGAGGTCGGCTACAATGTGTTTGTGAGGGGCGAGGCGCATGTATCCGGCACGAGCGCCGCGTTCAAGTTTTCCGGGCGCGGTGGCGAAGCGTACGACTTCTGCGTTGCCGTGTCTGAGAAGCAGCAGGAGAAGCTCAGGTTCCGCATCGGTGATAAGGCCAGCGGCACTGCCTGGACGCCACTTTATCCCAAATGCGAATTCGCCGATCTATACCGCGCGGGCGCGCTCAAGGCGATCGAACGCATTGGCGATGTCCCCGAGATGCCCGTGTCAACCGACGGCGATCCGCTCTACGACGGCACGCCCATTCCGCGCGTGCGCTCATGCGACTATCCCGGCCCGCCCTGGGCTGTGGCCACGCCTCCGCTCGAGGTCTACTCGTGGCGGGGCGCCCGGATGCTCGCGAAGCCGTGCTGGAAAGGCAAGTGCTTCCGATGTGTCTGGGCCGCAATGGCCAATGTCACCATTCAGTACGACTTCGACCGCAACGTCGAGCGGAAGCGCTTCGAGTCCTTCTGCTACGGGCCGCTGTCGTGCAAGAACTACAAGATGGGTCCGGCGCGCTCGGTGCCCTACAAAGGAGTTAGCGGAGTCAAGGACGAAGGCTGGCTCGACGAAATTTGTATGCAGTGGCGCTCTGGTTCTGACGAGTAGACGCTTTGGGCATCTCTACGAGCTGATCCGTAAAGCTCTCTCAGCCATCCGAAAGGAGCTTGACTAGTGCACGCTCGATTGGCGATGCACCTGCAAGCAGTGAGACGGGCAATAATACAGGCCTGGGATCTGTATGCAACACCAAAACACAAGCCCAATGGAAGGTTAGAGCTTGTATACTGGTCGCCATGAACAAGAGCAAGGGTAAAGTTATCATAGGGTCGGGAGCAAACGTCTGGCCCCACGAGTTGAAGACGGCAGAGGCGCTGTCTATAGCTGGCTATGTCGTGGAGTTTGTGCGACGCAGTGAGCAGAAGCGCGTACACTCCGCCGATGTGCTTATCAACGGTGAGCTGTGGGAATTCAAGGCACCGACCTCGGACAAGGCGTCCGCTGTAGACAAGAACGTGCGCAAGGCGCTGCATCAGGCGAAGTGTGTGGTGTTCGACTCGCGGCGGATGAAGAAGGTTTCTGACGCCCAGGTGGAGCGCGAGCTGCGCAAAAGCTCGGCCGTACTGCCGTACTGCACAGCATGCGGCATCTGCTTTTTGTGAACCGTCGCGCCGAAGTGATTGACATCAAGTAGGAATCGGGTACTATACAGTTAGCAAAGCGCCCGAACGGTGTGTAATACACCTACCTCCGGCGCTTTCTTTGTGCCTGGGGCGCGGGTATGAAGACTACTGGATCGCTCCTTGACGTACATGACTTCTTTGGCGGCAAGAGCAACAAGTGCCCCTAATTACAAGACGCCCTTGGAGAGTCCGCTACCCTCGAAAGGCATCATCGGCTCTCGCCGACACCCAGCTTGCAAAGCCAGCCGTTGACCTCGCTAATCGCCTCTTCCATTGGGATCTTGATGGAAGCTCCATCTGCGGCCTCAGCGTAGTCGACCACCCAATGCGAGTAAGCTGTGACCCTCGTAGGAAGCAACCTCACTGGCCGACCGAGCAGCTTCGCCTCGTCGGCTCGCGACTCGAAGACGTCTACTATGGCAGCCCTGATCTCATCTCTGCTAGGGTCACCAGTGCTTTCAGTAAGCTCTTTGAGAAGCAGCAGGTCGACGACATCCCTAGCTCTTCTATTTACGAAGGTTGGCGGGTCGTGGGGATCAGTCGCACCGTGCACTTTCTGGGCGATTTGATAGCTCAGGGCGAGTCCGACCAAATGGTCCGGCGTCGGTATACCGAAGGCGTCAAGTTTTGGCGCGGGTAGCAAGTCGAAGAACTCGCCAGCGTGGCCCTCTGACGGCGATACCTCTATCTGTACCTTCCTCCAGGTCTGACCCTTGATGACGAGATGTAGGTCGAATCTACGCGGCTTCACCGCCTTAGCGGGAGTCCGGATGACCTCGACCTCGGATCTCTGGAAGCTGACAGGACCCCAGTCCTCGTCAAGTGAGGAGTCGAAAGCATCCATGAAGTCGTCGATGTCACCCTTTATCATTCCGTCAAGGTCCTTGGTGGCACGGGCGGCGAGGCCGAGTCTGTGCTGCATAAGCGTCCCGCCCTTCAAAGCGAAGCGGCTATTGCCCTGTGCGTCTAGCACGCTTTGCAGCTTGGCGGAGCATACCGTGGTGGCGATCAGCCAGGCGAGCCTACCCGATCTCGCTGGGTCTATCTCTTGTTCCGCCTTCGCTATCCACGACTCGAGGACGCTGCGGCTTCTTGGCTCTTTATCCTTTGGTTTGAGGCTATCAAGTCTCTTCGAATAATCATTTTCCTGCAACTCCACGCGCCTCCAATTCCGCTTCGAGCTCGGCCGCTTGCTTTTTATCTATCAGCCCACGTGTACGTCCTTGTTCGATTGCCTGCACGATGATGTGGGAGGAGACGCCCCTTTCGATTGATTGTCGGACGGCAAGGGAAGGAGAGGCTACCCTCATCCCGTCCCACCACCTGAGATCGCCCGCAGAAACATCGTCTCTATGGAGAACCACGTTCCCGCGCCCTTGCTTCTGGATGCGCTTTCTCTTCGGAACGGTCACATGGATCACGGTCGGGTTGATGTCACAGATGTCCCAGGAGGCAAGCGCTGTGTCATGGCTCAAGAACGCGCTCTTACCCGCCCAAAGGAGCGCCAGTTGGTAGATATCGTTTTCTGTGGCGTGTACCTGGGGGATGCGGTAGATCCCGCGCTCGAGACGTTCTATACGTCCATGCTTGACAAGGTAACTGAGCGACGGACGGGATACCCCCACCTCCTCGGCCTGGGAAGAGGTGACGAATCCATGCTGGTCGAGGGCGACCTCACGGAGCTTTTCTATGTCGGTTATCACTTCCATGATGCAATTATATTAAAGCAACTTTAACATAATTGCATCATTAGTTTCGTATTGTCGTGAGCTTACACTCTACATTCAGCTTGTATCGCCTCTCAATGAGTGTGTTGGACCACGTGCTGCCAAAACAGCAGTTGGCACTTATCGAATATTGGCCGCTACGCCTCCGGAGATTTTTGTAAAAGTAACCATTTCTGGAAGCAGGTTCACACCGCAATTACGGGTACAGCGGCGATTACATCCGTGTGTCGATCTTCGACGACCGCATGGAGATACAGAGCCCGGGCAAGCTTCCGAACCTGGTTACCTTGGAGAACCTCCGCCACACGCGCTGGTCGCGAAACCCCGTCATCGCAAGGACGCTCGTGGAGCTTGTCTGGGTGAGGGAGCTCAACGAGGGCGTCGAGCGCATCTACGAGGATATGGATGCCTACCTGTTGAACCCTCCGACGTTTTCGGAACCGAATAACGCCTCGGTGATGCTGACGCTGGAGAACAGCATCTCGTCCCGCATGCTCTGGCGAGGCGGCAGCTTAGAGGAAGTCGTGGGCGTTGATGCGCTTGAGACACTCAACGAGTACGAAATCGCCGCAGTGCAGCTTGCCATGGCGCACGGGCGCGTCACGACGAAGGGACTCGCCGAGCGGACCGGTAAGGGTAGCAAACTCTTCACCAGAACCTTGCGAGGGCTTGTCGACAAGCAGATCCTCGTCTGGCACGGGACGGCACCAAACGATCCCTCTCAACACTATACACTCGTAAAATGACGGAGTAAGGCGGAGTAAGGCGGAGTAACGGCGGCAGCGATAGCGCAAAACAGCCGCTATTGCGTTTCGTTGCTGCGCCTACTGCGCTGGTTAATCGTTAGCGGTAATTGATTAGCGTCTGGAACCAGTATCCGCCTTAGGCGATATTCCGATCGATTGAGATTGGAGCAAGCGAATGGCAAATAGATTCAGCAGGGATCAGTGGCGGACGCAGGTGGAACGTTACCTCGCGTCCGACATGAGCGTGGCCGAGTGGTGTCGCGTGAACAGGCTATCCGAGTCATCCATGTTCAAGTGGATCGGCAATTTCGCTGACCGGGAGCCGGAGCTCTTCGGTGGCTCCCATAACATCGAAGACAGATGTCATATTCTCTGGTCATAGGACCCTTTCCATCTCGCGGGGATCGAAGGGCAGGGCAGCGTCGGACACCTGCCATCTCTCGTCGTTCCTCTTCGCCGTGCCTGTACCGAAACGCGCCTTCGAGTGAGGAGGGCTCTTCTCTATGATGGCGTCGGCGACGTCCGGTCGCATGCCCTGAAGGAGGTACCCGGTCCGGGCGGCGGCTGAGCGTGGTCTTCCCTCTAGTTCCACGAGCACAGTCGCGGCGTCTATAGTTCGTAGGCGACGTCTGGGAGCCACTCGGCGACCCCCTGTCACGATCTCACCACGCTCGGGCCCTACGCCATGTGCACGACGATGCTTTCCGGGGAAAGCGAGGTGAGCCCCTTCGCCGAGACGGTTGGCACGTTGGGACAGTAGGTGCTGACATGCACCCCCTCTAGAGCGGTTGCCGGAGCCTTCTCGAATGCTGCGTAGAGGACGGCGGGCACCCTGTCGGCGAACCCGAGCGCCCACGCCACATAGCGAGGAGCTGCAATAGATAGTGCACGTGCACACAAGTGCCACCGTGGTCGGCTACATGGATAGGGAGCTAATGCTTAACTGACCACTAGTAGATAGGAAGAGCATCAAGAAGGTCTGGTGGAAAGATAAGTGTGGGCATGTTTACGAGATGACTGTGAGAAATCGCGTGAAGGCAAAACCTGACTATTGTCCATACTACTCTGGCAGGAAGAAGCCCGAGAGACCAATCAAGCTCAATTAGATTATATGGCGGTGCTCGGCCGCGCTACCGAGTACCTTTGAAAGGAGTTGGGGATGTGAGTGAACTGTCTGGGTCACATCCCTCCATCCCTACGTCTTATTGATGGGCTCTTGGACTTACGTCAGGGTGAGATCCTTGTTGCCAGCGAGGTGTTGTGCTACAATGTCTTACATGTATTAAGGAGGCTAAGATGGCGAGTGCAACAATGACAATTAGGCTGGAGAGCGAGGAGAAAGCTCTCATTTCCGATTACGCTGCTGCGTTCGGAACATCCGTTTCCGAGTTCATGCGCAAGGTTGCGCTGGAGCGAATCGAAGACGAGCTTGACCTTAAGGCTTGGGAAGAGGCCAAGGCTGAGTTCGACTCTGACCCGGTAACCATCTCTGCAGCCGAGATAGCAAAGAAGTACCTCTAGCATGTGGCGCCTGGAGTTTTCCAAGAAAGCCGACAAACAGCTGTCGAAGATGGATCCCGGGGTCAGGCGTGTAATCGTCGCCTGGCTGCTGAAGAACATTGATGGTTGCTCAGACCCCCGCGCTCACGGCAAGGGGCTAACCGCTAACAGGTCCGGAAAATGGCGCTACCGCGTGGGAGACTATCGCGTGCTCTGCGAGATCAGGGATGAGGAGCTTGTGGTGCTCGCTATCGAAATTGGCCACAGGCGGGATATTTATAGCTAGAAGGGATTGCGTTTGAACGACGGTAAGGCGATTATTACAAGACAAGAGCAGGAATCCAACATCAGGTTGCTGGCGGCACAAAGACGCCTGTACTCCAAAGCCAAGATCTTCAAGTATTTGCAAATAGCCCTTTCGGTCGTTCCCCCTGTCGCGGTTACTTTTCTTCAAATTGCAGGCGTCATCACCGCAGATATCGCGGTGTTCCTGGTTACGGAAGCCCTGATGATGTGCGGGGCGGCGATCTTCGGGCGACAGGAGCCATTGGACTCTTGGTATTTTAGAAGCATACCGCGAACTGTTTGATGTTAATGACTCCTTGGCTGCAATAAGATTGCTAGCCTAAGCTACGGGAAATCTCAAATACAGGGGGCATCTTGCATGCGAATGCGGCTCGGGGCTTAGGGCAAGAGATTGTCATGGCCCTTTGATTCTGGAAATCAATCGAGGATTCTGCCGCAAGGCGGCCTCGGGGGATTTCGAAGATATCTATACAGCGTGGGTAAACGCGATGAAGCAAAAAGAGAAGCGCGATAGGGGGGTGAAGACTGTCAAAAGAGCCGCGCTGAATCATTAGTGTCTCGCATTTGTGTAGACAGGGACCGCATACGAAAATCGACTCATCGGGAAATCATCCCAATGAGTCGATTCGATTTTGCATCAAGATGTCACGCTCTAGCGAATATAGCTATTTGTCCTCAGGTTCGTCCTGTGTTGCAGCGAGGCAGGGCCTGAAGGGGAGACTCTGCTCCTTTGCGGTCTGCTTGATGAAGGAGCGCACCGCGCTGGTGAAATCCAAGCCAATGCCATCGAGCACGGTCATGAATTCCTCGTAAGTTGAGTATTACATGCCAATCGGTGTGTGATTTCACGGTGAGTCGGTACGCCGTTTCATAATCCATCAGTTCATGCCGTGGGCCCGCGTGCGAGTGCTGCGCTACGACGGCGTTAAGCGCGAGACCGGGCGCAGACTAAACATCGTGAAGGACCGCACATTCGACGGCCCGATACCGAAGGTGGTAGACGGCGCCAAGGCTATGATCTCCGAGCAGCTGCGCGACTTCCAGTTCCTCGGCGAAGACGGCCTGTTCAAGGAAGTCCCCGAATACCCCGAGTTCAGCTGGTTCGAAGGGATGTTCAACGCGATAACGTACCGTAATTACGGATACAGCGGTGACTACATCCGCATATCCATCTTCGACGACCGCATGGGGATACAGAGTCCCGGCAAGCTTCCCAACCTGGTGACAGTGGAGAACATGCGACATACACGCTGGTCGAGAAACCCCGTCATTGCCCGTACGCTCATCGAGTTTGGCTGGGTGCGCGAGCTGAATGAGGGCGTCGGCCGTATTTACGACGAGATACGCGACTTGTTTCTGGATCCGCCGGAATTCACGGAGCCGAACAACGCATCAGTCATGCTCACCTTGAAGAACAACATAGAAACGCGCGCAAAGCGGCAAAAAGAAAACCTGAGGGATCGTGTGAGTAATGACCTCTACGGGACGCTCAGCGAGTATGAGCGCGAGGCGCTGCAGTACGTTTTTGGCAGGGGTCGTGCCAACGTGGCCGGTTTGGCGAACCACATGGGGCGCAGCGTGAAAGTAGCACGCAAAACGCTCAAGTCGCTGGTGGACAAGGGTCTGCTTGTTTGGCACGGTACGAGCACCAACGACCCGTCACAGTACTACACCCTCCGGTAGGTCAGAGTAGGTTAGAGTAAAATGACGCAACAAGCTGCTGCCGCTTCGTTTCCGCAGATGGGGACTCTAACCTGCGGGCAGAGCAGGTTAGAGTAGGTCAGAGTAAGGTTGGACAGCGGGCAAGCAACGACGTATCCAGTGTGGGAGTTTCCGAGGCTTAGAGCCGTGGAGACGAAGGTGACGCCTTTTCGGCAGCTCGTGCGCGGCAGCCGATACTGTAAAACCGAGTGGCAGACCACACAAAATCGGTCTTGGAACCCCTTAAAATCGCAGTATCGCCAAAAAAATTACTCCCTACCGTTTTCCTGGGGAAACACAGTTTTCAGACCCCCGAAAAAGGGGTGAGTTCAAAGTGATACTGTTTCGTGAACTCAGTCGTTTTCACATTCTCAGTTGATGGTTTCTGGTGGCTTCACCGAGCGCACGGAGCGCACCGCTTTTTCCTGTCGCACGTCAGCTGTTCCAGAAACATTATTCTGGCGGGAAAAAGCAGTGCTCTAGGCATCCTACCTGGGAAAACGTAAGCACTCCGGGCTTTCGGAGGGCTTACTCAAAATGACATATTTTACCGGTGGCTTGCAGATTTTAGTCACCTTCGTGAACGAGAAAAGCCGACGTCTCGGGAGTAAATCGGGTGAGAAGCTCACAGATGAGTGTTCGCCTATTCCCACTCGATCGTCGCGGTATTTGATTTCCGTGCTATGCGTATAACTTCGTCTATCTCGTGTCGCACGTTCCTATGCGTGTTCAGATGTTACAGTATCGTTGTGAACTCACCCAAAACAGCTAACAAGACGCACGACACCGGAATAAATTCCAAGCATCAATACCAGCCCCATGAGCTGGTATTTTACTATGCTTTCGCGTTAACTGAGTTCACAGCTCAGAAGGAGGGCTTCCGTTTCCCGGAGATTTACTCCCCTGGAATATCTAAGGAGTAAATTCCGCATAGCGGAGTAAAACACTGACCAGCACAAACGCGAAATGCTGAGTTCAGATTGAGTTCACGCCCAATGTCATAGCAATCGGATAGCATCAAGTGGTTCGCTCGTGATGACACCCGCTTGTCCGAAAAGGCTACGGTACCAAATTGGTACCGTAGCTCCGAGCAGGGCATATTCCCGTAAACAGTGAACAACAAAAAGCTACGTATGCTACTTCGCCGCATCGATGCTCTCAATGAGCCTATTCGCCCAGTCTATCGCCTCATCCACGGTCGGAAGCACTTGAAGCCCCAAAGCCGCATCAGCATAGAGGCTCTCCCAATCTTCACCCCTAGTCACAACGGGCGGCCAGCTTTGAAGTTTTCGATAGTTGAAGAGCCTTTCGCAGATCACCCTCGTCTCCGCTAAGTTGACCTCACCCTCGGCGATCTGCACCTGGAGGTCGACGAGGTCGTGCGCCCGCGACGAGCCTTCTTCCGTCACCCCGTGAAGCCGTTCCACCCGACCTCCAGCGAATTCGCCAGCGCCTTCGCGTACTGCTTGATATCCGCCAACCGCGCGGCGTCGAGGTCTTTCGAGAACCTGGTTGCGGAAGACCCGAACCTGAGCTTGAGCGCGCTTCCGCCCTTGACCGCGCCCTCTGGGAGCATCTGGGCGACTATGGCGTTTGCCATCGACCGGCGCAGCCGCACGGCATCGCCCTCGTCGGCGATGCGCTCGATGGCAATGTCCAGGTTTCTCCGGCTGTTTGGCCTGCTCAAGCTAGCTCCTTTCTCAACCGTCTGTACTCGTCGTCTCTGACAAGCCCCCGCTCTTTCGCGTCGCGCGCGGCGTCGAGCAGGCGCTCGGGCATCACGCGCCCTTTGCAAGCCACCAGAGCATCATAAACGCTTTGACTCGGTATACCCTCATATATCGTCTGTTCTGCGTCCTTTGCTGGGACGACGCTCACCCATTCGGGCAGGGCCTTCCTTGTGCGGTTAGGTGTTGCGACCGTGATCTTGGCGGGGTTCACGAGCGCAAGCCCGTGCATCGAGAGCACGGCGTCGCCAACAAGGAAGGCCTCCTCGCCAACAAGGGCTACCGCCTCGGCGTAGCGGTCGTACTCTGTCGGAACCCATTGCAAGATGCGGTACAGCCCGCGCCCCCGCCGATCGAGCTTCCCGAGCCTCGCCCAGCGAGCGAGCTCCGACCTCGTAGCTCCGACCTCCTCGGCCTGCGCCGTGGTGACAAGGCCGTAGTTGTCCGCCGCGATCTCGTATATGTCATCAAAATGAGTCATGTCAGAATGTTAGCAAAAATGTATACAAGTTGGCAATGCTCACGTGATGGCGCCGACAAGTTGAAACTGACTGTTCAGACTAACGGTGCCAAATTGGCACCGTTAGTCTGACCTGGTGATTCTTCGAGAAAATGAGGGCTGCACGCTTTCGCAGGCCCCTTCGCACCCTCAGGCGCCGCGTCTTACGAGCGGGTCCTCGTAGCTCTTCGGCGCAATGCGCACGAGGCGTCCCACGTGTACGGCCTCAAGCACGGTCGTCTTTACCATGCAGGATGATCATGAGAGTGCCCAGGAATTGACGTACCCGTGCTCAAGGATTAACTCCATACCGCTCAATACATTGCGAAACAGCGCTTAGGAATTAACATCGGCATCGGATATACGCATAAAACTAATCCTCTGCAGACGCAAGGTCATTGATCTCTGATTCAAGCTCCGAAATGCCCGACATCAGTTCACTGAAATCAGGAGCACTGCCAAATATCATGTTTTGCATGGATGCATAGTCTTGCTCAACCAGAGGCATGGCAATTTCCGGAGGTACAAGCCTCAACGTTCCAGGAGCGCATAGATCATATCGAGCGGCGTTCGACCGACAAAACGTCATCTTGAAATCAACTACGCTCTTAAGGAGCCCCGTATCACTTAGCGCCCTCTCTTTGACACTGGAATGCGCCAGCCTGTAGAGGTCGTAGTAGTGACGGGAATACCTGGAAGGGAACCTGCCGTTTGTGCGGAATGTCTCCTTGTGCAAGATGGTCGCCTTTTCCCAGAACGTCCTCTCGGGAGATACCGTACGCCTCTGTGGTGCGATGTGTCGGGTTCGGGATATCTCCCTTCCCGACATACCCTTGCCGAGTAGCTCCAGGACGAGCCTGGCGTCTATCTTCTTTGCCATACAAATCACTTCCTTTCCTTATCTAGATGGCGAAACTAAACAAGTCTAGGAAGCAAACACATTGGTGAAAACGGATTATTAGGCGGGGTGCGCACACTGGTGCAAATGGGTGAGCACAAATATGAAATCAGTGAGAGCAATCAGCGCGAATAATCAAAACGTTTACCTATTTGAATCAATAATCAAGCTAAGGGAGGCTATTTGTGCCATTTCTTCCAAACTGTCCGCTTGATCAATTGCAGCTTTTATTATTTCCTTTTCATCTTTGGTTAATTTTCGTTGTCCGTTGTCCAAACACCACTTCGCAAGTTCTTTCCATTGCCGATCTGTCATATTCTGCCCTTCTTGACGTTTTACAATGGCAACTTTCTATACGAGTTTGCATGTGGAGGATTGCTCGCTGCGTAAGCACAAGCTACTTCTATTCTACTGCGATAAGCTGAATCTTATGTTTACACCAGTCAAACGAAGTATGCACAATTTCCCCCAAGCGTTACCGACTTTATGGTGCTTGGGAACTAAATGGAAGCTAGCCCAGATAAGCTAATCCAAGCTAAGCTGAGTTTGCAAATCAGACACCGTAATCACATGCAGCTGATCCTGATATTTCTCAAGAAGGTCGTGTAATTCGCCCTTCATAGTCTCAATGGTGGTTTTCGGAAGAGCGATTTCAAGGACTCGAAGCATCGTTGCGTAAGTATCGTTGTCTTTCATAGCGCAGTAAAGACGTTCATCGTGGGCGCAAAGGTTCCTGAAATGAACCAGAACCTCGTACGCCCTCAAGACGTCATGGGGCGTCACCCTCTTATCTTTTGTCCCTCGAAGCGTCGTTTCGGACAGATGCTTGCAAACAGCGTTCTGCTCACCCCTCTTCATCAGCTGATAGAAGTGGGACATGTTGCCGAAGGTCAAATCATTAGAGAGCACCCACAACGGAACCTCTCCGTAAGCTTGAAGGTAGTGCTCTGTGAACGGCCTGTGCGGTTTATCGGGGTCCAGTTTGCCCTTGAGGACTCCCATCAATCGCTGCAGGTTTCCTTTATGCAAAGCGACCTTGTTTTTCCTGAAAGCCTTGGGGACAAGGATGTCTTTCGGCTCGCAGAAAGAGCTTTCGTCCAGATAATCGGAGATACCTCGGTTCTTGTCGCAGAAGGCGTAGACGGTGGCTGTCTTGAGCGCCGCTTCGGCCTGAATGAGGTAGCTGAAGGTGATTTGGCGAAGTTCTCGGTCGAGCTTGAAAAGACCGTAAAGCCAGTCGAATCGGGTTCCGGCAAGGTACACGTCATCGGCGCTTGACTGCATTGCTGCTTTGTCGAGAAACGGGTCTTTGTAACCGTTGATGACGGCGTAGTAGTTTTCGCGAAGAAGGATTGTTGCCGCATCGCTGCCGACGATCATGCCCCTGGATTCGAGAAGAGCGATCTGCTCCTCAATTGTCTTGAAACCCTTCAACTCATCCTCCTAATGAAAATCAAAGGGCCGCCAGCAAGCTAACGACCCTTCTTTGTCCCCGCCTCACTTAGAGTCCACGGGGACTGTTTCACTGAAGCCAGTTTAAACCAGCAGCGCTGCAATGTGAATGCTTTTCTTTGGTATTTCACAAATGGTAATCATGCTGCAATCCCACCCAACGATTCCAGCTTTCATCCCATTGCTTTTTTCGTCTCTAGATCTCGGAGAGGTTGAACTTATGATCAAGCTCTATCTCCTCAAGATGGTCCATCAAAGCAAGAGCGTCTGCTTTTTCCCCGACGTAGCCTGTTTCGGCCTCGAGATTTGGAGTCATTTCAATAATCTTTCCTGCTGGGACAGTTGCTCTAATAGCAGCATTCGCCTCTTTGTGCCGAGGTTTTGCTTCATCATCGACATCAAAGAGACATATCAGGTCAATCCCTAAATCCTGAAATAGCTGCGCGAACACTGGAAGGTTCGTTTTACCCCACACCTTAAACACGCTATAGTCGCCGTAGTAGCCACCGAATTTCTGCAGCGCGGCATTGACTAATAGCTCATCATTTGCGCCTTCGCAGAGATAGATACGTTTTGAAAACAATGCTTCAATAAAATACCGGTTGTGCCTTCTCGCTATACTCTCTTTTAGGGATGCGCCGCTTGTATAATAGCGCTTGAACTTCTTTTCCATTGCCCCAACGTTGAAATGCACCGAGGCTTCCTCGACGGCACTGTCGAAAGGAATTTCCTTCAAAGCATGGGTGTCATCGTTAATCAAACGCAAATCAGCATAATCAAAAGTCAGCATTGAAATGAGTTTGGGAGAATGAGTTGCTAAATAGACATGCTTACCCTTATTCACGAGATCATTGATGAGGGATGCGGTTATGTTCAACAGAGACGGATGGGAATATTTCTCTGGTTCATCTAGAAATATGTAATCTCTGCAGCTTTGCGACGCCAGCTTTAGCAGAAGATGCATCCGTTGGCCACTGCCCATCTTTTTCTTGACATCATCCTGTCCTATGGAAATCAAGTTTTTTACGACCCGTTTTGAGTTTGGGGCAATAAAGTCTTTTGACCTAGTTGACCCGTTCAGCAGAAGGATCTCTTCAAGCAACAAATTCATCCGACAGACATTGCCCTCGATTATCCTGTCGGCTTCCTCAAACAATGCATCCCTTTTTGCTAGATATTCTGGCGTCTCAAGAAGCTCCGTAAGCAAAAACTCCATTGTTTGCGAAGAATCAACGGTATCTTTTACCTCATCCAAAAGTTTTATTTCCGATGGAATGAAAAATATGGTCTCGCCAGCTTCTTCGCGTCTCGCTTTTTCCTCGTTGAGGTAAGTTGTCTTTCCATATCCATTAGGCCCTATAACTATGCGGATGCTTCCGTTCGCAGTTTCTTCAGAAGTCACTTTTCTCACTTCGATTCTCCTTATCCCTCGTAATGATCCTGCCAATATTGATAAGCTGCGGCGTCACCGGTCTCCTGGAACTCAATCCAGGCAACGTGCCAATCGCCTAGCAGCTTGGTTAGGTCGGACCTCTTAGGAAGGCCGATAGCAATCAAATTCTCATCCATCGCAATAACGGGTCCGATGCTGCGCATCTGAGGCGCCATGTAATAGATATGCGCAAGTTCCATCAGATAATGAAACGCCTCGTTGGGATTGGTGATGCCGAAATCGATCAGAACTTCTGGCGGCACGCCAAGCGCTTTGGCGATAGCTACGCGCTGCTCATCGTTGGCGTGCGTTTTCCCTGCTCGTAGCTCCTCACGGAGAAAACGCTTACGCCGGCAGCGTCGGCAAGTTCTTCCTGGGTGATTCCCGAGGCCTTCCTGAGCCTTTTCACGAGCTCTCCCAGCCTAGGAGGATGGGAAGGGTAGTCGCTTGCCACTCAGGTACTCCTTATAGTTCGGCAGTTCAGCCGCTATGTCTTCAAACAGAGTATAAAACTCATCGTTGTTTATCTTGCTCTTTGACTTCGTGAGCATTTTGCTGTCGTTAGCCATACAGCTCCAATCACTATGCGAACATATTCTACTCCATAGACCTTATAACTAATCTAGCCATCAGGTCATTGGCATGACATTCCGCAAGCTCTAATTTATGTGCCTAACCGCGCGCAAATTCCACATAGATGGTATTGACAACCAGCCCGCCTTGCGCGGTGCAAAATTATTATTTTTATCAAAAAACGGTGGCAACCCGGTGGCAATGACACCACTCTCCTGACCTGCGCGACTATCATATATTGTAAGGATTGCCCAGGTCAGCGGGCGGAAACGCCAGTTCAGGCGGGGTGCTTTTTGCTAGTAGATTATTCCCACTCGATCGTGCTTGGCGGTTTCGACGTTATATCGTACACTACGCGGTTCACACCGGGCACTTCCGCCACAATACGCGAACTCACGCGCGCGAGCACGTCGTAGGGCAGGCGTGCCCAGTCGGCGGTCATGGCATCGGTGCTCTCTACCGCACGCAAAATAATGGGGCGCGCGTACGTGCGCTCGTCACCCATCACGCCGACGCTGCGAATATCGGGCAGCACGGCGAAATACTGCCATACGGGGCGCTCCACTTCGGGGCCGCCCGCCGCTTCGCGCCTCACCTCGCCACCACGCGCGCCCATCTGGGCAAACAGCTGTTTATTGTATGCGTCCAGTTCTTCACGCACAATAGCATCGGCGCTCTTCAAGATTTCCAGCTTTTCGGGCGTCACCTCGCCAATGATGCGGATGGCCAAACCCGGGCCAGGGAACGGCTGACGCTGCACGATGTGATCGGGAAGCCCAAGCGCTGTGCCGAGTGCGCGCACCTCGTCTTTAAAGAAGTGGTCTAGCGGTTCAATGAGATCGAAATGAACACCCTCGGGGAACGGGATCAGGTTGTGGTGACTCTTGATAGTAGACGCTTTGCCGCCGGTCTTGCGCGCGCCGCTTTCGATGATGTCGGGGTAGATAGTGCCTTGCGCCAAAAACTTCACCGGCCTGCCGTCTTCAGCAAGGTTCTTTGCTACGGCGAAGAACTCGTTCCAAAACTGCGTACCAATGATCCGGCGTTTTTCTTCCGGATCGCATACGCCCGCCAGCAGCTGTGTGTAGCGCTCTTCGGCGTGCACGTGTACGAAATCCACGTCGAATTGCTCGGTAAACACCGCTTCAACCTCTTCGGGCTCGTTCTTGCGCAACAGTCCGTGATTTACGAACACGCAGGTCAACTGCTTGCCAATGGCGCGGGCACACAGCGCGGCTACCACACTTGAATCAACACCGCCCGAAAGCCCTAGAATCACGCGGCCTTCTCCCACGCGCTCGTGGATGGCTGTTACGCTGTCCTCGATGATGGAATCCATGCTCCAGTTTCGCTCAAGACCGCAGATGCCGAAGAGGAAATTCTCCAGCAGCTTGTTACCATGCGGCGTATGGCGCACTTCGGGGTGGAACTGTGTGGCGTACAGCTTGCGCTCAGCGCATTCCATTGAAGCCACCGGACACACATCGGTCGTAGCTGTTACTACGAAGCCTGCAGGTGCTTCGGTTACGGCGTCGCGATGGCTCATCCATACTGTCTGCTTCTCGGGTGTGCCTTCGTAGAGCGCTGAACCCGCGCAGCGGAACAGTGGCGCGGGGCCGTACTCGCCCTTCTCGGTTTTGCCTACTTTGCCGCCGAGCGTCGCGGCCATAATCTGTTGTCCGTAGCAAAATCCCAGCACGGGTATGCCGAGTGCCAGCACGTCGGGGTCGATTTGCGGGGCGTCTTCGGCGTACACGCTCGCCGGGCCGCCGCTTAAGATGATAGCCGCTGGTGCCGCCGCGCGCACTTCGTCGGCGGTGGTGTCGCACGCAACGATTTCCGAGTATACGCCCAGATCGCGCACGCGCCGCGCGATGAGCTGTCCGTATTGGGCTCCGAAGTCGAAAACGAGTACTTTCTGATCGGGTGCTGTGCTGGCCACGAAATGCTCCTTCGGTTGCTGCGGAACAAGATAATTCAAACGTGACCATCTTACACAAATACGGAAAAGAGGGCGCGGAAATATACGGGAAGGCACGGAAATGCGCAGACCATCTGTCGGTGTGTGACGTCAGGTTTACTCGCTAGCGCTTGCCGCACGCTCACAGTTCCTGTTGCCATAACCTGCGCGCTCGCGGTCGCCTGCCGCAACCAGCATGCTCGCCTGCGGCTTTCGCTACGCCGCATGCCCGCTGACGCTTGCCGCCACTTGCTGCTCGCGCTTCTCCATCCGCTTACTCAAGAACACGCACATAAACACGCTTGCTACACAGAGCGCCGACACTGCGAGCAGCGTGCCGAAGAGTCCGATGTCGTTCACGATCGCGCTCATGCCGGCGTTAAGCACGCTGCACCCCACGTATGCCGCCAAGTTGATGGACGATATGATCGACGCGCTGCCCGTATGAGGATCGGCGGCGAACAGGATGCGCAAGCTGCCTGACAGAGAGATTCCCATTGACAAGCTGAACACGCCTACCGACGCCAAAAACGGCACGAGCATTGTCGTGCTCATGAAAACGCACATGGCAATGGTCGATGCCAAAAACAGCCACATGCCAACCCGAAGCGATACTCCCTTCGGCAGACGGGCTTCAAGAGGGCCACCCAAGCAGCTTGGGCACATGGCAAGCGACAGGACTATCGCCGCGAGCAATGTGCTCATATTACCGAATGTGTCAGCTGCGACTAGTGAGCTAAACGCCTGGTAATAGGTTCCCATGCCCCATGCCGACACGTATGCGATGGCGGCTACGGGAAACACCGATCGTACGTTCTTGGGGATAGAAATAGGAGCGCGCACGACGCTTGCCAAGGGGATCCGCTCGTCTTTTGGCACTGTCTCGGGTACCACGAGCACGGCTGCCGCACAGATAACCTGCAGCACGATGACGGCAATCAGTACAGGAGCGTAGTCAGTCACCACCAAGTTCCACAGTCCGATGCTTACCGAGCCGATTGATACGCCCAGCATGGCGAACGTGCCGACGATGGTGCGCGCCAATGCCTCGTGTCGTTCGTCAGCTAAGTCGATAATCAGCGCGCTTACCGGTCCCATGGCAAGCCCGCAGGCGATGCCTTGCATCAGTCGAGCTGTCAGTAGCGATACGGCCCCATCGATGCGCAGGAACATTGCGCAGCCGATAGCTCCGAACAGCATGCAGGCCACGGTGGGCGCTTTTCGGCCGATGGCATCGGACAGTCTGCCCGAGAACAGTAGCATCACTGTCACGCCCAGAAGATAGGTGAACATAGTTAGCGACACGTGCGCGTCGGTGATGGAGGGGTTGGCCGCCTGAATGGTTGCGTACAGGGGTACGGGAACGTTGCTGCTCACGAAAGCAACCACGAAGGTTATGGTCGCTACGGCGAATCCTGCACGGCTGTTGTTGGTTGCACGGATCGCGTTTTCCATGCCGGTTTCACGTCGCTTTCTTAATCGGAGTTACCTGTTGCAGCGCATAATACCGCGCACTTCGCCGTCTGCGCACGAAATGGCGCATGAGAATTCGTCATTTTGAAAATGCACGGGGAGTAAACGAGAAGGGAAAAGAAGGGGAGGGGAAGAAGGGAAAAGTCAAGGGAAAAGGGGATGATCCGGAGGAAGAGAAATGACCAGAGAAGGAAGGTGGCAGAGGAAGAGCCAGGGAAAGAAGAATACGCAAGGAATGCGGATAAACGCAGCGTTTCGCTCGCATGGGCGGCGGCTTGTAAGCGAGCATTGGTATACTGCGTGAGTGTTTTCGCTTAAAACCGATCGCAAAGGTGCGCGACTATGATTATCGAAGCATTGAAATCGATGCTCATCGGCATTGTTGAGGGTATTACCGAGTGGCTTCCCATTTCATCGACCGGGCATATGATCTTGGTTGACGAGTTCGTGAAGCTGCAGGTGTCTGATGAGTTTCTGGCGCTGTTTCTGGTGGTTATCCAGTTGGGTGCCATTATGGCGGTACTCATTTTGTACTTCCATAAGCTCAACCCGTTTAGTCCGCGTAAGACGCCTGATGAGCGTCGCAGTACCTGGCGGCTGTGGGGCATGGTGGTGGTTGGCTGTATTCCTGCCGCCGTTTTTGGTTTCGCGCTGGACGATTGGGTGAACGAGCATTTCTACAACAAGGTGACTGTGGCGGCTATGCTTGTGCTGTACGGTGTTGTCTTCATTGTGCTTGAGCGCCGCAATCGCCGTCGCTTAAACGAGGCAAAGTCGATGCTTTTCGCCGAAGCCCAAAGCATGACGCGTCCGCGCGGCAAGCATGCACGCATCGGTGATCCTGTAGTAATGTCGGACGTCGAACTTGAAGCGGCGGCCGAGCGGCAGCTGTTCAAGGTTGCCACTGTCGATGACATCGATTGGAAGACCGCACTCAAGATTGGTCTTTTTCAAGTGCTCGCCATTATCCCTGGAACCAGCCGCAGCGGCTCCACCATCATCGGTGGCATGTTGTGTGGCTGCTCGCGCACGGCGGCGGCCGAGTTCACGTTCTTCTTGGCTATTCCTGTTATGTTTGGGTGGGGATGCCTGAAGGCTGTCAAGTTCGTGCTGGCGGGAATCGCCATGACCACTACGGAAGTCGTCGTGTTGGTGGTGGGTGTTGTCACCGCTTTCGTGATGTCGGTGGTGTCGATTAAGTTCCTTATGGGTTACATCAAAAAGAACGACTTCACGGTGTTTGGTTGGTATCGTATTGTGGTAGGCGCGCTTGTGCTTGGTTACTTCGTACTGGAAACCATGGGGCTTTTGCCGTAAGGGGCTTTTGCCGTAACACTTTTGCCGTAGCGCGCTTGCCGCAGTGTTCTTGCCGCACGATACGTCGGACCTGGCGTCTTCTTTCCCTACCCCAAAAGCAACACTAGCAGCGGTACGCTAACGAGCGACGCCACTGTGGTGATGAACGTTCCCTGCGCCATAACCTTGCTGTTGCCACCGTATTCGTAGCAGAGCATAGTGCCGTTGGTTGCCACTGGCATGCCGCATGTCACCACCAAAACGCCTAGCAACACGGCATTGCTCACAAAGGCATGGAGCGTCAGATAAATGATGGCCGGGGTAACCAGCAGTCGCACGACGGCCATAGCGAATAGCCGGGGGTTACCGAGCAGGTCACGCACGGGCATGTTTGCCATAGCTGATCCCACGATGAGCATGGCGGCGGGTGTGGTGAAACTACCAAGCGTGCTCAAAGCGGGGCCTGCGAAGGGCACGGCACACACGCCTGCGAGTGCGAATGCGATGGTGGCAAGACACGCGATGAGAGCGGGCGTGGCAAACGTGCGCACGCTCACACGAACCGGCGTCGCTTCTTCGCTGTCCGACGAGATGAACCAAGCTCCTATGGTAAATACCAGCAGATTGAAGGGCAGGTTGCAAATAGAGGCATAAATGATCGCCTCGTTGCCGAAGATAGCAGCCACCACGGGAAACCCTAGAAAGCCCGTGTTGCCGAACACGAGCATGAAACGATATACGCCACGCATCCCCTTGCGACAACGCGCAACAAAGCAGAAGATAAACGCAATGGCGATAAGCACGAGGTATGCGAAAAACGCTAGGACGACGGTGGTCAGAATGTCGGATCGGGAAGGAATCTCGCTAACATCGAGCACTGAAGCCAAAATCATAGCGGGAAGCGATACGTTTAACACCAGCTTCGATATGTGCTTATCGAATTCGCGCCCCATAAGCCCCGTCTTGTTCGCGATGTAGCCAACGGCAATGATCGAGAACAGTACGGCCATCTGTTGGATAATACTTGCGAACCCTTCTGGCATAAGCTGCCACCGATCCTTTCCCATGTACCGCGCACTTCTGCACGGGTTCCTCCCTCGTTGAGCAAGTCTAGCGTACCTTATGAATTTATGGGTTGCCGAGTTGTTTCGTGGTGACTTATCGGACGCGCGGGGTTGCGTTTGGAACCGTGTTTGATGAAGACTCTACGAATGCCAACAGGGAGTTTTTCTGTCTGTGGTATCATGCTCGGCTGGTATTACAGTAATTCTGAAGGGACGTCGTACATGTCTGGACATTCTAAGTGGGCAACCACGAAGCATCGCAAGGCTGCTCAGGACGCTAAGCGTTCGGCCTTGTTCTCTAAGCTGGCTCGCAACATCACCGTAGCTGCGAAAGAGGGCGGCGACCCGAATCCCGAAAACAACGCTTCCCTTGCCGCGGCTATCGAAAAGGCAAAGGCTCAGTCCATGCCCAAGGACAAGATTAAAACGGCCATTGACAAGGCGTTCGGGTCGGGCAAGGATGCCGCCAATTACGAAACGGTCGTCTACGAGGGCTACGGCCCTTGCGGCATTGCTGTGTATTGTGAGGCGCTAACCGACAACCGCAACCGCACTGCCGCCGACGTGCGCGCTGCATTTAACCATCATGGCGGCAATCTGGGTACGTCTGGCTCGGTGTCGTACATGTTCGAGCGCAAGGGTCAGGTGGTAGTCGCCAAAGAGGTTGAAACGGGCGATAAGAAGAACCCGATGAAACCGAACGGTGCCGCTGCCGATGAAGAAGAGTTCATGATGGCGGTCGCCGAGGCTGGCGGCGACGACTACGATGACGCCGAGGATGAATGGGTGGTCTACACCGCGCCTGCCGATCTGATGGCGGTGAAGAAGGGTCTTGAAGAGCAGGGCGTTGAGGTAAAGGGCGCTGAGCTCACCATGGAGGCGACCACGCCTACGGTGGTTTCCGTTGATGAGGCGAAGAAAGTGTTCCGCCTGATTGACAAGCTGGAAGAGCTTGAAGATCTACAGAACGTGTATCACACCATGGATATCACCGATGAGATTGCTGCTGCGCTTGACGAGTAAGCGCGCGGTTTAAATGCGTACGTATCGGAAGGCTGTGGCTTTACAGGGCTGCAGCCTTCTTTCGTGCTCGGCTGTTGCGGTGGCCGCGGCTGTTGCGGTGGCTGACTCAAGGAAAAAGCAGGGGAGGTGACGGTAATGCAGTTGGATGGATGCGGTGCTTTGGATACCACGGGTACTCCGGGCAGCTTAGGCGACTCAGGGTTGGGCAAGGTGATGGTTGCCATGAGCGGTGGGGTTGACAGCTCTGTTGCGGCAAAGCTCGTGTGTGACGCGGGGTACGAAGCAGCAGGCGTTACCATGCGCCTGTTTGATGGGGAAGGTATGGCGGGCTTGGATGCAGACTCCGAGGTGAGCTGCTGCTCGCTTGACGACGTGCAGGATGCCAAGCAGGTATGCCGCCGTTTGGGAATTCCACATCACACATTCAATTACTGTGCCCGATTCCGTAGTCAGGTGATTGACCGTTTCTGTGATGGCTACTTGTCGGGATGCACGCCGAATCCCTGCATCGACTGCAACCGGTACCTGAAGTTCGAGGCATTGCAGCAGCGTCGGCGCGAGCTCGGGTTCGACTACGTTGCCACAGGTCACTACGTCCGTCGCGAGTTCTGCGCCGAAACGGGTCGGTTCGCGCTTCGGCGGGCATGTGACACGAGCAAAGACCAAAGCTACGTGTTGGCTAACGTCACGCAAGACCAGCTAGCGCACATGCTATTTCCCTTAGGTGACCTGGACAAAGCGACTGTGAGAGCTGTTGCTGAACAGGCTGGGTTTGCAACAGCGGAAAAGGCCGAGAGTCAAGACATCTGCTTTGTCGCAGATGGTGATTACGTAGGCTTCATCGAACGGCAACGGGGCTCGTGCTGCGATGTGGGCGACATTGTTGATACGCAGGGAGTTGTGCGTGGTCGACATGCAGGCTTGCTGCGCTACACGATCGGCCAACGCAAGGGTATTGGCATCGCAGCGAGCGAGCCGTATTACGTGATTGGTAAGAGTGTCGAAAAGAACCAGCTGATCATTGGCTTTTCCGATGAGCTGCTTTCTCGTACGGTAACGGCGTGCGACGTGAACTACGTTGCCGTGCCACATTTTGACGGTGCGGTTCGGGTGATGTGTAAGACAAGCTATCGACAAGAACCTCAGCCGGCGATTGCTGAAGTGACGGGTGATATGCTGCGGGTCGTGTTCGATAAGCCACAGCGAGCATGTGCTTACGGTCAGGCGGTCGTACTCTACGACGAAGAAGGCCTGGTGCTCGCTGGCGCCGTTGCTTGCGCGGGGTAAGGGCAGGATAAGCGAGAAAGGATCGGTAGGTTTTCGTTCTGATCGGGCAAAGTGTGTTATCATAAGCGAACAAACGTTTGTAAAATGAATAACACATTGCGTTTCAGTGCACGGAAAGGATGGCATGGCTCAAGCGCTACGAACGGTGCTCGGTATTGATCCCGGCTTGGCAAATACGGGGTGGGGTGTCGTGCGCCAAGAAGGGCCGCGGCTGTCGTGCGTTGCTTACGGGTGCGTGTCAACTGATGCGGGCATGCCGCTTGCGCGCCGCTTACAAAAGATCCACGAGCAAGTGGGTGCCGTTATCGATCGCTTTTCCCCGTCATGTGTGGGGATAGAAACGGTGTGGTTCGGCCAGAACATTACGGCTGCGTTTGCTACTGGTCAGGCACGCGGTGCGGCGTTGGTGGCGTGTGCTGAAGGGGGCATCGACGTGGGAGAGTTCACGCCGCGGCAGATCAAACTGGCCGTAGTGGGCACGGGTTCAGCCGAGAAGGAACAGGTGCAATACATGGTTCGACAGTTGCTCGGCTTGGATGGCGTACCCCGGCCCGATCATGCGGCCGACGCGTTGGCGGCAGCCATCTGCTACACGACGCATGCGGGCGTATGCGAGCCGTGCGATGAAGGGTCGGCGGCTGGCTTCGATGCTGCTGTTGCTCGGGCACTTGCGCGCGATCATGTGAGGCAGGAACAGTATTCAAGTTGGAAAGGTGCATAGCAAACAATGATTGCGTTTCTGAACGGTATGGTGGCGGGGAAAGGTTCAACGTGCGCCTATATCGACGTTGCCGGCGTTGGCTACGAGGTAAACATGAGTCAGTCGGCGCTTGCGAAGCTTCCCGATAAGGGGAATGCCATCTTGATTCATACGCATTTGCAGGTGCGCGATGATGGCGCGTCATTGTTTGGTTTTTTGTCGCTTGAGGAAAAGGCACTCTTTGGCAAGCTTATCAGCGTTTCTGGTATTGGGCCGAAAATGGCGCTCGCCGCATTGTCGCTCTACTCTCCCGCCCAGCTGGCAAGGGCTATATCGGCGCAGGATGTTGCCGCTGTGCAACGCATTCCCGGCGTGGGCAAAAAAACGGCATCTCGCATTATCTTGGAGTTGAAAGGCTCGTTTGATCAGGTAGAAGAGAGTCTGTTTGGCGAATCCGATGCTGCGGATGGCTCGGATGATGCTGATGTCTCGATGCGTTCGGCAGGTGAGGCGCTGTTGTCAATGGGCTTCAGTTCGGCAGAAGCCGAGCTTGCGCTCAAAGGCGCACCGCACGATGCAGACGAGGGTGCGCTTGTGCGGTACGCGCTTAAGCGACTCGGCTCGAAGTAGTAGGTGTATTGTGGTGCGCTGCGCGCATCCGAAGTGGTACATGTGCTGTGCTGCGCACATCCTCTGGGTTCCTCATGGAATAGCGTGCGGGTAAGGTAGTGCGGTGCATAATTGGCTGTAATCGGTTCGGTTGATGTTAGAAGTTGAGGCTATGACAGAGCATGGCGTTGAGATAGAAGGCATGGTGTTCGAGGCGCAAAGCGCTTGCGCGCCCATCGGCGGTGGGGTGCAGGACAACGCAACTGCCGCCTGCTCGCGTATCGTGTCGGCCGAATTACAGGAAAACGATCTGGCGTTTGATCGCAGTTTGCGCCCGAAGCGCTTGGGCGACTATTTGGGACAGACGAAGATCAAGGAGTCGCTGTCTATCCTTATCGAAGCTGCAAAGGAGCGCGGTGATGTAGCCGACCATATCCTGTTCTCCGGACCTCCGGGGTTGGGCAAAACCACGCTTGCCACCGTTGTCGCCAACGAAATGGGGTCAAACATTCGCACCACCAGCGGCCCTGCTATTGAACGTACGGGTGATCTTGCTGCGATACTCACAAACCTCGAAGAGGGCGATGTGCTGTTCATCGACGAAATACACCGTATGAACCGCATGGTGGAAGAGGTGCTGTATCCCGCACTTGAGGACTTCGCACTCGACATCGTAGTGGGCAAGGGGCCCGCTGCCCGTTCTATCAGAATCGACCTTCCTCGGTTTACGCTGATTGGAGCAACCACGCGTACGGGTTTGCTCACCGGGCCGTTACGCGATCGTTTTGGCATTGTGTTTCGCTTGCAGTACTACGAACCCGAAGAGTTGGCCGACATCGTGCTGCGTTCTGCCTCTATTCTTGATGTGCCCATTTGTGAAAGCGGTGCACTTGAGATTGCACGCAGAAGTCGCGGGACGCCGCGTTTAGCAAATCGCCTGCTGAAGCGCGTACGCGATTGGGCGCAGGTTCGTGGTGACGGTGTTATTGACGAAGATGTGGCCGCTTTAGCCTTAAGCTTTTTCGAAGTTGACTCGTTAGGGCTTGACGCCATGGACAATCGCGTGCTCGAGCTCTTGTGCGTGCAGTTCGGAGGGAGGCCAGTTGGCCTAACCACGCTAGCTTCAGCACTGTCGGAAAGTACCGACACGCTGGAGGATGTATACGAGCCGTATCTCATGCAGCAGGGTCTGATGATCCGCACGCCGAAGGGCCGTCAGGCTACGGATCGAGCCTACGACCATTTGGGAATTGCGCGGCAGGGGGAGTAGTATGTTCGAGCAAGATTACCTGATGCGTTTGATCACGCAGTTCTTTGCGGCGATAGCCCGCAGCATGCGCGTGTCGACTGACGAGCGCGATCCGAAGCGGGCTGCCGAATCGCTTGAGACTGCCATTGGTGAAGCGACCGACATCGACGCTGCGGTTCTGCTGTCGCTTGCTCCCGAGTCGATTGCGGCGGTCATGAAGGTGTCGGGGGTTGATCCGCAGGTGACAGGCTATGTGGCGCGTGGACTTTTGCTTGAGGCCCGTTACTTGTGTGAGGCTGGAGATCACGCGCTTGCCGCTGTGCGGTCGGGGCAGGCGTATGCGATTGCGGAAGCGTACGGGTTCGAGCTTGGCGAGAGTAGCGTTAACAAGCTGATTGACGAAGTATGTGGTGCCGAAGAGTAGTCGTTGATCTGCAGGAGCAGAGGCCGTCAACCAAATGCACACATTTCTCAAGGGCTTTCTGTGTGGGGCACAGCCAAAGAAGGCATTCTGGTTTTTTCCAAATGGTTTTTGGGATGGAATAGCGTATAGTGAATGCGTACCCTCGAGGTGAGGGTGAGTGCTGTCGCCATGCAGCACGCAGCAATACCTCCCCGGGTCGCTGGGGAGAGGAAAGAGGATTTGAAATGGCGGAAGGTACTGTCAAGTGGTTTAACCCCGAAAAAGGCTACGGATTCATCTCCCAGAAAGACGGCGAGGATCTGTTCGTCCACTTCAGCGAGATCAAGATGGATGGTTTTAGGACGCTCGACGAGGGTCAGGCCGTTTCCTTTGATGTGACTGAGGGGCAGAACGGCAAGCTTCAGGCGAGCAACGTAACGAAGCTGTAAGCGGTTTTTATCGCACACACGCAGAGCGGCTTCCGCACAAGGCGGAAGCCGCTTTCTTCATTGGGTATGGTGCGGGCGCACCGAGCGATCTGCGCCTATAGCGTGGTTGTGCGATTGGCGTTGACCTGTTGTTTCGCGCCACCTATTCGGCGAGGTCTTCCGCGAACCCTACGCGGTAGCGCGAGAACACTACTTCGCCTTGCTCCTGTGTTGCGTCTAGGTCGACGCGGGCCGCTATGGCGAAATCGCAGTCGCCTTCAGGGTCGCAAAATATCTGCCGAACAAGCCAAGTGTGCTCGCTCTTCTCAGGCGATTCGTCGAGCACGAAAAACTTCGACGATCGAGCATTGGCATCGAGTAGTACGTCTTCGTGTTCGCTGTAGTACGCATCGAGCGCTTCACGCCACAAGCGCGCTCCGAATCCCCATTCGCCATCGAGCTCGCCGAGCCTGTCCGCGCGATCCGCTGCTGCGAGCCGAATGCGCGCGAACAGCGCATTTCTCACCAGCACGGTAAGGCCATGACGGTCGGCAACCACTTCGTCGGCCAATTGCGGCACGCATGCATCCGATGGCAGCTGCATGCCGGCCGATTCCCATTCGTCTACCAAGCTCGAATCGGTGGTGTGCACGATGAAGCGCAGCCATGCGATCACGTCTTGCAGGCGCTCGTCGCGTGCGCTTGGTGGGATGGTTCGGTCGAGTACGCGGTAGGCGTCCGACAAATAGCGGAGCAACGTGCCTTCCGAGCGCGCGATGTTATAGCGGCCCACGTAGGTTTTGAAGTCCGATGCGGTTTCCAGCATGTCGCGAAGCACGCTCTTCGGCGCTAGTTCGTGATCGCGTGCCCATGGCACGGCACGGCAGTATTCCGCAAATGCTGCGTTCAAGAGCTCTTCGAGCGGACGGGGATAGGTTATTTCGGCCAGTCGCTCCATCCGTTCTTCGTATTCGATGCCGTCGGCTTTCATCTCGGCCATGGCTGCCTCCCGGGCAGCGCGCTCTTGGGCACGCAGCACCTGACGGGGGTTTTCCAGTGTGGCCTCTGCGAGCGATATTACGTCGAGCGCATAGGTTTCGCTTTCGGGGTCGAGCAGCTCCAAGGCTGCCAGCATGAAGGGCGACAGTGGTTGATCGAGTGCAAAGTCATCTGGCACATCGACCGTGGTTACGTATTCAACAGCACCGTTTTCGTCCACCATGCGCTCCACCACGCCGGTGTCGATGAGTGTGGTGAAAATCTCATCGGTGCGCGCGAGCAACTTCACTTTCTGCTCGTCGGTTTGGGCGGAGAGCTCGATAAGCTCGCAAACGTTGGCGTGTGCGTCGCCTCCACGTGATATCACGGCCAGTACTATGGAATGGGTGATACGCATGCGCGGTGTTAGCTTTTCAGGAGATGACTCGCGCAGGCGAGTGAACGTTTGCTCGTTCCAGGCCACGAAACCCTCGGGTGGTTTCTTCTTCTTTATCTTGCGCAGCTTTTTCGGATCGCCTGCGGCCTTTGCCACCAACTTGGCGTTTTCTATCTCATGTTCAGGTGCTTCGGCGATTACCAGGCCCTCGGTGTCGAATCCGCTGCGTCCGGCGCGTCCGGCAATCTGATGGAACTCGCGTGCGCGCAGTCGGCGCATTTTGTAGCCGTCGTACTTCGTCAGCTGCGTGAGCAACACCGTGTGAATGGGCACGTTGATACCCACACCCAGCGTGTCGGTCCCGCAGATAACGGGAAGCAGCCCCTGTTGTGCCAGTTTTTCCACCAGCAGGCGGTAGCGGGGCAGCATGCCAGCATGGTGTACGCCCACGCCGCATTCCAGGAGTCGGCGCAGGATTTTGCCGAACGCCGTGGTAAACGCCGTTCCCTTCATGGCGGCTTTCGCCGCCTCGCGCTGTTCCTTGGTGGCCACGCCGTAGCTGGCGAGCGACTGCGCGCTTGCTACGGCGGCATCTTGCGAGAAGTGAACAACGTAGATGGGGGCATCACCGCGCCGAAGTGCGAGTTCAACAGCACCTTCGAGCGGCGTGAGTGAGTACTCGTAAGAAAGTGGTACGGGTCGTGGCGCGTCGGCTACCACATCCACGGGGCGCATTGTTCGTGTCTCAAGCGATGCTGCGATGGTGCTCACGTCGCCCAGCGTTGCGCTCATCAGTAAAAACTGCGCGCGCGGCAGGGCAAGCAGCGGCACTTGCCACGCCCAGCCGCGGTCGGGTTCGCCATAGTAGTGAAACTCGTCCATCACTACGCAGCCCACATCAGCCGTTTCTCCTTCACGTAGCGCCTGGTTCGCTAAGATTTCGGCAGTGCAGCAGATAATGGGCGCTTGCGTGTTAATAGTAGAGTCGCCTGTGATCATGCCCACGTTGTCGCGGCCGAAGATGTCAACCATGTCGAAGAACTTCTCGCTAACGAGTGCCTTGATAGGGGCGGTGTAATAGGTACGCCGGCCTGTCGCCATGCCGATAAAGCACAGCCCCTGCGCGACGAGCGATTTGCCCGACCCGGTTGGCGTTCCTAAGATCACGTGGTCGCCCACCGCTAGGTTCATCAACGCGTCTTCCTGATGGGGCCACAGCTCGATTTCGCGCTGGGATACCCAATCGAGGAAGCGCTCGAGCGCCTCGTCGAGGGTAAGCCACGGATCGGTCGCATCGAGTGGGGAAGGTCTGTTCGCACTCGCCGCCTGTGAGTCATCGGGTGCGCTGGCCTCGCCGGACACGGTGCCCTCAGCGTCCTCCCACCAGCTGGGGGCCAGCATGCCGAGCGATCCGGGAGCAAAGGGATCGGTGTCGTTTGCCACGCTGACCTCTTCGTCGGGGGTATGTGTGGTGGCGTCGGCCAAGGCGCTTATGGCGGAGGCAACGTGGTCGATATTCGTTTCGGTGCTCATGAATGCACTCCTTGAAAGAGTCGTGCTCGGGTATGCGATGTGCTCGGCGTGCTCGGGTGTTCGGCGTGTTCAAGCTGCCGCTAACAGATGAACATGGCGTCGCCGAACGACAGCAGGCGGTATCGCTCGCGCACGGCGTGTTCGTAGGCGGCAAGCAGGTTTTCCCGGCTACTGAAAGCGCTTACCAGCATCATGAGTGTGCTCTTCGGCACGTGGAAGTTCGTGATGAGAGCGTCGACCACGTTGAATTCAAACCCGGGCAGAATATAGAGGCTCGTTGCCTCGCGTTCGCGCGCTGTTACAGCACCGCATCCTGTGCGGGCTGCAACGCTTGCAGGGCGCGCTGTGCCGTTCGGGGCCGCAGTGGCATCCCAGGCGCTTTCTAAGCTACGTACGCTGGTGGTGCCCACTGCTACGACGCGTCCGCCGCGCGAGCGTGTTTCAGCAATGGCGTCCACGGTGCGCTGTGGTACGTGGAAAAACTCGGTGTGGATGACGTGCTGTTCAGGATCGTCCTCGTCAATGACACGAAACGTGTCAAGGCCCACTTCCAGCTCTACGGTTTCCCAGCGCACGCCGTTTCTCTGCAGCTGATCAATGAGCTCGGGTGTGAAATGCAATCCGGCAGTTGGCGCGGCGGCGCTGCTCTCGCGGCGCGAGTAAACGGTTTGGTAGAGCTCTTCGTCACCGGCGTAGTTTTTAATATAGGGCGGCAGTGGCGTGTGTCCGACCGCGTGTAGAGCTTCGTCAAGCGAGGGAAGTGGTGTACTCAGGCGCGCCACGCGCTCGCCGCGCTGCGCACCGGCTGCCCAATCGATCACCTCTGCCGACAGCACCACGACTCCTGTGTCGCTCATAAAGTCGACCACCGCGCCGCTTCCCGGCTTTAAACGCTTGCCAGGCCGAACGAGTACCTCCCAGATGGCGGTTTGGTTCGAACCGGCCGCGCTTGTGTCGGCGGAAGGGTCGTAGTGAGCTGCCTGTGCTCCGAACAGCTGACGCAAGAGAAACACCTCAGCTGCTCCTCCCGTGCCGCGTTTTGTACCCAGCAAGCGGGCGGGCATGACGCGGGTTTCGTTCGCAACAAGCAGGTCACCAGGGCGTAGGTAGTCTGCGATGTCGCGGAAGATGTGGTCTTTAAGCGCACCGGTTTTGCGATCCATAACCAGCATGCGGCACAGGTCGCGCACGGACGTAGGCTCTTGGGCGATCAGCTCTTCGGGCAGGTTATAGTTGAAGTCTTCGGTTTTCATGCTCGCAAGGGGTCCTTTTCGGTACGTGGGGTGGGGTGCGCGCTTGGAACAAGCGCGTCTTTTTCGATGGAGATGACAGAGCCGTCGAAGCCTACCAGGAACGCGGCGATAATTGCAGGCTCGCGTTGAGCAAACTGGGACGCGCGTTCAGACCCCAGTGCTAAGAGCGTGGTGGAAAACCCTTCGGCGTCTATGGAGTCGCGCGCCACCACGGTTGCTCCAGCGATGTCGGTGGCCACGGGCTTGCCGTCTTCTGTACTTAAAATGTGATGATACAGCACGCCATCGCGCTTAAAGCAGCGCTCATAGGTGCCGCTGGTTACGAGCGACATGTTGCGCACGGGCACAGCGCCTATCAGGCGGCGCGTATCGCGTGGGTCGCGGATACCGATGCGCCACGCGCTGCCGTCAGGTTTGTCTCCGCGCACGAGCACGTTGCCGCCGAGGTTCACGCTTATGCCCTGCACATCTTCTGTTTCTCGCATCATGATGTCGGCCAGGCGGTCGGCTATCCAGCCTTTCGCGATGCCGCCTAGGTTTACCGATGCATGCGGATCGGCCAGGTGGGCAAACCATTGCCCGCCAAGGCGAAACACGTTTAGTTTGCGCCAGTTCACATGCTCGAGCGCACGTGCGCACGCACGCTCGTCAGCAACGAGGCCAGTGTGAAAATCCCACAGGCTGATAACCGGCCCCATGGTGATATCGAACGTGCCGTTGCTTTTCGCACAATAGCGCTTTGACGCGAGCAGCAGTTCAGCTGTTTGTTCGTGAATGGTACACGGTTCACCGGCACTTTTGTTCAGGCGTGCAATGTCAGAATGTGGAAGATACGGGGAAAGCCGTCGTTCGAAGGCTCGGCATGCGTCAACTGCATCGAAAAACGCGTGTTCGCACGTGGCGGCGTTGCCGTAGGTAATAAGCTCGATTACGGTATCGAAGGCTTTGAAGTTGCAGCGACGCGCTCCGTTAGAAGCTTCCATCTGTATGCGCGGAAGGCTTTCCGCGGGCAGGGGGTCAGCTACGAAGGCGCCGTTGGGGGAGGCAGGATCAACGTAGGGCTCGTTTGCACATGCCGCCTTCTGCTCGGCTTCGGCGAGCTTTTCCGCAATACGGTGCGCTTTCCGCTCGACCTTGCGGTAGGTGCGCTCGGCGCGGGCTTCCTCCTCGGAAAAGCGGCAGCCGCAGTAGTTCTGCCGGTACATGCCCGCGTCCTTGCTGCGACGCACGGTGTCATCATAGCTTGGGCGGTAGTCCTCAAACAGTGCCCGTATGCCAGCGCTCGATGCGGCACGTTCAAGCTCTTCGCGGATGATCTGCGTGTGCTGGTAGGGGCTTACCGATAGCGTAGTTCCCAGCGCGTCGAATCCGTGCGCTGCAGCGTAGTGCGCCGCTTCCTCGAAGCGCATCCGGTAGCACGCTCGGCATCGCGCCGCACGCGCTTCCCGGGCGCTGCTTGAGGTTGCGCCTACGTTTGGCACGTCGTCAAGCGGGTTGGGGAATATGTCGGGCACGTTAGCGCCACCGACATCGTCTGCGCCTTCCGTTGCGCGTGAGCAATCTGCGATGGTTGCGTCACGCTCCTCAGTGTGTCTTCCATCGTGCCCCTTAGCGTGCGAGCTGCTCTCGTCGCGCGAGACGGCCACATTGCTCATGTGGGCCCGTTCGGTGTCTTTGGTTCGGGCGAATTCGGCGGCGTGTTCATCGGCGATGAGCCCAAAGCGTTCATGTGCTGCGTCACCTACACGCCCCGCGGTGCGCTCCCAAGCTGACGCGTCGTAGGAACCTTCGATCAGGCTGATTCCCTCATCTTCAGCAAAGGTGCGAATGGTATCTAAGCGGCGTTCGTACTCATTTTTTGGGTGGATGTTTGAATTGGCGAAAAAGATGGTCGGCTCGATGCCGCGCGTTCGCAAAAGCCGGGTTGGCTCGGTCGAGCATGGGCCACAGCATGCATGCAACAGCACGCGTTCCGTGCAGGGTTTTTCCGTAGTGTTTTCCATGGGTTTACGCATGTTTCCTATACTAACATGATGCTAATGCACGACGCGCTCGCAAAGGAGCTTGCATGGAAACAACCGAACGCGCCTATCGCGCCATCTTCTTTGATTTAGATGGCACATTGTTGCCGATGGAGATTGAGGAATTCCTTAAAGGGTACTTTACGTCGCTTGCTGCTTTCGTGGCTGCTCGCGGGTTTGATGCTCAAACGTTTTCGGCGGCGGTGTCTGCTGGTGTCAAGGCGATGATAAAAAGTCCGTCGGATCAAACGAATGACCAGGCGTTTTGGGAAACGTTCTTCTCGTTTGTCGATCGCGATGCTGCCAACTGGGCTGCGCTTTTGGATCATTATTACGAAACCGAGTTCGGCAAGCTGGGCGCGACCTGTGGAAACGATCCCAATGTTGCCCGTGCGGTACGAGCGCTTGTGAATAAGGGCTACCCGCTGATAGTTGCCACGATGCCGCTGTTTCCGCCACGTGCTGTTGTGTGGCGCCTGCAATGGGCAGGGCTCGATGCGAACGATTTCGTGCGCATTACCACCTACGACAACTCGACGTCGGTAAAGCCCAAACCCGCCTACTGCGCCGAGAATCTTGCTGCGTGTGGTCTTTCCGGTAAAGACGTACTCATGGTGGGCAATAACACGCTCGAGGACATGTCATTTGCGGGTCTTGGCTGCGACATGTACATCGTTACCGACAATCTGCTCGATCCGGTTTCTTTCCCGCTCGAAACCGTGAAGCACGGCACGCGTGCCGATTTCGCTGTGTGGGCCGAGGCGCTGCCCGTGTGCGTAAATCCCGCTGTGGGTATCAATCCCGCTGCAGTGACACCCGCCGACACGCAGGTTGCACTTGCAGCGAACTACCGGCTTGCTGTTGAAGACGAGCAGCGCGTCATGGCGGCGTTTGCTGCTTCGTACACGCCGCGGACGGGCGCGTCGTGGGTTGCTGATGCGGCCGGGCAGGAGGCGTAGATAATGGCATTGTTCGACTACACCGTTACCGCAACTAGCGGGCATGCACGCGCCGGTGTGTATCAGACGGCACACGGCGAATTTCGCACGCCTATGTTCATGCCGGTGGGCACGAGCGCCACGGTGAAGGGTGTTACGGTAGAGCAGCTCCGCGAGCTTGACTCGCAGGTGGTGCTTGCCAACACGTATCACCTGGCTATGCGTCCCGGCGCTGATATTGTGGCGCAGGCGGGTGGTGTACATCGCTTTATGAACTATGATGGCCCTATGCTCACCGATTCGGGCGGCTTCCAGATATTCTCGCTGGCTGACACGCGCAAGCTTGACGCTGATGGGGTGACGTTTCGGTCTATCTACGACGGTGCAAAGGTTCGCTGGACCCCCGAAGACAACATGCGTATTCAAGAGCAGCTGGGTGCCGACATTATCATGCAGCTCGACCAGTGTACGCCGTATCCGGCTAGTCGCGACTTCGTGGCGCACGCTGTCGATTTGTCGGCGAACTGGGCGCGCCGCTGCTTATCAGCGCACACGCGGCCTGATCAAACGCTATTCGGCATCGTGCAGGGTGGCATGGAGCTCGACCTGCGCATGGAAAGCGTACGTCGACTCCTCGATATTGAGTGCGAGAGTGTGGCGGACGGTGGTCGGCGCTTCGGCGGGTTCGGTATTGGCGGCTATTCGGTAGGCGAAAGTCACGAGGTTATGTTCGAGACGCTCGGCCAGGTCGCCCGTGCCTTGCCGGAAGATCGTCCGCGTTACCTGATGGGCGTGGGCAATCCTACCACGCTTGTGCGCGCGGTGCGCGAAGGAGTTGACATGTGCGACTGCGTGCTGCCCACACGCACGGCCCGCATGGGCACGGCGTTTTCCAGCACGGGCCGCATGAACATGCGCAACGCCAAGTACGCGCGTGACTTCACGCCGCTCGATGCGCAGTGCACCTGTCCAACGTGTCGCAACCACACACGCGCCTATATTCGTCATCTGGTGAAGCAAGGTGAAATGCTCGGCGGCATTTTGTTGTCCATTCACAACCTGCACTACCTCATTGATCTCATGCGCCGCGCGCGCGAGGCCGTCTGCGCCGATGCGTACGAGGAATTCTATGCGGAATGGATGGCATCTCCTGCAGCGAAGGATTACTAAGTACCCGTTTCACAGACTGTTGTGGCATAATAAACAAGTTTGAGAAATGATGAAGGGGCACTCCGCATGATACACAAATGCGGGGCGCCCGATGCGCGTCAAGGAGCAAGCGTTATGCCTGAGCTGGGTAAGCAAAAAAGCCGGGGAAAAAAGAAGCTCGACGGCGGCACTGATCGCCGCAATGTGTGGCTGCTGGTGGCAACCGCGCTCTTGCTAGTGGCGTCGGTGGCGCTCTTCATGCCTCCGCAGGAAAAGATCAACCAGGGCCTCGACATCCAAGGCGGCTTGTCGGTTGTATTGTCGGCGGAGAGCACCGACGGTAGTGCCATCACCGACGAGCAGATGGAAAGCAGCCGCTCTATCATAGAAAGCCGCGTGGACGCGCTTGGTGCGTCCGAGGCGGTAGTGCAGGTGCAGGGCGACAACCAGATTCTCGTGCAAATTCCTGGTTTATCCGACACTGAAGCGGCACTTGAGGCAATCGGGCGTACAGGCAAGCTCGAGTTCGCGCGACTCGACTCATTCACCGATGAGACTGTTCGTTCCACCATTGACAGGGGCGGTTACGTAACCGGTGGAACGGTGACCGACGATTTCGGTAATACCTTCGCCACTGATTCGGCGGTCGAGTATATGGAGGTCGAAGAGGGCACCTACACTCCGCTTATCACTGGTGAGAACATCGAGCGTGTGACCGTGGAGAAGGAATCCGACACGTCGGCCTACTATGCGGTGGCGCTGCGCCTTGATGCTGAGGGCACAAAGGCGTTTGCCGACGCCACGGCGGAGCTCGCACCCACCAAAGGCAAGATCGTTATCATTCTTGACGGTGAGGTACATTCGGCACCTGCCGTACAGAGCGAGATTCCCAACGGTGAGGTGTCCATCACGGGTGGTTACGACCTTGAGGACGCGCAGGCTCTGCAGGCTGTGCTCGAGAGCGGTTCGCTGCCGGTGAGCTTCGAATACGAACAAAGCCAGTCGGTTGGTCCTACGCTTGGTCAGGATGCGTTGCGCAGCGGTGTTGTTGTTGCTGGCATCGGCCTTTTACTGGTGTTAGTGTATTTGCTGTTCTTTTACAACGGCCTTGGTCTTATCGCAGCGGCGGCCATGGTGGTGTTCGCAGTAATCTATTTAGGTATTCTGGCGTTGCTTTCGCACTTTGATCTGTTTAGTCTGTCGCTTGCGGGTGTGGCAGGTATCGTGTTAACTATTGGTATGGCGGCTGACTCATCCATCCTTACGCTTGAGCGTTTCTGTGAGGAAATACGCATGGGCAGAAGCGTTCGTGCGGCATCTATGACAGGCGTGCGCCATGCGATTCTGACCTCCATTGACGCTGACCTTGTGTCCATGGTGTCGGCGCTTACGCTGTTCTTCTTGGCAAGTGCGAGCGTAAAGGGCTTTGGCCTTACCTTGGCGCTTGGCATCATGTGTGACATTATTATGATGCTGCTGTTTAAGGCGCCACTGATTCGTGTGCTTGCGCCGCATGTTATGCGTAAGCACACGAAGTTCTGGAACATCAAGGCGAGCCAGGATGCAGCGGCGGCCGTGCAGGAAGCCGTGCGCGAGGCGGGGGATACGCCGGGTTCATGCACCACGAAATCGTTTACCGTTGAAGCCGCGCGCAAGCTCAAAGGTCGCTTCATTAAACTTGATATCAACTTCCTCGGTGTGCGCAAGGTGCTCTTGAGTGTATCGGCGGTACTCGTGGCGCTGTCGATTGCGTTTATGGGCGTGCGCGGACTTAACTTCGGTATTGAGTTCGTGGGTGGTACATCGGTGACGTTCACGCAGACGGGCGACATTACCATCGATCAGATGCGTGATGCCATGGCACAGGCTGGCGAGCCCGATGCTGTCATTCAAACGACGCAGACGAATGGCGAAAACGGCTTCCTCGTTCGCACCTCAACCACCGATGCCGAAGAAGCGACGGCACACGCGACCGACGCTGCCGAGCAGCTGGGTGTTCCGACGGAGAACTTCCAGGTGTCCACCATTGGTCCTGACTGGGGTGCGAGTGTGGTACGCTCGTCGCTCATTGCGTTTGTTGTGTCGCTGCTGCTTATTATTGCCTACATTGGCATTCGCTTTAGGGATTACAAGATGGGTATTGTGGCCGTGGTAACGCTGCTGCATGACCTGATCATTGTCATTGGCGTGTACGCGCTGGTGGGGCGCGAGGTTACGCCGAACACCATTGCGGCGTTGCTCACCATCTTGGGTTACTCGCTATACGACACGGTGGTGGTGTTCCATCGCATCAACGACAACATGCAGTCAGGCGACATCAAGTGTACGTTCATGACTATGGCGAACCATTCGGTGAACCAGGTGTTCGTGCGCTCCATTAACACGTCTATCACATCGCTTGTGCCGGTGGTCGCCATGCTACTGTTCGGCGGCGAGACGCTGAAAGATTTCGCGCTTGCCATGTCGGTGGGTCTTGCTGTGGGCGTGTACTCGTCTATTGCTGTTGCCTCGCCGCTCTATGCCATGTGGAAGACACGCGAGCCCCGCTACGCAAAGCTGGTCCGTCGCTACGGCACGAATGTTGGCATATTCGCGTTCGGTAACCCGCAGCCTATCGATCAGGCTTCTGCCGAACTCGCGTCTGACGCAGATGCCACAGATGGTAAAGAGCAGAGCAGTAAGCAGTCGTCTTCCAAGGCGAAGAAGAAATCCAAGCGCTCTGCAAAGCGATAGGGAAGGAGCTCATGCCCATGCGTGAAGGAAGTGCCCCCAACTACTGCCCGCCCGTTCAGGAGGGCATGACGCTGACGTTTGAAGACGAGAAGGGTGATTGTATTGATCTTGAGTTTCTGGGGATCATCCTGCACAACGATCGCAGCTACGGTTTCTTTTTCCCGTTTGAGGAAGCTGATGAGGTGGGGACTGGCAGCGGGGAAGTGATTATCCTTGAGGTGACCGAGCTTGACGACGAGGGTCAGCCGGCGGCTTTCGAACTGGTGGACGACGTGAGCATTGCCGCCGAAGTGTTTGAGGACTTTAAGGTTGCCACCAAGGACCTCTACGATTTCGAATAGGACGAAAAACGCCACGCCCGCAGTACATGAGCTGCGGGCGTGACGTTTTTGTTCAGGCTCGTGAGCCTGCACGGCGCACGCAGCGCGGCGGGCAATAAACCACCCGCTATGCGGGTGCGCATCGAAGGCTTTGCCCTTGCGTCAAAACGCCGCCTACCGGGGCTAAGATACAAGTGTTCAAGTCGTATCAGCCCGGAAAGGCGGCCGTTTTGGCAAACAAGGCACACAGCCTGTCGCACACGAAGTGGATGTGCAAGTACCACATCGTGTTCACACCGAAGTATAGGCGTAAAGTCATCATATGCGAAGCGTGAGTTTATGCGAAGTAATAGCCCATAGAATCGATCAACCTGTCTGTTTGTCCCTTGATACTTCACATAAACCTAAACTGGCGGCGCATTGCAATACCGTCAGTTTA
>NZ_JAAKEB010000007.1 GCF_011038965.1 Adlercreutzia sp. ZJ141 | reverse complement strand
CAAACAAAGCGACGCAACAATATGTACGGGCGTACCGTGCGTGTAGCTGATAAGGGGCTAAACTGCGCTGACAACGTTAGCGATGCCATTTTGTCTGGTGATGGCTATATCTTCTCAAAGTCGGTAAAGCAGCTGCCCACAACAGAGCTTATGTGGGTGCTATCTGATGAGGGCTGGTTAGACATCACAAGTAAAGACGGCGAGATTATCTACCGGGTGAAGTCCTGTGTCGCAGACTTCGAATACAAAGTCACTACAGATTCTGGAGGTAAAAAGGCAGTTCCAGTTGAAGAGAAAAGGGTTGTTACATTTAACCCTAAACTTGCCCGCAAACAACGTGCCGAGATTGACCGGCAGGTAGAAAAGGCGCGTCGCTTGCGCCTGTCGCAGGCCAAAAAGTCAGAGTATGGTGACAGTGCTAAGTTTGTGACCTTTAGTGCAGTTGATTCAAATGGAGAAGAACCTGATGCAAAGGTAGTGGCAACACTAAACCACACAGCTATCGAGAAAGCACGCCGTCTGGCAGGCTACAACATGATCGTGACCTCAGAGGCGTCAATGAGTGATGCTGATATCTATTCGACCTACCATAATCTCTGGCGCATAGAGGAATCCTTTAAGGCGATGAAGTCCCAACTTGACGCGAGACCTGTGTATCTGCAAAAGTCCGAATCGATCACCGGACATTTTCTTATCTGCTACCTATCGGTGCTGCTTGAGCGGCTCGTACAGCTAAAAGTGTTAGATGGGCGCTTTTGCACTGAAGAGATAATGAGACTTGCCCACAACTATCGTGTAGTTGAGGTCTCTGAGCGCAAATACGTCAACATCTCCAAGTCCTTACCCATCATCGACGAGTTAGAGAAAATGACGGGGCTGCCGTTGGGTAATTACTACCTTACGAAAGGACAAATCGATTCCATCGTCAACTGTCAATTCAACATACCCAATGTTCAGTAGTGCTGCATACCGAAGCACGTTCGAAGGATAGGACGACCCACCTGATGACACCGATGACTTGGGCACACAACGTTTAAAAGACAAAGCGAAGTGTACCTACAAACCATGTTGAATTCTTAGCACCAGAAATGAAATCGAAACTCGGAAGTCAGGTCTCACCAATAGAAGAGCGCATAATACGTGTTAAGGAGTTTAGATCTTCCAGCTCACGCGAGGCAACAAAGAAGCTGGCAGTCACGCCGCAGCTTTTCGGCGAGATAAGACAACCTGAAACGCAATATATCTTCATCCCAAGGCATAGTTCAGAACGAAGAATTTATATACCTCTCGGCTTTCTTGATTCCGATATCATTTGCGGCGACTCTGGATCCTTTGTTCCCGACGCAGAGCTATATCATTTCGGTGTAATGATGAGCCAATTCCATAATGCATGGGTTAGAACAGTATGTGGACGTCTTGAAAACAGGTATCGTTATTCAAACAAGGTTGTCTATAACAATTTTGTTTGGCCTTCAGCGTCAGCGGAGCAGCGTCAACGAATAGAAAAAGCGGCTCAAGCAATTCTCGATGTTCGTGCTTCATATCCTGAACTGTCGTTGGCGAACCTTTACGACCCGGACAAGATGCCAGCCGATCTACTCAAAGCACACAAAACTCTCGACGCAGCAGTCGAAGCCGCGTACGGCGTCAGCTTCAACGGCGACGAAGAAAAAATCGTCGCGCATCTGTTCAAGTTGTATGCAGAGGCTACGGCAGAGTCGAAGTAAATTACATGCTGCTCGATAAAAAACACGCCAGCACCTGGCTTCAATAGGTTCTTGGGGGTTCAGCGGGTTTGCCCTGCTTGTTTGTTCGAACCCTTTTGGAATTACTATATCCACGACTGTCTATTGCGTTTGCTTCGGTGTGGTCAGCCGAAAGGAAACCGACAGGGAGGTTCTTTCCGCACAAGCGCCTTCCCCACTTGATACAATTCGCTTCACCAGAACAAGAACGAAAGGGCGGCAGTCATGGTAAAAGAAGAGAAAAGCCCATCTGTCAAACCTGTGGAGGCGGAAGAAGACATATCGGTTGCGATCGTTCCCGCAAACGAACCGATTATACGTGATCTTATATACACGGTGCGCGGTACCCAGGTTATGCTCGACAGCGACCTAGCGAGGCTGTATCAGGTTGAAACAGGGGCGCTCAATCGTGCTGCCAAGCGCAATGAAGATCGATTTCCCGAAGATTTCAGATTTCGGCTCACCCGCGAAGAACTTGACCAGCTAAGATGCCAAATTGGCATCTTAGCTGGTCAAGACCATGAAACGAAGATCGGCAGAACATACATGCCCTTCGTCTATACCGAGCAGGGTGTCGCCATGCTGTCAGGGGTTTTGCGCAGTGCCGTTGCTGTTCAGACAAGCATCCGAATAATGCGCGCCTTCGTCGAGATGCGTCACTTCATCGCCAGCAACGCCGCCATGTTCGAACAAGTACGAGGCGTAGAGCTAAAGCTGCTTGAGTACCAGAGAACTGCCGATGAGCGCTTCGAACGAGTGTTCGACTATATGAACACACACGAGGCTCCAAGGCAGAAGGTGTTCTTCGACGGCCAGGTATGGGATGCCTTCGAGCTTTTGGTATCGCTTGTGCATCAAGCCGAGCGCGAGATCGTTCTTATCGACGGCTACGTAGACACAAGCACGCTCAGCATCCTGGCGAAGAAGACAGACGGCGTGAACGCCATCGTGTGGACCCACCCGCGCACGCGCCTCGACCAGCACGACATCGACACCTTCAACGCGCAGTACTCGCAGCTGGAAATCCGCCACACGACGGTCTTCCATGACCGGTTCCTCATCATCGACGGCACTCAAGGCTATTTCGTCGGTGCCTCACTCAAGGACGCGGGAAAGAAGAGCTTTGCCATCTCGCGAATTGAGGATTATGAGTCCGTGCGCGCCATCCTCGCGCGCCTTGAAAGATAAGGCCACATCCGAAAGATCTCTTCACGTCTGGATGTTGCTCATCGTCGATGGGGTCAAAGGGACGTCCTTCGCATCCTCGCGATTGATTCTGGAAAACCCCGACGATGCTGAGTCGCAAATGTGTATCGGTGTGAGCCGATGAGTTATGGAACGGCACACCGATGTACCGTGGAATCATGCACCGATTGACGCATAATATTCACCACAACAAAACGGACGTGTGCGTTGCGCTTGCAAAGGAGGTGGGTTTTACACGAGACTTTACCATGGAAGCAATGTCGAAGTGTATACAGAGGAAGAAACGATACGACGTCTGATGCCTCAAAATCTCAAAGATCAGTATGCGTTCAAAACCCAAAAGGCAATTGATTTGCTCCGGTTCTGCGAGGCGGTGAATGTGTAATGAGCGTCAAATCACATATCAACAGTTACTACAGTGCCGCAGTGGTCGGTCGCATTGTCGAGAAGTACGGTATCGCTCCTATGGACGCCCTGAATTCCTACTTGCATTCGGAAACGCACAGGATGTTTCTTGATCCCGAACTTGCAATGTTTGAGTTTTCCCCTGAGGGAATCATTCTGTCACGCTGATCCTATTGTCATAGCAGCCGCTTTATTCCTTCTTGTCGCATAGCCTACCAACGGCTACCATGAATAAGCGCTCATTGTTCGCCTGTCTGTTACGCTAAGCCTGTCTGCCGAGCGTCTTCTATCCATTTCTACTAGGAAGGAGACTCGAGCATGTCTGAAGTAGCTAGCACATCGAACCTTGTCCTTTTCGAATCCTCCGACGGGGAGGTGAAACTGGACGTAACCGTCGACACCCGAGACGAAGAAGTTTGGCTTAATCGATCTCAGATGGCGCTTTTGTTCGACCGTGACGTTAAGACCATCGGAAAACACATCGCAAACGCCCTCAAAGAGGAGCTGGACCAGGCTGCAATCCCAACTGTCGCAAAATTTGCGACAGTTCAAAACGAGGGCAATCGCCAAGTTGAGCGCCGAGTCGAATACTACAACCTCGACGTTATCATCTCCGTTGGCTACCGCGTGAAGTCGCAGCGCGGCATAGAGTTTCGCCGCTGGGCGACTGATGTGCTGCGCCGCTACATCATCGAAGGTCGCGCTGAGAACGAACGCCGGCTCAAGCAGCTCGCCCAAGTGGTTTCCGTTATGGAGCGACTTTCCGGCGATCTCGGAGCCAGCCAAATTCTCGAGATCGTAAAGAGCTACGCACCCGCGCTCGATTTGCTGGATGATTACGACCACCAGCGTCTTAGTCGACCCAAGGGCTCAGAGAGCGTCTACGTGCTTGAATACGACGAGTGCCGCGACCTTATCGACAGCCTGCGCTTTTCCGGTGAGAGTGATATCTTCGGGAAGGAGAAGGATGACTCTTTCCGCAGCAGTATCGCAGCCATCTACCAGTCGTTCGGCGGTCAGGAGCTATATCCGTCCGTCCAAGAAAAGGCTGCGAACCTTCTGTATTTCGTGGTGAAGAACCACTCGTTCCACGATGGCAACAAGCGTATTGCAGCGAGCCTGTTCCTCTACTTCCTCGACCGCAACGGTCTGCTGTACGAGAACGGCAACAAAACTGTGGGCGACGACTCGCTCGTGGCCACCACCATCATGATTGCGGAGTCTCGTCCAGACGAGAAAGAGGCAATGGTATCCCTCATTATGAACTTCCTCGCATTAGGGCACGCAGGCATTCAGTAGCTTACATTAGGCAAATCATGTGACAGAATGACCCTATTGTCACATACAGAATGACCTGACCCTATTGTCACAGGCTTGCGCTTTGATAGTTGCTGTGGCAGAACTACAGGAAAGCTTCTGCTATACTTCGCGGCGGCGGTTTTGCTGTGGCGGGCTTTTGCCTGCGCGACAGTGCCGCTTTGTGCGTGCATCGTTGGGCCCTGCGCGCGCAATCGTATCAGTTGCCCATAGCCCGCGGTTCACCCGTGCGGACGACGAACGTTGACGAAGGAAGAGGTTCGGTTGTGCCCCGTCTCTTCCCTTTTGTCAACCTCGTGTTTTCGCGCAGATGCCCCGCGCGGAGACAGGAGGATTCCCATGAAAAACGAACGAACCACCTACGTTGCCCGTGCAGGGGTGATCGCAGCGGTCTATGCTGCCGCTACCTTGGTAGCGCTGCTGCTGTTACAGGGGCTTGCGTGGGGACCAGTGCAATTCCGCATATCGGAGGCGGTATGTGTGGTGGCGCTGTTCACCCCAGCGGCCATCCCTGGTCTTACGGTGGGATGCGTGGTGGCAAACCTAATGTCACTAGCCATCAACGGAACCGGTGCACTCGGGCTGCTCGACGTGGTGTTCGGCAGCGCGGCCACTTGCATCGGGGCGCTGTGGTGTTGGAAATTCCGCGATAATACGAAGATTGCCTTGTTGGGTCCGGTTATCGCCAACGCACTGATTGTTCCCGCGTACCTTCCCCTCATCTTGCAGGGGCTTGGCTACTACACCATTCCATTCACGTCCATAGCGCTTGACGGTATGTATCTGCCCATGTACCTGTTCGGCGTGGTTGCCACCGGTTTGGGCGAAGCGGTGGTAATGTATGCGCTCGGCTTACCGCTCGCATCTGCTATGCGCCGTTTCGAACTATTCAAGGACTAAAGCGCATTTGGTCGGCGCATTTGGCTGGTGTGTCTGGGAAGCGAATTTCGTCGGCGTGTCTGGGAGGTGTCTCCGCTCAAGGGGCACTTCCCTCCCGCGCACCGCTCAGTTCGCGCATTCCCGGCCCGCCTCTCATACGTTTCTTACGTTTAGCGTGCTCTTCGTCTGTTTCGTGCGCTTCCATGCACACTCGTTTGTGTGCCGTGTGCTCGATTCTTTCGTGACAATTGCGTTACATCTCTCTAGAGGCTTTTGTTTATGGCAAAATAGGACATTCGGAGAGTAGACGAAAAAACATGCCTGTCGGTTATGGGCTGCGTACCAGAACGAAAGGGTTCGCAGGTTGTGCTGGCACGCATGATAAGAACAACGAAGATACGAGGGAACACGATGGGTTTTCTTTCCAGGTTCGAAGGCAGAATGGAAGACACGTTCGAAGGCGCTGCCGATAAGGTTATCAAAACTCCCATCTCGCCGGTGCAGATTACGAAAAAGGCCGAGAAGCAGATGCGGCGCGAGAAAATGGTTGGCGCGGGCAAGCAGTTCGCGCCCACGCTGTATACCGTGCTCGTGAATCCCGACGACGATCAGCGCCTGTTCGGGTACTATCCCACGCTTGCGGGCGAAACCGAAACCTATCTTGCGGCGAAGGCGTCCGAGCAAGGTATGGTTATGGACGGTCAGCCATTGGTGCGCTTCGTTGTTGATGACGCGCTGAAGCACGGCAAGTTCGAGGTCATCGCCGAAATGGTGGCGGCTCCTATCGTGGCTCAGCTTCGCGCTGAAGAAATGCAGCGCTATGGCCTAGCTCCCGCTGGGCGCGCAGCTGCTCCGGGTGCGGCGGCGCAACGTTTCAACGCGCGTGGCGCGGGTGGTGACTACGGCATGGGTGCGCAGCCTGGTTTCGATCAGCCGGTTCAGCAGGTTCGCTCGGCGCGCCAGCCGCAGGCGGCTCAGATGCAACCGCAGTTCCAGCCGCAGGCGGCTCAGATGCAACCGCAGTTCCAGCCGCAGGCGTACGCGGATGATTACGACGATGTTGTGCAGGATCAGGGGGCTTATGGTCGCGCAGGCGCAAGAGAGCCGCTTCCCTATGTGCCTGAAGAAGAGCTTGACTATTCTATCGACTATGGCGAGTACACGTTCAACAGTCTCGATTACGACGATTATCAGGGCAACGGCGACGGTGACGCTCAGAGCGCCCCATTCCCGCAGGGCGTTCCAAACGTTGTTGCTTCGCGCGGCGCTGGCGCTGCTCCGCGAAAAGCGGCCGCGCCGCGTGCCGCTGCCGCTGCTGGCGCCGGTGCCGCTGCCGGTGCTGGCGTTGCCGCCGGTGCTGCCGCAGCTGTCAATAGGCCTGCGTCAAACGTGCCGGCCGATTGGCAGCCCAAGCCGAATACCGTCATGCTCGATCAAGGTGTGGTGGCGCCAGCCAACCCCGAGCCGCCCGCCCGTGCGGCGTGCTTGGTTGATATGGCCAGCAGCCGAAGGTACGACCTGCGCGGTTCGCATATGACCATCGGTCGCGAATCCGCCAACGACATTCAAATCAACGACATTAACGCATCGCGCCGCCATGCCGAGCTTTCGCTCGATCCGTCGGGCGTGTGGGTGATAACCGACCTCGGTTCCACGAACGGCACCATGGTCAACAACCGCGCCATCGCGAAAAGCCCGCTCGTCTTGGGCGATCGCATCACCATCGGCACCACCATCCTCATGTACACGACTGCGTAACCACGGGAAAGGGCCGTTGCTGTGATAGACATCGTACTGCTCGTAGCCAGGCTGCTGTTCGTTGCGCTGCTGTACCTGTTCCTGTTCGCCATCATGAAAACGGGCATCGGTCTCGTTCGCGGACAGCGCAGGAAGGAACGTACGTGGAAGCTATCGGTTGAGCGCGGCCCGAAAGAGCTTCGCGGCGTGTCCATCGTCGTGCATGGCCCGGTCATCGTCGGGCGCAATCCTGGTGCCGATATCGTAATCGGGGCCGCATACGTTTCGGGAAGGCATGCGCGTTTTACCCTGATGGGACAAAACCTGTTTGTTGAGGACTTAGGTTCTACGAACGGCACGGCAGTAAACGGCCAGCTCATAACCGCGCCGACGGCGCTCAAGAGCAACGACGTGGTAAACGTTGGCGATGTCGCCATTCGGGTAAGGTACGTGTAATGGCGGGCAAGCACGCGCGTTCGTCGTCGCGCTCCCGCCGTGCGCCAGTGTCTTCGTTTGGTTCGAGAACGGACATCGGCTGCGTTCGCGACCACAACGAAGACAGTCTCATCGTTGCGCCGCCGCTGTATGTGGTGGCCGATGGCATGGGTGGGCACGCCGCCGGCGAGGTGGCCTCCGAGATTGCGGTCGACGTCATATCGCGGCTCGCGCCCGAGCATCCCGACGGCGAAGCGCTTGCGTTTGCGGTTGAGGAAGCGAATCGCGCCATCATTCAAGCGGCGAGTGAAGGTCAGGGCCGCGCGGGCATGGGAACCACGTGCACGGCTGCTATGATGGAAGGTGAACGCCTGGTCATCGCGCAAGTTGGCGATTCCCGTGCTTACTTGCTGCATAACGGAAAGCTGCAGCAGATTACGCGCGATCACAGCCTTATGGCCGACATGATAGAAAGCGGGCAGATCACGCCCGAAGAGGCGCGCGTGCATCCACGCAGGTCGGTGATTACCCGCGCGCTGGGCAGCGACGCGAACATGTGTGCCGACATCTACGAGATCAACGTGAAGACAGGCGACCGTTTGCTGCTGTGTTCCGACGGTTTGTCGGGTATGCTCGAAGATCACGAGATGGAAGCCGTGCTGCTACGCACGCGCGACCCGCAGCGCTGTGCCGCACAGCTGGTGAATCAAGCCATCGGGGCGGGAGGCTACGACAATGTAACGGTTGTGGTGGCCGACGTGACCGGGTTCGCCGAGTCGCAGCGCAAGAAAGTTGCACTGAAAACCAAGGTGTTCGTGGCGTTCGTGCTGGTGCTATTCGCCGCCATTCTCGCGGGAACGGCGTTCGCGTGCCACACGTACCTTAACACGGTGGCCTACCTAGCCGCCGACAACGGCAAGGTTGCCATTTATCGAGGTCTTCCCGACGAAGTGCTGGGCATGAGTTTCTCAAGCCTCGAACGAACTACCGACGTGTCGGTGAGTGATTTGCAGCCTGGCGTGGCTAATCGCTTAGAAGAGGGAATCCGGGTTGACAGCGTCGAAGCTGCAGAACAGCTGGTGAGCGAATACGAGCGCGACATAGCCGAGCGCTCGGGGCAGAACTTGCCGGCTTCGGCAAACAAGGGGAAAGCGGACGAGGCGGACGGAGCAGACAGCGCAGATACTGCGGCAAACAGTGAAGCCAACGCCACAGATGGCGCATCGGGTGCTTCTGCAACTAACAACTCGTCGGCTCAAGGCGGGGAAGGGGGCCAGGTATGACGCGGCGCAATCTCGAACTCGTCCTTTTGTGCATAGCGGCCCCGGTTGTGCTGCTTCCGTATGCCATGCTGGCTCTCAACCAGGGGCAAAGCTTAAGCGTTAGCACGCTCGGTGTGCCGCTTGGGCTGCTGGCGTCGTTTTGCGTGGCTCATCTTGCTGCGCGTCGATTCACGCCCGATGCTGATCCTGCTATTTTGCCGCTCGTGTTTGCGTTGTCGGGTATCGGCATCGCCTTCGTGACGCGCCTTGCGCCTGAGCTCGCCGTGAACCAGGTGTTGTGGCTGTTCGTGGCCATCGCCGGCATGGTGGTGGTTATGGCGTTATCGCGTAACCTCGACAACGTGGCGCGCTACCCGCTTATTCTCATTGTGCTTGGCTTACTGTTGCTGCTCTCGCCGCTGCTTCCGGTCATAGGCATGGAAAACTACGGCAGCCGCATCTGGCTAAATATCGCGGGCTTCTCATTCCAGCCGGGCGAGGTAGCCAAGGTGGTCATCGTTTTGTTCTTGGCGGGGTACCTTGCCGAAAACCGCGAGATGCTCTCGGTGTTTACGGGGCGGTTGGGACCGTTTCACCTGCCCGACGTTCGCACGCTGCTACCGCTTTTGCTTATGTGGGGCGTGGCAATGCTTATCGTGGTTGGCGAGAAAGACCTCGGCAGCGCGCTCGTGTTCTTCTTCGTGTTCCTGATCATGCTCTACGTTGCCACGGGTAAGAAGTTTTACCTGGTTGTCGGCCTGCTGCTCATTGCCATTGGCGGTGTTGGCGCGTATCTGATGTTCGATCACGTTCAGATTCGCGTGCAAACGTGGCTCGACCCCTTCGCCGATGCGCAGAACACCGGCTACCAGCTGGTGCAGGCCATCTATTCCATTGCCGACGGCGATCTGTTCGGTGTGGGAATTGGCAACGGGCTTGCCGATCAAATTCCCGTGGTGGAAAGCGACTTTATTTTCGCCTCTATCGCCGAAGAAATCGGGCTTTTAGGTGCGGCGGGCGTGCTGCTGCTGTTCTTGTGCTTGGCGGTGCGCGGCTGCGTGACTGCGGCGCGCGCGAAAAGCGACGTGAGCTCGTTCATTGCGGTGGGTGTCACCTCTATTATCGTCTTGCAGGCGTTCATTATTGTTGGTGGCGTAACGCGGGTCATACCGCTCACGGGTCTAACGCTGCCCTTCATCAGCCAGGGCGGCTCGTCGCTTTTGGCCAGCTTCATTTCCGTTGGCTTGCTCATGCGTTGCGGCGACGACGGCACAGGTGTTGGTCGCGAAATGGCCATGGCAACCATGGCGCACAGCAAGCATTCCGACAGTGTGCTTGGTCGTATTTCGGTAGGCAAGCGTCTTACTAACGTGATGATCATCTTTGCGCTCATGTTTGCGCTGCTGGTTGCGAATCTGACTATGATTATGGTGGTCGACGCGCAGAAGTACCAGGACATGCCGGGCAACAACCATACGATGGTGAAGCAATCGAAAACCGAGCGCGGCACGATATCAACCTACGATGGTGTGGTGCTCGCACAAAGCGTCCAACAAGACGATGGCACCTACGATCGCGTGTATCCGTCGGGTGATTTGGCGGCTCATGTGGTTGGGTATACATCCGATCGCTTCGGGTCGTCGGGTATCGAAGCGTCGCAAAACGACGTGTTGCAGGGGCAGCGCGGCTTTGCCTCGTGGACCGACGTGCTAAATTCGTTTGCTGGTATTGGTGGTGCCGGAAACGACGTGGAACTTACTATTAACTCAACCGTGCAGCAGGCCGCCCAAAACGCGCTTGCTGGCGAAAAAGGTGCGTGTGTAGTAATCGATCCCACCACTGGAGCTGTGTTGGGCATGGCGTCTTCTCCCACCTACGATGCTGCGCAGATAGAAAGCCTGCTTGAAGCTGCGGGGGCGGGTGCCGACGACGGTTCGGGCACGCTGCTGAACCGCGCGACGCAAACGCTCTACGCGCCAGGATCAACATTTAAGATCGTGTCGCTGGCAACCGCTTTCGAGAACAACATCGCTTCGGAAGATACGTTGTTCGCTTCGCCGGGGTCTATGGATATCGGCGGCGCGAAGGTATCGAACTACGAAGGCGAGTCATACGGCGACATCACACTCGAGCAGGCAACCTGGTATTCGTCGAACACCGTGTTTGGTCAGCTTGGCGAGCAGATGGGGGCCGAAATGCTCGTGGAAGGGGCCGATTCGTTCGGCTTCGATGAAAACATACCCTTTGACGTGCCGCTGGCTATGTCGCTCATGGCCGATCCTGCGAACATGTCGGTGTGGGGAACGGCGTGGGCGGCTGCGGGCGAGCCGGTGGGTCAGCGCGGCCCGAATGCCACAGTGATGCAGATGGCTCTGGTGGGTTGCGCTATCGCGAACGACGGTGCCATCATGCAGCCGTATCTGGTGAACGGCGTGTATAACGCAAATGGCGAACGCAGCTCCACCACCCAGCCAAGCAAGCTCATGCAGGCGGTGAGCGAAACCACGGCCGAGCGTGTTCGCGAGGTATTGAAGGGCGTGGTGACAAACGGCACCGGCTATGCTGCCGCCATTCAAGGCGTCGAAGTGGCTGGCAAGACCGGTACTGCCGAGAAGGCCGACGGAAGCGACAGCTGGTTTGTGGGAATGGCACCTGCCGACAATCCAAGCGTGGTGGTGGCCATTGTTATCGAGAAGGGCGATACAGGAGAAGGGGCACAAAAAGCGCAGAGTGTGTTAAGTGAGACGTTGCGCGTGCAAGGAGCGCTGTAGATAGGGTATGCTGATTGTTCGCATAGTAATGTTGAACAATGTGCAGCCCAGCATGTAGCCTAAAGGAGCAAAAACGTGACCGGAAACATGATAGGCAGAGTGTTCAGCGGCCGATACAAAATCACCGAGCGCATTGGCATCGGTGGCATGGCCGAGGTGTACCGTGCGCAGGATACGGTTTTGGGGCGTATGGTTGCGGTGAAGGTGATGCTTCCGCAATACGCCGCCGATCCGGCGTTTACACAGCGGTTCAAGCAGGAAGCGGCCTCTGCTGCTAACTTACAGAGTCCCTACATTGTGAACGTGTATGACTGGGGACAGGACGAAGGCACCTACTACATTGTGATGGAGTACGTGCGCGGGTCTGACCTCAAGACCGCCATCAACGAACGTGGTGCTATCAATCAGCGCAAGGTTGCCGAAATCGGGTCGCAGGTATGCCAGGCGCTGTCGGTGGCACACAATCAAGACATCATTCATCGCGACATCAAGCCGCAAAACATCATGGTGCAGCCCGACGGCAACGTGAAGGTCATGGACTTTGGCATTGCGCGTGCGAAGAATTCCATGAACTCGCGCACGTCTTCGGTGTTGGGCACGGCTCATTACATTTCGCCCGAGCAGGCGCAGGGTAAGGACCTCACGGCGGCAAGCGACATCTACTCGCTCGGCGTGGTGCTCTACGAGGCGTCCACGGGCAAGCTACCCTTTGACGCTCCCGATGCGGTAAGCGTAGCTATGAAGCAGGTGCAGGAATACCCGCTGGCACCGAGCGAAATCAATCCCGACATCGATCCGGTGCTCGAAAACATCATCCTGAAGGCCATGGAGAAAAACCCTTACGACCGCTTCTCCACGGCGCGCGAAATGCGCACGGCGCTCAACGACTATCTAGCCGGTCGTGCAACGTCGGTTGACAACTTCACCCAGCAGCAGACTGCGCTGATGGGCGGGGTTGCTTCGATGGGTGATAGCACGCAGGTTATGGGCGCGATTCCGGGGGGCACTACTCGTCCTGCTTCCACGCATTATTCCGATAGAGACCGCGGCGATTCCTCGGGTTCGAGCACGAAGAAGACGGTCGGCATTGTCGTGGGTGTTTTGGCGGCGCTGGCTGCTATCGCCATTGCGGTGTTCGCGCTCACAAGTGGCGGTGACGGTATAGAAGTACCCGACGTTACCGGGAAAACGCTTGACGAGGCAACGGTTGCCATTGAGGCGGCGGGCTTCGAGGTGGGCACCACCGATTCGGTGTATGACGAGTCGGTTGAGGCTGGCAAGGTGATCAGTCAAGACCCGAAAGGACGTACGAAGGCCAAGGAAGGTTCGCGCGTAAACCTGAAGATTTCGCAGGGAACTGAAGAGGTTACGGTTCCCAATTTGGAGAACATGACCATCGAGCAGGCGCAGGATGCTCTTGCGGCAGTTGGCCTGTCGGCGCGTTCGGGCACGGCGGAATATTCCGACACCATTGAGGCAAACCACGTGATCAGGCAGTCACCGGTTGCTGGTGAAAAGGCCGCGAAGGGAAGCGTGGTCGAGTATGTTCCTTCGCTGGGTATCGAGAGCATTACGGTACCTAACGTGGTGGGCGATGACGCGAACTCAGCCGATTCCGAACTGCGTGCGGCGGGCTTCCAGGTGGAATGGCAGTACGAGTACAGTGACAAGGTTCCTGCTGGTTGCGTGATTAGTCAGAACCCGTCGGCGAAGCAGAAGGTTGAAAACGGCAGCGTGGTGACCATTGTTATCAGCAACGGCCCCGAGCCGAAACCTGAACCGACACCCGCTCCTACACCCGAGCCAAGCCCGGGCGATACTGGTAGCGGTGGTTCTGGCGGCTCAGGGTCAGGCGGCTCCGGTGACACCGGTGGCGATACCGGCGGTACCGGCACGGGCGGCGATGTAAATCCTGCCGCGCAGTCGGATTGATGGTGTACAATAGCAGCCGCTTTGAGTTGCTCACGTGAGCAGCGCAAGATGCACTGATGGCAGGCCTCCGTAGCTCAGGGGATAGAGCACCGCTCTCCTAAAGCGGGTGTCGTACGTTCGAATCGTATCGGGGGCACCAGGGAAATCGCTGGTCAGAAATCATTTTTCTGACCAGCTTGATTCATGTTGATAGAAGGAAAGGACCATAGGTGAAGGTTCGAAAACCGAAACCTCACAGTATGTAGTTCCTTCGGCTTCCCTTTCGGGCGGCTGAAGGTAGCTGCCCATCTACTCGTACGAAGCTTTACAGATGCTTTTCGTACGCTGTTTCAGCGTTTGAAAACCATCTGTCATGCTGGAAACGCGCGGCGTCGCTGCGTTGCGAGCGGGCTCGATGGAAAGGGAGCTTATCATGCTCTATCTCTCACAACTTCTTGGCGAGCCGGTTGTCGACTCCACAGGAGAAAAGATCGGCGTAGTGTCCGATCTGGCTATCTCTACCAACGAGGTGTTTCCGCGCATCACCAGCTTGGCGTTTAAAGGGCCGGGCAATGTACCCTTCATGATCTCGTGGCGCAAATATGTTGGCGAGTTCGGTGAGGACGGCATCACGCTGAAGGTGCAGTCTCACGACATTCGCTTCAGCTACTTACAGCCCGAAGAGGTGCTGCTCGCGCGCGATTTGTTGAATAAGCAGATTGTCGATACGCAGGGCTTGAAGGTGGTGCGCGTAAACGACCTCAAGCTGTCGGTGTCGGGTAGCCATCTACGTTTGCTGGGTGCCGAAGTTGGTTTTCGCGGCATCTTGCGCGGGCTTGCGCCGTGGATCGAGCGCGCCGCTGTTGCCATTGCGAAGGTGTTTCGCAAGCGCATTGACGAGCAGATCATCGCGTGGAATTACATGGACCTGCTCGATCGCGACCTGTCGAGCGTGCAGCTGTCGGTTACGCATAAGCGCCTTGACGAGCTGCATCCTGCTGACGTAGCCGACATTCTAGAGCAGCTCGATCCGCGTCAGCGTGCCACCGTGTTTGCTCATTTGGATGACGCGCAGGCAACCGAAGCCATTTCCGAAATGGAAGACGAGTACCAAGCCGACTTCTTCGAGGACATTGACGACACGCGCGCTGCTAACCTGTTGGGCAGCATGGATCCTGACGATGCTGCCGACATTGTGCGCGACTTGTCCTACGAGAAGGCCGAAACGCTGTTGCGCCTGATGGGCTTGGAAGACGCTACGGAAATTCGTCGCCTGCTGGGGTATAAGGATGGTACCGCCGGCGGTATGATGACCACGCAGTTTGTTGCTGTGAACAGCGATACCACCGTTGCCGAAACGGTGGAGATTCTGCGCGCTCTGCCCGAAGATTTCCCCACGGTGCACTACGTGTACGTGCTGGACGATTACGACAAGTTCGTGGGTCTGTTGTCGTTGCGCACACTGGTGCTTACGCCGGCCGACGCCGAAGTGGGAAGCGTCATGTTCGATGATGTTATCTTCGCCACGCCCGACGAAACTGAAGACGATGTGGCGGCCGACATCTTCAAATACGAGTTGCCCGCCATGCCCGTGGTAGACGAGGACGGCATATTGCTGGGTATCGTTACCGTGGATGACGCATGGGATGCCATCGAAGAAGACGTGAACAGCGAGAGCCCCGAGATAACGGCGCTGAAGGCGATTGTCGGAATGGCCGCTTTCGTGGTGTTCATGGTTGCTTATACGATGGCGCTGTTCCAGTTCACAGGCTATTCGGCATAGGGGGCGCGCGATGGGAATGCTGAAAGATCGAAAGCTGCGCAAGCTGGCGAAAGGCACCGGTGCTATGGGCGCTTCCACAAAGACTTCTGCTAGCGCTGCGAGTATTACAAACACCGCTCGCAATGAGCTAGTGGCAGACGGGACAGCATCCGGTGCTGCGAACGAGAGTGCCCCTGCTGTGAAGAAGTCGACGCTGCTGGTGGTGTTGGCAGCTATGGGTCCGGGCATTATCACGGCTATGGCGGGAAACGACGCCGGCGGCATTGCTACGTACAGCCAGGTGGGAGCCTTGTTTGGCTACAAGACTCTGTGGGCGCTTCCCATCATGTGCGTGTTACTTATTGTGGTGCAGATTACTGCCGGGCGCATGGGTGCTGTTACGGGCAAGGGTTTTGCAGCGCTTATCCGCGAGCGCTTCGGTATACGTCTGACCGCCATCGCTATGGTGTGCCTGCTCATTGGTAACATCGCTACCATCATCTCGCAGTTTGCGGGTATTGCGAGTGGCATGGAGATGTTCGGCGTGTCGAAGTACGTCACTGTGCCCGTTGCTGCGTTGGCGGTGTGGGCGCTGGTGGTGGGTGGCAATTACAAGCGTGTCGAGCGGGTATTCTTGGTGCTGTCGCTGGTGTTTGTAACCTATATCGTGGCGGCAATAATGGCCGGCCCTAACTGGGAACAGGCGCTTTCTAGCACGTTCGTACCGCAGGTGGTAAACGATCCCGAATACGTGTCGCTCATGATTGCGATGGTGGGTACTACCATCGCCCCGTGGATGATTTTCTACCTACAAAGCAACTTGGTGGAAAAGGGCATGACCATGGACGACAGCTTGTCCATGAAGGTCGATGCCATCAGCGGCACGGTGGTAGCGTGCGTGATTGCCTGGTTTATCGTGGTAACCACGGCAACAGTTCTGTTCCCCGAAGGTATTCGCATCGAAACCGCAGCTGACGCCGCCATGGCGCTTGAGCCCTTTGCTGGCCCGTATGCGCGCATGCTGTTTGCCATCGGGCTTATTGGCGCATCGTTTTTGGCGGCGTGCGTGCTGCCACTTACCACATCGTTTGTAATATGTGAGGCGTTTGGCTGGGAGGCCGGCGTCAGCTTCACATGGAAAGAAGCTCCCATTTTCAAGGGTATTTTGACGTTCGTGACGTTCCTGTCGGCCGTGGTGGTGCTTATCCCTGGCATTAACCTGATGGCGATGATGCTGTTCAGCCAGTTCGTCTGCGGCGTTATCCTGCCGGTGCTGCTGGTGCTCATGGCCATCATCGCCAGCGATAAGCACGTGATGCGCGGAAAGACAGTAGGCCCGGTCAGCCGCGTGCTTATTTGGGTGACAGTTGCTATTGTCACGTTGCTTACCGTGGCGTTAATGGTGATGAACCTGCTAGGAATGGGCTAAGCGCCCTCCGCCTGAGCGCCCGCAGCCGGCGAGCTTGCCTGACGCTGGCGGCACCCGGTGTGGCGTGGTGTGCCGTGCTCAGACAGTGCTCGCTTCGCTGCGCAACTACACGCGACATACCACGCCACGCCCGATGCCGGACGCACGGGGCGAAGCGTGCGCGCTTGCTGCTACCGTTCGTTCATGGGTGTGTAAGGACGAAGGCCGCGCATCGAGTTTTTGTAAGCGGGGCGGATGATTCGCTTGCCCGACACAATTTCCTCGAAGCGATGGGCTGCCCAACCGGCGATGCGCCCACAGGCGAACAGCGGCGTAATGAGCTCTTGGGGGATTCCCATCATGGAGTATACAAATCCCGAGTACATGTCGATGTTTGCGCACATGTCTTTGTGCGTGCCCTTTTCGCGCAAGATAACTTCGGGAGAAAGACGCTCGATGTTTTCCAGTAGATGGAATTCAGCTTCAAATTCGGTACCACACGCCAGCTTCTCAGCGAACCGCTTGCAAATGACGGCGCGCGGGTCGGATTTCGTGTACACCGCATGCCCCATGCCGTAGATCAGCCCGGTGCCGTCGAATGCTTGCTTGTTCACGATTCTCGCAAGGTAAGCGGCTAGCTCGTCGTCGTCTTCCCAGTTCGATACGTTCTGCTTGATCTCGCTTTGCATGGCCAACACTTGGCGGTTCGCGCCGCCGTGGCGGCTGCCTTTCAGCGATCCGATGGCTGCTGCATACGTAGAGTAGGCATCGGTGTCAGACGACGAAAGCACGCGCGTGGTGAACGTGGAATTGTTGCCGCCGCCGTGTTCAGCGTGTAGGCACAGCATGATGTCGAGCATGCACGCTTCCTCGGGCGTGAATTGGCGGTCGGGGCGCAGCATCGACAGAATGGTTTCCGCAGTTGATTGCCCTGGAATGAAGCGGTGCATGATCATGGAACCGTTGTGGTAGCGCGCATTCATGGCGTAATGCGTGAGCACCATGATGCGTGGAAGGCGCGAAATGAGCGAGATGGCGGTATGCACCTCGTGCTCGGGCGAACGGTTTTCCGCATCGGTGTCGTAAGCGTACAGCAGCAGAATGGTGCGCGACAGCATGTTCATAATGTCGGGCGGGGTGTCCTTCATGATCATGGACGCAGTAAAGCCGTCGGGAAGCTCACGCTGGGCATCAATGGCAGCAATAAAGCCTTCCAGCTGATCTTTCGTGGGAAGCTCGCCCATGAGCAGCAGGTAGGCAATCTCTTCGTAGCGGAAGCGCTTGGCCGCGCTGGTGTCGCGCAGCAGGTCGTAGATGTCATACCCGCGAAACTGCAACTGACCTTCGTCGGCTACCTTTTCGCCGTCGGACATCACGTAGCCATGTACGTTCGATATGTTGGTAATGCCCGCGATCACGCCCGACCCGTCGGCGTTGCGAAGCCCACGCTTCACGTCGAAGCGATCGTAGAGCGTAGGATCGATGGCGTTGATGGACGAGAAGTTCTCGAGCAGCTCGAGTTTCGGTTCAGTCGTCATGCGCGTTCCCTTCCGTGACCGTAAAACATCATAATATCGCAGCGCGCAGCTGGTAAAGGTTGCAATTCGACAACGAAAAAACCGCGAAGGGTCAGCGTCGCCAAATCCTAAAGTAAAACGTCGCCAAATCCTAAAAAAGAATAGCGCCAAATCCTAAAACTCCCTGTATAACGCCCTGACACGAAAGGAGCGTTATGACAGGAGAAACCTAAAAGCATCACTCGTCTTACCGACATATAGGAAACACTGTTGCTGTATCAAGCACTTGCATCAAAAGGAAGCAGCTGTCAGTTCACGGGTGACAGCGCTTGTTTTGTTACCGCGTGTACCTTACCGTTTAGGGAAACCGTATGTTGGGTGGCGGCATTCTTCGATGTTACAATGCGTTTGGAGAGTGCGCGTCGTTAGCAGCAGCGTGCTCCTAACGGTTGGCACGATTGATACAAACTTGTTGTTTAGGTAATCTGAATCCTTCGTTTTTGCTGTTATGAGCAGCAGTGAGTCTTTTGTTCTACGTGTAGTTATGTCGGGGGCTGTCATTGCGGCGGTATTGGAGTTTGTACTGTGTCGCATGAAGCGCGCTGGGAGGAAAAACGATGAACGCAGGCGAAAGCATGTCGAGTGCGGACGAAACTCTAGACGTGGTGAACGCTTCGGATGCGGCGGATGCCCCCGCTACGAGAACGCGCAAGCGGAGCTTGACGCGTATGCAGCTTGGTGTTTTGGGATACATTGCCAGCAGGCAAGCGCCGGACGGTACGGGTGCTGCTCTCACCAAGAAAGAGATTGCTCAGGTGGTGGGTTGCGATGAGAAAACGGTCGAGCGAGCCATCGTTCGCCTTCGCACCAAAGGCATGATCGAGGTAGTTCCTCGCCATGGTGAAACCGGAGCTCAGCTCGGCAATTCCTACCGCATCGTTCACTAAGCGCGTTTGGAAAGTCGGTTACGCGTCGGCGGGGCAAAGAACTCGGAGGCTTTGGGGTAACCGATTCCATCACCTGGCTAGTAGCCTGTTTTGGCACCAGCAATCAGCAGAAGTTGGTACCGGCAGTCAATTGCCTTGAGTCCTACTTCGATATCTCCCAAAGTTTGATCGAATACGATTTCACACTGCATAAGCAAAAGACCCTATGAGAACTTGGTATCGAGCTCTGTAGTATACATATCCAGAATTCTGGATAACACCTGTCGCCCTGGAGTGGGATGTCTTCGCCTGTGAATACTTCGATGTTTCAAAAAGTTTCAAGAACGGGCGATTTTCTTCCGAACGTTTTAAAAAACTACCACTTTTTTAAAACGTTAGCCTGACTATGCGTTTAATGCTTTAAATGCTTTAATCCTTCGTTGATGAGCGCGCACAAGATGCCGACAGTGAGATCTTCATCGTAGCCATTAGGTATGTTGTAGAAACACACCCAAGGGCTTTGCAAAAATTGCAAAAGATGCAAAAATTGCAAAAGATGCAAAACGAGGAAGCGGGTGACTCTATGTCGACAAATCCCTTTACACCGACATTCGGTATTGTTCCTGCTCATATGGCGGGTCGCGAAGACGTAATCGGCGAGCTGCTGCGAGCTCTTGATAATGGCGTAGGTGATCCCAACCTTGTTACTATCGTCTCCGGTGCCCGAGGTACAGGTAAAACCGCTCTTCTCTCTTATGTAGCCGATGAAGCTGCTGCTCATGGCTGGATAGCTGTCAACGTTTCCGCTCTGCCTGGCATGCTGGATGAAATAGTCCAGCAGACAAAAAAGCGCGCGGGGCATCTTATCGAATCCGATGGTGCTGTTAGGATCTCAAGTATTCATCTCGGAAACATCGCCGAGGTTACGTTTCAGGAGCAAAACGAAGAGGCAGCAACGTGGCGAATCCGCATGGAGGATTTGCTGGACGAACTCGCGAAGACGGACACCGGTTTGCTGCTCACGATCGACGAGGTGAGGGAAGATCTCGACGAGATGATTCAGGTAGCTTCGGCCATGCAACATTTTCTGCGCGAACGGAGAAACATCGCACTGTTCATGGCGGGTTTGCCAACTCATGTAAGCGCTCTTTTGCAAAACAAATCCGTTTCGTTTCTCCGCCGCGCCAACTATCACGACCTTGGGACGGTAGAGGATTTCGAGGTAGCGCAGGCGTTGACAAAAACGATCGAGGGGGCAGGGCGCTCCATTGATGAAGAAGCACTTAAACGAGCAGTGGCATCGATCGGTGGTTTTCCCTATATGCTGCAGCTTGTAGGCTATCGAGCTTGGGAGGCGTCACCTGACAGTTCGTTTCTTTCGATCGCTGATGTCGACACCGGTATTTCTCATGCCCGCATTGATATGCGTCGTAAGATATTCGACACGACCTTCAAGGAGCTTTCGAAAGGTGACGTGCGGTTTCTGGCGGCCATGCTGGAAGACGAGGGTGCAAGTGAACTGGCCGACATCGCAAGGCGCATGGGAAAGAAGAGCAATTATGCATCGGAATACAAGCGTCGTCTCATTGAACAGGGCGTTATTGCCGATCGTGGACAAGGTTTAGTGAGGATTGAGATCCCGCTGTTCAAAGACTACCTGAAAGAACGATTGAGCTAACTATGAGGCGTTCCCCGTCTGTCGTGTTCTAGTTGTCGTGCCCTGTTTGTTCCGTTCTGGTTTTCGTATTCTGTCTATTGTGTCTGATCTGTCGTATTCTGACTACCGCACTCTGGTGCCCGGTCGATTACAGGTCGTTGAGGATCGCGTCGACTGAGCTCATTTACTACAACGTCGTCTCAACACAAACCGATTCTCTAATCATAATCGGCTAAGATACAATGAATGTAAGTTCGCATGGAGCGTCCACTTTATTTGAGTTCAGGAGACACATCATGATAGTCTTTCATGCTTCTACACTCACAATAGAAAAGCCCTTAATCATGAATCGCTTCAAAACGCTTGACTTCGGAACAGGGTTTTACACGACAACTAATGAGGATCAAGCTCAAGACTTTGCCCGAAAAGTCTACTTTCGTCGTGGGCGCATTGGCACACCAACTGTTAACGTTTACGAATTCGATACTGAAAAAGCCCAGAACTCCCTTGAGTTTCTCGAATTCAAGAGTCCTGACGAATTATGGCTCGACTTTGTCGTAAACAATCGCAGACACGGACGCAGTGACGAATGTAATGCCAACGTCATTATCGGGCCTGTAGCTAACGATGATGTGTTTGAGACGATTGCACTTTATGAGTCCGGACAGATTGACAAAGATATTGCCATAAAGAGATTTAAAGTAAAGTCGCTATTTGATCAAATTCTCTTTTGTGATGACAAGGCGCTTGATTATATACGTTTTATTACTTCCTATGCATTGGAGGTACCGAAATGACAGCAACACCCTTAACATCGAGTAGGCTGTCAACGCTTCTCGCCCTATCGGTCGTTCCGTCGATCCTTAAGGAGTGTGGGATAACGAAGCCGGATGAAATCCATGCATTCTATCAGTCGAAACTCTACAACATGCTCAGCCAAGATAAAACGGGGTTATGGCACCTTTCCCCAGTGACTCTTGCTGACATGTATCGCAGCGAATGCACGACAGGTCAATTCGAAACACCCGAGGAACAATCATGACAAAGGAATTGCGATATCTTGTTTTCGCTATTGAATACTACCGTCACGAAAAAGGTCTCACCGGTGCGCAAGTTGCCGATCTTTTTGAGAAAAACGGTATCTACCAAATCGTGCTCGACAACTACTTTCTCTATCACATAGAATCCCCTGAACACATGGTGCACGAAATCGACCACTATCTGGAAACGGGCAGTCTCATTCATGCTATGTAAGCTTATCGGCAGGATAACGTGCGAACTGCGGCATAGGACTCTTTTTCGCGCCTAACGCATCCGCAATACACATCTAGCGCACCGTGGCGAAGTTGCCGAGTGGGGCGAATAGGAGACGACCCACATATGGCTTCGCTTCGGCGTGCAACAGCCCCGGCTTAGCTGCGAGCATGGTGACCGTTGCGTCTGCGGCAATACACGTACTCGCCCGCATGCCTGTTTGGGCGGACAGCCCGCTGGGGACATCAGCTGCAAGCACGGCCACACCGTGGGTTCGGCGCGCTTCGTTGGCAGCAGCGATCCAAGCATCGTACGGCTCACGTACATGGTCGTGTGAGAAGCCCGTGCCCAAAATGGCATCGATGACCAGGGCCGCACCGCAAAGAAGCTCGCGCAACTCGGTGCCGCTGGGCGACAACACAATGGAGAACCCGCCATTAGCAACCGCTTCGATCGCAGCAGTGCGAGCCGGTTCGGCTACAAGATCGGCAGGTGCCATCTTACTCACGAGCGTCACCTCGCGTCCTTCCCCCGCCATAAGCGAAGCAGCAACCCAGCCATCGCCTCCGTTGTTGCCATTACCCGCCAGCACAACGATGTGGCCGCTCGGGGCAAGTGCCGCCGCAGCTTCCGCCAGCGCTTCGCCGGCATGCTGCATCAGCTCGCGAAGCGGCGTGCCATCTGCTGCGATACGTTGCTCGAGCGCCACCACATTGGCAACGTCTAGCAGCAGCATTCCTTCCTCGTATTCCCAACAGCGTTTCATCTCACACATATCGCACATCCTTCCACGATTGTCACACTTCGCGTTACCGCACCGCCGTGTCGCTGCAATGCTTCCGCCATCATCGTACGGGAAAACGCGTCCGCCCGCAAAGGGTGCAACCGCTGCGCATAAACAGCTGCGCGTACATCTTGAGAGAGCATTCGCAAAAACCTTGCGAAACACTTCGTTAAATCTCTTCGCATAAGTGGAATCTGCCCCAGGCGCCTGAAAGCGTTCAGCTACAATAGCCACTTACCATCAGCCCGCATATCCATATCGGGGATTCATTTTGGGGAATATTATGCGCATAGGAATACCGAAGGAACAAGACGGGGGCCAGACGCTCGTCGCTGGCACGCCCGATACCGTAAAAAAGCTCATTGGCCTGGGATACGACGTGGCGGTCGAAACCGGTGCAGGCGAAGCTGCAAGCTTTCCTGACGCTGACTACACCGCTGCCGGAGCGAGCGTTGTCGACGGCGGTGATATATGGAGCTGTGACATTGTTACCTGCCTCGATACGCCCAGTGCAGAAAACATTGCGTTGATGCGCCGAGGATCCACGCTTATCGCGCGCATGAACCCCGCCGCCAACCCCGCACTCGTACAGCTGCTCGCTGAGCGCGGCATCACAGGGCTTGCCATCGACGTCATTCCCCGCATCTCTCGCGCGCAATCCATGGATGTGCGGTCTTCCATGGCAAACGTCGGTGGCTACCGTGCGGTCATCGAAGCCGCCAGCGCCTTCGGTCGCCTGTTCACCGGCCAGGTAACAGCCGCTGGAAAAATGCCGCCGGCCCGGGTGTACATCATCGGTGTAGGCGTAGCTGGCTTGGCGGCCATTGGTACCGCGAAATCTATGGGAGCTATCGTGTCGGCCACCGATGTGCGTGCCGATGTAGCCGATCAGGTGCGATCGCTCGATGCCGAGTTCGTGGCCATTCCCGTCGTACAGCAATCCGACGACGGGTACGCCAAGGCAATGACTTCCGATCAGGAAAAACTGGCGCAGCAGGTGTACGCCGAACAGGCCAAACACAGCGACATCGTGATAACCACCGCGCAGATTCCCGGCAAGAAGCCACCAGTGCTGCTCACTGCCAGCGCCGTTGCCGCCATGAAACCCGGTTCAGTGATCGTAGACATGAGCGCGGGCGCGAATGGCGGCAATTGCGAACTTACGCGCGCGGACGAGTGTTTCCGCACCGAAAACGGTGTGACAATTATCGGCTTCACCGACTTGGCACGCCGCTTGCCTGGGCAATCGTCCCAGCTCTATGGGCAAAACATTATGAACTTCTTCAAGCTGGCAACGCCCGAGAAAAATGGGCAGTTGACCCTTGACGAGAACGACGATGTCATCCGTGGCGTCACAGTAGCACTCGACGGTGCTGTCATGTGGCCGCCACCAGCTGTGAAGGTGTCCGCCGCCCCGTCAAGCACAGCGAGTCCGGCGAGCTCGGCAGAAGTGCGCAAGACAAGCGAAGCGAACGCCGACGCGAAATCTGCCAACGCCGCACACGCCGCACAAACAGACGCCGCAAGCGCGCGCTCGGAATCTCCCAAGAAAAATGCCGCCGACAGTCATGCGAGTACACCCGCTTCCGCATTCAAGCGCTGGTGGTGGAAGATTGCACTGAGCGTTGCCGGTCTTGCGCTCGTGTTCGCCGCGCCCGAAGAGCTGGCCGGGCATTTCTTCGTGTTCGAGCTCGCGTGCGTTGCGGGCTTCTACGTAATCACGAACGTTACGCACGCGCTACACACGCCACTCATGTCGGTAACCAATGCGATTTCCGGCATCATCGTCATTGGCGCGCTTCTGCAAATCGGATCGAGCAACCCTGTTGTGGCGGGCATCGCCTTCGTGGCGGCGCTTTTGGCATCTATCAACATCTTCGGCGGGTTCTTGGTTACCCGACGCATGCTAGGCATGTTTCAAAGGAGTTCTGAAGAATAATGAGCGTTTCGAACATGACCTTCGCCGCAAATGATACGGTCAGCGCAAACGCTGGTCTGCTCGGTTTCGCAAGCCATGCACAACAAGTGGCGTATCTGTTGGCCGCTCTGTTGTTCATTCTTGCGCTCGCTAACCTGTCGCACCAGAAAACCGCACAGCGAGGCAACACGCTGGGAATCGTCGGCATGGCAGCCGCGCTTCTTGCCACTGTTGCAGCAACTATGCTGGATAGCACAAATGGAGCCATGCTGGCAATTGCACTAATAGCAACGGCTATGGCAGTTGGCGGGGCGATTGGCGTGTGGAAGGCGCGCAGCGTGCAGATGACCGCCATGCCCGAGCTGGTGGCGCTGCTGCATTCGTTTGTGGGCGCGTCTGCGGTACTTGTCGGCTACAACTCGTTTCTGTCAGCACCGGGTGAAGCGGGTGTAACGAGCGCATTTCATCTGGGGGAAGTAGGGCTGGCGGTGCTCATTGGAGCCGTTACGTTTACCGGGTCTATTGTCGCGTACCTTAAACTGTCGGGGAAGATGGCCGGAAAACCCCTCATGCTGCCCGGCCGCAATGCGCTGAATGCAGCGGCACTCGCGATGTGTGCGGTGCTTATCGCGTGGCTCATTCAAACGCGCGGCATAGATGCGGGGCTGCTGCCACTTGGCATTCTCACCATCATCGCGCTGGTACTGGGCGCTCACCTGGTTTTGGCCATTGGCGGCGGCGACATGCCCGTGGTGGTGTCTATGCTGAACTCCTATTCGGGATGGGCGGCCGCCATGGCGGGCTTTACACTGAACAACGATTTGCTCATTATCACCGGCGCATTGGTGGGGTCCTCTGGCGCGTACTTGTCCTATATCATGTGCCAAGGCATGAACCGATCGTTTGTCTCTGTTATCTTGGGTGGGTTTGGCGAAGGTGCCGAGCCGAAAGGCAGTACGACGCCGACGAAAAACCTGGGGCAGCACCACGAAACGTCGGATGCGAACGTGGCGAAGCTGCTGCGCGAAGCGAAGCGCGTGATGATTGTGCCCGGCTACGGCATGGCGGTTGCGCAGGCGCAATTCCCCGTTGCCGACCTGGCGAAACGGCTCATTGCAAAAGGTACGAACGTGCAATTTGGCATTCATCCCGTTGCGGGTCGCATGCCTGGGCACATGAATGTGCTGCTGGCTGAAGCCAAGGTGCCCTACGACATCGTGTTCGAGATGGATGAAGTGAACGATGAGATGAATGACGTCGACGTGGTGCTGATCATCGGAGCCAACGACACCGTGAATCCGTCCGCCATCGATGAACCCGACTCGCCTATCGCTGGCATGCCTGTGCTGCGCGTGTGGGAGGCGCGCCACGTGGTGGTGCTCAAGCGCTCGATGGGCAACGCCGGCTACGCAGGTGTGCAGAACCCGCTGTTCTACAACGACAACACGCTCATGCTGCTCGATGACGCAAAGCACTCAGTTGACGCAATCCTCAACGACCTGTGATCGACGGGGTGATTCCTACACCAATTCCTGAGCGCTGTTCCGCAAAATACTGAGCAGCATGACGCTCATTCTTGGGCACGCGTACGTTAATTGTTGAGAACTCCCATAATCACCCTTGTGTGTATTATCGCGTGTTTGATTGTTCGCTTGATCACAGCGCTGTGTGGCGAAGGGGCGATAACGGCTTGCTGACAGCCGGTTCACGCCTGATGTATGCGGAGTTCGGCAATACACTCCGTCCGCTAGGCTGTATTCACAGTCAACGTGGAAAGGAGTTGCTATGAGTATCATCGTTTGGATCATTATCGGCGGCTTGGCCGGCTGGGCGGGTGGCGCAATCATGAAGCAGGAAGGCGGTTTGGTCCGCAACATTGTCGTTGGCATCATCGGCGCACTGGTGGGCGGATTCATCATGAGCCTGTTTGGTGCGCAGGGCTTCACCGGGTTTAACCTGTGGTCGTTCGTGGTGGCGCTGCTGGGATCGATCGTGTTTATCGCCATCGTGAACTTCCTCACGCGCCGCGCCGCATAGGCGGACACCGTAGATGAGCGCTGATCATGGAAGATGCGCTTACGAAACACGCGATCAGGCAAGACGTACTCAGGCAAGACGCGCGGTTCGGATCTACTCCGTACCGCGCGTCTTCGCGAATACTTCCTTCCTCTTACTTATCGCGATTTGGTGACGGTGGCAGTCAACTTGCATGTGCCTGTGGTATAGTGGCACCTGCGTTTAGCACTCGAAACTTGAGAGTGCTAGCAATCACGTTAACCGAGTGGTTAAGCACGTGGGCACAAAGCTCGCATGTGAGAATTGAAAGGAAGGCACTGTTATGTTGAAACCCCTGGGCGACCGCGTAATCGTCAAGCAAGACGAGGCCGAAGAGACTACCGCTTCTGGCCTGCTCATCGCTTCTGAGAACAAGGAAAAGCCCTCCAGCGGCATTGTGCTGTCTGTCGGCGAAGGCAAGATGGACAAAAACGGCAACATGGTTCCCGTTCCGGTGAAGGTTGGCGACCACGTGGTGTACGGCAAGTACAACGGCACGTCCATCAAGATGGACGGCGACGAAGTAGTCATTCTTCGCTCTGACGAGCTGCTCGCCGTTTACGAATAAACCGGGTGCTTCAGCGCATTCAGGCGCATCTAAGCGCATTCAAGCGCAATCTAAGGTAACAAGTGGTTCGCCCGCCTTCCTGTGAAGGGGTTTTGGGGCCGGCGAATCGTAAGAAAGGATGTAAGAAATGGCAAAGAACATCAAGTTTGAGGGCGATGCCCGCGCCGCCCTCGCTTCCGGCGTAAGCAAGCTCGCTGCCGCCGTTAGTGTCACGCTTGGCCCCAAGGGCCGCTACGTCGCGCTCGAGAAGCCTTATGGTGCGCCGCTCATCACCAACGACGGCGTTACCGTTGCGCGCGAGGTCGACCTGCCCGATCCGGTTGAGCAGATGGGAGCCATGCTGGTTCGCGAGGCTGCGGTGAAGACCAACGACGTTGCTGGTGACGGCACCACCACCGCCACCCTGCTGGCCGACGTCATCGTTCGCGAGGGCCTGCGCAACATTACCGCTGGTGCCGACGCCCTGGGCATCCGTCGCGGCATTCAGAAGGCCACCGACGCCATCGTTGCGGCCATCAAGGAAGACGCCACCCCGGTTTCCACCAAGGAGCAGATTGCAAACGTTGGTACCATCTCCGCTGGTGACGAGGAAATTGGAAACAAGATCGCCGAGGCTATGGACGCTGTCGGCCGTGACGGTGCCATCTCCGTTGAAGAGAGCCAGACCTTCGGCATGGATGTCGAGATCGTGGAGGGCATGCAGTACGATCGCGGCTACATCAGCCCCTACATGGCTACCGACATGGAGAAGATGGAAGCGGTTCTGGCCGACCCCTTCATCCTGCTCACCGATCAGAAGATTACCAGCATCAACGACATGGTTCCGCTGCTGGAAGAAATCATGAAGTCCGGCCGTCCGCTGCTCATCATGGCTGAAGACGTCGAGGGCGAAGCGCTGGCAACCATCCTGCTGAACAGGCTGCGCGGCACCTTCAACTGCGTCGCTGTGAAGGCTCCCGGCTTTGGCGATCGCCGCAAGCGCATTCTGGAAGACATTGCTGCTGTTACTGGTGCTCAGGTTATCGACAAGGACTTCGGCATGACCTTGGCCGACGCCCGCATCGACATGATGGGCCACTGCCGCACCGTCAAGGTGACGAAGGATCACGTGCTGTTCGTTGACGGTGCTGGCGAGCGTCAGGCTATCGACGACCGCATCAACCGCGTGAAGGGCGAGCTCGAGCGTGCCGAAAGCGACTTCGACCGCGAGAAGCTGCAGGAGCGCCTGGCGAAGCTGTCCGGCGGCGTTGCAGTGCTGAAGGTTGGCGCTGCTACCGAGTCGGAGCTGAAGGAGAAGAAGAGCCGCATCGAGGACGCACTGCAGGCAACCCGCGCTGCTGTCGAAGAGGGCATCATCGCTGGTGGCGGCGTTGCACTCGTAGACGTCATCAGCGTGCTTGACGACCTGAAGGGCGACACCAAGGACGAAGAGGTTGGCATTGCCACCGTTCGCAAGGCTATCGAGGCTCCGCTTCGCGCTATTGCTCAGAACTCCGGTTACGAGGGCAGCGTCGTTATCGAGAAGGTTCGCTCCATGCCGAAGGGCGAGGGTCTGAACTGCGCCAACGGCGAGTACGGCAATATGATCGAGATGGGTGTGAACGACCCGGTGAAGGTTACCCGTACCGCGCTGCAGTCGGCGGTTTCCGTGGCCAGCCTGATTCTTATCACCGAGGCCACCGTCACCGAGATTCCGGAAGACGCCGCCCAGAAGCAGGCTGCCGCTATGGCAGCTGCCACCGCTTCCCAGGGTGGCGGCATGGGCATGATGTAGTCCGTGCAGGTTAGCTGATCTGATTGAGGGGCGGCTGCGCGCCGCCCCCCTTGCCCCACGTCGCATTCGCAAAGGATGCGGAAGGCAAGGGCGAAAGGAATGACAGAATGTCCAAAAATATCGAGTACGCCGGTGAAGCACGCGCCGATCTGGCTGCAGGCGTTAGCAAGCTTGCCGCTGTGGTTCGCCTGACGCTCGGGCCAAAAGGACGCTACGTATGTTTGCAGGGTCAGCGCTTTGGCGAGGGCATGCCCATTATCACCAATGACGGCGTGACCGTTGCCAAAGAAATCGACCTGCCTGATCCCACTCAGCAGATGGGTGCCATGCTGGTGCGCGAAGCCGCCATCAAAACGAACGAGATCGCGGGCGACGGCACCACGACGGCGACTATTTTGGCTGACGTGCTGGTGCGCGAGGGTCTGAAGAACATCGTGGCTGGCTCCGAGCCGCTGGGAATCCGCCGTGGCATGCAGAAGGCGTGCGACGCTGTGGTCGAAGCAGTGCGCAATGCTGCCACTCCGGTTACCGGCAAAGAGCAGATCGCCAACATCGGTACCATTTCTGCTGGGGATGTGGAAATCGGCAACATCATCGCCGAAGCCATGGATGCCGTTGGGCAAGATGGCGCCATTTTGGTTGAAGACGGCAAGACCTTCGAGATGGAAATGGAAATCATCGAAGGCATGCAGTACGAGCGCAGCTACCTGTCGCCCGCCATGGCCAACGATGGCGATGTTTGCCTGCTTGAGGACCCCTACATCCTGCTGACCGACTACACCATTACCAACGTGCAGGATATCCTGCCGTTGCTGGAGGAAGTCGCGAAAACGGGACGACCGCTGTTCATTGTATGCGAGCAGCTCAAGGGCGAAGCGCTGGCGACCCTGCTCATGAACAACGAGCGCGGCACGCTGAAAATGGGTGCCATTCGTGCACCAGGCTGGGGCGATCGTCGCGAGAGCATCTTGGAAGACATCGCCGTCGTTACGGGTGCCGACGTTGTGAGTAAGCACAACGGCTTGTTCCTGTCTGACGCGCGCTTGAGCATGCTGGGCAGTGCCCGCACGGTGAAGATCGACCGCAAGTTCACGCTTATTGTGGGCGGACAGGGCGATCCTGCCGCCATCGAGAAGCGCATTGCCGAGGCCCGCGCCGATTTCGGTCGCGCCGAAGACGACTTCGACCGCGAGAAGTATAAAGAGCGCTTGGCCAAGCTGGCCAGCGGTGTTGCGGTGCTGAAGGTGGGTGCTGTTACCGAGTCCGAGGCAACCGAGAAGAAGAGCCGCATCGAGGACGCACTGCAAGCAACTCGTGCTGCCGTGGAAGAAGGCATCGTCTCTGGTGGTGGCGTTGCACTGGCCGAAGCGGCGCTGTGTCTTGATGAGCTGGAAGTCGCTGACGACACCGAGCGCATTGGCGTTGACATCGTTCGTGCGGCGATGGAAGAGCCACTGCGCGCCATTGCCGAGAATTCGGGTTTCAAGCCCGATGTCGTGGTGGATCGCGTGCAGGGCTTGCCTACGGGCGAAGGCTTAAACTGCGCCAACGGCGAGTACGGCAACATGATCGACATGGGCGTCATCGACCCGGTGAAGGTTACCCGCGTGGCGCTGCAATCGGCGCTTTCCGTGGCCAGCCTGATCCTTATTGGTGAGGCCAGCATCAACGAGCTGAAGGAAGACGCCGCGCAGAAGAAGGCCGAGGCGGCAAAAGAGTTCTCGAAGGGCACCGGTATGGGTCTGGAAGGAATGTTCTAAGCGCGCTTTTAGCTTGCAAGGCGAAACGAACAGGAAGGGTGCTGCGGGGGTTTGCGGCACCCTTCTTTGCGCCCTTCTCTGCGCAGTACCGCGAGCATGCCCTACGCCTGCGTTGACAAGAATACCGGCAGGCCCATCTGGTCGATCTGATCCTGAAGCTCTTCCAAGTAGTCGACATGCTTGTCTTCATCGGCCAGGATGCCAATCAGCAGATCGCGTGTTGCATGATCCATAGCCTCGGCGGCAAGCACGATGGCGTCGTTGTATTCTTCAACGGCGTGTATCTCAAGCTCAAGGTCGTTTTCCACTTGTGCCGGCACGTCGGCGCCAATGTGCATGGCGTGCAGCTTAGACACGATGGGTGCTCCTTCAAGGAATAAGATGCGCTCGATCAGGCGCTCGGCATGCTTCATCTCGTCGATAGCATGGCGCTTCACGTTTTCGCTCAGTTTGCCGTAGCCCCAATCCTCACACATTTCGGCATGAACCATGTACTGGTTGATTGACGTCAGCTCGTCGGCCAGAAGCGAATTCAATTTGTCGATGAGTTTCTGGTTGCCTTTCATGGGCAGCTCCTTCCCGGTTGGTTTTCGGCAGGCCAGCGTGCAAGCCGGCAGTTGAAGTGTTGGCAACCCGTGCGGCTAACGCGCCGCAACCAAAGACGTCGCTTGCTGTGCCGGGGCAAAGCTACTCATGGCTGCGTGGCGAAACGCGCTCGCCGCACGCGCGTCCGTTGTCACGATTGTTACAAACGTTTCAGCTGCTCATAGGGCACGTGTCCCCTTTGTCAGCGGCGTGTCATGCAGGTGGAACCACCCTGTTGCCCCCTTTGTCTTCTTGTTCGTTGCAAAGCAGCTGCTTTCTCGTGATGACACTATGGAGAAGGGGAAACGGAGTGTTGCGTGACGTTTCCCCGTTGCCTGGTTTCGTTACAATCGCTTTCATGGAACATGCGCATACAACATATGAAACGTTTTTCGACGTTGTGGTCGATTCGCTGCTGGATACGGTGTATCTCATACCATTTTTGCTGGTCACTTACCTTGCCATGGAATGGCTCGAGCACAAGGCGGGGGGCAAGGCTCAAGCGGCTATCAAGCATGCGGGTGCTGCGGGGCCGGCGGTTGGCGCGTTGGTGGGCGCATTTCCGCAGTGCGGGTTCTCGGCGGCGGCAGCTACGTTGTATGCGGGCCGTGTGGTTACGCTTGGCACGCTGTTTGCGGTTTTTTTGTCCACCTCCGATGAAATGCTGCCGATCTTTTTGGCTGAACAGGTTGATCCGGTGGTCATCGCGAAGGTGCTGGGCACGAAGGTGGTCATCGGCATGCTCATGGGCTTTCTGATTGATGCAGCCTTGCGCTTGGCGCGGCGCGATAACCAGAAGCTTCGCATCCATGAGCTCTGCGAGCACGATCATTGCGGGTGCGCCAGTCAATGCGCTACGTGTGCGGCGAACCCCGAGCTGGCATACGGACATCGCGATGACTGCTCGCATGGGTGTGACCATTCTCATCACGAGCATAACCACGAGCATGATCACGACCATGGGAGTATCGTGCGCAGCGCGCTTGCGCATACGTTGCAGGTGACGTTGTTCGTGTTTGTTGTGTCGCTGGTGTTGAACGCAGTGCTCGCTTTCGTGGGGGAAGAGGCGCTCGCGTCGTTTCTCAGCGCGAACCCAACGTTGGCGGTGTTCGGTGCGGCGCTTGTGGGGCTTATTCCCAATTGTGCAGCGAGTGTAGTGGTGGCTCAGCTGTATATAGAAGGCGTGCTAAGTGCAGGTGCCATGCTCGCAGGATTGCTGGTTGGTGCAGGCGTTGGCTTATTGGTGCTTGTTCGGGCGAACCGCCGCCCGGCACAAAATGCAGCCATCGTAGCTGGCTTGTATGCAACAGGCGTGTTTTGGGGCCTTGCAGTAAACGTGCTCGGTATCTGACAAACCATTGACCAAACCGTCTGCAACCGCTAGAATACCAGGTTGCGAGTTTTGATGGGCCGTTAGCTCAGTTGGTAGAGCAGGGGACTTTTAATCCCAAGGTCCGGGGTTCGAGTCCCCGACGGCCCACCACCATAAGAGACTCGAATGAACATCCTCCGAACTGCCATGTTTCATTCGTAGGCGGTTCCTCTTGGTTATTGGGCCGTCGTCCAACGGCAGGACTCTGGTTTTTGGTACCAGCTATCAAGGTTCGAATCCTTGCGGCCCAGCCACTTCTTCTCAGATCGGGCAGCAAAAGTGACAGAAACTGACAGTGTGGTTGTCTTCCTACAGGGGATTTCTCGCGTAGAGTGCGCGCTTGCGGGGAGCGGTCTGGCACTCAACCACGTGAGCATCATGCGCGTTCTGCAAGACAACGAGCCGCTCTCGAACAAGGAAATCGCCGATCGTGCTGGCTTGTCTGCACCTACGGTAAGTCGGTGCATGTCGAAGCTTGCGGCGCTTCGTATGGTGCGCGCTTCGCTTGATGATCGTGACTTGCGACGAAACCTATTTCGACTGGAAGCACGTGCCCGGTCGGTGCTGTTCGAACTCAAACGCACAGCAAATGTTGATCTTGACGTTGTGATCGGCGGGTACGCCTGCGTCTGCTGCGTGATACAGCACGAGAAATCGCAGAACAAGGAAACGGCCGCATCTTCGGCATCTTGCAAACCGGCCACATTTTCCCTGTTGGCCGCATCTTCGCCTCTCTCGATGCCTTCGGGCGGCTGTTTGCCGGCGCACCTGTCGATGGGTGCCTGCCGTGTGCTGCTTGCGCTTGGGTGCACACAAACATGTACGGTAGGTGACGTATGTGCTGTTGCCGGTTTGGGGCAATCGAGTGTGTCGATGGCACTTCGGCAGCTGTGCGCGGCGCGCCTTGCGCGAGCGGTGCCGCTCAGCCGGCAAGCGGGCCAAAAATGTGACGCAAGGCAACGGTTGTATGCGCTCTCATCTGTGGGAAAACAAGCATTTGATGTGGTGAAACGCGCGATCGAACCGTAATTACATCAAAAATGAAAATGAAAAAATTATCTCCATCTCGGATAATCTTACTCCGTGTGGAGACTCTATACTTTCCCCATGGTATTCCGGAGCCAGACAATCGAAGGGCCCGCGCATTGCGGGCACAACCATGAAGGGGGAACAATGGGAGAAAGCTTAACCCGTCGCAATTTCCTCAAAGGCGCAGGTGCCGTTACTGCCAGCGTCGCTGCGGCGGCCACTCTGGGATCCTGCTCGCAGGACACCAAGAACTCAAATCTCGTTGAAGACGAGAACGCTGCTGGCGTCGAGCTCGCCGAAGAGCAGGAATTCTTCTGCACCTGCTCGTGGAGCTGCTCGTTCTGCCAGTACAACATCTACACGCGCAACGGCAACGTGAGCCACATGCTGCCCAAGCCCGACTACGCTTACCGTACGTGCTTGAAGGGCCGCTCGCGCATCCTGCGCGCGTATTCGCCTGCTCGCGTGCAGTACCCCATGAAGCGCGTGGGGTATTCGCTCGACAATCCCAACGGCGAGATGCGCGGCAAGGACGAATGGGAGCGCATCACCTGGGAAGAGGCTGGCGAACTGATCGGCGAGCAGTGGAAGCGCACTGAAGAGCAGTTCGGGCCTCTGGCCAACACCTACTATCAGGGTGGCGGCGGCGCGCAAGGGTCGCTCAACGGCAACGCAGGTCTTATCATGCGCCTGTTTAACGCCACTGCCTGCACGAAGTGGGACTATTCGTTCGATAATGCCACCAACACGGGCTTAACCCGTGCGGGCGTCCAGTGGTTCGATCAGAATGAGCCGCAGGACTTCGTGAACTCCGATTACATTCTGATGGCCGGTGCGAATCCGGTTGGCGCTCAGATTCAGATGTGGCAGCACCTGGCCAATGCTCAGGAGGCTGGTGCGAAAATCGTGTGCATCGACCCGCTGTTTAGCCCCACCGTGGCAAAGGCCGACAAATGGATTCCTGTAAAGCCCGGTACCGACCCGGCGCTGTTCTTGGGTCTTGTTAAGAAGTTCATGGACGAAGAAACATACAAGGCCGATTTCGTGTTGAACTACACCTGCGCGCCGTTCTTGGTGAACAAGGCTGATGGTATGTACGTAGTGGGTGAGGAAGAAGTCGAAGGTGCGCCGTTCTGGGTAACGGGCGAGCCGCAGATGATCAAGCCGAACATGGTGCAAGACGCCGATTCGGGCGAGATCATGTCGTATCAGGACTGCAAGAATCCCGCGTGGAGCTACACCGGCGAAGAGAACTACGTTACCGCATGGGATCTGTTCAAAGAGCATGTGCAGTCCTACACGCTGGACTACGTGATGAACGTGACCGGCATCTCAGAGGACGACTTCAACTTCCTCTACGATATGCTGCAGCCTGAAAACAAGATTGCGCACTATATCAACTTCGGTGGTGGTGCCTACGAGAACGGCCTGCATCAGGCCTACGCCATGTCGGCGCTTATCGCTATGACGGGTAATTTTGGTGAGCCCGGTCGTTCCGTCGGTGGCTTTGACGCCATGTATGGCAACTTCTTCGGCCATGCGCTTTGTGCACCTTCCAACGGCAAGATGGTATCCTCGGTGACGTTCCTTGCTGCGTGCGACGTTATGAATTCTGGTCAGCTCATGGGCAAGGATTATCCGGTGAAGGACCTCATCGTGTCCCACGGTGGCATGATCGGTGGCTCGGTGAATTCCAACCGCGTGAAAGACGAGTTCCTGCGCAAGCTGGAGCAGGTAGTGGTTATCGACCCATGGATGACCGACACCGCCAAGATGGCCGACATCGTACTGCCCGCCTGCGATATGTACGAGTTCGAAGACGTGGTGCCGCTGTCTCACGAGCACAACGTGCGTATTTCCGAGAAGTGCATCGATCCTATGTACGAGGCCAAGCCTGACTCTGAAATCGCCCGCTTCCTCGCACCGTATTTGGGTGTGGAAGACGCTGTGTGCGACGTGACCGACGAAGACTGGTGGAAGGGCACCTTCGATGACGTAGCCGCCGCTGTGGAGTGTGGCATCACCCTTGATACTCTGCGCGAGAACAAGGAAATGCGCTACGTGAAGGAACAGCCCTACATTGGTAACAAGGATCTGAAGAACTTCATCACCACTACGGGTCGTTTGTACTTCTACGTTGACACGCCCGTGCCCCGCACGCCTTCAAACTTCGACGTGGAATCCATCTTCGATCGCGAGAAGATGCCCACCTACTTCGAGAACAAGATTGCTGGCGAAAACTCCGAGTACGCTGCCGACTACCCGTTGCTGTGCATCTCGTGGCGCAACCCCACCCGTGTGCATATGACGCAGTTCATGGGCACGTGGGCCAGGGAAGTGGCACCCGAGCCGGTACTGTTCGTCAACCCCGACGACGCCAAGAAGTACGGTGTGGAAGACGGAGCCTACATCAAGGTGCACAACTGGTTGGGTCACTGCGTGATGAAGGCCGCGTACCATGTGGGCATGCGTCCTGGCATGACCTGCTACTTCAAGGGCTATGCGGAAAACGAAAGCAAGTCGGGCTCCATGGGCGAGATCACCACTGACTACGTTGATCCCTATGCAGTGAACTGCTCGTTCTTCGACAACCGTGTTGCCATCGAGCCTTGGGACGAGAAGGTGGAGGAGTAAATCATGGCACATTACGCTATCGCTGTTGACACGAAGCGCTGCATCGGCTGCTGGTCGTGCGGCGTGGCTTGCAAGCTTGAGAACAACATTCCCAATGACGTGTTCTGGAACCGCACGCTCACCGTGGGTGGCGATCAGCCGAACACCCCGTCGGGCGAGTACGGCAATTGTCAGATGTCCTTCACGCCGGTGCAGTGCAACCACTGCGACAATCCTGCTTGCGTTGCTGCGTGCCCTACGGGTGCCACGTACAAGGACGAAGAAACCGGCATCGTCATGCAGAACGGCGAAGAGTGCATCGGCTGCAAGACCTGCATCGAGTCGTGCCCGTACGAGGGCGTTCGCACGCTGCTCGCTGATGAACCGCAGTGGTTTGTTGACTTCCCGGTTGGCAACCAGTTGGCTCCCGAGCATCCGGGCGGCACGGTGGAGAAGTGCAACTTGTGCTACTTCCGCGTGGCCGACGGTAAGGTGCCGGCGTGTGTGGAGGGTTGCCCTGCCCACGCCCGCTTCTTCGGCGACTTGGACGATCCTGAGTCCGACGTGTCGAAGCTGCTTGCTGAGCGCGAGAACTTCACGCTGCTGCCCGAAGAGGGTACCGGCCCCAACATCTATTACCTGTCGTAAGAGAATGTCGGTTGCCGAGCCGCCTGTCGCCGCGAAGGGTTTCGCGAGCGCTGGCGGCTCGGCCGCTTTTCGGCCGTACGCTTTTCGGCCGTTCTATCCGTTTCACTCGTGAAGGAGACTACTCATGCCGGTGACGAATCTGTCAAACATGTTCTCGCTGCTGTCGGTGGCGTTTGCTGCTCCTACGGTGGAGCGGGCACGTTTGGTTGCCGAAGGCACGCTGGCAAGCGACGTGGCACGTACGTGGCGTGCGCTCGACTTGCCCGAAGAACCGTTGAGCGCTTTTCTCGATGAGCTTGAGGAATACCGCGGGCGTGACGAGCAGGACGTTTTGCACGAGATTCGCCAGGAATACACGCGCCTGTTCCTGATCGATCATTTGGTGGAAAACACCGAAGGTGCGTGGCGCAAGAAGGCACAAGGGCAAGAAACGGTGTTCTACATGATCAACGACATCTCCACGGGCGTTCAGGACTTCATGCGCTTCTGCGGAGTGGTGCGTCCGAAGGGGTACAATGACAGCGTTGATTTGATCGACAACGAATGGCAGTTCTGCAGCATGCTGGCTACCGATCCCGCATACCTTGCCGAGAAGGGCATGAGTGCCGAAGAGAAGTTGGCTCAGTTCATCGATGAGCATGTGCGAGTGTGGGTTCCTGGGTTTAGCGACGATGTTGCGCGCGAGACACGTTGCGCGTACTACCGGGCATTCGCTGCACTGCAAAAAAAGCTCGTCGAAGCGCTGTAAGACGGAGACTCTTTGTCGGTTTTGGTTGAGGGCGAAGGTGCGGGTAAGCTTGCGGTTAGGGGAACGCTGATTAGAGCCGTCTTGCCCTGCGTAAGCGGCGCTTGCGAAAACAAGGAGGGGGAATGGCATCGGGCGATCGCACGAACAAGATTGCCATTGAGCTCCATGCGGAGCGGTGCCTTCATGCGCGCAGCGTCTGGGGAAGCTGCTCGCTGTGTAGCGACTCATGCCCTGGCGGCGCTATTACAATCGACCTTAGTCAACGTGCTCCCCAGCTCAATGCTTTGCGATGCATGCAGTGCGGGCAATGCTTAACGGCTTGCCCGCTTGAGGTATTCGAATCATCCAGTTTCACCGAGCGTCAGCTGGTGAACCGCATCGAACGTCAGGAATATGTGCGCATTCGCTGCTTTCTGCCGTATGGACAGTTGGAATCGCTTTCTCAAGAAGATCGAAGCTATCAGCTGGGCACCTGTTTGGCGGCGCTTAGTCCGGGTGTATTGTTCGAGTTGGCGCTGTCGCGTGCGTGCGAACTGTTTACCGACCATTGTGCTACGTGCCGGCTGTTCACGCGGCTTGCTCCAACGTTTGAAAGCAACGTAACCTGCGCTTTCCGCATGCTGCAAGGGACTCACAAAGCGTCGAACCTGCACGAAAGCACACCGCTCTTTCTGCCGCAGGTATCCTGTAATCAAGCTGATCGGAAGCCGTTGGAAGTACGTGGCGCGCGGCCGAGTATCCGTGCGTTGTTCCATGGCTCGCGTCGTGCGGTGGGGAAGCTGTCGCGCACGTCGGCGCTGGTGCTGCGCCAGAAAGGGAAGCACGTTCCCGCATGGCGAAAGCGCTTGCAAGACGTGTGGGGCCAGCAGGTGCGCGGTGTTTCGAGCACATGCAATTACGCGTGGCCAGAGCTTGTTGTTAACCAGGAGCGGTGCCGTGCTTGTGGCGTGTGTATGCAAATGTGCCCAACGGGGACTATTTGCCATTCGCTTGATGAAGGCGAATTCTCCTATTCGTTTGTTCCGGGAACCTGCGTCGATTGCGGACTGTGTCTTGCGGTGTGTCCCGAGCATGCGCTTTCGCGCGACTATCGTGCGTTTCCTCATCCGTTTCGACAGGTTGATCGCTATCGGCGGGCGGCGGGCACGTGTGAGCGCTGCGGCATGCCAGTGCTACAGGGGCAAGGCGAGACGCTATGCCCCGTCTGTTCTGCGGAGATGAGTCGCGAGAGTCTCACATCGCGTATCCGAGCGCAACTGGGTGTTGTGTCACCAGGTGATGCTGCCAAGCTGGCAGCGGGTGTTGATGCCGTTGCCGTTGATGCCGATGCCGCAGATGGTGGTGCGCGATGATATCGCGGACGCCGCTTGCCAACAAAGGGCTCGTACTGGTACTGTGCCGCACGCATGCACAGCTCGATTCTCTGTGTCGCAGCGCATGTGATATCGGATTGGAAAGCTGCGCTGTGCTGGCGGATATTGCCGAACATAGCGACGGCCTTGCCGTGAAGAACGCGCAGCGTCGCCATCGAGCAACGGGTGATATTTCGCATTTTGAGCATGTGCTGCGTGAGCGCGAACTCGTGTCACTGGTGCGTTACGCACACGATCGACGGGCGCTTGCGTACGTGGCAACGTCGAAAGGGACGGAACGCCTTGCGTTGGCCGACCATTTGATGGGTCAGCGGTTGGTGTCGGCAAACTCAGGACTCACTGAGGAAAGTGTCGATAAGCTGGTCGATTTGTTCTACGGGTATGCGGAAGCGTGTGGCGACCACCCTGTTGACGGCTGCCTGTTTCCCTCGGCGGTTTTACGGGCATTGGCGGCGTATCGGCAGGCAGTTATGGTTGCCGCTGCCCGTTTCGGCATGACATCCGCGAACGTTTCGTTGCTTGCGATGATGTCCGATTGGCGCTCGGTTGCTTCCGAGCAGTCGTTTGCCTGGCACACAATGCGGGAAAATGGCGTAGAAGTAGCATTTGACGCTCAGGCTGCTTTTCTGCAAGAGCGTGGGCTGGTGGAAGACGATGAGCTTCGGCTGACCGAAGCTGGTAAGCAGCGCATGACTGCGTTCATGCATCGCTTGCTGACGCTTTTGGCGCCGCAGGTTGAAGACGCCTCGCCTCAAGAGTTTGCTGCGTTGATTGAGTTGCTGCAGTATGTTCTCTACCTGTTCGCGTGGTAGGGGATAAAGCATGGACGTGTGGGAAAGTGGGGATGCGACAGACGCGGTGGGTGAGCGCGTAGCGGTTGTGCTCGCATCAACTACTACGGGTGCAAACGGAGTGGATACGCAAGGTGCGTCAGACGTGCTTGCTCCTAAGGGACTCGAAGAGCTTGAAGCGCTTGCTCTGTTGTGTTCCGCATTGGCGCGGTTGTTCACGTATCCCACGTATGATCAGGCGGTTATGTTTACCAATGAAGAATCAGCCGACTATCTGGACCTTTTAATGCACGATGCGGGAGCAGATGGTATTGCGGCTGAAAACGCCTTGCGACCCGTTGTCGATCAGGACGAACATCGCTGTGCGCAGCGGCTGCGCATCGACGAAACACAGTTGCTCTTTGCGCCAAACGCTCCTGTTCCGCTCGAAGGAAGCCGCTGGATACGCCGCAATCCAACCGGATCGCAAGCTGCTACAGGGGAAGCGGCCAGCGTGATGCGCTGCTATCGCGAAAGCGGGTTGTCGCTTCGCGAAGGTTGTACCATGCGAGCCGATGCGTTGCCGGTAGAGCTCGATTACGTTGCGTACTTACTGCGTCGGGAAGCGCGTTTCCGCAACGAGGGCAAGGGCGCCCAAGCACTGTTGTGGAAGCGCCGACGCACATCGTTTGTTGTGGCGCATCTCGACCCGCTCGCCAAGGCTGTCGCTTCGGGTGTTTCCCGGCATAATCCGTGCGCCCACCTGGTATGGTGGTCGCAGCTACTGCAGCAAGCGGTTATCCGTTGTGCCGTATAATGGTAGGGCTGAGGGAAACGCTGATTAATTCCGCCCGCCCGCGCGGGACAAGACAGCTTTAATCAGTATTTCCCGATGGCGTTTCGGTTGCGTGAAGGCGACTTAACAAATACGTTACAAACTAACTGAAATGTTCGTTGCGTGGGTAGTTCGGGAGCTATACCTTCAAAACTGACTAGTCAGTCAAATTGGAGAGGTCTAGAGCATGAACGAAATTCAAATAGGAAATAGTAAGGCTGTCCTTACTCAGCATGCGCGGAAGGGTGAGCTGCAAGGGACGCAGGAATTGTCCAAGTCGCAAGTGCTATGTGATCCGCGATCAGGCACGTTTCAAAACGAGCAGTGCGATTATGGTAGTGAATCTTTCATCATTGCACGTGATCTGGAAATGAAAACACTCGTTGGTTATGTGTTCCGCAACGTGAGCGTGAGCGTGCATAAAGGCGAACTGGTGGCCGTGCGCGGTCGCAACGGCAGCGGCAAGACGTCGCTTTTGCTAGCGCTGGCGGGTCGCATGAAACACACAGGCGGCTCTCTCACTATAGGCGGATATATCTTGCCGCGTCAGCATGCAAAGGCGGCGCAGCAGGTAGGCATGGCGCTCTTTGAAGGACTGAACGATTTACAAGATAGTCTGACGGTCGCTTATGCCACCAGTGCCGAATTCGAGTTGTATGGACGCAAGCCTCGCCGCGATGACGTTATGGCTTCGCTGAGGCGCTGGCATCTTGACAGTGTGGCCGATCAACGAGTCAAAGACCTGAATAGTGAACAACTGACCGTTTTGGGGATCTCGCTGGCGTTCGTACGACATCCCAGCATCGTGGTGGTTGATGACATCGAGGCGCAGTTGACTCTTGAGCAGTCGAAAAGACTTATGCTGCTTTTGCGTGATCTGGCACGCGAACGCAATGTTGGGATCATCGTCGGCATCACGGAACGCGAATTGGCCATCATGGCCGACACGTGTGTGTATCTGTCGAAGGAAGGGGAGTAGACTATGAGTTTTAGAGGGCTTCGCTTCGCAACGATCGAATGGAAGAACATTACGGCTGCGAAGGTGATGTGGGTTGTCATCGGGGCAATTGCAATCATGCCATTGTTGTACGGCGCGCTGTATCTGGCAGCCTTCCAAGATCCATACGCTCGCCTGAATACGGTTCCGGTTGCGGTGGTGAACGAAGATAAAGGTGCGGTTATCGCCGCTGAGCATCGTAATCTGGGTGAAGATGTCATTGATGAACTGAAGAACAACGACGACGGCCTGCAGTGGAACTTCGTGTCGGCTGAAGAGGCGAGTAAGGGGCTGGAAAACGGCGACTACTTTATGACGTGCACCATTCCCGCCGATTTTTCGGAAAGTGTTGCTTCAGTCGATGGCGAGGCACCCCGCCGTGCGCAGTTGAAGGTGAAGTACAACGAAAGCGAAAACATGCTGGCATCACAGATTGGCGAAACGGTGTGGAAAGAAGTTCGCATGCGTGTGAGCGACACCATTGCTGAGGAATACTGGATTACGGTGCTGAGCCGTGTGGCCGACTCAGGTAAAGACATCCAGATTGCCGCCGATGGTGCGGGTGAACTACGTGATGGTTTGGTGACAGCGCAAGACGGCAGCACCACCATCACCGCGAATCTGGGTACGTTGTCGCGTGGTGCTGACGAGCTTGATGTGGGGCTTGGAGTGCTGGTGAGGGGCGCCGCTACGCTGCAGAGAGGAACGTCATCACTTACTGCTGGTGCTGATCAGTTGCGTGTAGGCAATGCGGCGCTCGCTACTGGCACAGAGAAGCTGAGCGCGGGCTCTGCTCAAGTTGTAGGTGGTGCGAATGATGTAGCATCGGGTGTGAGTACGCTCCAAGCTGAAGGGACAAGTGTATTGGCACAAGGAGTGAGGCAGCTGACTGAAGCAACAAGCTCTCTTCCTGGGCCTGACCAGGCTGCGGCGGCCGTAGCAGGCTCCGAATCTATCACATCGGGAATACAGAACCTGCAGGGGGCTGCGGACAGCTTAAATGCAGGTGCGGGCAGCCTTGTTGAAGGTGCCGGAACTTTGGAAGCCGGGGCTAATGGCGTGAGTTTGCTGCTTACAGCGGCCGAAGCGGCGTTGGAGAACGGTGACGTTGCGACTGCGCAAGCTTACCTTCAGCAGGCGCACGGTGCTCTGGGTGGTATTTCGGCTGGAGCGAGTTCGCTTAAGACAGGAGCCGTTCAACTTCAAGCAGGCATCGGGGCAGCGACTGACACATCACCCCAAACACTCTATGGCGGACTCAATAATTTATCTGTCGGGTATGCGAATCTATCGGGTCAGCTCATGCCGCTTATACAACAGGCTCCCGCATTGCGGGTTGTCATCGAGCAAATTGATGCTGGTGCGAAAGAGGTGGATGGCAACATGGCAGCGCTCGTAACCGGCGCGTCGCAAGTTGCCACTGGTGCGATGCAGGTAAGCAGTGGTGCGACTGAACTTACTGTTGGTGCTCAAAGTGCGGCAAATGGCGCCACCACACTGTCTGAAGGCGTGGGACAGCTTAACGTTGGCGTAAGTCAGTTGACAGATGGCACCCTTAGTGCCAAGGACGGATCTTTGCGCATTGCAAACGGTGCGACCCAGCTTGAAGAGGGCAGCGCAACGCTTACGGATGGCCTTGCAAGTGCTGTGGACGGATCGGGTGAACTGCAGGACGGTTTGGCAGATGGCGCCCGTACTGCTTCTGATCAAACGACCAACATCGACGGCAAGGCGTACGCAATGAGCAACCCGGTCGAGCTCGCAAATGAGTACTACACTAACGTGAAAAACTATGGCACTGGTTTTGCACCGTATTTCATGGCGCTGGGTCTGTGGGTTGGTGGTTTGGTTGCAGGCTTTGTGTTCAAGCCGCTCAACAACCGTCTCATCCTGTCAGGAAGCAATCCCATTACGGTTGCCTTTGCGAATTATCTACCGGTGGCGTTTTTCTCGCTTATCCAGGCTACGCTGCTCATGGTGGTGCTGCAGTTCGGCCTGCAGCTGCAGATCGACAACGTTGCGGCGTTCTACGCAATGGGGTATCTGACGGCGCTCGTGTTCGCCGCTATTATGCAGGTGCTCATGGCAGCATTCGGATTTCCGGGTAAGTTCATTGCTATCATTTTGCTTATGCTGCAGCTGACAGCATGTGCCGGTACGTTCCCCATTCAAACTACGCCTGACTTTTTCCAGATCATCAATCCGTTCATGCCTATGACTTATGTGGTTGAGGGCATGCGCCAGATCATGACAGGCTTCGACTACGGATTGGCCGGATTCGATTGTGTGGTGCTAGCATGCATCGGCGTTAGCTGTTTTGTGCTCACGTGCCTGGTGGCGTGGAAGAAGCGCACGGTGACCATGAACGATCTGCATCCAGTGTTGCAGCTTGGATAAGAGAAACGGGCAAGGACTGTCTTGCTTTGCCGATCTTGCCGAACGTATTGTCAGGTTTCTCTTCAGGAACCTAGCTGGAACTTGCTTGTGCGAGTGAGTCGTGTGCTTAAGCTACAATAGACCAAAGCCAGGGATGGACGGGAAAGCGATTGCGAAGGTGGAGACGCGCTCTTGCGGTTTGTGGCGCGTCTTTGCATTCCCTCGAATCGGGAGGACTATGAATTTAGGCGGAGAGCGGACGAGGGAGAGAGATTGATGATGAAGCGGATTCGTGGGGCGAAGGCCGATGCGACGCGAAAGCAGCTACTTGATGCCGCCGCTCAGGTAATCGGTGAAAAAGGGTACTCTGCAGCGACGGTTGATCAGATCGTCAAGGTTGCTGGCGTGTCGAAAGGCGTGGCTTACTATCATTTCAAAAACAAAGCAGCTTTAGCCGAAAGCATCCTTGAGGAAGGCGTTGGGCAGATTGTTGAGGGCTTCGAACGCATATGCGCCGAGGCACCTGCGGCTGACAAGGCACTGATGGGAATGATCGAGCTGTTCGCAAGTCGCGCATTTGGCAACAAGGCGTTCGGTCGGTTTCTGATGGCCGAACTCTGGCGTGAAGGCCGCGCATGGTCGGATGCTATGCGAGTGCATGAGGCGAGATTGCTCCACTTACTGGAAGAGCAGCTGGTGCGCGGGCAGCGTGAGGGAATTTTCCGGCCGGAAATTGACCCGGCATTTGAGGCGGTGGCGCTGGTTGGTATGGTGCTGACCACCACGATGTACTATGTTGGCGAGGGTGGGCCTATCACCGGTTCACGCGCCATTGCGCCCGCAGCAGCGGCGCTTCATGAAGACGATGACCTGATGAAAAACGCATTCGTCACGCATATCTGCGATCTGGTGCAACACGCGAACAAAGTGGAGTGCAGTACAGGAGATTAGAGACGGAAGTGAGTGGAGAGGTAAGGAGTTAGAATCGGGGCGATATGCCGCTTAAGTAGGCAGCTGAAAACGGCTCATCGAAATAACCAACTTTTTTGAGGCAGAGCGGATAATGCGCTCGTTCGCTTGACGCGGCGACGCTGAACTCAATGACACCGGATCGCGACGCTAATCGCAACGGGGTTGTCGAGCAGGCGGCAGACAGGAAGTGCGGAAAGCGGGCAGGGAAGGGGTGTGCGGTGGAACAGACGACGAGTGTGGCAACGAAGAAGGAAAGCGAGGCGTACCAGCGCCGTGCCGAGCTGAACGACCTGCTCACAGGAACGTTTAACTCCATCTTGCGCATCGAAGAGCGCGTGTTGAATAACCGCATCACGCAGGGTCTTTCCATTACCGACGTGCACACTATTGCCGCTGTTGGGCTACATGAGGAAAACCCCATGAGCGTAGTCGCTGCGCGACTGGGCGTGACGTTAGCCACGTTGACCACGGCGGTGAACAGGCTTGAGCGCGAAGGGTTTGTGCAGCGTGTGCGCGCCGAAGACGACCGCCGCAAAGTGCTGCTGTCGCTGACTGCGGAAGGCCGCAAGGTGCATCGTGTGCACAGCTTGTTCCATCAGCACATGGTCGATGACGCGTTACTTGGCTTAACTGATCAGGAAGAACGCGTGCTGGCAACTGCCCTTTCCAAGGTGAAGCGCTATTTCGACGAAAGTTAGCACCCTTCCATCAGGCGTGCGACCAGGGCGTCCCAGGAAAGGTGCGTTACCGTATCGGGTGCGCCGTCGCGTGTTAGCGCCGTGCGGATGGCATCCGCTATGTCGCGCTCGAAACGGGGCAGGTCCTCTTCAAGCGGCTCGTCAACATTGCACATGCGCGGTGGTTGCACGAACAGAATGGGCGCATCGGGGGCGACGCTTGCAAGCCACGGACGCACGCCGGGAAGATCGGTCGCAACGGCTACGCATCCGCAGGCCATCGCTTCGATGAGCACAAGCGGCAGGCCCTCGAAGAACGATGGCAGCACAAACACATGCGATCGTTGATAGGAGTTGATCAGCTCGTCTTGTGGCACTTTGCCGGCAAGTTCGATCGGCACGGTGCTCGAGTGCGCCTGTGCCTCGATGCGCGCGTGCTCTTCCGCATCGCTGAACCCACCGATAAGGCGCACGTGAAGGTCGCACACGCCTTCGGCGGCGAGCAGGTTAGCGGCGCGAATGAGGCTCGGCACGCCCTTCTTTCCGCACACCTTCCCAACGAACAGCACCGAGTTGGCGGTGGGCTTATCTGCTCGTTCGGTGGCGTTGCACTCGAGCGGTCTGAAATCTAAGGAGTTGTAGCCGGTTCCCAGCACCGTTACGCGCTCGGGCGCAATGCCGTAGCATTCGCAAATGAGTTCGGCCTGATCGGCGGTCAGTGCGAAAGCACGATTCAAGTGGCGTATGCCTTCACGCACGAAGTCGTTGCATAGGTCGTGCTTACCCATCTGGCGGATGTCGGTGCCATGACAGATGCCCACCACGGGGCAGGTGGGGTCAAGCTGCGTTGTTACCGCTGTGACGATGTAAAGATGGTGGCAGATAATCAAGTCGGGCTTAAATTCGCTCAGAGCACGTTCGATGACATGGGAAAACGCTTGCGTGAACGCCTGCAGCATGTCGGGCGTGAAGTCGCGGTAGCGGGTTGCCTCGTAGGGCATGTCATCGCTCATGCCTGCAACGGCGAAAGGCAATGTTTGCGTTTTGAAGCGCACCGGGTAGGCATGCACGCTGTGGAGCGGTCCATCTGTTGCCAGATCAAATGCCGGCGGGTCATCGGGCATTGCACCGAACACCACTGCTTGTTCATGTCCGGCGCGGGCGAGCGAAGATACCATTTCGGTGAGGAATACGCCGCTTCCGGTGCTGCTAGGCTTTTGTGCCGTGATGGAAAGGATGCGCATAAGATGCCTTTCTCCGTTGAATGCGGCTCATGCGGTTAGCTTGACGCGGGCACGTCGCAAACTGCCGTTGTCGTGTGAGCCGAAGGATAACACAGGCCGCGCGCGATGGCGTACAAGCGATATAATCGGGGCAGGCAGGCGGCGCATGGCGAATGCTGCACACCGTGTGCCAGGTAATCGCCGTAGGAAGGAGCCTTCGTTATGACCGACATTGAAACGCTGCGAACGTGGATTCGCGAATGCCCGAAAGGCGGCATGGTGTTTTTCGGCGGCGCGGGCGTGTCCACCGAAAGCGGCATTCCCGATTTCCGCAGCACAGGCGGTCTGTACTCGCAAACGTATGCCTATCCCCCTGAAACTATGGTGTCGCGCAGCTTTTTCGAAGTGCATCCGAGCGAGTTCTTCGACTTCTACTTCGACCGCATGATCGCCCTCGATGCGAAGCCGAACCGCGCGCATCGCAAGTTGGCCGAGCTCGAGGTGGCAGGCGTGTGTTCGGCGGTGGTCACGCAAAACATCGATGGGTTGCATCAGATGGCGGGAAGTAAGAGCGTGTTTGAGCTGCATGGCAGCGTGCACCGCAACTTCTGTATGAAGTGCGGGCGCGCCTTCGACGTTCACCAAATGATCGAGCTGCACGAGCGTGCCGACGACGGTGTTCCCCGCTGTTCGTGCGGCGCCACCGTGAAGCCCGACGTGGTGCTCTACGAAGAACCGCTCGACGACCACGTGGTGGAAGGAGCCATCCGCGCCATTGCCAACGCGCGGCTGTTGGTGGTTGCCGGCACGTCGCTGGTGGTGTATCCGGCAGCGGGGTTGCTGCAGTACTTCCAAGGTGATCGCCTTGCTATTGTAAATTTAAGCCCCACCAGCGCCGACAAACATGCCGACCTGTGCATCGCAGCGAAGGTTGGCGAGGTGTTTGACTTCTAAGACCGGCCCCGCATCGCTATAATGGTGACAGAGCAAATTTCGTAAGGGAAGGGATAACCATGGCTTATAAAACTATCCTTGTTGCGTACGACAAATCCGAGCAGGCGAACAGGGCGCTTGTTGCGGCACGCGAGTTTGTTGAAGTAGGACTTGCTGACAAGATTGTTGCGCTGACGGCATTCGATCCACGCGAGATTGGCGAGTCCACGTTTGCGGTTACGGCGCGCATGGCGGGCTTCGAGGTTGAAGATACGCATCCCAGGCCCGATGAAGAATTGTTCGCTGAAGTCAAGGACGCCGTTGATGCCGCTTTGGGTGACTTCGCTTCCGAGGTCGAGATTGTGGTGCAGCACGGGGTTCCGCAGGGTCTTGTGCTGAAGTACGCGCACGACCACGGATGCGACCTCATCGTCATGGGAAGCCGCGGTTTGGGGGCTATCCAGGGTCTGCTGGGCAGCGTGAGCCAAGCCGTTCTTCAGCATGCAGACATTCCGGTGCTCATCATTAAGTAGTTATCAAGTAGTGCCATCGGCTCATTTCGATTGGCGTATCGTTCTGCTGTGACGTGATACAAGGGCGGCTGACTTCCCAAAAGTGCGATCAGCCGCCCTCTCTTATTTTTCGGCAGGCGTTGTGTTCTTGTTCGCCCGCTTTCGGCGAAGTGCGCTAGAATCTCATCCGAGCTTTATTGTGTGAGAGAAAGCATGCGCGGTGGGCGCAGGAAGGTCAAGGCAATGCCGATTATCGACTATCTTCGGTACAATGCGGGGAAGTACGGCGACGAAGTCGCGTTGGTTGAGGTCAATCCCGAGATTCAGGAACCGCGGCGCATCACGTGGCGCGACTACGATTTGGTACAGAATACCGAAACGCAGGCGTATCGCCGCGAAATCACGTGGAAAGTGTTTGATGAAAAGGCGAACCGTTTCGCGAACCTGCTTATCAATCGTGGCGTAAAAGCTGGCGACAAGGTTGCCATCCTGCTCATGAACTGCTTGGAATGGCTACCTATTTACTTTGGCATCCTGAAAACAGGCGCTATTGCTGTGCCGTTGAACTTTCGCTACGCCAGTGACGAAATCGAGTACTGCGTGAACTTGGCGGACGTCGACATTTTGGTGTTTGGCCCGGAATTCATCGGGCGCATCGAGGCTATTGTGCCGTCCATCCAACGCAATCGGTTGCTGTTCTATGTGGGCGGTGACTGCCCGAGCTTTGCCGAGGACTACCATGAGCTTACCGCGAACTGCTCGAGCGCCGACCCGATGATCCCCATTTCAGACGATGACTACGGTGCCATCTACTTCAGCAGCGGCACTACGGGTTTCCCGAAGGCTATCCTGCACAAGCACCGCAGCCTGTCGCATTCCGCGCAGGTTGAGCAGCATCATCACGAGCAAACGCATGACGATGTGTTCCTCTGCATTCCGCCGCTGTACCATACCGGTGCGAAAATGCACTGGTTTGGTAGCCTGATCAGCGGTTCGAAGGCGGTGCTGCTGCGCGGCGTTAGCCCAAAGACCATCTTCGACGCTGTAAGCGAAGAAGGGTGCACCATCGTGTGGCTGCTGGTGCCGTGGGCGCAAGACATCTTGCTAGCCATCGAAGAAGGCCGCATTCATCCTGCCGACTACAAGCTTGACCAGTGGCGTCTCATGCATATTGGCGCTCAGCCAGTGCCAAAGAGCCTTATCAGTAAATGGAAGAGCATTTTCCCCGCGCATCAGTACGACACCAACTACGGCCTGTCCGAATCCATTGGCCCCGGCTGTGTGCATTTGGGTGTGGAAAATATCGAGCATGTGGGTGCTATTGGCGTGGCGGGTTACGGTTGGGAAGTGAAGATTGCCGCTGCTGATGGCAACGACGTTCAGCCAGGGGAAGTGGGCGAGCTGTGCGTGCGCGGACCTGGTGTTATGGACTGTTACTACAACAACCCCGAGGCTACGGCGGAAACCATCACGCCGGATGGGTGGTTGCTCACCGGCGACATGGCCATGCAAGACGAAGAGGGTTTTTACTGGCTGGTCGACCGCAAGAAAGACGTGGTTATTACCGGTGGCGAAAACATCTACCCGGTGCAGATCGAGGATTTCTTGTCGGCGCACCCGGCGGTGAAGGATGTGGCCGTTATCGGACTACCCGACGAGCGATTGGGCGAGATAGCCACAGCTGTCATCGAGCTGAAACCCGAAGCAGCCGAATCCACCACCGAAGCCGACATTAACGAGTTCTGCGAGCAGTTGCCGCGCTACAAGCGTCCGCGCCGTATCATTTTCGCCGATGTGCCGCGCAACGCCACGGGTAAAATCGAGAAGCCAGCGCTGCGCCGTCTATATGGGGCGGAAAAACTTGTCGAGCTTGAGAACAAAGCGTAAAGCGAGCGCGTGCGAAACCTAGCAACCGTGCGTGAAACCTAGTAAAGTCACTAAGAAGAATCTGAAAGCGAGCGTTACCGATGATAAAAGAAATAGTCACCGACATCGAGTTCTTGCAGCAACCCTGCGAGGCTGCCACCGCCGACGACGCGTCGGTGGCGCAAGATTTGTTCGACACCATGCAGTCGATGGATGGGCAGTGCGCCTGTTTGGCAGCCAATCAGATCGGCGAGCGCAAGGCCATTGTGGCCTACGAAGAGAATGGCCAGCTCTACGCCATTTTCAACCCCGCTATTAAGCAGGGGTTTATTCCTTACAAAACGCGCGAAGGCTGCTTCAGCTTGCCGGTCGATTCCGAAGTGCGCCGCTTCAAGCGCGCTATTATCACCTACGAGGTCCTGAAAGATGGTCAGCTGGTGCCGCGTCAGCGCAAGTTCGCCGATTGGACAGCCGAAATCATCCAACACGGCATCGACCACTGCAACGGCGTGTTGGTGTAGGGCGTCAGGCTCATACTGCCGCTTTCAGTTTCCGTGGTTCTTTCGTGCGCATGCGCTCTTTCGCGTGCGCACGTTTCTTCATGCATATAGTGTCTTCGTGCGTGTTACTTCGTGCTCGTGCGGCGCGGGATCACTGATGACGCTATCTTCACGATCAGTGCCAGCAGTGTGAGGAATTCCAGACGGCCCGCCCACATTTGCAGAATGTAGAAAAGTTCCAGACCAAGCGGCATTCCCGGCGCGGCGAGTCCGGCGGACAACCCGCCGTTTGATGTCATGGCTATCGACTCGAACATTGCCTGCGTAGCGTCGTATCCGTACGCCACGCCTACCAGCGCGCCCGCTGCATACGTGATCACGTACAGCACAAAGATCGTCATGGCTTCGCTTGCTACGCTTGGCGTGAGCACGCGGCGCCCCATGTGGTTGTACGTAACCACCACGCGCGCGCTGTCAGGCGCAATGGTTTCCTTGATGGATCGCAGCACCGACTTTAAGATGATGCCTAGGCGCAGGAACTTGATGCCGCCCGAGGTGCCGCCGGTCGACCCGCCCACGGCCATGAGAATAGCCAGTACCAGAAACGCGCCCGACGAGAACGCCGTGATCATCTGGTTGCTGGTGATGTTCTGAAAACCCGTGGTGGTGAATGCTGCCACGATCATGAACAGCCCGCGCCGCAGCATGGCAGGCAAGTCGGAAAACGTGACGGTCGTGCTCAGCGTCGCGGCCATAACGCAGGTCATCACGATAAGCCAGAGGAACATGGTGTGCAGCTCGAGGTCTTCAAAGAATGCTCGCAACCTGCCGCGCTGCACCTCGGAGTACACAACGAAGCTGATCGAACCCAGTATCATGGTCAGCATCAGCGTTATTTCGAGTACGGTGGAATGGTAATACTGAATGCTTAACGACGACGGGGTAAATCCGCCTGTTAAAAAGCCCGATATGGCCAGCCACAGCGAATGTAACCCCGCACGCAATGGCGGCATGCCAGCAATAAGGCAGCACACGGTTAGCACCAAGAACACAACCGTGATAACCACCGCCGACAACCGCACGATGAAGCGTGTGGTCTGCACAACGTTGGGAACAATGTGGTCGGTGCGCGCTTCGCTGGTGTACAGGTTCGAGGCGCCCTTACTCAGCAGGCCAAGCGACAGCGCAATCACGATAACGCCCAAGCCGCCCACCATGTGCATCATAAACCGGAACATGTTGTCGGCATGCGACATGTGGTTGAGGTTAGATGCCACGCTTGCGCCGGTGGTGGTGTAGCCCGACACGCATTCAAAGAACGTGTCTGACCAGGTGTCGAAATGACCCGACATGCTCAGCGGCACGGTTGCCACCAGCGACAGCACAATCCATGCCAAGCCGGTAACAATCAGGGCGTTTTGACGGTTCAGCTGCCCCGGCGCTATGCGCATGAGCCGCAGCAGCGCGCCAACGGTCAGCGACACGCCCATTCCCAGCAGGTAACGCGGCGCCACATTCCATTCACCGCAGACAATGGCGGTGGCGAAAGGGATTAACATGAGCACCGACGAGAAGAGAACGAGCACTCCAAGGTAGTGGCAAACGATGCGCACGTCGTTCCATGTCATGCGAATCCACATTAGCACATCACCTCGTTGCGCGAGTGTTCTATCCGTTCGACGCAGCCCTTCTCAAGGCCTGTCTGTGCGGCGTGGTGAATGGCTACAAAAGCGGCATATGTGCTTGTCGGCTTCATCATGCCCGTATTCTATCGCGTCTTTGCACGAACGCGCTATGATTGTGTGATTGTCACGGTTCGTTCGCGAAATGGCATGCGAAGGTTACGCTTTACAGCCGCGCATGGCTTGCGCGTGAAAAGGGAAAGGAAGCGCGCGATGCCGCTCGACAAGGGAAACAATAAGGGAAACAACAAAAGCAACGACAAAGGGAAGAAAAAGCTGAAGCTGCTGCTACTCATGCGGATGCTGTACGAAGAAACCGATGCCGAATGCGGGCTTACCATGGCGCAGATTATCGAGCGGCTTGAAGAGCAAGGTGTCGCGGCCGAACGGAAGAGCGTCTATGACGACATCAATGTGCTGCGCCAGTTTGGCATGGACGTGCGCATGGTGGGGCGCACGCCTGCGCGCTACGCCTTGGCGAGCCGCAGCTTACACGTACCCGAGGCAAACCTGATCATCGATGCGATTCAGAGTAGCCGGTTCATATCGGAACAGAAGGCCGACGAGCTGGTTACCGCCGTGAAGCAGTTGGTGGGGAAGCGCCAAAGCGCGCTGCTCGACAAGCGCGTGCACGTGCAGGGGCGCCCGGCAACGCAGGCGCATAGCGACCTTGTCAACGTGGATGTGATTCAGCGAGCCATTGCGGAGAAGCGGCAGGTGCGCTTCTGCTACTGCAAGTTGAACGCGGCTGCTCAGCCGGTCGAACAGCGCGAAGGTAGGCCATACGTGGTTACGCCTGTTGACGTGGTGTATTCCGATGGAAACTACTACCTGGTTGCCTACCACGAGTCGCACGACGATTTCGCGAACTATCGCATCGACCGTATGCGCAAGCTGCTCGTGCTCGACTGCGCTGCATGCGCCAACGACACAGTGCGCTCCTACGATCCTGCGAGCATGGGGTGCTGCGCCTTCGGCATGTACGCAGGCCGCATGGCAACTGTGACGCTGTTGGTGGCCGAGCCCGCTATGAGTGCGGTTGCCGATCGTTTCGGCGATGCTATGCAGGTGTTTCCGGCGGCAGGTCGTAGCCTGCCCTCGCAAGAAACCAGTGAACCTGCCGCGATTGTGGTTGCTCCTGTTATGGTGAGTCCGGTGCTGTTCGGATGGCTTGCGCAGTTTGGATGCCAAATTCGCGTTGAGAAGCCCGCATCGGTGCGGCGCGAATACGCACAATGGCTGCGCGATGCGGCGAGCCTATACGAAGGTTCAGGTACGATATCGGTAAAATAGATCTGGTCAGGCATTGCGCGCGGTATTGTGCCCGTATAATACGAAGAATGTTTTTTCGCACGAATGAGCATGAGGTACCCCATGACTGACATCAAAATTAGGATCGCCACGTTGAAAGATGCCGAAGCTCTACTGGCCATCTATTCTCCGTACGTGTTGAACACTGCGGTTACGTTCGAGGATACGCCACCTACGTTGGAGGAATTCTCCAAACGAATGGGCACGTACTTGGCTCGTTACCCATATTTAGCCGCCATCGATTGCGAGCATGACGACGAAGTGGTTGGCTTCACGTATGCAGGACCCTTCAAGCAGCGCTCGGCGTACGACTGGGCGGTAGAAACGTCCATCTATGTGCGGCAGGGTGAGCGCGGCCGAGGCGTTGGCCGTCTGCTATACGAAACGTTAGAGGCGGTGCTTCGCAAGCAGGGGTTCACCAACATGAACGCCGCAGTTGCCTATCCGCTGGAAGAGGACGAATATCTTACGCGCAATAGCTTTAACTTCCACGAGCGAATGGGATTTTCTTACTTAGGCCGGTTTACGAAGTGTGGCCACAAGTTTGGCCGGTGGTACGACATGTGCTGGATGGAAAAGCACATCGCACCCCATTTGGCAGAGCAGCCCCCCATTGTGCCGTTCCCGGCACTGCGTGACCAGCTCGATCTCGAAGAGCTGGTGCGCGAAGCCCGCGCCCGCCGCGCTGGCGAGCACTAAGAGAGGCTTCGGCTACAGGGACAACGGACAAGAAGGACAACGGGGACGTAGGCTATTGTCCCGTTTTTCTTCAAGACCATGGGAACGTACAAACAACGGGGATGTTGCCACTTGTTCTGAAATACGCTGCAAGAAAAACGGGACAATAGCCTACGTCCCCGTTGTCCTTCTTGTCCGTTGTCCCTGCCGATCTTGTTACGGTTAACAGGCCTGTTGCAGCGCGTGGGAGAACATGAACAGGCAGTCGGCCAGCGCGTGGTTGCGCCGTGCGATGCGCCAGCCGAGCGCCAACCAATCAATCATGGTGGTGCGCTTGCCTACAAGCTGCAGCAATGGTTGGTAGGCAAGCCAGCAAGCCTGCGCTATGCCAGTGTTGCGGCGACACCGTTCGCGCTGCAGGCGCGCGCGGTCAGCACCGGTGAGATGCGCGCCGTCTGGTAGCCAGTTGGCGCGTAGCATGCAGTCACTTTCGTCGTCGAGTACGCCTTGCCAGATGCGAAGCTCACCATTCTCAGCTGGCTCCAGCACAACGTCTTGTAGCTCGAAGCGCAGCACCAGGGGGCTGTCCTGTAACCATGCGCCATCTTCTAAGTCCCATCCGCGCATGATATCCATGATCTGCTTGTCGCGCAGACTGTAGGCTAAGTCGGTCATTCGTTGCCACGACGACATCGTTTGCGTGGCCGAGCTGTCATATATGCAGGTCAGATACGTGTCACCGCTGGCAAGCACCAGCTCGTTGTTATCATCAGCCAGGCTGTTGTTGTTTGCATCACTGGAAGGCTCGTTGCGTAAGACAGGTGTAGCAAATGGACGTGCGATGCCAGCTGTGCGCGCCGTCCCGACGGGCAACGGGCGTGCAGGGGCGGCCATCCTACCAGCGGTGTGAGCGATTGTTTCACTGACGGTGGGGAAGTCGATGAGATGAGCGGTTGTAGGGAGTGCGGTTATCGGGCGCGTGAGAGCGCTGTTCACGGGGATGGTGGTTATGTTGTGCGCGAGGGCGGCTGTGGTGGTCATGGCGGGGCTCCTTTGCTGCATGTTCGGTTTGTTTTCACGGAGTAACTGCAGCATACGCGCCTGAGGCCGCAAACAAGTCCATTTTTACGGACAATAAGAGGTTGAAAAGCTCACGATAGTGCCGTCTAACCCTCCGACCCCCTAACGCAAACAGCGTGGGGGGGAGGGGGTGCCGTACGTCGCATCGTTGTGGTAACATCGCCGGCGGTGCTTCGTCGCTTCCGGGCGTCTCCTTAGATTGGAGGTGCTTATGGATGCACAAACAGTAATAGCAACTTGCGAGCTTTTGCTCGTTGTGATTGGTATTATCGGTTTAGTGACTTCCAGGAAGGAGCGATGAACGACTTCTAAGTAAAGAAAACCCCGCTAGCATTTGCAGAGCACGCGGGGTAAACCTAAACGAAGGAGTCGCCCGGAGCCTCGGGGCACCTTCTGCTACGAAGTGTAGCACATCCGAAGGTGTCTGACACGGCGAGTTTTAGTGTGCTACAATGCAAGCACCGGCAAAGCCCGTTGGTTGTAAGCCTGTTACGGGCAGCGCAGGTTAGATTGTGTGGGGATGGTAGCTGCTACTGCCGTCCCCTCTTTCCACCTCCGTTATCCGCTCGCGATTTCCATTCCCTCCATGCTTCGAGCATAAACCCCGCAACGGTCGCAATTGCGGCCGCAATGAAAAGAATTTTCTCAAACATTGGCGATCACTCCTTTCAAATAGAAGCGCCGCCCGCGTCGGACTTTACCGGCGTCAGCATTCTATCACTCATGAATAACTTCCAACCTTGTGCACGGTGAATCGTCTAATCCTCCGACCCTCTAACGCAAACAGCGTGGGGGGAGCGGGGGTGCCGTGCGCCGCATCGTTGTGGTAACATCGCCGGCGGTGCTTCGTCGCTTCCGGGCGTCTCCTTAGATTGGAGGTGCCGATGGATCCACAAACAGTAATAGCAACGTGCGAGCTTTTGCTCGTTGTGATTGGTATTATCGGTTTAGTGTCTTCAAGGAAGGGGTGACGAACGACTCTTGAGTAAAGAAAAACCCCGCTAGCTTTTGCAGTGCACGCGGGGTAAACTCAAAACGAAGGAGTCGCCCGGAGCCTCGGGGCACCTTCTGCCACGAAGTTTAACATACTCGACGATGTCTGTCAGTCGATAAAAGAAAAACCTCGCAACCCCAAATCCCCCCAAATTCACACCACCCCAAAGCGTTCGAAAAAATCTCCACAAATGGGGAGGGGGGACATTCATACCCCACCTGTGGACGAACCGCAACTGTGGCGTTAAAATCAAGCGTACTGAAAACGCTGGAACATGCTGGAGTAGCAGCGCTTCACGGCCAAAAGCCGCCCCGTGCAACGGTACCCCGCAGCAAATTGTCGCAACGTGCGTAAGCGCAACGCGGCGAAGCTGGCCGCAAAGCACGTGCGAAACAGCAGGCAAGCGCACCCGGAACCCCTGGTAGCAGGTGCGCTAGCATGGGAAACGAAGGTGGCGAGTACTATGCGGGCTTATCTGGAGGCTGCTCGCAGGAATAGAAAACTGCAGAGGATCGCGTTTACCGCGGCGGTGTTTGCTGCGGTCTTTGTCGTGTTTGGCGTGTTCTGGGCGTTGAAGAACACCGGCATTGCCATGACGGGGGACCCAACATGCGGCTTTGCCGAGCATACTCATAATGACGCCTGCTACACGCAAACGCTGGCGTGTGGGCAGGAAGAAATACAAGCTCACCAGCACTCGGTAGCAAACGGTTGCTACGCGGCGACACAGCAGCAAGCGGCCGGCGACGCAACCTCCGCAACCGCGCAAGCCGCAAGCGACCAAACCCTCACCTGCACCACTCCAGAAACCCCAGGTCATACCCACGCGCAAGCGTGCTACCAGAAAACCCTCACTTGCACCATGCCTGAGCACACTCACACCGAAAGCTGCTATGGCGACGCCAACTCCAGCACAGAAACACCGGAACAGTGGGAGGCAACCCTGCCCACCAATCTAAGTGGCACTTGGACCAAAGACGTGGTGGCCGTCGCGCAGTCGCAGCTTGATTACACCGAAAGCCAGAAGAACATTACCACGAACGATAAAGGCCAACAGAAAGGCTACACCCGTTACGGCGCGTGGGCTGGTAGCCCCTATGCTGATTGGAGTGTACCCTTCGCAACTTTCTGCCTGCACTACGCCGGTGCGAACGATTACCCGGTTGCGCTCACGTGTGCCGAATGGACGCAAGCGCTGCAGAACCCGGAATATGGGCTGTATCACCCTGTGGAAAGCGGCTATGAGCCGAAACCGGGCGACGCGGTATTCTTCGCGAAGGCTGAAGACGCGGAAAAGGTGGCAACCGCGCGCACGAAGGCAGCGGAGAACTTGACCAAGGCACAGGCTGAAGCCGCTGCAACGCAAGGTGTGGAAACTGCAGCACAAGATGCGCAGAATGCAGAAATTGTTGCGCAAGACCAGGTTGCATCCGCCTATGTAGAAGTTGCAGCCTTGGCAGACCACGTGGGTATTGTGGAAGGACTGCTGCCCGCCGATCAACACAACCCCGATCGTATCCGTGTAATACAAGGTGACGCAGAAGATGCGATAAGCCACACCCACAAGGCGCTGCGCATCGACTACGAGCGCAGCGCCGATCGCGCTGACGCGCGCATCCTGGGCTATGCAGAAGTCCCGGAAAATGCAGAAGCGCTGCAAAAGATCATGGACGCCCGTCAGGCCGCTGGAGAGCCCCAAGCGCAAAGCGATAACCAAATCACCCAAACCTTCGAAGGCGAAGGCTACACCGTAAAGGCAACCTATAGCCCCGAAGCTCAGCTGCCCGAGGGTGCCGAGCTGCGGGCTATCGAATACGCGAGGGATTCAGAGCACTACCAGCAGCGCTACGCCGAGGTAGCCGCGCAATACGGTTGGGAAGCCGAACCCGCTGATGGTATTCGCCTGTTTGATGTGGGCTTTTATGTGGGTGATACGGAAGTGGAGCCCGCTGCGCCGGTTACGGTAACCATTAGCTGCGCAGGGCAGCAGCAGGATATAACCTATGAGATTGTCCATTTTGGCGACGAGCTGGAAACGGTGCAGGCAGAAACCACTAACAATAACAATGGCCAAGACATCAGCTTCACGCTGGATAGTTTCTCCGAATTGTTCGCGGTGCCGCAGGTACTGAATGCAGGCGGGGCGGCTGGTATGAACGGTAGAGCTGGTTCAGCTGGCGGCCCGGAATTGACTTCGTGGCACAAGACCATCGATGCATTCCGCGATAACAACGACGCAAGTAGCGACAATCCTGACACGAATTTGGACAACGATACTACCGAAGAACAAAAAAAAGACCTTTATCGTCTCTACCTGGACGCTACCCTCACGACCGAAGAGCAAGGCATTGACCTTGTGATCGTGGTCGACGAGTCATCGAGTATGAGCGACACCGACATGGGAGATAGAAAAAGAAGGGACGACGCGGTTGAAGAAATTCTGAACGATACAGGCTCTGATAAAGGGCTTATCAACGGCTTTTTGGGCATGAGCGAAAAAAACAGAGTTGCAGTTGTGGGTTTCTTTGGAGATGCGGATACGACTGGATATCAAACAGATGTAGAGCCGTTGAGTAAAAATAAAGATAACACCGATGGAGGTTGGGTATCTGGCACATGTTATCCAGTAAACGTGCAAGCAAAAGAAATTAGGTGGACTGGAACGCCGGGTTTTTCGAGACCAACAGGAAATCATTACACCAACTATATAGCCGGTTTGAAGAAAGCAGAGGATTTATTCAAGCAACCGACAAATAATAGCAAAAAAGTGTTGATCTTCATTTCTGATGGTGTTCCGACGATTTATTACCCAACTGGCGACGTCGAAAACGGAGAAAAAGAAGGCGGCGGGTACGGATACACAAATCCCGGTGTGACAGAACCCAGCAAAGACAAAACCAAAGAATACTTTAATAAAGTATTCTGGCCAAATAATAATACCGTTGATGTCTACACTGTCGGTATTTTTACTGGTAGAGGTTTAGCATTGCCTGGTGAAGACGCGACGCTAAAGAACATGGCGGATGTGAGCGGTGGGCGATATCTTCCCGCTACCAATAAGGATGAGTTAGAAAAAGACTTGCAAAAGGCCGCCATGGGTTCCTATGCCACCAACCTGAAAATCGAAGACAACCTGAGTGAGTATGTTGACTACTATAAAGGCCAACCTGACCTTAAGGTTGTCATGAAAGATGCTGAGGGTCACGAAACGCTGCTCTATGGTCGCGACGAGAATGGCAATATTGGCATTACGACAGCCGGCCAGGACAAGCTGGAGAGCGTGGCATACTACCCCAATACAAGGAAAGTGGTAGCTCAGTTTAAGCAGGATTATGAGGTTGAATCCGGATGCACATATACTCTTTCCTTTAACGTAGTGGCTACGAAAAAAGCTTATGAAGACTATGCGCTCGATAGGACATACGGCAGCGTCACGGGTGATGCTGAGACCGACTATTCTGGCAACGAGACCAGCTCTAACAAGCCGGGTTTTCACTCGAATAATAAGGCTACCGTCAGCTTTACATCGGGAGGAACAGAACAAACACCAGTTCCATACGAACATCCTGTCATCCAGGCAGAAGGAGATAAACTTGTTACTCCTGACGCCCCGACTACCAACACTGATGGAACGCTTACGTGGAACAAAACCATCGACGCATTCCGCGACGGCGTGGAAAACACTGATACAATTCTCGATAACGCGACCGACACCCAAGGCAAACCCATTGACAAGACTGACCTCTATCGCTTGAATCTGACAGCCGAATTGGCCTCACAAGTCGAGCCCCTTGACCTTCTGATTGTCGTCGACCAGTCCGGCAGCATGCATATGGACTATGATACAGATGAAGACTTGTACAAGGATATGCAGGATGACCGTGTAACTCCCCCTACAGCAATCTTTCGCGACGAGGCTGTGCGGCTGATACTAGATGGCACTTACGGCGATGACTATGAAGCTAAGAAAACAGAAGGGTTGATCTACCAGTTTCTAAAGGCGAACAAAGACAACTATTTGGCTGTAGTGGGTTTCCAGGGAAAGAGCCCTGGACTAATGGACAGTTATAACTATAACGAGGACGCTACGGTTCTTGTACCGTGGACAAAAACGCCAAAAGCTTCTAATGTGGCTGGACAAGCGAATAATGGAACGAATTATAGTGCAGGCCTTCTTGAGGCAAAGAGCTTGCTAACAGATCCGAAAATAGCAGGGAATGGGCATAAAAAGGTTATGCTGTTTCTGTCCGACGGCATTCCAACTTATTATCTCTCGTCTTATACCGGCCTGACGGGACGTGTGCATTGGAATAAGGGTGGCCTCGGTTATGAAGTGAACGGTATTCAAGGGGTTGTCAAGACGGCGACTGAGAGTTATTTTGAAGAACTTATGGACGCTAACCCTAATCTCATTGTCAATACAGTTTCTGTAGCCTCCAATGCCAATACTGGCGATAATACGATCTTGGAAAACATGAAGCGCAATGGAGGGAATTTCTATCTTGCAAACAATACAATCCAGCTAAGGCGGGATCTCAAAAAGCTCATGTACGGTGCGGTGTACTCTGATCTTACTATTACGGACACCTTGAGTGACTATGTCGACCTTGCGAGTACACCAGACTTCAAAGTAACTCTCCATAAGGCTGATGGCACTGAAGTAGTTCTCTATAAGAATCCTGAGGTCATAACAGACGAGAACGGGAATGTCACGGAGATAAAACAGCCAGACAATGGATTTAAACCCGAAAACGTATACCAGGGTCAGGGAATCCTGCACTCTGTCACATACGACAAAGATACAAAGAAGATCACTGCCACGTTTGAGCCAGACTACATACCAGAACCTGGCACTAAGGTCACTCTGTCATTCAACGTGAAGACCACCGGCAAGGCCTATCGAGACTATGTCGCAGCGGAAGGAAATTACCTGGATGGCGGCGCTAGTGGAAGTCCTGTTGAGGGCGATAAGAATACGGATTACGACACCGCGCATGTAACCAGCTCTGGGCAGCCAGGCTTCCATTCGAATAAGACCGCAACTTTAACGTACAAAAAGAATGACGAAACCCAGACCGTGACCTACCCTAATCCCGTCGTACAGGCGGTGAGCTGTGATTTCGTCCTAAAGAAGACGAGCGATAAAGCGAGCGATAATGTGAGCGCGGATGGTCTTGCGGGTGCTGAGTTCAAGCTTTATCGAAAGGCTCTGGAAGGCGAGACAGGCAAAGCGGTGAACGGGTTGCCTGCAGGCATGTACGTCAAGGTGGATGAGGGAGTTACGGCTTCCGCAGCTGATGGGGGGATCGAAGGCCAGATCGCATTTGAAAACCTGGTTCCCACTGATGTGCTTGGTGAGAAATACTACTTGGTCGAAACCAAGGCACCGCTTGGGCATGCGCCGCTCACGGAACCTATTACCCTCGAACTTACGCATGGCACCGAAAATGGTGTGATTGTAGGCAACAAACAGGTAGTTCCGGGCACCAGTGAAACATATACGGACGCAGCGGGCAAGCCTCAACAAGTTGGAACGCTTGCGGCTGAAAAGGCCACTATTACAGGTGCGAATGGTGCAAGCAAGGAAGTTCCCATAGTTAAGGTTGTAAACAAGGCGGGATTTGAGTTGCCTGAAACGGGCGGCGGGGGCGTAGGCACCCTGCTTGGCGTCGACGCAATGTTGATGGCGTGCGCGGGCGTGGGAATCGCGGCAAAGCGACGACGAAAACTGCGCGTCTAGTGCGTAACTAGGCGATTATTCCATTACATAGCAGGCGAAAATGCGCGCTCGAAACTCGAGCGGCGGCGCTAGCCATGTCAAGGTCAGTAGTAAAGGAGCCAATTACGGCAAATATGCAGGCAAAAGTGCTGAAACAGGGACGGAGGTGAAATGCTCATGGGTTTGTTTGACAGGAAGAAGAAAACAGACGGTGCGTTGTCGGTTGAGTCGCAGGATGCTTGTGCTCAAGCATCCGAGTCGCAAGAGTCCAATTCGCAAGTAGCTGAAGCGCAGTCGCCGGAAGCTAATGCTGCGGCCGCACAGCCAACTGTGGCAAAAGCAACCAATTCGCAAGTAGCTGAGCCGCAATCGGCTGAAGCTGCTGCTGAAACTGGCGTGCATGCGTCTCGACCGGACGAATCGAACGCACCCGACTCGAAACCTGCGGCAGAGTGGTCTGCACCCGTTGAGCCATCATCTTCCGGTCAGCTGGCAAAAGAGCCGGCCATAAGCGCGCCTTCGCTTGAGCACGTCATCGTCACAAAGTCGCGCGACCTTTCGCGACTCAGTCGCGAAGACCTGCTGCAGTTGCTGCTGACGCAAAGCAAAGACGCCGAGCGCCTGCAAGACTACCTGCGTGACGTTGCGGATGAATTTGAGCGCTGCACCAGCCTGAACGAGCGGCTGCGCGAGAAGCTAGACGTCAAGGACGAGCAAATCGAGCGCCTAAAAGGGCGGCTAGACGATAAAGACAAACGCATCGCGCGCATGCAAGCGCGACTCGACGAGCTGGAGGTGTCAAAGGAAGAAGAACGAAAGCACGCGCGAATCATCGTGAATGCCGCCGAGGGCGTGCGCGGCGCGTTGGAGGCGTTTAACGTTACGGCTGATTGGTATATCGCCAGCTTGCAGGAAGTGTGCGGGGAAATGGACAACAAGTCCGCTCCCGCAACTCCGCCCGCACCGCCGGGCAACAACGCAAAGGCGGCCGATGAGTGAGCGCTGGAGAACAGGAACAGGAGGTAACCCCGGCTGCAATCACGTGCCAGGCGGTGTTCGTGAACTCAGAATCGGTGCAAGCCGAGCTTACGCGCGAACAAGGCAGGCAGTCGAAGCGCCGCATCGTAAGCAGCACGCTTCTGGGCTTGGTGGTAGTAGCGGCGGTGGCCGTGCTCGCAGCAGTGCTGATGCTGCCAACGCTGGTAATCAGCGGCTCGTCTATGACCGACACGCTGGAAGACGGCGACGTGGTGGTGGCCCTCGGCACGAGTGAGCTAGAGCAGGGCGACGTGGTGGCGTTTTACCACAACAACAACGTGCTGGTGAAGCGCGTGATGGCAAAGCCTGGCGATTGGGTGGACATTGACAAAGACGGCAACGTGTCGGTGAACGGGCAAGAGCTCGACGAGCCCTACGTAACCGACAAGGCGCTGGGAACGTGCGACATTAAGTTGCCCTACCAGGTGCCTGATGGCAAGTACTTCGTGCTGGGCGACCATCGCGAAACAAGCGTGGACAGCCGCAGCTCGCAGGTGGGGTGCGTGTCGCCCGACGACATGGTAGGCAGGCTGGCACTCCGCGTGTGGCCGCTAAACCGCTTCGGCCCGGTGAGCTAGCGCGAGTTACTGTAAGTGCAACGCGCAAGAGCAAAAGCGTTCACCACGCAGGTCGCACGTGAGTAGTTGACAATTGACCAGGTGAAAAGCCTTGGTGAGATAGAGACACAGAATAAGAAATGAGCGTGGAAGGAGGAATTATAGAGAGCGAGAGGAAGGGGGCACCTCCCTAAGGTGAGGCAGGCCGCGCACGCGGCAAGAGGGGCGCCACGGCGCCGAACTACGATTGAAGGGAAAGAGATGAAATCCGCATTACGAAAACTAACGAGCGTAGCAGTGGCTGTGCTCATGACAGCGCTGCTGGTCCCCGCCGCCGCATTGGCGCAGTCGGTACCTGCTACAACACCTCATTCTGATAATGCAAAGATTACTATTCAGAATGCAGCAAAGGGCGAAACGTATTCCGTGTATAAGCTATTTGATGCTCAGGTTGCTAAGAATAGCGAGGAAACGTCCGATTCTATTGTTTACACTGGCACGGTTCCGACTGAACTGAGTGCTTATTTTGCGGAAGATGATAACGGTTATATCACCGCGAAAGAAAAACCACTGAGCCCGGCAGCTATCACTGCGATAACGAATTATGTTAAAGCTAAAGGCGAGCTTGCTGTTTCCGCGACGAGCGATGGCACTGCACTTGAGTTCACAAATCTTCAGTATGGGTATTATGTTGTGACAACGACTCAGGGCACAGCTATTTCGGTAGACTCCACTAATCCTGATGTGACCATTTATGATAAGAATGGAAAGGCACCAGGAAAGCCTGTGAAAAAAGTAGATGACGCAGATGTTTATATCGGTCAGACAGTAACGTATACGGTTTCTTTCTCCACTTCCAACTATGAAGGTGAAGGTGCGACTGCAAAGAAAATCACTTCGTATACGATTGAGGACACTTTGCCTACGTTTTTGAGCAATGTTATTGTTAAGTCTATCCTGGTTGATAATGATGGAGACACCACCACTACGACTAATGATCAGACTACATTGACAGTGACGCAGTTCGATGACGAAAAGAAGATTGTCATTCCGTGGACTAACACTACTACTGGTGAAAGTCTTTACAAAAATGGTGCGACGGTCGTTATTACTTACGAAGCTACCGTGACAGATACTGCTGCAATCGCGGGAACAGGTAACACGAACACAGTCACATTGACCTGGGCAAAAGATGATAACACCACTGGCGGCGGTGGCACTAACTACAGCGATGAAGAGACGATTAAAACTTACGCAATTGCCCTGAAGAAGGTTGATGATGCTGGCAAGAGCCTGACTGGCGCAACGTTTGAACTCCCGTTCTATGTCAAAAAAGCCACAGACGCTAATGGCGCTTACATTTATGCGTTTGAGACACTTCCGGAAGGTTCCAATACCGAAGACTATACAAATTCTATAACAACCCCTGATACCGGTGAAATCACCATTAAGGGTCTTCAGTCGGGTGCCGAGGTGTCTATCACCGAGACTGCTGCGCCGAATGGGTATAATCGTTTGACTTCACCTGTCAAGGTGACTCCTAGTAAGTTAACGGAGACGCAAACAAACTTCACCACATATCTTAATGAGAATGGCGAGATTACCAATCAAGAAACAACGAAAGTTGTTACATACCAGAACAACAACATTGCTGCTGATGTTGTTGTAGTTGTCAACAAAGCTGGCTCTACGCTTCCCTCCACTGGTGGTATCGGCACGACCATCTTCTATGTGGGTGGCGGCATTCTGATTGTGGGCGCTCTGGCTGCCTTCATCATCAAGCGTCGCTCTAAGAAGCACACGGCATAGTTTCTCCCTCTTTTGCGATCATTCGCAAGCTACGGACGGGAGCGGTATACCCGCTCCCGTCTTGCCGCGCTGGTTGATGCCTTCGCGTTGGCGCGCGGCGAGCAACGGGATGTCGTCCCGGCTAAATCAACCAACCTAGAACAACGCAACTGACCACCCTCGTTTGTAAGGAGCAGCTTCCGCCACGGTGTTCAAGCGCAAGAACATATCGTCAAACAGCGCAGACGCGCCTGCGTCCGTTTCTGCGCCTGATGCTCAGAACGCCTCGGCTTCTGCTGCCAAGGCACCTGCCGCTGCGCCCGCCGCGCGCGCTCGCAAAAGCGCACGTTCTGCTGCACGCGCATCTGGCAAAGCGGACCCAAATGCGTCCGTTTTCGACGACGCGGCTTCTGGTGCATCCGCTTCTGACCCTAAGGCCACGCCTCCCAAGAAGAAGCGGCGCGTGTCGCTTTCCAGCGTCATCATTGCGCTTATGCTTATTGCGGGCATTGGCATTTTTTGTTATCCAGCAGTCAGCGATTGGTGGAATTCGATGCACGCCTCGCGTGCCATCGCCGCCTATCAGGAAGCCGTGGCTGCCATGACCGACGAGGAACGCGCGGCCATCTTCGCACAGGCGCGGGAATACAATGCGCATCTGGACACGTTCACCGATCGCTTCATTGAAGCGCCCAGCATCCACAACGAGTATGAACAGGCTCTGAACGTAACGGGCAACGGGATTATTGGCTATGTTACCGTCGAGAAGATTGACGTTCATTTGCCCATCTACCACGGCACCGAAGAGGGTACATTGCAAACATCGGCGGGGCACTTGGAGGGATCGCACCTTCCCACGGGTGATGTGGGCACGCACCCGGTGGTGTCGGCGCATCGCGGCCTTCCCTCGGCGGTGCTGTTCACCTATTTGGACGAGATCCACGAAGGCGATTACTTCAGCATTACCGTTTTGGACACCGAGCTGACCTACCAGGTTGACCAGGTGCTTATTGTGGAGCCCACGCAAATTGACGGCCTTATGGCCCAGGACGGCATTGAGTACGCCACCTTGCAAACGTGCACGCCCTATGGCGTGAACTCGCACCGTCTGCTGGTGCGCGGGCATAGGGTGGATGGCATTCCTGAAGACCTGATTGGTGAAAGCGACGCGCGACGCGTGCCTATCCATATCATGGCACCCGCCGTGGCTGTGCCCATTTTGCTTCTGGCGCTTATTGGCCTTCTGGTGGCAAGTCGGCGCAAGCCTGTGCGCCTGACCGAAGAAGACAAGCGCGCGGTGTCTATCGCGCCCGATGGACTGACGGCAACTGATGTGCATCGCGCACATGAAGCGGCTTCTACTGCGCCCGCCAACAACTCTAACGGTGACGATTCTGACGTTAATAACCCCGACGCAAGGAGGGAACACCATGAACGGTAACGTTTCTGCTGCCACACGGAAAGGCAGGTGGCTTGCGTTTTTAGCGGCCGCGGCTTTGTTAGTGCTGTGCTTGCTTGCTGCGGCGGGCTTAGCGTCTGCAGCGCAGCCCAGCTTGGACCTGTCCAAGAACAGCAACCTGAAGGTGGAAGCCGCCTTGGAAGATGCCGAATCCTTTGCCAGCAACGACGGTGGCATTCAGGTGGACGCCTACCTGGTGGCACACGCGGTGCAAACGCCAGGTTATGACACTTACACCTATGAGTCGGTGGAAGAAGGGCCTTTCGCAAGCCTTGACGTTGCGGCACTGAACGACGCCATGGCCTCGGGCGACAGCGCTGCGGCCACGCGGGCATCACAGGATTTTGCGCAAGCGGCCTTGTCTGCTGTGCTTGCCGACCTGGGTTCGTCTAACCCCACGCTCGAAGACGCGCCCCACGCCACCATGAATGCGGCAGGGGGCGAAAATGCAACGTGTGAGGCCAACTTCCCGCAGCTTGCCAGTGGCTTGTACTTGCTGGTAGCGCACGGAGCCAATCTTTCTGCAGCTGACTACACAACAACGCTCGAGGACGGCAGAACGGCCACGGTGGCGTATTCGCAGCTTAAGGAATGCGCGTTCGAACCGGTGCTTATGTCGCTTCCCACGCACGAAGCGGCCGCAGGTCAGCCCCTTACCACAGCTAGTGGAACCGATTGGCTCTACGACGCCGATACGCTGTTGAAGCCGCAGGTGAAACCGCGCATGGGTTCGCTTGAAATAACAAAGACGCTCGACCGTTTCGAAACCGACGGTACCGCCGTTGATAATGCTGCCACGTTCGTGTTTAGCGTGCAGGCTACCGACGCAAGCGGTAACAAGGTGTACGACGACGTGGTTTCCATCGTGTTCAACCAGCCGGGCAGCAAAAGCGTGCTCATTGAAAACAAGATACCGGTAGGCGCCAACGTAGTGGTGCGCGAGGTGTATTCGGGTGCGTCGTACACGGTGGTGGGCGCTTCTGAGAAAACGGCAGTCATTGAGGCCGACGCGGTGGCGCATGTCAGCTTCGAAAACACTACTGGCAACACCAAGGTTCACGGTGGGTCGGTAACCAACAGCTTTACCTACGACAAAGACGCAAGCGGCACCAACGGTTGGGTGCTTGCTCCCACCTACAGCCATGGCGCTGAATCATCGGGGAACTAGCGGGAAGGGGGAGTTGTGATGGCGTTATCGTATGAACAAGCAGGCGAGCAAGTTCGCAGCAAGGCACACAACACCTGGGCGTCGGCGCTGTTCGCGCTGGCCGTGGTATGCATTGCGGTTGCGGGCATTGGTGCGGCGAGTGCGTACTTCACCACGTACTGCCAGGCAAAGGGTGGCTACACGTTGGAACTGGGTGACGACACCACGGTGGAAGAGACATTCGCGAATTGGACAAAGACGGTCACCATAAAAAGTGATGCCGCATCCAGCGAGCCGGTATACGTGCGTGTGGCGGCCTATGGCCCCAGCGACTACGCAATCGAATACAGCGAGCCCGGCGGTGCAACCAACTGGAGTCAAGCTGGCGATGGGTATTACTACTACAAAGGCAACAAAGGCGTGTTAGACCCCGGCGCAACCACGCCGCCGCTCGACTTGATAATTCGCGATGTTCCTGTGTCTGATTCAACTACGGGGGAGGCACCGCAGCTGGGTGACGCATTCAACGTGGTGGTGGTTTACGAGACAACACCCGTGCAGTATCAGGCTGACGGCACAGCGGTGGTGGAGCCTGAGGCTGCCGACTGGTCCGTAAAGCTTGAGAGCGGCAATGCGGATGATGTGTCTGAGGGAGGCGATCGCTAATGGAGCGCGCAAAATTCGTTCTCGCCAAGCAGAAGGTTACCTTAGCGCTGTTCGCAACGGCGGTGGTGCTGCTCTGCATAGGCGGGGTAGGTTCGGCTCAGGCGGCGCTTACGTATTTCTCTGAGGACTACGTAACCCATGTCGAGATGCAAAACATCGGCGTTACGCTGCTTGAAAATGGCACGCGCGTGGCTTGGCGCGACTACATTTCCGAAAACAATTGGGACGAAACAAACACGCAGCTGCCCGATGAAGTGCCGTTTGTTCAGCCGGGTAACGAGGAATCCGAGAGCGACTACGTGTATGTGTATCGCGGTGCCGAAGGCCGCCTGCTTGAGCACATGCTTGACTCTGACGAACGCCTGAAACCTGGCGTTTCCTACGACGAGCGTCTTACAGTGCAAAACACAGGTACTATCAACCAGTTCGTGCGTGTGACCGTTACAAAGTACTGGGTGGATGAACAAGGCAATAAGCGCACCGACGTTTCCCCTAGCTTGATCGATTTGAACCTTAAGAACATTGGTGGCGACTGGCTTTTGGACGAGGAAGCTTCCACTCCTGAGCGCACGGTGCTGTACTACTCACACCTGCTTGAACCTGCGCGAGTAACGTCCGAGTTCGCCGATACGCTAACCATAAACAAAGCGGTGAGTAACCGTGTCACTCAAACCGAAAGCACAACTGGCGATGGCACCGTTATCACCACTACCTACGATTACGACGGCCTAACCTTCTGCGTGGAAGCCTGCGTAGAGGCGGTGCAAGACCACAACGCCGAAGACGCCGCAAAAAGCGCGTGGGGCGCAAACGTGGTAGTGTCCGGCGATCGCTTAAGCCTGGCGTAAGGAGGCTGTGACTATGGGATACACAGAAGCAATGGGCGCGCGGGGTGTTCGTGGGCGTGCGAGTGCGGTGACGGGTCTTCTGGCGGCAGTGTTGGCCTTTTGCGCGGTTTGTATGGCGGTTGTTTTGGTGCCGGGCGCGGCATGTGCCGATGAATACCAAGGTCGCACCGACTGGATGGTAACCTTTACGCCCGATAAGCAGATGGTGCATTCACCTGAGAACATGAACTTCACCGATGCGGTGTCCGACATGCAGCCGGGTGACGTGAGCACTGTGGCTGTGACCATCAAAAACGAGCATGCCGCCACCACCGATTGGTACATGACCAACGAGGTAATACGCTCGCTCGAAGAATCGGTAAAAGTGGCACATAGCTCTGGCTATGGCTACGTGCTTACGTATAAGGGGCCGTCCGGTCAGGAGAAAACTCTGTTCAACAGCGATGAAGTTGGTGGCGACGAATATGGTTCGTCGGGCGAGGGCTTAAATGAAGCCACTAGCTCGCTTGAAGACTTTCTGTACCTAGACACACTGAAGTCGGGCGAGCAGGGCCTGGTTACGCTGCAGGTTTCCCTTGATGGCGAAACGAACAACAATGCCTACCAAGACACGCTGGCCGACATCAAGATGAACTTCGCGGTAGAGCTCACGCCCGAGTCGCCGGGATCACCGGCTCCGGGTGGTCCAATTGGTTCATCGCTTCCGCAAACGGGCGATCAATTGGGCAAGCTGCTGTTGTTTGCCCTAGTGGCCGCAGGTGGCGCGGTGTTACTGCTGTTGGCGCTGCTCGGGCGACGTTTGAGGCGCGAGCAAGAGGCAGCGGGGGATGTCACTGGGGTACCTGCGGGTAAGGCAGCGAGGGGAGTTGCCGGACGAGCAGCGGGAAAGGACGGCAAGCATGCAAGGCGTTAGGGTTACAAGCGCGAACACTGTTGGCGTTCAGGTGGCTACAGGCGCACAAGACACCGTTGGCATTCGCAGCGTTGGCACGCAGGTGGCCAATGCATGCATAACCGCCGATTCTGGTCGCGTTCGTTCAAACACCATGACGGCTGTTTTTATGGCGGCGGTTGCATCACTATTTGCAACGTTGGCGTTATGTGTGGTGCTGTGCCCCGGTACTGCTTATGCTGCCGATGACACTACCAATAGCAAAAACGAGAACTACACCTACACGGTGCGCCTATTCGCCGGTAATCAGGGTACGGTTAACGGCAAGGAATGTGAGGTGTGGCAGGGTATACCCGCGGGAGAGCGTTGGCCTTATGGTGGCAAGGAGTACGTTGTAAACGTTGCTGACAGCAGCAAATACTACGTAAAGGGTATCAAGATCGCCGGACGTCAAAACGACACGGCGCAAGCCGTGGTGAATACCTCGTCGTTTGTGGTTAACCAAGACATCGACTTAGTGGTCGTCTATGGTATGAAGGGTTCGGTTACGCACTACACGGTAAGCTATGTGGACGAAAGCGGGCGCGAGCTTGCTCCCTCGCAAACCTTTGAGGGCAACGTTGGAGACCGCCCGGTGGTGGCGTACCGCTACATCGAAGGATACAGGCCCCAGGCGTACAATCTGACAGGCACCCTTACTGAGGATGAATCCAGTAACGCGTTCGTGTTCGTGTATTCGCCGGTTGAGTCTGGCGCAGGTGCTGGCGGTGCTGCCGGTGGGGCAGCTGGTGGCGCTGCGGGTGCGGCCGGCGGGGCAGGCCAAGACGCTGCTGCTGACCAGGCCGATCAAGATGCCCAGGACGCCCAAGAGGGTGCTGTCGAGCAGAATCCGGCGCCTACAGCCGACATCTCTTCGGACGGCGTGCCACTAGCCGGTGCTCCCCGTGAGCTTGATTCCATTGACGACAACGACGTTCCGCTTGCTTCCCGCGTCGAAGATCAAGGAAAGTCGCAAGTGCTTCAGGGGCTAACATCGCCGGTTGGCATAATCGCTATCTGTTTAGCACTTGTGGCTGTGGGCGCTGCCGTGTGGTATTTCATTGTTGTTCGCAGGCGGTCTCAGAGTGCGATCCGAGAAGAATAGCGTGAAACTGGCAGCATCGAAAAGACGCCGAAGCCAAGCTGCGGCGTCTGGCGGCCGTAATGGGCGTGCTGTGGCATCTGATGGCCGCAGTGAGCGTGCTACAGCACCACAGAGCCGCACTGGGCGATCTGCGGCGTCGAAGAGGCGACGGCGTCGTAAGCGCATTGCGGCCACCGTGTGTAACTGCGCGGGCATACTCATTCTCATAAGCGTGATAGGGCTGCTTCTTCCCGCTGTTTTGCCGAATGTGGCTGGCATGCAAGTTCTGCGCATTGAGTCAGGTTCTATGGAGCCGGCCATTCCGGTGGGCAGCGCCGTGTTTGTGGCGCCAGGAGACGCTGCCGATGTGGTTGCCGGCGACATCATTGCGTTTGCGCGCGAGGACACCCAGGTGGTGCATCGCGCAACCGCTAACAACGTGGTAGAAGGCGCAATCACCACCAAAGGCGACGCCAATGCCAACGAAGACCTCGATCGCGTGCCGTACGCCAACTACCACGGAAACGTGGTGCTCACCGTGCCTTTCATGGGCGATTTCCTGGCCATTCTTACCACAACCGTAGGCAAAGTGTACCTACTCGCCTTCGCCATCTGTGGCGTACTTTTCAACATCCTAGCCACCCGCCTTCGCGCACAAGCCCAGGCGCTGTAGGTGTGACAAAGTTTGTCAAAGAGTCCTATGTCGTACGGCGAGCGTGCTCACCTATCCAATAGTGTTCTTAATTAGATCGGCTAAGAATACTTCGTCTTTGGAGATCTTTGCTGTACGTTTGTATTCGCGAGCTGCAGCTGCAAGCGAATCAGAATTCCAATAGCGCTCCAGGAACTTCCTGCTCTTGACGCCGCTGAAACCGAGAACCTGCTTACAATAGTCGCTTGGTCGCATCTTTCTCTTCGAGAAGTCGGCAAACTTACCCTCTCTTGCAACGATAAGCATTTCTATCTCAGGGTGTGTTAGTACATTGACGACGGGAAATCTATCTCTGTAGAGCTTACCGAGTTCGAAGCTCTCTTTCCTCGAGTCAAGAACTCTCACAATTGTTATAGGCCAGTCGTAATCCATATTCAAAAACTCGGCTGTTACGTCCTTTGCCTTCCGTGACCTTGTGATGCCGACGATGTTCTCCGAGGGAAAAACGAATGCTCCGGAATCCTCGAGGATTCTGACAGCTACTTCCTCAAACGTTCCCTCGCAAACAAAAACAACATGAGAGTTCTCGTCGAAGACCGATCTACTTGCCATGTTGTTTGCCTACCGATCTTATGGCATACGCTCGCAGTGCGGCCACTTCGGCGTATCGAGGTGCGGTACCTGTCACAAAGTTGGAGACGAATACTTCGCTCTTCTTGTTCTCGATGCGTTTGACTCGACTCGAGTATTTCACTACCGCGCTGCGACTCCCGCGAGATCGCGTGAGAAAATACACGTTGTCCTTGCGTCTCACATGGTCAAGCACTTCGGGGTAGTGGGTTGTGAACACGATAGTCGCACCGTGTGGGTTTGTTTCTGCTGATGCGAAGAGGTCGATGATAACGTTCACAAGTTGTCGGTTGAGGTGATTTTCAATCTCGTCAATCAATAAAAAGCCACCCGTTCTAAGGATGCCAATGGCGCGCTGTACGACTATTAAGCCCTTTACGGTACCTGATGACAGAACGGATGTGAGCCCTTCTCTCGACAGTATTTTGGGTTCGCTCATCATGCTTGTCTTTAGGCTGAAGGCTCGTCCCTCGTCCTCCACTTCGAGGTGTTCGATGCTGGAGTCGAATGTGCGTAAAACCTCATCGAGCCCGTCGAATCCCTCGTAAAGGGAAAGGGAGAAACCCGATGCGCCAAGTACTGTATGACGTGAGGTGCCGTCTTCCCAAGCCGAGATGATGCTAACGTCGTCCTTTAGGAAGCGGGCCTGATGCCTATCAAGGGTGCTGCGCCGCATGACCTCTTTACCCATGGAGACAAGCTTGTCGAAAGGCAATGACAGAACACTTTTTTTCACATGGAGCTCTGATACTCTGATCAGTGCTTCTTCGGTTATGACAAAACGCATGGGGGCTCCGTCGGAAGAAGAAGCTTCATCAAAACGGAATTCCGTTTCTAAGGCGAACAGCCCCTCTTTTCCCCACAGAAGTGCTTGCATGCGAGGAGCCGAGTCAAACGCGCTCAAGAGTTTGGGAACGTAAGGTGACTCGTTTGTTGATCGGCCTTCTGTAAGGGATAGCGCCATGTCGAAAAGACGCAGGGCAACTGATTTACCCGAAGCATTGATGCCGGCGAAAGCGATAACATTGCTTGTGTATACTGGCTTCTTGAGAACAGTTACGGTTTCATCGCCATCAAACACTTTGTCTTGCGCATAGAGGTCAACTTCAAAAACACCTTCTTCGAACATTCTCAGATGGTTGAATGAGAACCAAAGTAGCCTCATATTCCTCTCCTTATATACTACAAACAGATTTCGTGTTTATAGTATACCATCGATATCTAGCTGTATGCTTGTGAAGCCGCTAAGCACTTTCTATTGTTAGTTTTGGTTGGTTTGGGTTCACTGAAAGGGGTGACAGAAGATGAGTAATAAAGAGCTATACGACAGATTTGGTGTGACGGCAGAGCAATTGGATACATGGGCTGATGAGTACGAGAGCGCTGATTGGTCACATATGCGCTTCGGTGAGGTCATCAACGGAAGGCCCAAAATTTCAGATAAGCCACTCGATTCGATAACGGTAAAAGTCCCACGCTCGCGCACTGTGGCAATGAAGCGAATGTAGCAGGAAACGGGAATGTCGAGGTCTGAGTTTGTTCGCCAAGCTATCGATCACGAACTGATAGCCTTAGCGTAATGCTTAGCAGCTGGGAGTACGTACTACTTTCCCAGTACGTGGTGTTTCATGTAGCGGAAGGCGGCGTCTTCTCCTTCGTTGGCTACCATGGTTAGCAAAAACTCCAGCTCGCGCTTGGTTTCGGGATGCATAAGGAATGCGGCGCTTGTTTTCTCCATGGTGAAGTAGTCAAGCGATGCGCGATCGGTGTAGGCGTCGCCCTGGTACACCTTGCTCGCGGCGATGCGATCGCACACCATCTCAACCAAATAGCGCGGCGGCATTCGCTTGCCCTCCAGTGCCGCGCCGCGCTTACAGGGTAGGTCGATCCAGTACTCGAAATGATGCTTGTTTCGCCCCTTGTGATGCATCCACGCTTCGGAGTAGCCCTTGTCGTGTCGCTCGGCGGCGTTTGGACTTTTGTCTCCCTGATAATACCGCACACCTATTTTGAACTCGGTGGGGCTGTATTTTGACAGATCGTGCGTGAGACCTTGCCAGTAGAGACCCGCCTTGAAACAGTGCCGCATGACGAGTGTCCGATGCCGCGTGATGGTAGAGAAATGACGCCACGCATTGCGCCACGACCAGCGGCCTGATGTTTCGTGTATTTCAGGAATCTGGTGCATGGGGCATGAAGGGCAAGTCGGGCACGTTGGCAAACGGTGCGCGTGCACGAGCCCGCAGCTTCGTTTTACAGGGAGTCGACGTAAGCAACCAAGTCAGCGACGGTTTCTAGGCCGTCGGGCTCGCCGAAGTCGACGTCCATGCGGTCTTCCAGCTCGCAGATGAGCTCAACCATGTCAAGCGAGTCGATGCCTAAGGAATCGAACGTGGAGTCGTCGCTCACGTGCTCGGGGTCGATATTCAGGTTCTCCTGCAGCAGCTCCTTAATCTGCTCGATGGTTGTCATGCTGTCGCTCCTTTTTCGCGAAGATTGAAAGGTTCAGGTGAGCTTACGTGGCGACTTTACGGCTTGTGCCACGAAAGCAAAAGACAGCGAGGGAGGCCTTTTCTGGTCTCCCTCGCATATTAGCAGCGCGTTATTTCTGCTTCAGCAGGCCGTAGCCGCCGTCGTTGCGACGGTACAACACGTTTACCAAGTTGGTATCGCGATCGGTGTACGCGAAGAAATCGTGGCCCAGAAGCTCAATCTTCACCAGGGCCTCATCTTCGGTAAGAGGCTCGAACTCCATTTCCTTCACGCGTACCACCTCATCGGCAGGCGCAAGCTCTTCCATCAGAGCATCCAGGTCGAGCTCGGCGCCGTTAGCGTTCACTTCGGGCGCATCGGCGGCGGCACGCGTGCGACGATCGATAACACGCGTCTTGAACTTGCGCAGCTGACGGAGCACTTTTGCAGCAGCAACGTCGATAGCGGCGTACATGTCCTCTTCATTTTCCTGCACGCGAATCAAATGACCCTTAGTGCGCAGGGTAACCTCGCATACGGCGGGGCGGGGGTTGGCAGGATTCTTCTCTGAAAGCAACACAACTTCGGCGTCGAGTGGATCGATATCCATGACCTTCATGGAGTTGCCGATCTTCTCTTCGGCGTAGGCACGCAGTGCGTTGGTGATGGTCATCTTGCGTCCAGTAACAATAATGCTCATGATGCAACCCTTTCTCTGCATCCGACAATATATACAGCATAGCGCATCTAGGCGCGCTTGTGTGGAAGCAACATTGATACCGTGTCAGGTTTGTAGAATTGGTTCGTAAAGACGCTGGGGGAGCCCGAAAAGAAGGACCGCTAGATGGTAGTCTAGCGGTCTAACAAACTAACGGTGCTGCCCGCCCACAACCGCAGGCTTTCCGCTGGCCGTTATTTTAGCACAGCTGAATATGCTGCACAACGTAGGCGCGCTTGCGATATACTTCACAAAAGTCGCAAGCCCGCAAGCTCCGAAAGGAAGACCGTTCATGGCAACTGCTGCAGCTGCAATTGTGCTGGCCGCCGGCGCTGGCACGCGCATGAAATCCGACAAGCCCAAAGTGGCGCATGAAATACTAGGAAAACCCCTGGTTAGATGGGTAGTTGATGCCGCGAAAGAAGCTGGCGCGGCAAGTGTGGTTACGGTTGTCGGGCACGCGCGCGAGCAAGTTGAGCCGCTGGTGTGCGACGACACGCACGTGGTGGTGCAGCAGCAGCGCAACGGTACGGCGGGCGCGGTGCTGGTGTGTAAAGATGCCCTCGCGCACGCAGCTCTTGTTGGAGCGCCTGTGGTGGTGCTTTCAGGCGACAGCCCGCTTATCACGCCAGGCACCATTTCTCGGCTTATGGAAACGTGCGAAGAAAACGACGCTGCTGTGGTGGCACTTACCATGGAACTGGAAAACCCCTTCGGCTACGGCCGCATCATCCGCGATGAGTCGGGCCAGGTGTTGCGCATTGTAGAGCAGAAGGACGCCACGCCCGAAGAGGCTGCCGTGCGTGAGTGCAATTCGGGCTTCTACTGCTTCAATGCGCGCGATTTGTTCGAGGCGCTCGTTCGGGTGGGAAATAACAACGCGCAAGGCGAGTTGTACTTAACCGACGTGCTGGAAATCTGCCGCACTGCGGGGCGTCCCGTAATGGCTCTTCGCACCGAAACCGCCGAAGAGTGCTTAGGTGTGAATTCGCGCGCGCAGCTAGCCGAGGCGACCAAAATCATGCAACGCCGCATTAACGCACGTCACATGGCATCGGGCGTAACTATGTGGGACCCCGACCAGGTGTGGATTGGCCCCGAGGTAACAATCGGTCAAGACGTTGAGCTGCTGCCGCAAACGTATTTGCTGGGAAGAACCTCTGTCGGTTCCGGCAGCGTGATTGGCCCCAATTCCCGCCTAACCGATACCACTGTCGGCCAGTGCTGCCGAATGGATGAAACGGTTGCCGTGCAAGCACGCGTAGATGCTGCTGCAACGTGCGGTCCGCGCGCTTATTTGCGGCCGGGTACGCACCTCTGTGAAGGGGCGAAAGCTGGCACGCACGTAGAAATTAAGAAATCCACGATTGGTAAGGGAAGCAAGGTCCCGCATCTTTCCTACATTGGTGACACCATCATGGGAGAAGGCGTGAACGTAGGCGCGGGCTCTATCACCTGCAACTACGATGGCAAGAACAAGTGGCAAACTACTATTGGCGATGACGCCTTTATTGGCAGCGACACCATGATGGTTGCCCCGGTTGCCATTGGGGCAGGCGCAGTGGTAGGCGCGGGTTCAACCATCACGAAGGACGTTCAGGCGGGTTCGCTTGCTGTAGAGCGCTCCAATCAGCTTGAAGTGCCCGGTTGGGCTGACAAGAAGCGCGCTTCGCAGGCGGGCGAATAGGTTTCCGTAGTAGAATAGGCACCGCTGCGCGATACAGCGCGGCGGCCTTGAATCACAACATGAAGGAGTGCGTGCCATGGCGGATGATCAGAGGAAGATGCTGCTGTTTTCGGGTTCGGTGAATCCCGAGCTTGCCCATCAGGTTGCCAAGGAACTGAACATATCGTTAGGCAACGTGAAGCACGAGAAGTTCGCTAATGGCGAAATCTACGCGCGCTATCAGGAAAGCGTGCGCGGGGCCGATGTGTTCCTCATTCAGTCAGTGTGCGCCGGTTCGGGCTACGATGTAAACGACGCGCTCATGGAGCTGCTGATTATGGTTGATGCCGCCAAGCGTGCTTCCGCTCGTACGGTGTCGGCTGTTATTGCCCACTATGGTTACGCCCGCCAAGACCGCAAGGCCGCTCCACGCGAACCTATTACAGCCAAGCTCGTGGCCGACCTGCTTACCGCTGCCGGTGTGGACAACATTGTTGCCATCGACCTGCATCAAGACGCCATTCAGGGCTTTTTCAACTCACCGGTGAACCACATGACGGCTATGCCTATTTTTGTTGACTACTTCACCAACAAAGGTCTTGACGCCAGCAAGTTGTGCGTGGTGTCTCCCGACGTGGGTCGCGCAAAGGCTGCGAAGAAGTTCTCCACGCTGCTCGATTGCGATCTTGCCATCATGCACAAGGATCGTCCGAAGCACAATCAAGCCGAAATTACGGCGCTCATCGGCGACGTAGCTGGCAAAATCTGCATCTTAAACGACGACATGATTGACACCGCGGGTTCGTTGGTGGCCGCAGCCAGCACGCTGAAGGCGAAGGGCGCAACGCAAGTGTACGCGTGCGCCACGCATGGCCTGTTCAGTGGCCCGGCATACGAGCGCATCGCGAATTCCTGTATCGAAGAAGTGGTGGTTACAAACGCCGTACCCGTGCCGCTTGAGCGTCAGACTGGCAAGATCAAGGTGTTGTCGGTGGCACCGCTGTTCGCGAAAACCATCGATACGATCTTCCATTGCGGTTCGATTTCGGTTTTGTTCGACTAGACGATATGGCCCGAACCAAGGAAACACCGATTAAAGGTTTATCTGCATGTTTCTAATCGTTGGCCTGGGAAATCCGGGCGATGAGTACGCACACACCCGGCACAACGCCGGGTTCGACGCGATCGACCGCATTGCTGGCGAGGTGGGCGCGCGCTATTGGAAAACCGAATGCGGCGCGCTTACGGCCGCAGGGTCGCATCGCGGCGTGCCCGTCGTGATCGCGAAGCCCCAAAGCTTCATGAACACGTCGGGTGGACCGGTGAAGCAGCTGTGCGCAACCTACAAAGTTGCTCCCGATCATCTGATTGTCATTCATGACGAGCTCGACATTGAACCGGGTTCGATTCGCTGCAAGTTCGGCGGCGGGCATGCGGGGCACAACGGCTTGCGCAGCATCTGCGACAAGCTGGGCACGCGCGACTGGTTCCGCGTGCGGTGCGGCATTGGGCGTCCGCCGGGGCGCATGCCTGTGGTCGACTGGGTGCTGTCGCGCCCGCGCAAGGACGCGGTAGACGAGTTCGAACACACGTGTGACCTGGGGGCACAGGCGGCGCTTTCCATCGTGTCCGACGGGTTGGAGAAGACCCAGCAGGCGTTTAACTGAAGCGAAGCGTCCGTTGCGCCCGTGCGGACAGGGCGCTCGCACAATGAAGTGCGGAAAGCGCACGATTGTAGGCTCGCTGCTCGAGTTGGTGGCGAGCCTTCGTTTAGCGTGAGGAATGTGGCAGCTCGAAGGGTGGGCAAACAAAATATGGCGTTTTTGCTGGGATGTGAGAAAGTTCGGATCGACTTCCCGACGAAGCGGGTGTTCGACAACGTTTCGATCGGTGTAGACGAGGGCGCGCGAATCGGCATTGTTGGCCGCAATGGTGATGGCAAGTCGACGCTGCTCAGGTTGCTGGCAGGGCAGATCGAACCTGAAGAGGGCTTCGAGGAAGGGCGCGTCATTCGAACGCGCGGCGTGACGGTGGGCGTGCTGGGGCAAAGCGACTCTTTGCATGCCGATGACACCGTCGAACATGCCATTGTGGGCAACTTGCAGGAATACGAGTGGGCGGGCAGCCCGCGCATTCGCGACATTATTGCTGGGCTGGTGTCCGACATTCCATGGGACGGACGAGTGGGCGATTTGTCTGGTGGGCAACGCCGTCGGGTCGATCTCGCGCGCCTGCTCATTGGCGACTGGGACGTGCTCATGCTTGACGAGCCCACAAATCACTTGGATGTGCGGGCCATCGCGTGGCTTGCGGCGCATCTGAAAGGGCGGTGGCGGCTGGGGTGCGGAGCGCTGCTGGTGGTGACACATGACCGGTGGTTTCTCGATGAAGTGTGTACGAGCATGTGGGAGGTGCACGGCGGTGGCATCGAGCCGTTCGAAGGCGGCTTTTCTGCCTACATCATGCAGCGTGTCGAGCGCGATCGCTTAGCCGACCTTGCCGAGCAAAAGCGCCAAAATCAGCTTCGCCGCGAACTTGCGTGGCTGTCGCGCGGGGCACGTGCGCGCGCAACAAAGCCGAAGTTCCACGTGGCCGCTGCCCGTGCCCTCATTGCCGATGTGCCCGAGCTGCGCAATCCTGTTGAACTGAAGAGGATGGCTGTGGCGCGACTGGGCAAGCAGGTGGTCGATCTTGAGAATGTGACGGTTGCATTTAATGACGCGTCGGGCGTGCCGCATACGGTGCTCGACGACGTTAGTTGGGCGCTCGGGCCGGGCGACCGCTACGGTATCGTTGGCGAAAACGGCGCAGGCAAAACCACGCTACTGAACGTCATTCAGGGCGTGCAGCAGCCGACTAAGGGTACGGTGCGCATTGGCCAGACGGTGCGGTTCGCGGTGCTGTCGCAACACCTTCATGAGCTGGCGAAATACGGCGATGATCGCGTTCGTCAGGTGATATCGCGCTATGGCAGACGCACGATGCTCGATGGCAAGGAAATGACTCCCGCGCAGTTACTCGAGCGGCTGGGGTTCACGAAAGGCGATCTGAACGAACCGGTGAGCGACTTGTCGGGTGGCCAGAAACGCCGGCTTGCGCTCATGCTTATTCTGTTGGACGAGCCGAACGTGCTTGTGCTTGACGAGCCGGGAAACGACATGGATGTCGACATGCTGGCCGTTGTGGAAGACATGCTCGACGGCTGGCCAGGAACACTTTTGCTTGTCACGCACGATCGCTACTTGATGGAGCGCGTGACCGACCATCAGTTCGCTTTGCTTCAGGGTAAGATTCGTCATTTGCCGGGTGGCGTGGACGAATACCTCAGCATTGTGGCTGACATGCGGGCTGTAACGAGCGGCGGTACCACGGCGGGCCATGCGGCTGCGGGCGGCACGGCTACAGGTGGCGCGCTGGCAGGTGGCGCGGGTGCGGGCAGCACGGCTACGGGTGGCGCGCTGGCAGGTGGCGCATCGGCGGGCAACGCATCTCGCGATGCCGGTGGTGTCGCAAGTGCGCCGCGCTTGTCAGGTGGGGAAGTGCGTGCGCTGCGCAAGCTTATGCAGTCAAACGAAGGCAAGGTGGAAACCTTACGCGGTAAAATTGCCGCTACGCGCGAGGCCATGGCAAGCGTCGATCAATCCGACTACGTGGCGCTCACTGAGAAGCAAGACGAGATAGCCGGTTTCCAAGCACGCATCGACGAGCTCGAACTCGAGTGGCTGGAAGCGGCGGAGAAACTGGGGGAATAGCGCGAGTGCGCACTCGTCGCGCGGTCTATAACAGAAAACGCAGTGCCCGACTTATTCTCCAGCGCTCTACTGCGATGAAGTGCCTGATAGCATGCGCTTTTCTACATGTGCCACACCTGTCCGTTCGCCGCGCGATATACGTCGGCTGGCAGGCTGCGGTATTGGACGTATGCTTCCGTTCGTGGTATGTTTCTCGGACATGTTTTGCGTCAGGGCGGCTGTGCGGGCCGCGCATGTGCGTTTCTTTAGTTTCGTGAAGCCGCGCCCGATGCACACACGGCAAAGGAGAAGGAATGGAAGAAATGAAATCGTCCGCGACGGAGGGGCCCAGCCTCGCGGGCAAGCGGGGGACCTTTACCGGATCGTTTGGATTCGTGCTTGCAGCCGCCGGCAGTGCAATCGGCCTAGGAAACCTTTGGCGTTTCCCGTATTTGGCGGCAAAGGATGGCGGCGGCCTGTTCTTGCTGGTGTATTTGGTCTTGGTTTTAACGTTTGGCTTCGCCCTGCTCACCACCGAGGTGACGCTTGGGCGCAAGACGCGGCAAGGGCCGCTGACTGCTTACGGCAAAATCAACAAGCGCTGGGGTTTCCTTGGAGTGCTTGCCTGCTTGGTGCCGGTTATCATCTTGCCGTACTACTGCGCTATTGGCGGTTGGGTGCTGAAGTACCTGGCCACGTTCCTTACGTTCGGTGGTGCCGATGCCGCGCAGGATGGCTTCTTTACAGGGCACATTACCAGCTTCGCTGAACCGATCGTGTGGATGATCGTGTTTTTGGGTGTGTCGGCTGTTGTGGTGTATCGCGGCGTGAACAAAGGTATCGAAACCACTAGCCGCATCCTCATGCCTATCTTGCTGGTTTTGATCGTGGGTATTTCCATTTTCGCGCTCACGCTGTCCTATACCGACGCGCAAGGTGTTACCCGCACGGGGTTGGAGGGTCTGGCTGTTTATGTGATCCCCGATTTCTCGGGCATCACGTTGCAACAGTTCCTGGTGGTTCTCACCGATGCGACCGGTCAGCTGTTCTTTAGTATCAGCGTTGCCATGGGCATCATGGTTGCGTACGGCTCGTATGCGCGCAGCGATTCGAACCTCATGCAGTCCATCAACCGCATCGAGTTCTTCGACACGCTGGCCGCCATGCTCGCCGGTTTGATGATCGTGCCCGCCGTGTTCGTGTTCATGGGCGTTGAGGGCATGGGCGCAGGACCTGGCCTTATGTTCGTCAGTTTGCCGAAGGTGTTCGCTGCCATGGGTGCTGCCGGTCCCATCGTGGGCCTGCTGTTCTTCCTGTTGGTTACGTTCGCTGCCATTACGTCGGCTGTGTCCATCATGGAAGCTATTGTGTCGAGCATCATAGACAAGTTTAAACTGAGCCGCAAAAAAAGCGTGATTATCACGGCCATGTGGGCGCTTATTGCGGGGCTTATCGTGTGCCTGGGTTACAACGTGTTCTACTTTGAACTGACGCTGCCCAACGGCGCGGTTGCACAGATTCTTGACGTTATGGACTACGCATCGAACAACTTGTTCATGCCGCTGTTGGCGCTGCTCACTTGCATTTTGTTCGGGTGGGTTGTCAAGCCGAAAGTCATCATCGACGAAGTTGAGCAAGGGGGCAAGTTCAAGTTCCAGCGCCGTCATCTGTACGTCATCATGATGAAGTTCGTGTGCCCCGTGCTGCTGGCCATCTTACTGCTGCAATCGCTCGGCTTATTCACGTTGTAGCGTGCCGGTTAAGAACAGCGTTTCCTGAAGAACGACTTCGCATAGTGCGGGCCCGCCAAACGGTGGGCCCGTTTTCGGTGTGCTAAGGGATCATTTGACATGCACGTTGGCGAAATGGTGCCTGTGCTCAACTTACTGACATCGGTACCGCCTGACGTTAAATACCGGTAAACGCCCCTGCGGGGGCTGTCGGCAACGCTTTGGTTTGCTATAGTGTGGGGCTGTCGATTTAAGCACGTCAAGAACGGAAAACCATGTCAATTATCGTTTGCAAATTCGGTGGCACGTCCGTCGCTTCCGCAGAGCGCATCGGCAACGTTGCCAAGCGGCTCATCGCGAAGCGCCAGGAAGGGCATAAGGTGGTGGCGGTTGTGTCCGCTATGGGCAAGACCACCGACGAATTGGTGGGTCTTGCTAAGGCACTCAATGCCAACCCGCCGGCGCGTGAAATGGATCGGCTGCTGTCCACGGGCGAGCAGGTGTCCATGACACTTCTGGCTATGGCAATTGAGGCGCGCGGCTACAAGTCCATCAGCTTCACTGGTCGCCAGGCAGGAATCAAAACCGACGGCACGCACAACAAAGCGAAGATCACCAGCATCAACAGCAAACGCATTCTTGCCGCGCTTGACGAGGGCTACATTCCCGTTATTGCTGGTTTTCAGGGTATCGACGCCAACGACGACATGACCACGCTTGGCCGCGGCGGCTCCGACACCACGGCGGTTGCGGTGGCGTGGGGCATTAACGCCGACGTCTGCGAAATCTATTCCGACGTCGACGGCGTGTACACGTCCGACCCGCGCGTGTGTCCGCGCGCCAAGAAGCTCGACCAGATTTCCTACGACGATATGCTCGAGCTTTCCAGCGCCGGTGCGGGCGTGCTGCAGTCGCGCGCGGTTGAGTTTGCGAAGAAATGGAACGTGGTCATTCATTCCCGCTCGGCATTCTCCGATGCGGAAGGCACCTACATCAAGGAGGAACCCGATATGGAGGAAGCCGTCATCACCGGCATTGCGCACGATACGTCGGAAGTGAAGTTCACGCTGCGAGGCATTCCCGACACGTCGGGCGTGGCGGCAAAGGTGTTTTCCGCGCTGGCCGGCAATATGGTGAACGTCGACATGATTATCCAGAACACGTCGTTTGATGGGCTGGCGAACATCAGCTTCACGTGCCCCGTTGCCGACATCGATCGCGCGGAGGAAACGCTCGACCGTCTGGTTCAGGAAATCGGCGCGACCGGATATCTGGTGGACAAAGACATCGCCAAGGTGAGTCTGGTAGGAACGGGCATGAAGTCGCAGCCTGGTGTGGCCGCAAAAGCATTCACCACGCTCGGCGCGAACGACATCAACATCATCTCGGTATCAACGTCGCCCATTCGCCTGTCGGTTATCGTGGCAGCATCGCAAGCAACCGACGCAGTGCGCTGCCTGCATACCGCATTCGATTTGGATTCCGACACCGTGTTCGAGGAAAAAATGCTCTCTGCGGAAGAAATCGCCGCGAAGATGAACAAAGGCCGCTGATGGTTCCGTCGATCTAACGATCGACGGAACGGGCCGACGCTACGAAGCGTTCGGGCACTCCATCTTGCCGCTCCAAGTGCTCGTCGCGTACCAAAGTACGCTTCCTCGCACTTTCGCGTCAATCTGGAGCACCGGAACGCTTCTCGCTGACTCTACGAACGACCAGTAGCTTTTACATCAAGTACGAACGATAAGGGTTTTTGCGAACAAGGAGAAGATTATGGCGTGGACGAAGGAAATGCCGGCAAACCCGGTGGTGGCGGTTGCGGGAGCAACGGGCGCGGTGGGACGCGAGTTTTTGAAGGTGCTGCATGATCTCGATTTTCCGGCGAGCGAAGTTCGCGCGTTGGCGTCGGCTCGCAGTGCCGGTACAACGGTGCCTTTTGACGGCTGTGGGCAGGTTGCCGCAGGCGAATTGACCGTGCAAGAAATGACACCTCAGGCGTTTGAGGGCGTAGATATTGCCCTCTTCAGTGCTGGGTCGGACGTGTCGCACGCCATGCGCGAGGCCGTGGTTGCTGCCGGTGCGGTTATGATCGACAACTCCAGCGCGTTCCGTATGGACGCAGACGTGCCGCTGGTGGTGCCCGAGGTGAACCCGACCGACGTGAGTTGGCACAATGGCGTTATTGCCAACCCCAACTGCTCCACCATCCAGATGGTGGTGGCCTTAAAGCCGCTCTACGAGCTGTCGCGTATCACGCGCGTGGTGGTGTCCACCTACCAAGCAGCCAGCGGCGCGGGTGCGCCTGCCATGGCCGAGCTGTACGACCAGACGCGCGAGTACCTCAACGGCACACCCGACGACGAGCTGACGGTAAAGGCGTTCCAGCATCGTATTGCGTTCAATTGCATTCCTCATATCGACAAATTCCTCGACGACGCTTCCACTAAGGAAGAATGGAAGATGGTTGTGGAAACCAAGAAGATCATGGGTGATGACAATATTCAGGTTGCCGCTACGTGCGTGCGCGTGCCTGTACTTCGCTGCCACGGCGAATCCATCAACGTGGAGTTCGAGGGCGACGTGACGGTGGATGCTGCTCGCGCTGCGCTTGCGGCTGCGCCAGGAATCACCCTCATGGACGATCCGGCGAACAACGTGTACCCCATGCCCGGCTTGCTGGCCGGAACCGACGGCTCGTACGTGGGGCGTTTGCGTAAAGACCCCACCGTGGAGCACGGCTTGGCGTTTTGGAATGTCGCCGATCAAATCCGCAAAGGGGCGGCGTTGAACGCAGTACAGATCGCCCAGCTATTGTTGCCCTAACCTCAAAGGTTTTTAGCGGCATGCGGAAGGTGCGGCTCGACGATCTGTTGGTTGAGCAGGGATCATTCGAATCTCGCGACGAGGTGTTGCGGGCCGTTATCGCACACGAGGTGCGCGTTGATGACGTGTATGCAACCAGTGCGGCCATGAAGGTTCGCCCCGATGCCAGCATCTTCGTGCGCGGCCGCAAGCGCTTCGTGTCGCGTGGAGGGCACAAGCTGCAAGGCGCACTCGACGCGTTCGGGCAAAGCGTGCGCGGCTTGCGCTGTATCGACATCGGATCATCGACCGGCGGTTTCACCGATTGCCTGCTACAGGCGGGCGCGGTACAGGTTACCTGCGTGGATGTTGGCTACGGGCTGCTCGCGTGGAAGTTGCAGCAAGATGCTCGCGTGCGCATCTTCGAGCGGACAAATATCAGGCTTGCAACGCCTGAGCAACTGGGGGCGCCTTTTGACGTGCTGGTGGCCGATTTGAGCTTCATTGGGCTCGCCGACTTAGCGCCGGTGTTTGCGGGGTTGTGCAAACGCGGGGCGGCACCCGGGCAGGAAAGCGTGCTCATTGCGCTGGTGAAACCCCAGTTCGAGTCGGCACACAACGAAACCGACCGCGGCATCGTTCGCGACGAGACAGTTCGCCTGCGCACGGTCGATGAGGTGTGCGCGGCACTTGGCGCGCAAAACTTTCGTGTAACAGGCGTGGTGGAAAGCCCCATTCGAGGGGCGGAAGGCAACGTGGAGTATTTGGTGAGGTCGGTGTATGTCGGATAAGCAGAATGCGAACACGTGCGACGGGCAGCAGCGCGAGCAGAGCGAGCAGCACAAGCAGAACCAGCAGGGCGGACAAAGCGGGCAGAGCGGCCAAGATCAGCAGCGCGAGCAGGGTGGCAAGCAAGCGCGCCCTTCCGTTACGCGCCGCACGCTTCACTATTATTGGGTGGCGACAAAGAACCACTTAGGGCTGTTTGTGGCGCTGGTTCTGTCGACGCTTGGGTTCGGCGGATTTCAAACGTACGGCAACCCGTTTGTTATGGGCCTTATCGTCGACCGGGTGAGTTCTTCTCCAGTTCCACCCGATCAGGTGTTTCAGGTGTTCGGGCCTTACATTGCTGCGTTGGTGCTTATCAACGTGTGCGGGCAAACGTGCAGTAAGCTGCAAGACTACACGCTGTGGAAGCTCGAAATTGCCGTGAACTACGATCTTGCAACCATGGCATTCGACGCGCTGTCGAACCAATCGATGAGTTTCCACACGAACCGCTTCGGCGGTACGCTGGTGTCGCAAACCTCGAAGTTCATGAGCGCGTACAACCAGCTTGTTGAGGCGATGGTGCATCCGTTTCTGCCGGTCACGGGCTCGATCATCTATGTGTGTGTGCTGTTAGGCCCGCGCGTTCCGGTGTATGTGTGCGTGCTGCTCGTGCTACTGTCGGTGTATGCCAGCGTGTCTTACATCATGTACAAGCGCATCCTGCACTTAAACGAGAAGGCTGCCACGGCGCAGAACAACTTGTCAGGCGAGCTTTCCGATGCTGTTACGAACATTCTGTCGGTGAAAACCTACGGCCGAGAAGACTACGAGCGTGCCTTGTTCGATGCGGCGAATAAGGAAGTAGTTGCGCGTGATTCGAAGCGGATGCGTTCGTCGCTGGCGCGTGGCATTATTACCGCATGCTTGGCGGTTGTCATCATGAGTGTGGTGACGGTGTTCATTTCAGGTGGCAACGCGTGGTTCGGTATTACGGCGGGCACGCTGGTGATGATGTTCACCTACACCTACACCATCACCATCCAGTTCAACTTCATTAACTCGGGGCTGCAGCGCTTTAACCGTGCGTTCGGCGATGCGAGTGGCATGACGGTGGTGCTCGATGAACCGCGGCTTGTGGCCGACGTTGACGATGCAACGCCGCTGGTGGTGCGCGAAGGCTCTATCGACTTCGAGCGCATCGGGTTTAGCTACGACGATGGTGGCGTACAAACGAGCGTATTCCACGATTTCGACTTGCACATTCCCGCTGGTCAGCGCGTTGGCTTGGTGGGCATGAGTGGGGCGGGAAAAACTACGCTCACAAAGTTGCTGCTGCGGTTGGTTGACATTCAGGAAGGGCGTATCCTTGTTGACGGGCAAGATGTTGCGCGCGTCACACAGCAAAGCCTGCGTCGCAACATCGCGTACGTACCGCAGGAGTCGCTGCTGTTCCATCGTAGCATCGCCGAAAACATTGCGTACGGCAGACCCGATGCAACCATCGACCAAATTCGCGAGGCGGCGCGGCAGGCGAACGCGCTTGAGTTTATCGAGAAGCTGCCGCAGGGTTTCGACACCATCACCGGCGAGCGCGGCATCAAGCTATCGGGTGGGCAGCGGCAGCGCATTGTTATCGCGCGGGCCATGCTGGCCGACTGCCCTATTCTGGTGCTCGATGAGGCTACCAGCGCCCTCGATTCGGAAAGCGAAGCGCTCGTACAAGATGCACTCGCACGCCTGATGAGCGGCCGTACGGCCATTGTGGTGGCGCATCGGTTGAGCACGGTGGCGAACCTCGACCGCATCGTGGTGCTTGGCGATGGCGGTGTGGTGGAAGACGGAACACACGACCAGTTGGTCGAAGCGGGCGGCACGTACGCGCACCTGTGGGGGCGTCAATCGGGAGCGTTCTTCGGGGAATAGCTCGTCGCGCGCGTTCACGAGCGCTCGTTCTGTTCCCTTGAATTCTTCTCGCCCTCTTCAACATTCCATGCGAAAATAGACGACATTCGGAAAGCCCCTGGGCAGGCGCGCATACGAGCGCGCAACCGCACGTCGCGCCGCAAACGCGGGAGCGGTGCGCCCCACGTGAGCAAGGAGCATCATGGCGGAATTCATCTATCAAATGTATAAGGCCCGTAAGGCCCACGGCGACAAGGTTATCCTCGACGACGTGTCGCTGTCGTTTTATCCAGGCGCGAAGATCGGCGTGGTCGGCCCGAACGGCATGGGGAAGTCGACGCTGCTGAAGCTAATGGCAGGGCTCGAAGACGTGTCGAACGGCGAGGCGCGCTTAACGCCGGGCTATACGGTGGGTATTTTGCAGCAGGAGCCGCCGCTTGACGACGACAAGACCGTTCTCGAAAACGTGCAGATGGCATTCGGCGATATTCTGGCAAAAGTCGAGCGCTTTAACGCTATCGGCATGGAAATGGCCGAGCCTGATGCCGACTTCGACGCACTCATGGACGAGATGGGCCGTTTGCAAGACGAAATCGATGCGAAGAACGGCTGGGATTTGGACAGCCAATTGTCGCAGGCGATGGACGCTCTGCAATGCCCCGATCCCGATATGCCGGTGCGCGTGCTGTCGGGCGGCGAGCGTCGCCGCGTGGCGCTGTGCCGCTTGTTGCTTGAAGCGCCCGACCTGCTGCTTCTTGACGAGCCTACGAATCATCTCGATGCGGAGTCGGTGCTGTGGCTCGAGCAGTTCTTGAAGCGCTATCCCGGCGCCGTGCTGGCTGTCACGCACGACCGCTACTTCCTCGACAATGTGGCCGAGTGGATTTGCGAAGTCGATCGCGGGCGGTTGTTCCCGTACAAGGGCAACTACTCCACATATTTGGAAACGAAGGCGGCGCGCATGGAGGCGCAGGGCCAAAAAGACGCGAAGCTAGCCAAGCGCATGCGCCGGGAACTCGAGTGGGTGCGCAGTTCGCCGAAGGCTCGTCAGGCGAAGAGTAAGGCCCGTTTGGAGAACTACGACCGCATGGTTGCCGAAGCAGCTGCGTCAAAGCGCGTTGACTTCACGGAAATCCACATTCCCGTCGGTCCGCGCTTGGGGGCAGAAGTGCTGCGTGCTGAGCACCTGCACAAGGCGTTCGGTGATCGCGTGCTCATCGACGACCTGTCGTTTAACCTGCCGCGCAATGGCATCGTTGGCGTCATCGGCCCGAATGGCGTGGGTAAGTCGACGCTGTTCAAGATGATCGTCGGGCAGGAAGCACCCACGTCAGGTGCGCTTACGTTGGGCGAGACGGCCAAGGTATCCTACGTTGATCAGGGTCGCGAGAATATCGATCCGAACAAGAAACTGTGGGAGGTTGTGTCCGACGGGCTCGACTTCATGCAGGTGGGTGACACCGAAGTTCCCAGCCGCGCGTACGTTGCCGCGTTTGGCTTTAAGGGCTCCGATCAGCAGAAACCGGCAGGCGTGCTGTCGGGTGGCGAGCGCAATCGCCTGAACCTGGCGCTCACGCTTAAAGAAGGCGGTAACCTGCTGCTGCTTGACGAACCCACGAACGACCTTGATGTCGAAACGTTGGAAAGCCTCGAGGAAGCGCTCATGGAGTTTCCCGGTTGCGTTGTGGTGACTAGCCACGATCGCATGTTCCTTGACCGCATTGCCACACACATTCTGGCGTGGGAAGGCACTGACGAAAACCCCGGTGCCTGGTTCTGGTTCGAAGGCAACTTCGACAGCTACCAGAAGAACAAGATCGAGCGTTTGGGAGAGGAAGCCGCCAAACCGCATCGCGTCCATCGCAAGCTCACTCGCGACTAGCTCCACCGCCAGCTTCGCCCGCTCTGAATCCACCGAATGGTGCCTTCTCGTAGGGCGAATCGGCTACAATGGTGTCGAGAGAATCGCACAGGGAGGAAAGCTTCGTGGACGTTGTTGATCTGCGTGAATGTAAAATAAGCGGCTTGTTCTATGGCGGGCGCGCCGGCCAGAAAGAAGGCATTGTCTTTGAAGGGGAGCCGTGGATCGCGAAGTACCCGCGCACAACACGTGACTTGCAAGGTCGTCATCTTCCCTCGTACACGTCAAGCCCTGTTTCCGAGCATGTTGGTGCCCTCATTTACAAGTCGTTGGGTATTCCCGCGCACGAAACTTTCCTCGCCTATCGAAATGGCAAGATCGTCTGCGCTTGCAAGGACTTCACGTTTCCCGACTCGCGTCTGTTCGAGTTTAAGGACATCAAGAATGCCCTGTCAGACGACAATGCAGGATTCAGTTCTGCTCCGTCGGATGGTGAAAGCGTCTATCTCGGAGATGTTTTGGCTGCGATAGAAACGTCCGACCTGCTCAAGCGAACACCTGGTGTGCGCGAGCGGTTTTGGGATATGTTCGTGGTGGATGCGTTCATTAAGAATCCCGATCGAAACAACGGCAACTGGGGCCTGCTCATGAGGCAAAACATGACCTATGAGTTGGCTCCTGTGTACGATTTAGGTAGCTCCCTGTTCAGTAAGCGGAGTTCTTCCGTGGCTCAGCGACGCATGGCGAGTGCCGAAGCGCTCGAGCAAGATGCGTTCGGTGCCAATGTGTCGTGCTATCGTTTGGTTGACGAGAACGGCGAAAGCCACGCCATTCATCCCTTCGACTACATGAGGAACAGCGCCAATCCCGATTTAAAAGCTGCTATCAGCCGTTTTCTTACGGCGGTTGACATGCGAATCATCAATGACATTATCGACGACGTTCCCACTGAAGCCTACGGCCACATCATCATGTCCGACGCCGTAAGAGAATCTCGCAAGGCGCTTCTACAAAAGCGCTTAGAAGAAGGTCTCCTGCCGCTTGCATAAGGAGAAAGCGGCAGGAAAAGGTGTAAGGAGGAACTATGACGGAGCAAGAGAGCGTCCAAAGCGACGACGAAATGCTGTGCGACACCGACGAGTTTGAGTTGCGCGACGCCGATCAACTTGAGGCGATCGCGTTTATTGGGGAGGCGCTTTCCCCGTTCTACCTGCAAGACCCGCGTAAGGGCGCGGCAGCTGTGTCGTTTCAGGCGATGGTCGATCTCGATGTTGAGGCCGCCGCACCCGCATGGCCGTTTGTTCCGGAGGATCAGGCGGCATCGGCGCTTCGCATGATGGTTGACTCGCTCGCTACCTGCCGCGACGACGAAGGACGTTTCTTGTCAGATGACGATCTGATGTGGGAATATCGCCGTTTGTTTATTGGTCCAGGTAAGAAGCCTACACCACCCTGGGGGTCGGTATATACTGACCGCGAAATGGTCGTGTTTGGCAAAAGTACGCTCGAGCTACGTGCGTGGATGCGGGCACATGGCATTGCCCGCACACAGGATGAGCGCACGCCCGAAGATCATATCGGGCTCATGCTAGCGCTTATGGCAACGCTTGCGCGTGAGCGGCCGACGTGTCTAGACGAGTTTTTGCGCGATCACTTCCTCACGTGGTCGGGGCATTTCCTCGATGAGCTTGCCGAGGCAGCCGAACATCCCTTCTACGAGGGACTTGCCCATTTGACGGCGGCATCGCTTGATGGCATCCGCGAAGCGCGCGGTGTATCGGTAACATATCCGAGGTTTTATCGGTAGAATGACCGGGCTTCGAAGAAGCTGCGAAGGTGCTAAGCGTTAGCTTGGTTGCATGACAGTGAGATCGCTGGCAGTGGTGTCCACCTTTGCCATTTCGAAACGCTAGACATATCAAATGCCGGCCCGTTGGTGAAGGGCCGGCATCCTCAATCGGTACGTTTAGCTCTTGGGTAACCCTAATTCTTCAAGCTGTTGATAGGCGCGGGGATGCGGCCGCCGCGGTGAGCGAACACGCTGCCTGCATGCTTGTTCACGGGCATGATGGGTGCGTATCCCAAAAGCCCGCCGAACTCTAGGCGCTCCCCCATACTGCGCCCAATGGCGGGAATGATGCGCACAGCGGTGGTCTTGTTGTTGATCATTCCGATAGCACATTCATCAGCGATAATGCCCGCTATCGTTTCTACCGTGGTGTCGCCGGGAACGGCAATCATGTCCAGGCCAACCGAGCACACGCAGGTCATGGCTTCGAGTTTCTCCAAGCACAGTGCGCCGGATTCCGCAGCGCGAATCATGCCGGCGTCTTCCGATACGGGAATGAACGCGCCGGAAAGCCCCCCGACGGAACTTGACGCCATAACGCCGCCCTTCTTCACGGCGTCGTTGAGCATGGCCAGTGCCGCTGTGGTGCCCGGGCCGCCGCATTGTCCCACGCCAATGGCCTCAAGAATTTCGGCAACAGAGTCGCCTTCGGCTGGGGTGGGGGCAAGCGACAGGTCCAGGATGCCCTTCGCGTAGCCGAGGCGTTGCGAAGCCTCGCGTGCCATGAGTTCGCCTGCGCGGGTGATCTTGAACGCGGTGGCCTTGATAGCTTCTGCCACGGTGGTCAGATCGGCGTCTTTCGGCAGGTCAGCTAGCACCGATCGCACCACGCCCGGGCCCGACACGCCCACGTTTATGGTCTCGTCGGCCTCGCCGGCACCATGGAAAGCCCCAGCCATGAACGGGTTGTCCTCAACGGCGTTGCAGAACACCACCAACTTGCCTGCGCCCATACATTCGTTGTCGGCGGTGCGCTCGGCGGTTTCGCGGATGATACCGGCCATCTTCAGTACGGCGTCCATGTTAATGCCGGCTCGCGTTGATCCCACGTTTACGCTCGAGCATACCCGATCGGTAGTGGCCAGTGCCTCAGGGATCGATTCCATCAGGCAGTTGTCGGCGCGGCTGGCACCTTTGTGTACCAGTGCAGAAAAGCCGCCGACGAAATCGACACCTACCTCTTTGCCGGCGTGATCCATAGCCCGCGCGATGGGTGACAGGTCGGTAGCGTTGGTGGCCGCGCAAATTTCGGCGATGGGCGTAACAGAGATTCGTTTGTTCACGATAGGAATACCGAATTCACGTTCGAGCTGTTCAGCGGTAGGAACTAACCGCTCTGCCGCATGGGTCATGCGGTCGTATACCTTGCGCGCCATGGTATCGACGTCAGAATCGGTGCATGCTCGCAGGTTTAGGCCAAGCGTGATGGTTCGGATGTCGAGGTTCTGCTTGTTCACCATCGCGAGCGTTTCGCGAATTTCCGCGGGGGTTATTTGCATGTCGCTTCCTTTGACGGTTTGATGTGTCTGGCATAGGATAGCAAACCTCGGTGCGCGACGAGTGGCGCGCATGGTAAAACCGCGATGGCGGGATAAGGAAGTGTGGGTAAAGATTGGAGAATGCGCATGAATAGGGAAAAGCGAGAGTGTGGTGAAGAAGGTCGCGGGCGCGGTAGGGAACAGCGCGGGCGCGGTGTTGTTTGCGAACGCGACGGCTCGAAGTGCTTGAGTGTATGCCCTCACGAATGCGTACAAAGTTGTCCTGTTGGGGCGTTTAGCCTGATCGGTGGCGTTGCTGTTGCGTTTGACCAGCAAGCATGCATTGGGTGTGGAGCGTGTGTTTCCCGATGCCCAGGCAAAGCGCTTTCGCTGCGGACAGGCGCGCAAGGCGTTGCAAGTGGCGCGGCTCCCCGCAAGCGCTTAGGCGACTTCCGTGTGCGTCGCCGCGCGAACCGCTGACGTTTCCCACGGTATTTCCTTAAGTTCGGGCGTAGCTGCTGCGGAGACTTGCCAGGGCCTGCTCGTTGCAGAGGCGCGCCTGCCGTGGAGCTTTGCCGCTGACTTGCAAGCGGGGAATTTGTTCTCTTTCTGTTGATGCAATTTGAGTTTGGGCGCTCGATAATCAAAAAAAGCCGAATGCTAAAATTAGTTCAGTGGGAGAAAACAAGCACTTTGGTCGTGTGGCCTTGGTGCTTTGGCTGTATGGGCCCGTCATACGTCTGGCTGCACAAACAGGCCTGTGACTGGGAGTTAACGAACGCAATCGTAACCGAGGACACTGCATATGGGTTTTGACGAACATCTGCATATCGGCATCGACGTTGGCTCAACTACGGTGAAGCTGGCGATTCTCGATAATAACAACCAGGTGCGTTGGGCGGTGTACCGCCGCCATCATGCTGACGTGCGTGCGACCATCGTCGAAGTGCTCTCCGAAGCGGCGGTCGAGTACGGCGATGAGCCCATGACCATTGCCATCACCGGGTCGGGCGGCTTGCTTTTGGCGCAATGGTTGGGTATCGAGTTTGTGCAGGAGGTTATTGCCTCAAAAACAGCCGTGGAAACGTTCATTCCCAAAACCGATGTGGCCATCGAGCTGGGCGGCGAAGATGCGAAGATCATCTACTTCGATCAGGGTATCGAGCAGCGTATGAACGGCACGTGCGCCGGCGGCACAGGTGCCTTCATCGATCAGATGGCCGCGCTTTTAGATACCGATGCGGGCGGTCTGAACGAGCTCGCGCAAAGCCACACCACCATCTACCCCATTGCCAGCCGCTGCGGCGTGTTCGCGAAAACCGATGTGCAACCTCTGCTCAACGAGGGCGCGCGCAAGGAAGACATCGCTGCATCCATCTTCCAATCGGTCGTCACGCAAACCATCTCGGGCCTGGCGTGTGGACGTCCTATCCGCGGTAATGTGGCGTTTTTGGGTGGCCCGTTACAGTACCTGCCTGAGCTGCGCCGCCGCTTCTACGAAACACTCAACTTGGATGATGACCACATTATTGTACCCGAGAACGCACACCTGTTCGTGGCAAGCGGTTGTGCCATCGCCGGTGCGGCAAGCGACATGGCGCGCGCCGAGCGTTTAAGCGACGTGCTCGAGCGCCTGAAGAATTTAGGCGACGTTCAAGGTTCTGAGGTCGTGCGCTTAGCCCCGCTGTTCGCCAACGAGGAAGAGCTTGCGGAATTCAACGAACGCCACGCAACCGAGTGCGTGAAGCGCGGCAGCCTGATGGACTACACCGGAATGGCTTATCTGGGCATTGACGCGGGCTCCACCACGTTTAAGGCGGCGCTCATCGGCGAAGAGGGCGAGCTGTTGTGGAGCACGTATGTCAGCAACAAGGGCGACGTGCTTGGCTGCGCGAAGCGTGCCATCGCCGACTTATACAATGAACTGCCGGTCAATGCCGTTACCGGCGAAGCGCTGGTAGAAATCGGACATGCCACGGTCACCGGTTACGGCGAGGGGCTTCTGCTTGAGGCGCTGCGCGTCGACTCCGGTGAAATTGAAACGGTGGCGCACTTGCGCGGCGCGCAGGAGATGCTGCCGGGCGTGGAATTCATCTTAGACATTGGCGGGCAGGACATGAAGTGCCTGCGGGTGAAAGACGGCGTAATCGACCACATCATGCTCAACGAAGCGTGCTCGTCGGGCTGTGGTAGCTTTATCGAAAGCTTCGCGAGTGGCTTAAACCTTAACGTATCTGACTTCGCGAAAACTGCCATTTCTGCTGCTCATCCGGTTGACCTGGGAAGTCGTTGCACGGTGTTTATGAACAGCCGCGTTAAGCAGGCGCAGAAGGAAGGTGCCACGGTGGGCGATATCGCCGCTGGCTTGGCGATATCGGTCATAAAGAATGCGCTGTTCAAGGTCATCAAGATCCGTGACCCGCGCGATGTAGGCACCCGCGTTATCGTGCAGGGCGGCACTTTCTTAAACGATGCCGTACTGCGCGCGTTTGAGCAGCTGTCGGAAGTGAACGCAGTGCGCCCCGACATCGCCGGTAACATGGGTGCGTACGGTGCTGCGCTCCTTGCGCGCGACCGCTTCCGCGATGCGTATGACCGCGCGTGCATGGCTGCCGTGGAGCGTGGGCAGGGCCCAGCTGACGTCGAACCCCCCATCACCTCGATGCTGCCGCTTGCGGAAATCGAGTCGCTTACGCCGTCGCACCGCACGGTGCGCTGCAAGGGTTGCTCAAATTCGTGTTTGCTTACGGTGAATGACTTCGGCCGCGACGAACAAACCGGCAAGCGACGCCGCTTCATCACGGGTAACCGCTGCGAAAAGGGCGCGGGCGTGCAGAACGAGGCGAAAAACGTTCCGAACCTGTACGAGTACAAAAGCAAGCGCCTGTTCGGCTATGAGCCGCTGTCGCCTGAGGAAGCAACGCGCGCTACGGTGGGTATTCCGCGCGCGCTGAGCATGTATGAGAACTTCCCATTCTGGTTTACCTTCTTCACGAAACTGGGTTTCCGCGTGCTTGTCAGTGACCCGTCAACAAAGAAAACCTACGAGGCGGGTATCGAATCGATGCCGTCGGAAAGCGTGTGCTATCCGGCGAAGTTGTCGCACGGACACGTGATGAACCTGCTGGCGAAGCATCCCGACTTTATCTGGTTTCCCTGCAGCAAGTGGGAGCGCCAAGAAGACGGCACCGCGGGCAACCATTTCAACTGCCCTATTGTAGCTAGCTATGCCGAGGCGCTGCGCTTAAACATCGATGAGCTACGCACCGAAAGCGTGCCGTTTTTGAACCCGTGGTTGCCGTACGATCAGAAAGAGCACCTGAAGAAGCGTATCTATGTGGAGCTCATGGAAGCTCACCCTGAGCTGATGGGCGCATCTGGCGTGCCCACGCAAGAGGAAGTGGACGCTGCCGTGGACGCCGCGTGGGCCGAAGACGAGGCGTTCAAGGCCGACATGCGCACCAAGGGCGAAGAAACGCTTGCATGGATGGAAGAAACCGGCACGCACGGCATTGTGCTGGCGGGGCGCCCTTACCATAACGATCCCGAGATCAACCACGCCATCCCCGAGCTTTTAACCAGCTTCGGCTTGGCGGTGCTCACCGAAGACTCAATTGCACATCTGGGTACGCTGCAGCGCCCCATTCGCGTGGTCGACCAGTGGATGTACCATACGCGCCTCTACGCTGCTGCTAAGGTGGCAACCGAGCGGCGTGACCTCGACCTCATCCAGCTGAACAGTTTCGGCTGCGGCTTGGACGCGTTGACAACCGACCAGGTGCAGGAGATCTTAGAGGCCGCCGGCAAGGTGTACACCGTGCTGAAAATCGACGAGGTATCGAACCTCGGTGCCGCGCGCATTCGCGTGCGCAGTCTGCTGGCCGCGCTGAAAGACCAGCAAGATGACCTTGCGAGCGCCGCCATGGATGCCGCGCTCACCGACCGTGGCTGTCCGGCGTGCGATTTCGACCTGTCTGAGGCTCAGATCGTCACGGATGAGGATGCCACGAAGCAGGCCGTGCGTGCAGTAAGCGATGCTGAGCTGGGTATTCCCGGTGCGCCCGCTACGTTCACAAAGAAGGCTAACAGCGAGGTGACGCAGCGCTTCAAGCAGCGCGAAGGCGAATCGACGCAGTTCGAGCGCGTGCAGTTCACCAAGGAGATGAAGGACGCCGGCTATACGATTTTGGCTCCGCAAATGGCGCCGTACCATTTCGAGCTGCTAGTGCCAATCTTTCATCGCTTCGGCTACAACGCGGTGCTTTTGCCCAGTGTTGATCATGGCGCGGTTGATGCGGGCTTAAAGTACGTGAACAACGACATCTGCTACCCATCGATTTTGGTAACCGGGCAAATCATGGAAGCGGTGATGAGTGGCAAATACGACACCGACAAACTTGCTGTGCTCATTACACAGACCGGCGGTGGATGTCGTGCCACGAATTACATCGCTCTTATCCGCAAGGCGCTCAAGAGTGTGGGACTGGGGCATATTCCCGTTATCGCGCTGTCGTTTAAAGATCTCGGCGAAGAGAATCCCGGATTCAAAATTACGCCGAAGATGCTCTTGCAAGCTGTGTACGCACTCACGTACGGTGATTTGCTTATGCAGTGTTTGTATCGCACGCGTCCCTACGAAATGGAACCCGGCAGTGTGAATAGGCTGTTCGACACGTGGATGGCCGACTGCAAGGCGCAACTGGCGCGCGGCGTTCGCCGTGGCGAATGGAAGCGCACAGTACGCCGCATCGTTGAAGATTTCGACACCATTCCGCTTGTAGGTGAGGGAAGCAAGCCGCGTGTGGGCGTGGTCGGCGAGATTCTGGTGAAGTTCCATCCTACAGCGAACAATCAGCTGGTCGACGTCATCGAGCGCGAAGGCTGCGAAGCTGTGGTGCCAGGCCTTATCGAGTTCTTCCTGTTTGGCGTGGCGGGGTCGATTTTCCAGAAAGACCCGCTTGGCCGCTCGGCGAAAAGTGCGCTCGGTGGCAGGCTGGCACTGGGGGTCATTGGAAGGTTCCGCAAGCCGGTGAACGACGCGCTGCGCGCATCGAGCCGTTTCGAGCCGCCCGCAAGCATTTATGAGCTGGCTGAATACGCGAGTGAAATCCTGTCGCTGTGCAACTCCATGGGCGAAGGGTGGCTCCTCACCGCCGAGATGTGCGAACTGATTCGCGGCGGTTGTCCGAATGTGGTGTGCGCCCAGCCGTTCGCATGCTTGCCGAACCACGTGGTTGGCAAAGCCGTGATCAAAGAGCTGCGTCGCCGCTATCCACAAAGTAACATTGTGGCGGTCGATTACGACCCCGGTGCATCTGAGGTGAACCAGCTCAACCGCATCAAACTGATGATCGCCGTTGCTAAGGCGAACCTGGCTGCCAAGGAAGATGAGGCTCGTTCCACGCGCGATTGGTTTGTGGACGCCGATGGCGCTCGCGGCGAGCAGTCGCATGGCGGTGAGCTCGAGGTGGAAACGAAGCGAGCGTAAGGCGTGACCGGAAAACTTATCATTGTACCCACGCCCATTGGGAACTTGGGCGACATGACGGCCCGCGCACTCGAAGCGCTGCGTACTTCCGATGTGGTGTGTGCGGAAGATACTCGCGTTACGGGCAAGCTGCTGCTCGCGTTTGGTATCGAAAAGCGCGTCGAACGTTTAGACGAGACACTCATGGCTCGTCGCGCTGAAGGCGTGGTACAACGAGTGCGTGATGGTGAAGTGATCGCTTATTGCAGCGATGCCGGTATGCCGGGCGTGTCTGACCCGGGGCTTCGCTTGGTACGTGCAGCGCGCGAAGCAGGTGTAGCGGTGGAGGTTCTTCCTGGCCCAACCGCTGCGGCAACAGCATACGTGGCCAGCGGCTGCACGAACCCGCGGTTTTTCTTCGGTGGCTTCTTTCCGCGAAAAGATGCCGAGCGCACAGCGGCACTTGAGGCTGTGCGTGCGCTCGATGCGGCGCTTATTTTCTACGAAAGCCCGAATAGGCTGGTCGATGCCTTGGATTGCATTGCTGATGTGCTCCCCTTGCGCTGCGTGTCGGTGTGCCGCGAGCTGACGAAGCTGCACGAAGAGGTTGTTTCCGGTGTATCGGGGCAGGTGCGAGACGAGTTTCGCGCACGCGAGACCAGCGCTGCGACAGGGAAGGGTGCTGGTATAAAAGGCGAGATCGTTATCGTTATCGACGGACAAAGCGAAGCAGAGCGCGTATCCGATGCGGACGCTGCCACAGAGGCGGCTCGTGTGCGCGCCCACCAGCTTGCGGATGCAGGCATGCGCAAGAAACAGATCGCGCGCGCGTTGGTAGATGAGTTCGGTATCGCGCGCAACGATGCCTATGCTATTGCGTTGGAAGCGTAAGGTCGAGCATGGCGCGAGAGGTTGAAATGTCCGCTGATAAGCGGCGCGACGAGGAAAACAGCGAAGGGCTCAGTGGGCGTGACATGAGCAGCGGGCGTGGCTCTGGTGACGGGCGTGGTCCTGGTGGCCGGCGTGACCAGCAAGGCAGATCGGGCAGTATGGGCGGCACGAGCGTGGCGCGTTCGTTTTCCCAGTATGTGTCGCTGAACGTGCTGGGCATGTTGGGTGTGTCGGTGTACATTCTGGCTGACACCTTCTTTATTGCTAACGGAGTTGGCCCCGAAGGGTTGGCCGCGCTCAATTACGCAATCGTGGTGTATACGCTCATGCACGCAACGGGGCTCATGCTCGGCATTGGCGCGGCGACGGAGTTTCAGGTAAGGAAGTCGTGTGGCGATACGCAGGGGGCCAATCGAGCGTTCACTATGGCGGTTGTCGTCGCATTGATAGCATCGGCGCTGTTCTTGGCCACCGTACAGGCACTCGCTCCGCAGCTTGCCATTGCGCTGGGTGCACGTGAAGACACGTTCGATTTAACCGTACAATACCTGCGCGTGCTGTTCGCTTTCGCACCGTTATTCCTGCTCAACGATGTGTTGCTGCCGTTCGTGCGCAACGATGGCGCTCCGCAGTTGGCAATGGCAGCCATGGTTATAAGCAGCTTTATGAATATTCTGGGTGACTGGCTATTCGTGTTTGGCTTTGGGTGGGGTATGTTCGGAGCGGCGCTTGCCACGGGGTTCTCTCCGGCGATAAGTATCGGTATCCTGCTTGCGCACTTTGTGCGCAAGCGAAGCACGTTTCGGCCAGTGCGCATGGCGTTTGACGCGCGGCTTGTCGGTCGCGAACTGACACTGGGCTTCTCGTCGTTTGTGGTGGAAGCATCCGGTGGGCTGGTGCTGCTGGTGCTGAACCTCATAATTCTGCATTTCGAGGGAACTATCGGTGTGGCCGCCTATGGCGTGGTGGCAAACTTCTCGTTCGTGGCGACGGCTATGTTCACGGGCATCGCCCAGGGGTTGCAGCCGCTGGCCAGTAATGCCTATGCACGCGGCGATGCGCATGACGTGCGCGCCGTGCTCGGCATGGCACTGGCAACGGCACTGGCTATCGCCGTTGCTGTCTATGCGGCGGTATTCGCGTTTGCCGAGCCGTTGGCGCTGGCTTTCAATCGTGACAACGACCCTACGCTCACGCAGTTGGCAGCGCAAGGCATGCGCATCTACTTCGTGGGGTATTTCTTCGCGGGGGCCAACATTGTTGCGGCGGCGTATTTCAGCGCAGTGGAGCTTCCGAGTCGAGGGCTGACTATCTCGATCATTCGAGGGCTTCCTGCCATGCTCATCTGCGCGTTTGTGCTGGCTCAGGCGTTCGGTATGATAGGCGTGTGGGCAACCTTCCCCGCTGCCGAAGCCATAACGGCGTGTTTCACGGCAACCTTTGCGGTGTTGTTCTTGCTCCGCTTACGCAACGGCAAACAAAAGGTGCGGTTCTAAAAGCGCCTCATGTGGCGGAATTTCCTGTGGCGTGTACGGACGCAAGTTCCGTCGCGCAAAGCTATGGCAGGCGTGTAGGGTGTGTCGGTTGCGACAAGAATCCGCTGAGGATTCTCTCTGTGTCTATGCGGTTTTCGTGTCATCTGAGCTTCTGTTGTGGCTCCGTTCCTATAATAAAATGTTATAGGTTGTTTGGCTGCGTGCTGCGCAACTGAATACGCGGGCAGCTCGTACCGAAGCGGCTGTGCGTGCGCAAACGTGAAACGTACGAGAAACGGACGATATGGTTCTTGCGAAAACGGAACAGACGCGAGCGGGCGCGGCACGATGTCGAATCCATGCTGCTCTTTGTGTGCTCGCTTTAATGTTGTGCATGGTGGCTGTGAGCTTTGCTGCTCCGCGCGTCGCTTGTGCCAAAACCACCGACATTGATGCCGAAGCCGATGCTGCTCAGCAGGAGGTCGAGCGTACGGCTGCTGCCTACGACGAAGCAGTTGCACTGGTTGATGAGCTGGACGCCAAGATTGCCGACAATGAGCAGCGTATTGAACAAATCGAGGCTGCCCTTCCTGAACAACAGGAGCGAAGCGCGCAGGCGATGCGTTTCATGTACAAGTTCCAGCAGCAGGTTCATGCACTCATCGATATGGTGCTGGGGGCAGGAGACCTGAACTCCTTTCTGACTACGTATGAGTACCTTGATCATCTGCATGCCCGCAACATGGCGGAAATTGATGAGTTAGCTTCTCTGAGTAACGAGCTCGATCGTACGAAAGCGACCTTAGCCGACGCTAAGGTCGAAGCAAACCAGGCTCTTGACGAGGCCAGCGACGCGCTTGCTGCTGCGCAGACTGCTCGCGAGGATGCGCAACGTAGAGCACAGGAACAAGCGGAGCGAGAAGCTGCTGAACGTGCGGCTGCCGAGGCTGCAGCGGCCGCAGCGGCTCAGAAACAGCAGGACGACGAACGCGCAGCTGCAGAGGTTGATCAAGAAACATCACAGGAATTTTCCGAATCGTCGAGCGGCGCTTCATCGGGAGAACAGGTATCGGGTGGTATAACCACCGACGATGCTGACTGGAGCTTGGACAAAACGGCATTCGTAAGCGAATGGGCGAATCGTATTGATGCTTACCTTGCTGGATCGCCTCTGGCGGGTCAGGGCACCGCATTCGCTGAAGCTGCATGGAACTACGGTGTCGATCCGCGTTGGTCACCTGCCATCGCCTACACCGAAAGCAGTTTGGGTGCTGCATGCTTCCTTCCCCATAACGCATGGGGATGGGGAAGCTCGAGCTGGGGTAGTTGGGAAGAAGCTATTGACACTCATGTGCGTGGTTTGGCGCGTGGGTATGGTTACACTATTTCGGAGGCTGCTGCGAAGAAGTATTGCCCACCGAATTGGCAGCATTGGTATAACACCACATCTGCGCAAATGAGCTACATTTAACGAACGTATCGAACGGGTTTCGAGCGGTTTCTAACTGATTGAGGGCGGCCCGATGCGCCGTGCCGCCCTCAATCAGTGCGATCGATTATTCCGCTTGCGCGCTGATGTCGCCGTTTTTTCAGCATCAACACCAGCGCATCATCGCTGGTTACAGCAGTGCGGTTACCTTCCCCAGCAGAGGTTCGAAGCTAACGCCGCGGTTTTTGAAATCGGGCTGCTTGGCGCTGACCAGCATAGAGTCGTGCGTGAAATCACCCGCGAATGCAACAGCTTCCGCTAGTGTCTTGCCAGCCATAATGGCTGCGAGCAAGCACGAGCAGTATACATCGCCCGTTCCGTGGAGCATGTAGGGTACGTACTCGTTGCTTACTTCCTCAATGCAGCCGTTTTCCGTGCCCACGAAGTTGCGGATGATGCTTTCTCCGTTGCGCTGAATGCCTTTTAATACCACATTCTTCGCGCCGCGTTCCTGTAGTGCGTGGATCATGCGGGCAGCTTCCTCATCTGAGATGTCTGTACCGCACCAGTTCTCGCCGATGGGCTCGCCCAAGATAATGGCGGCTTCGGTGAGGTTCGGTGTAAGAACGTCGGCGCCATGTGCGAGTTGTGCCATGGCGTCGCATAGCTCGGGGGTATATGTGGGATACACCTTGCCGTGATCGGCCATAACCGGGTCAACCACGCGCAGCGCGTTCGGGAACAGGTCGTACAGACGGCGGATGAGATTCACTTGCTCAGGCGCACCCAAAAAGCCGGAATAAATTGCGTCGATGTCGACGCCAATGCCCGTCCATGCGCTCACGTAGTCATCGAGAATGGCGGTGGTGTCGTGCATGTACCAACCGGGAAAAGCGGTGTGCGACGAGAACAGACCCGTTGGAACAGGGCAAACGTCGCATCCTGCCGCAGACAGCACGGGAATTGCCACGCCGAGCGAGCACTTGCCGTAGCCGCACAGGTCGTGCACGGCGGCGATACGGGGGATGTAGGCACCGTCGCGTTCGTACAGACGAGAGGATTCAATAGTTGCGTTAGTTGCCGCAGTGGCGACGGATTGTACTTCGGTCATGATAGCCTCCTTTGGCGTTTCTTTGCGTATTGGGCGTCAGTATAAAATCCATATGGATAGGTTGATATAGTCAGTTACGGTGTTTTCGATAAGACCAGATACGGAAGGTGTTGTGGTCTGTGGTGTGAAGAAGTGGGGAGAAGGGCTCGGAGTGTTACGTGCTCAAGCAAGTGCTCGCTTGGTGAAACGGTCCACTGGACCGTTTCAGTCGCTGCGCAATCTGCGCGCGCAACGCCCCGAGCCCTTCTCCCCACTTCTTCGTTGTGACCGTGCAGAGGGGCAGGAGTGAAGACGGAGGTGCGAAGCATTACGTGCTCAAGCGAGCACCTGCTTGAGCACGTAATGCTTCACCCCTCCATCTTCGCTGCTTCGCTGCGGTTGCTGCTGAAAATAAGGAGACAAACTGTGCTTACGTACAACATGGAGAACCGGGACGAGAAAAGCCTATATGCGCATTTGTATGCGTGCTTGCGCTCCGACATTGAGGGAGGCGTTATCGCACCGAATGAGAAGCTGCCGAGCAAGCGGGCATTCGCCAAGCATTTGGGTGTGAGTGTTGTTACGGTTGAAGGGGCGTATGCCCAGCTGGTTGCGGAAGGGTATGTTCGAGCAGAAGAACGACGGGGTTATTTCGCGTGCGAGCTTCCGCCTCGTGTGTCGGCGACGTCGGTGGCAGCAGGCACTCAAAGCATGTTGGCACTCGAAGGGCTGCGAACGTCGGCTGGGTGCGGTGCTGTTATCGACCTTACGGGGTCGTCCGCGGGGCGCAGCTGGTTTCCGCTTGCGCAGTGGTCGCGCGAGTTGCGCGCGACGCTTAGCCAGGAATCAGAGAAAACGCTGCTTTCGCAGCCGGGTGTGTTCGGACATCCGCGCTTGCGCGAAGCTATTGCCCATCATGTACGCAGCGAGCGGGGTATGCATGCATCGCCTGATCAGGTGGTTGTAGGTGCGGGCGCACAAACGCTGTACAGCTTGATCGTGCAGCTTATCGGTAGTGGAGGTGCCTATGCGGTCGAAGACCCGGGGTATCCGCGCTTAACGCACGTGTACCACTCGCTCGGGGTTCGTGCAGTGCCGATTCCCCTCGAGCCATCTGGTGTTTCGATGACCGTGCTCGAGCGAAGTGGGGCACGCGTCGCGCATCTTATGCCGTCGCATCAGTTTCCCACGGGTGGCGTGACGGCGGCCCCCCGTCGCTACGAATTGCTTGCATGGGCGGCGAAGTGTGCTGATCGCTACATCGTGGAAGATGACTACGATTGTCAATTTCGCTTGGCGGGACGCCCGCTTCCTACGTTACAGAGTATGGACGCTTGCGGTAAGGTTATCTACGCGAACACGTTCACGAAGAGTATGGGGCCGTCGTTTCGCCTAGCCTACCTGGTGCTTCCCGAGCGGCTGGCAGAACGACTTGCTGGTGAACTGTCGTTTTATTCGAGTACGGTGGGCAGCATCGAGCAGGTTGCCATGGCGCGCTTTTTAGAAAGCGGTGCTTACGAGCGGCACGTGAGCCGGTTGCGTACGAGGTGCCGTATGTTGCGTGATGTACTGCTCGCACGGTTGGCAGCAGGGCCACTGGCGAGTCGCGTGCAAGTGCTCAACGAAGATGCGGGGTTGAGTTTTTTGCTGCGCATGTGCAGGGGCGCTGCCGGTGTACAGTCTGTCGATGAAGTGGTGGCGGCGCTGCACGAGCGGGGCGTGCGAGTGCGGTCGCTTGCGAGTTTCTGCCAAGGTGCAGCGTATGCCAAAGTTGCGTGCGCTACAGATGACACCTCGTGTCGCATCGCTGCCGATTCTGCAGATGACCTTGCGTGGCTTTCTGCCGACCAAACGCTCGTCGTAGACTACAGCACCCTTCGCGAATGCGATATCGAAGCGGTGGTAAGCGCGATTGAGGACGTGTGCGTACAAGTCTATCGACTTAATCAGTGTTTCCCTGGGCGGTAGAATCCGCTTGGCGCACCCGCTGTTTATTCTGTCTATTTTGTTTATTCTGTCTATTTTGTTTATTCTGTCTATTTTGCTCGGCATAATCGAGGCAGTTTTGGTTTCGAAGGAAGGCTATGCGATGCGAGCAAACCCGTTTAAGCCGACGGCGGGCGGCAACCCGCCGAAGATGATCGGTCGAACCGAAGTGGTTCGGGATTTCGAGAAAGGCCTGGACAACGGTGTCGGTGCGCCGGGGCGCATCATGCTGGTAACAGGTGCGCGTGGAACGGGGAAAACAGTTACGCTCGCTAGCTTAGCGAATCGAGCCAAAGAGCGCGGATGGGCGGTGGTGTCTGAAACGGGCTCGGAAGGACTGTCCGAACGGTTGGTTCAGGCGTTGTCGGGCAAAGCCGGACTTGTTGATAAGCTTGTCGTGCGCCCAGAAGTAAGTATGTTGGGTATGAGTGGTAGCTTGGGGCAAGTTGAGCTTTCTGGTAAGACCATGCCGCTCACATTGCGTCAGGCGTTTTCCGAACGTTTGAACAAACTCGAGCGGAAGGGCGTGGGGCTTCTTGTTACCATTGATGAAGCGCAGGCGGCGCACCGTGACGACTTGGTTGCTGTGGCAACGGCCATTCAACACCTTGTGAGCGAGAATCGAGAGGTTGCTATTGTGTTCGCAGGGCTACCGAGCCTTGTGTCTGACCTGCTGAATGACGATGTTCTCACGTTCATGCGTCGTGCGAAGCGAGAAGTTCTCTTCGATGTTCCTATTGAGGAAGTAAGCGCATCATATAAAGAAACGTTTGAGTTGCGGGGGATGGCGCTTGATGCTGATCTCGCTTGCCGTGCGGCTGAGGCTACGTATGGGTATCCGTACATGGTGCAACTTGTGGGCTACAACATGTGGGACAGCGTGGTGTCGAGGGATATAAATGGCGTGCGTGTAACTGCCGCTGATGTAATGGCGGGCATCGCGCAGTCGACCATTGAGCTTGATGCTGCTGTGTGTGAGCCGGAGCTTGCCGGTTTGTCGGCCGGTGGTGTTGAGTATCTAGAAGCGCTTGCTCGATTCGATGGTTCCGCCAATAATGCCGCCATTGCCGAAATCATGGGCAAGACTCCGCAGTATGCGGGTACGTATCGGCGGAGGTTGCTTGATGCGCATATCTTGTTCGAGCCCAAAAGAGGTGAAGTTGATTTCGCGTTGCCGTATCTGCGTGACTATTTACGACGAAATTCACCTTGCTTCGCGTGCTAAAATGCAAAGGTTGTTTTCACGATATCCGCCAAGGGCACCATTCGTTTGCGGCGGGAAGGGAGTTTGCGCGATATGTCCAAGGGAACCTATTCGTTCACCACGCCGATCTACTACGTGAATGCCGCGCCGCATCTGGGTACGGCCTACACTACGGTGGCCGCCGACACGGTGGCTCGCTACCAGCGAATGAACGGCTACGACGTGGCCTTCGTCACCGGCATGGATGAGCATGGCCAGAAGGTGGCCGACACCGCTGCCGCTAAGGGCATGCAGCCTCAGGAATGGTGCGACTCCATGGAACCGGCGTTTCGTGACGCATGGGACTTGTTGAACATCACCTATACCGACTTCGTGCGCACCACCGAGCCGCGTCATGCGCGCAGCGTGCAGAAGTTTTGGTGCGATCTGCACGACAAGGGCTACCTGTACAAGAGCAGTTACGAGGGTTGGTACTGCGTACACGAGGAAACCTATTATGCCGAAAGTGACTTGGAGAAAAACGACGACGGCCAGTTCGTGTGTCCCGACTGCAAGCGCCCAGTGCAGCTGATGGCGTCGGGTGAGGAAAACTGGTTCTTCAAACTGTCGGAATTCCAACAGCCACTGCTTGACTTCTTCGAGGCGAACCCCGATTTCATTCGTCCTGAAACCCGCAAGAACGAGATCGTGACGTTTGTGAAAAGCGGCCTGAAGGATCTCTCCATCAGTCGGTCGACGTTTAGCTGGGGCGTGCCGCTGCCGTTTGATCAGGGGCATGTGGCCTACGTGTGGGCCGATGCGCTGATCGCGTATCTGACCGGTATTGGGTACGCTGACGAGGACGAGCGCGCTGGCGAGTTCGAGCGGCGTTGGCCTATGCAATACCATTTCGTGGGGAAGGACATCACGCGTTTTCACTGCGTTATCTGGCCAGCCATGCTGATGGCGGCAGGACTGCCCATTACGCATACGGTGTTTGGCCATGGCTTTTTGCTGACCAAGGGCGAGAAGATGTCGAAGAGCAAGGGCAACGGCCTTATGCCGGCCGACCTGGTGAAGGTGTTCGGCGTGGATGCGTACCGTTACTATTTCATGAGCGACGTGCAGTTCGGCCAAGATGGCAACATCTCTATGGAACGCATGGTGCAGGTGTACAACGCCGATTTGGCCAACACCTGGGGAAACCTGGTGAGCCGCGTGTTCAACATGACGAAGAAGTACTTCGGTGCAAAGGTGCCTGCTGCGCCTGCGTTCGCGGCCGAAAATCCGCTGCGCGAAATCAGCGACGCGCTGTATGCCGAATACGACGCCTGCATGGCACAGGTCGACTTCACTGGGGCTGCCGCAGCTGTGCAGAAGCTAGCGAGTCGCGTGAACCTCTACGTTGAGGAATCGGCGCCGTGGAACCTGGCGAAGTCCGAGGAAACCGCAGATCAATTGGCAGCTGTCATGTATAACTCGCTTGAGTCTATCCGCATTATTGCACTGTACATGGCGCCGTTCATGCCGAATACCTCGGCAGAGGTGTTCCGGCGCTTGAGCTTGGGCGATGTGTCGTCTGTTTGCGACATCGAAGCTGCCACCGCATGGGGTCAGCTGCCCGCCGGTAACGCTGTTGAGGTGGGTGACCCGCTGTTCCCGCGCCTGACCGATATTCCTGAGCTGTAAGGAAACGGAAGGGCACCGAGGGCATGTCCGACGAAAGCTGTGACAATAATCAGGCATTTTGCGATGCGCTCTTCCGCGTTCGGCGGAAGAGCGACACGTACAAGGTGGTTGCCGCGCCGAAGCTTGAGGCTCCGGTTGTCGATACGCATGCCCACGTTCACTATCTGAAGCATCCGTCGCTGGCGTTTGCGCGCGCGGCAGCGTATGGGATGTCGCTTTTGGGACTTATTATTGACGAAGTGGAAGACGGTAATACGCCGTTTGCTGCACTCGATGGTTGGCTGCGCGAGGCTGAAGAGCTGTTGCCGCAGCTTCTGGCGAACACGGCTGCGGCGGCTGATCCGATGGGTACGGCAGCTGCTGCGGCAGCGGCCGAAGTGTCCGCGTTGGCGTGCGGTGGGGAAGGGGGCGAAGCTGCAGCGTGCGGCGCTGTATCGCCCGTGCCGTCCTTGCCGGACGTGCGGTTGTGCGTAGGAGTGCATCCTCACAATGCGAAGGATTGGACGCCCGATATTGAAGGTGCGTTGCGTCGCCATCTAACTTGCGCACGCGTTGCTGCTATCGGCGAGATCGGGCTCGATTACCATTACGACCTGTCGCCGCGCGCTGCACAGAAAAGCGTGTTTGCGCGCCAAATTCAGCTCGCACACGAAACGGGGCTGCCCGTGGCGCTACATGTGCGGGAGGCTCATGACGACGCGTTCTCCATTTTGGAGGAGCAAGGCTGGCCAAAGGCTGGTGTGCTGTTGCATTGTTTCACGTCCGATTGGGAAACGCTTGCTCCCTGGGTTGATGCGGGGTGCTACGTGGCGTTCGGCGGGGCGCTGACGTTTAACAGCGGTGAGGCCATCCGCGACGCTGCGGCGCGCGTTCCCGCAGATAGGCTGCTCACCGAAACCGATTCGCCGTACATGACCCCCGTTCCATTGCGCGGTGTGGAATGCGAGCCGGTGCACGTTTTGTTCACGGCGGCACGCCTTGCCGAGGTTCGTGGGTGCGCTTTGGGCACCGAGCGCCAGGCGTTGCTTGAACAACTCGAACTCAATGCGCGTGCGTTTTTGGATCGTCCGCGCACGCCGTGGCAAGAAACGCACGCGCACGATTACGTATGCGCTAGGGAAACACTGATTAAAGCCGTCTTGCCTTGCGCTGGCGAGGCGGATACCTGAGGATTGAAGACCGAATGCGCGCACTGACGTGCGTAAATGAGGTCTGAAATTCTCAGATACCGGTTCGTCAGTGCAAGGCTGGCGGAATTAATCAGTGTTTCCCTAGATAATTTGCGCGCCGTGAGCATTGCGAACAGGGGCGCACAGGACTGAGGCGGAGAAACGACGGGGCCACTGGCTTCAAGTGAGGGGATAAGATGACAAACCGGCTGATAATCGTTGGTTCGCCGCGGGTGAATGGGCGCAGTGCGGCGCTTGCCGACCTACTATTTGAAGCGTGTATTGAAGAGCATCCCGATGAAGAGGTGGCGCTCGTTCCGGTGTCGACGCTCGACATTGCGGGTTGCACGGGGTGCGCCTGCTGCATGCCCGTGCGGTGCGACGTGTGCGATGAAAACGGTGAGGATGACGGTGAACGCGCGGATGAAGCCGATACAGGCAAAGACGACGCACCGGATGCTTGTGCTCGTGTAGGTGCTGACGCGTCAGGCACTTGCGCGCATGTGGACGCCGACGGTGCTATCGACGGTGCGCCGGTGTGCGTGATCGGTGACGACATGCAGGAGATATACCCGCTCATCGATGCCGCCGACGAGCTGGTAGTGGTGTCTCCGGTGTACTTCGCGGGTGCACCGTCGCAGCTCAAAGCGCTGCTCGATCGCTTGCAGCCTTATTTCTGGACTAACGCGCGCAAGGGCGTTAAGCGCCCGGCGACGCTGCACGTGGTAGGTGAAGGTGGCGACCCGCATGGCTTCGATGCGCTCATTACTGTGGTGAAGTCGGCGCTTGCGGTGGCGGGCTTCCGCTTAGACACGGTGCTCGATTGGGTGGGCCGCATTGACGACACCGGTGAGATCGTCGAAGAGGCTGTTGTGTACGACGTGTCGCCAAGGCGACCGCAAGCACATGCGGGTAACATCGTTGTCCTCGGCGAATCCAATGCTGGGCAGGCCGATGCGCAAAAGGGCGCCCAAAAGAGTTCGCAAAAGGACGTGCGGAAAGACGCTCAGAAGGATGCCTCCAAGAAGCGAACGGGCGGAAAACCGCGTCTTGATCTGGGGCTAAATGGTGCAAAGCCCGGTGCTGCTGCCGAACACGACAAGCGAAAGAAGCCTGGTCAAGGTCAAGGCGGGCGCACAAACAAGCCGTCTCGTGGCAGGGGTGGCCAAGGGAGTGCTCGGGCTGCTGGACGAAACGGAAAGCGTCGTGGCTAACTTGCGGGAAGCGGGCTTGGATGGTGCCGCGGCCACGCTTTCCCCACTAGCCAACGTGTCGGCAACGCGTGCGGTACTAGACGCCCATGGACTCTCGACGAAGTATTCGTTCGGTCAGAACTTCCTTGTAAACGATGCTATTGTACGCAAGATCATCCAGCTTGCTGGTGTGACGCCGCGCGACTCGGTGCTCGAGGTAGGACCCGGCATTGGTACGCTGACCATCGCGTTACTGAAAACTGCTGGCTTTGTGACATCGGTGGAAATCGACGCCGACCTGCCTGCCGTGCTTAACGAAACGTGCGCACCATGGGCCGATCGCTTCCGTCTTATTCAAAAGGATGCGCTTCATCTGCTTCCTTCTGATGTGGAACGGAAACGGCACCCCGCGACGACAACTGATGGGTGTCTTGAGACGCCGACCGATGAGCACTCTGCAATGCCGGTCGATGGGGATGTTGCAGCGTTGCCGAACAAGTTGGTGGCGAACCTACCGTACGCGGTTGCCGCCACAGTGGTGCTGGGCTATTTCCAGCAGCTCTCTAGTTTGGAGAGCGCTACGGTTATGGTGCAGAAAGAAGTAGCCGACCGCATGTGTGCATCTCCCGGCACGAAGAACTACGGTGCCTACACGGTGAAGCTTCGCCTGTTCGCGCGTCCGGCGGGCCGCTTTGCGGTGGGGCCGGGCAACTTTTTTCCGCCGCCGCGTGTGGAGAGTTCAGTGATCAGGCTCGATCGGTGTGAAAGTGCGGGAATTGATGGCAGCCCCGCCTCGCGTGAGCTGGTCGATGCAGCGTGCTTGATGGCCGATGCGGCGTTTGCTAGCCGCCGCAAGACCATCGCGAACTCATGTAAGACGTTTTTCGCAGGCAGAGGGGAAGCGGGTGCCGCGGTTGCCGCTCGCATCCCTGAGTTGCTAGCCGGTGCGGGAATTGAAGCAACACGCCGGGGGGAAACGCTCGAGCTCGAAGAATTTATACGCTTAGGAAGCGCATACGTGAAGTTGCTTGAGGGACGTTATCTGTTGCAGTCATGAAAGGGTTCTGGCTGGTGGAATCGAGCAGTGTTTCCTAAAGAGAGAAAAGAAAAGCCCGTCTGTCGTTTGTCTAACAGGCGGGCTTTTTGAAATCGCTAACGATACTGCGGCGGCATCGATGCGGTGGATCTGCCGCAAACGCGCGGGTGCTATGGAGTGCCGCGCTACAGCAGCACAGTTTCGCGATGAAAGTCTTTATGCTCGAGCGTGTCCATAGGATCGGGGGCATCGGGTACGAAAGGCTCGAATAGTGGTTCGCCGTTTTGCGACAGCTCAACCATGCCGGTGAGTACGTCGACATACTGATATGATTGACGCGCGGTGCGGCCACGCTTACGATCGACTTCCATGATGAACAGCTGCGGATGCACCTGCATGAGCACGCCTTCGCTCTCAACGATCTTCGAGCGGCCCATGTTCGCGCGCACCTTCAAACGCTGTCCGACAAAGTCGTTCAGCGTGTCATGAATGGAGTCGACGATTTTTGCTTGCTTTGCTAGTTCCATGCTTTCCATCCTCATTGTGCTAGTACAGAGTCATCACGGCACAAATTTTATCACGCGAGTCAAGCATCTATAGAATCTGCATAACGCGCTCATGAAATGGTCAAACGGTTGAATAAGAGGCGAAATGTCGCCAAATTGATTTTTCGAAAAATTGTTCCGAATTGTGTATTACATGCAGTCTCGCTCGTTGTTGTCAAAGCGGCTGTGCTTGTTAAATAGCTTGATTGAAAGCGCGTGAGGGTGCAGCGGTGCTCTGCTCTGCATAGGGTGGTCGCGCCGTTCGGCTGCATTGTTCGACGTGGTGCTTTCGTACGATATGAACGCGCGTACTATGCAAGCGTGCTATCATCATCCGGTTAGGTATTCGAACAGCGTACGGCGCAAGCGTACGTGCGTGCATAACGCAAGCATCAAAGCGGAAGAGAAGGAAGCTCCATGGCACTTTCTATTGGTATCGTAGGGTTGCCCAACGTTGGCAAGTCGACGCTATTTACAGCTCTCACCAACAAAGGCGGCTTGGCGGCGAACTACCCCTTCGCCACCATCGAGCCGAATGTCGGCGTGGTGCCGGTTCCCGATTCCCGTTTGGACGAGCTGGCCAAAATCGATCATCCGGCGCGCATTGTGCCGGCGACGGTGGAATTCGTTGACATCGCCGGTCTGGTGGCGGGTGCCAGTCAAGGAGAGGGCCTGGGAAACCAGTTTTTGGCAAACATCCGCGAAACCGATGCTATTGCCGAGGTGGTGCGCTTCTTCGGAGATCCCGACGTTACGCACGTAACGGGCAAGGTTGATCCGCAAAGTGACGTTGAAACCATCAAGACCGAGCTCATTTTGGCCGACATTGCTACGGTGGAGAAGGCCCTGCCGCGTTTGGAAAAGGAAGCGAAGCGCGACAAAGACAATGCTCGCAAGCTAGAAGTTGCCAAGCGTGTGCTCGAAGGTTTAAATAATGGGCACCGCGCCCGCACGCTGGACTTGTCTGACGAAGATGCCGCGGCTATTTTCGAACTCCATCTGCTCACCATGAAGCCGATGCTCTACATTGCCAACGTCGACGAGGATAAAGTTGCTTCCGAGCTGCCTGAAATCGACGGCTGCGTACCGGTGCCTATTTGTGCGAAGGTGGAAGCCGACATCGCCGAGCTGGCCGAGATGGACCCCGATGAGGCCGCCGAGTACATGGAAGTGCTGGGGCTATCCGAAAGCGGGTTGGCGCGCCTGATTCGCGGTGCGTATCAGTTGCTGGGGCTGCAAAGCTACTTCACCAGCGGCGAAACGGAATCGCGCGCATGGACTATTCCCGTAGGAGCGAAGGCCCCGCAGGCGGCAGGCGTTATCCATTCCGACTTCGAACGCGGTTTCATTAAAGCGGAAACCGCCAGCTATGAAGACTACGTGGCACTCGGTGGCGAAAAAGGCTGCCGCGATGCAGGCAAACTGCGACAAGAGGGTAAAGACTACGTAGTACAAGACGGCGACGTCATGCATTTCAAGTTCAATGTGTAAGTGAAACTTGGTGAAGAAAGAAAGCGAAAGATAGTGAAAACGGTGCTAAACATGGGTTTTCGCCAGATTTCGGAAAAAGATATAACCCCTGTCTTTGGTTTACTGGAGGGGTTGCTTATAATCGCACATTGATTACAAGCGCCCATACAAATCGTTATACAGCGTCGCTTCGGTAGCGGCGCTGTGTTTCGCAAGGGCACGAAAGAAGACGAAAGGAAGCGCTCATCGCGCAACCCGCATGACTGATATTAATGGACATCGACATACGCTCCGGCCTGAGCAGGCTCATCCTGCCGGACGTGGTCAGGGTATGAATGTGCCGCGCGGGGAAGGCTCGGATAAAGGGGCGCCCGCCGCTGGCAAGTCCGCCGCAGGGAAGCCTACCGCTGGTAGGCCTGTCGCAGGAAGGTCCGCTGCAGGTGCGCATGCCGCGCCTGCGCATACACAAGTGCCCGCCGCGTCGACACATACGCGAACGCAAACGCATGCCCCCGCTCCGCAATCCGGTTTCGTTCCGGTCACGCGCGGTGCATCGTATAGTGGCGCGCCTTATGGTGCTGGCTCGGGTGCGCGCGGTATCGGTTCAGGTGCGTACGGTGCAGCTGGTGCGTACGGTGCCGAAGCTTTTGGGTCTGATGGCCTAGTTAAGGTCAAGAAGAAAAAAAATAAGGCCGTGAAAATCGCACTTATTGTGTTTGCGGTGTTATTCACAATCATCGTGGGCTTAGGTATTGCGTTTGCCGCATGGGTTGGTTCTCTTGGGAAGTCCATGAGCATTGAAGACGAACAGCAAGCCACCGAATTGAAGGATGCGCTTGCGCCGTCCGTGTCGGTGAAGGAGTCTGACGAGCCATTCTACATGCTGCTTTTAGGTAGCGATGCGCGTGGTGACGAGGCTAGCCGTTCCGACGTGACTATGCTGGCTCGCATTGATTCCGCATCGGCGAAGGTTGATCTTATTTCTATTCCGCGCGACACCATGGTCACCATCGAAGGTCAGGGTACGCAGAAAATCAATGCGGCATACACGTTCGGCGGACCGGCGGGTGCAGTAGAGACGGTGTCGGAGTTTGCAGGTGTTCCCATTAGTCACTATGCCGAAATTCATTTCGATGAACTGAAAACTCTGGTGGATATGCTCGGCGGCGTATGGGTGAACGTGCCTGAAGGGTTTAGTTCGGGCAATGGTGGCGTTAGCTTACAGGCGGGCGAACAGCTGCTCAATGGCGATCAGGCGTTGGCGTTCGCGCGCGAGCGCTACAACGTGTCGGGCGGCGATTTCGGTCGTGCTCAGGCGCAGCGTATTATCGTGGAAGCTATTATCAAGCAGATTTTGGCGGCGTCACCAGTTGAGATGCCGGGGCTTATCGGCAACTTGGCGGGCTGTGTGTCAACCGACCTTGCCATGAGTGATCTTGTGCCGCTCGCACAAAAGTTCCAAGGCAAAAACCTTACCATGTATTCCGCGGCATGCCCAAGCTACAGCTACAACGTCGACGGCATTAGCTATGTGTGCCCCATGTTTGACGAATGGCGCGCTATGATGCAGCGGGTAGATGCGGGGCTTGACCCCAACGATAAAAACGCCGTCATTCCGCAAGAGCAGCTGGACAACGCCGCTTTGGGTGCCGCTCCAAACTCGCCGGCGCCGCGCGATTACGCCGATTTGGCGGCTAATGCAGGATTAACTACGGATGATGTTGCCCCGGAGGTGAACAACTGATGACGTTGCTCGAACTGCTTCAACTTATGCGCAAGCATTTGAAGCTGATGATTGCGCTGCCGCTTGCGTGTGGCATTGCCATGGCCTTAGTAGCGTTTTTGTTCCTGCCAAACACTTACACTTCGTCAGTGAGCATGTATGTGCTCACAAAGAGCACCGAGGAAACCGGAGGCCTGAACAACCAAGACCTCACGGCTAGCCAGATGCTCACCAACGACGTGGCTACGCTCATTGAAGGCGACCGTGTGATGAACGACACAGCCGAAGCACTGCAGATGGAAAGCCTGAACGACTACACCATCGAGGTTACCAGTGCCACCACTACGCGTGTAATCACGCTGTCGGTAACGGGCGAGGACGCGCAGAGCACGGCCATCATTGCCAACAAGCTTGCTGAGCAGGCAAGTGTGGTGGCGCAGGAAGTTATGGACGTGAAAAGCGTAAACGCCATCGATCAGGCAGAAACGCCCGAAAGCCCGAGCGGTCCGAATCGTCTTATGTACACGGCGGTTGCGCTTTTGGCCGGCCTGTTCTTAGCTGTCGCCTTGGTGGTTCTTGCTGACATGCTGAACACGCGCGCTCGCAATGCCGAGGATGTTGAGGAATTGCTGGGGCTGCCTGTGATCGGGCGAATCCCTGCAATGAAGGAGGGCAAGTAAGCTATGGCGAAGAAAGCTCAGGCGAGCAAGCTCGAAGTGCAGAACGCGGCGAAGACGCTGCTTGCAAACATCCGCTTCATGGGTGTGGATAATCCCATTCGCTCGATTGTTATTACAAGCTCCATTCCAAACGAAGGCAAGTCGACGGTGTCTCTTAACCTTGCGCAGGCTATTGCCACGTCGGGCAAGCAGGTACTGTTAGTGGAATGCGACATGCGTCGCCGTTCGCTTGCCGACGATTTAGGTATGCATGCTCTTTCGGGGTTGTATGCCGTGCTGTCGGATCAGGCGTCGCTTGAGTCTGCAGTGGTTGCCACGCGACAGCAAAACATGTACTTTCTTGATGCTGAACCGCATATTCCCAATCCGGCTGACATTTTGGCGTCGAAGCGCTTCCGTCGTCTTATGAAAAGGCTGGAAGAAGCCTACGATTATGTGGTCTTCGACACACCGCCGGTGGGCACGTTCGTAGACGCTGCCGTGCTGTCTTCGTTGGCGGATGCGACGATACTGGTGGTTCGCGAGAATTTCACGAAGCGCCAGACGCTGGCAGATGCCTATGAGCAGCTGAAAAAGGCCGAGGCGAACGTAATCGGCGTGGTGATGAACTGCTGCGAAATGGAAAGCAGCGATTATTATTACGCATACTACAACAAAGACGGTAAGCGCGTGAAGAAGTCGGGTCGAAGTGATTCGTCTTCCGACGACGCACCGCAGCTCAACACCGAGTCGTGGAGTGGCAACTATGCGTCGTCGAATGCGAGCACGGCAAGGCCAGCTTCATCGAAGTCGGGCCGTACGAAAGCAGCAACCACAGGCGTAAGTGCCGGTTCGAGTGCGAACGTGAGCGGCGTGGGATCAGCTGGGTCGGCTGGGTCGGCGATGCCGAACGCAGCCAACCAGTCGGCATCACAGTACAGCCGAAACTCGGGTGCTTACCGCGCAAACGGCGCGCGGAAGAACCGGTAGGGCAAAGGCGGAAAAGGCGAAGCGGTGCGCGATATCCATTGCCATATATTACCTGGTGTAGATGACGGCGCCGCTAACTTGGCGGAAAGCTTGGCTATGCTTGAAGCGGCTAAGCGCGCGGGCGTAACTAGTATCGTGTGCACGCCGCATTGTCGCGACCCGTATTTCGACTACGAGGCTATGTGGAATGCCTACGAACTTCTGAAGGCTCATGCAGATGGGTTTCCACTGCAAATGGGATTTGAGGTGAACCACTCAAAGCTCATGGAGCTGGGGCTACATTGGGTCGACTACTTGCATTTTGATGGCAGTAAGGATTTTCTGCTTGAGTTGTCATCGCGGGCGAAAGCGTCTGATTTTGTGGAATACGAGCGCACGATCTACGAGCTGCAGGGGCGCGGGTATCGCGTGATTATTGCGCATCCGGAACGTTACGCTGCCATCCAAGAGGATGTTGGCTTGGCGCGGCGGCTCGCGCATATGGGGTGCAAGCTACAAGCATCGGCCGACTTCGTGCGTGGTGGGCGGTTGGGCCGCGAGAAAAAGCCAGCGCGGGCGCTGTTTGAGCAAGGGCTGTATAGTTACATCGCGAGCGACGCGCATCGCATAGAGCACTACACGTATCTGGCTGAAGCGCGCGCGAACTACCGAACGTGTGGCGCGCACGCTAGACTGTAAAGCATGGGTTTGTGCGGCGTAACGTCGCGAAAGTGTGGTAGGGTGAAAACAAGCTTTCTGCCGCGGGTGCAATGGTAAAGAATTGCTTTTGCAGCGGGAAACTGCGCCATAGATGAGGCGCTAGGGGGAGGAAATACCGACGCGTCTTAAACAAGGTTTCAGCGGTTGCGCCGCAAGGCAAGGCCGATGAGATAGATACATACTTTGGGAATCGCGGAATCGTCGCTGAGTGCGCGTTTCGAGGATCCAAAGGAGCGAATAGTCGTTGTTGACGTGATGACCAAGGTTATCAAGGCGAAGCTATGCGCGCGTTTGCGCGCATGTGTTTACAAGTTGCTTGTTGAAGAATTCGATAAGTGACGGGCTTAGTGGTGCCGGCTGTTTTGTGGCTATTGAACGGCTTCAAAACAGCCGGCACCAAGCTTTGCTCTGCGAACTGCAAGGAGGTGGAGCCATGTGGTACGTCATACAAACCATAGGTGGCCGTGAGCAGCATGCACTCAACCTCATTGCAAAGCTAGTGGACACCGTTGTCATTCAGGAACTGTTCATTCCTCGATGTGAAATCATGAAGCGCATTGGCGGCGTGTGGGTAAAGCGCGCCGACGTGATGCTTCCGGGCTATGTGTTCGTGGTTACGGATGATCCGGCAAAACTGGAATCCGAGCTGCGAAAAAACGTGCCCCTATTCACGAAAATCCTGCGCAACAACGACACGTTCGCTCCTTTGGATAAAGAAGAGATTGCCTTCATCAACGCATTCGCAAAACCGGGCACTCGTGTGGTGGAACTGTCGATAGGTGTGATTGAAGGCGACAAAGTAGTGATTCTCAACGGGCCGCTTTTAGGGCAGACGGGACATATCAAGAAGATCGATCGTCACAAACGGCTCGCGTATCTAAACATGACCATCATGGGACGCCAAAAGGCAATCAAACTAGGCCTCGAAATTGTTCGAAAGCAAACTTGACAAGGGAATAGAAGACGCGCGGTAGACATGGCCGTTGCTGGAATCACCAGAAAAGGGGTCATCAGGACCGTACCCTTCGTTATCATCGACGTGGCGGCTACGTTTGTTGCGTTTGTGATCGCTTCGTGGGGCACGGCGTCTGAATCGATAATTCCAGGTTCATCTGGCTCCCTGTTAGGTATCGCTGTTCTTGCCGTCATCAATGTTGTTGTGTTTGCGGCTATGCGCATGTACAGCTGCCTTTGGGAATACGCAAGCATTGATGAAGCAATGCGTATCGTTGTTGCCACGCTTGCAGGTTCGGTTGTCGGAGATGTAGTTAGTTGGTTCGCATTCGGATTTCGAATGCCCGTTGCCGTATACGTTTGCGAATGGGCCATTTTCTTCATCGTTGCCGGAGCAAGCCGCCTTCTTGTTCGCGTGACCTCTGGGCGAAAAGGATGGTCTTTCTTAGGAACCCAAACAGAAGGCCTTCCTCGCTCGATTGTTGTTGGGGCAGGGGAGACCGGCTCACTTACAGTCAAGCGCATGTTGGCTTGTAATCCTGATATGCCTGGCTTCCCCGTTGCCCTTGTTGATGATGACAGCGCCAAGGTGGGAAAACATGTTCATGGCGTGAAGGTTGCAGGCACCTGTGATGCAATTCCTGAAATAGCGAAAAGGCTTGGCGTAGAACAGATCGTCATAGCGGCACCAAGCGCTACCAAGCCGGAACGCGATCGCATCTTTGGTATCTGTATGAGCACAGGTATTAAGACGGTAACACTGCCAAGAATCAAGGATGTACCCATTGATGCTTTGGATCGTGTCGCTTTAAGGGATGTCGAAATATCGGATCTTTTAGCGCGCGAAGAAGTGGCACTCAATCTGGGTCAGATGGGATACGTGTCTGGTAAGCGCGTGCTGGTGACAGGTGGAGGCGGCTCTATTGGAAGTGAGCTTGTGCGCCAACTGTTACCCGCCAAGCCATCGCAGATTATTCTGTTCGATATATACGAGAACACCACCTATGAGCTGTTCCACGAAATCGTTCATCCTGCTAAAGAACAAGGGACAGATGTCTGTGTATTCATTGGCTCTATCGCTCATGTTCCAGCCATAAGCAAGGCGTTTGAACTCTTTGAGCCGCAAGTTGTGTTCCATGCAGCAGCGCACAAGCACGTACCACTTATGGAAAGAAACGCTCGTGAGGCTATAGAAAACAACGTGTTTGGCACGCTGAATGTGGTTCGGTTAGCGCATGAGAAGGGTTGCACCCACTTCGTGCAGATATCCACTGACAAGGCAGTAAACCCCACCAACGTTATGGGTGCAACCAAGCGTATGGATGAAATGATTGTGCAGTACTACGCAGGCATTTCAAGCACGGTATTTACCTGTGTGCGCTTCGGAAACGTGTTAGGAAGCCACGGTAGCGTTATCCCACTCTTTAAACGCCAGCTTGCAGAAGGTGGCCCCATCACCGTTACCCACAAAGACATTACCCGCTACTTCATGACTATCCCCGAAGCGAGTCGCTTGGTTATCACCGCAGGTGCTATGGCGCGCGGTGGTGAGGTCTTCGTGCTTAACATGGGCGAGCCTGTTCGAATCTACGACTTGGCAGTGAATCTGGTCAAGTTATCCGGCCTAGAGCCAGACCGTGACATCGAGATCAAGATCACAGGTCTGCGCCCAGGGGAGAAGCTCTACGAAGAGCTTCTTATGGTTGACGAGCACGTGGTTCCAACCGAAAACGATGACATTATGGTGTCAACTGGGGATGCCTTAGACCTTGAGACTGTCACGGCGAAACTTGACAAGCTGCGGTCGTGCCTGAATAAGGACAACGACTCCATCAAGCGGGTACTTGCAGAAGTCGTTCCAACGTATTACCCGAAACTAGATGGCGAAGCGAAGGCGGCTCGCCAGTGACGGTGAAGATGAGCATCCCCTTCTCGCCGCCAGATATCACTGAAGCTGAGATTGCCGAGGTTGCAGATGCATTGCGTTCGGGCTGGATTACCACCGGCCCGCGAGTGAAGGAACTTGAGCGCAGGCTGAAGGATTATCTAGGTGCTGATGGCTGCTGCTGTCTGAACTCGCAGACTGCCTGTGCTGAGTTGGCGCTGCGCGTGTTGGGAGTGGGACCGGGGGATGAGGTAATCGTTCCGGCCTACACCTACACTGCTACTGCTTCGGTGGTTTGTCACGTGGGTGCAACCCTTGTGCTTGTTGACTGCCAGCCTGGATCCTTTGAGATGGACTACGGTGCCGTAGAAGCAGCCATTAACGAAAGAACGAAGGCTATCATTCCGGTTGACTTGGGTGGTGTGCCGTGTAACTACGATGCTATCTTTCGGATCGTTGAGGGAAAGAAACATCTCTTTCGTCCAGCAAACTCCGTTCAGAAGGCAATGGGGAGGGTGGCGGTTTGTGCCGATGCCGCACATGCGCTGGGCGCGATCTACCACGGCAAGATGGTCGGCTCTGTAGCTGACTTCAGTTCGTTTAGCTTCCATGCGGTAAAGAACCTCACCACTGCTGAAGGAGGATGCTTAACCTGGCGAAGCATTCCTGGTGTTGATGACGAAGAGATCTACCATAAGTTGCAGTTGCTGAGCCTGCACGGCCAGTCAAAAGATGCTTTAGCTAAGACCAAGCTTGGCGCTTGGGAATACGATGTTGTGGATCCTTGGTATAAGTGCAACATGACCGACGTTATGGCGGCAATTGGACTAGTACAGCTTGACCGCTACCCAGCGATGCTTACCCGTCGCCGCGAGATCATCGCACGCTACGACGAAGCCTTCAAGCCGCTTGGTGTTGAGTCATTGCCGCACTACACAGAAGACCACTCATCGTCAGGGCACCTCTACATCTGCCGTGTTCCTGGCATCAATGCAGAGCAGCGCAACGCCCTTATCGTCAATATGGCCGAGCGTGGCGTTGCCTGCAATGTCCATTACAAGCCCCTGCCTATGATGACGGCCTACCAGAAGCTGGGGTTTAACATCGCCGACTACCCAGGCGCCTATGCGCGCTTTGCCAATGAAGTAACGCTGCCTTTACACACCTGTCTCACTGACGAGCAGGTGGACTACGTTATCGAGTGCTTCGTAGAAGAGGTGAAAAACCTCCGATGAAGTGGCTTTCTTGGGACGAACTGCCAGAGAGTATGCGCTGCGATGAGGTGCGGCCTTACTACGACTCACTTGCCAAAAAGCGCGGCCAGCTCGTTGTCAAACGGGTATTCGACATCATTGGCTCCTTGGTTCTGTTCGCCTTAACCTGGTGGCTGTTTATTATCTTAGCAATCGCCATTAAGCTGGATTCTCCCGGCCCGGTGTTCTACCGTCAGATGCGTGTGACCCAATACGGCAAGGAGTTTCGAATCTTTAAGTTTCGAACCATGGTGCAGGAAGCCGACAAGATCGGTAGTGCGGTGACCACGAACGATGACAATCGTGTTACACGCGTCGGGGCTGTCATAAGAAAGTACCGACTCGATGAGTTCAGTCAGCTGATCGATGTACTTCGCGGAACAATGAGCTTTGTGGGTACAAGACCCGAAGTTCCCAAATATGTTGCATCTTACACGCCTGAGATGATGGCGACCCTGCTCCTGCCTGCGGGAGTGACCTCCACAGCAAGCATCACATTCAAAGATGAGGCCGAACTACTCGACTCCACAGAAGATGTTGACCAAGCCTATGTGAAGGACGTCCTTCCAAGGAAGATGGCGTGCAATCTGAAAGACATAGCCAGCTTATCGTTTTCGCGGGATGCCAAGTTAGTGCTTGTAACTACTGGAGCGGTTATGGGGTTCAGAGTGACTGTTTCAAAGCCTTACGAAAAGGAAGTTGAAACAGTGGGTTGGCGCAAGGTAAAGAATCGTAATGAGTAAGGTTAAGCGGCCAAGTATTTCTGTAGTAATGCCAGTACGTAATGAGGAAGCGTACATAGCCAATTGCATTGAATCGCTCTTCAATCAAACGTATCCAATAGACGATATGGAATGGATCTTCGTCGACGGTATGTCAAATGACCACACACGGAATATCATTAGTTCGTATGTTAGGCGTTTCCCGAGACTAATTCATCTCTTAGACAATCCGAGCAAAACCGTTCCTTATGCGATGAATATTGGAATCGCCGAAGCAAAAGGCGAGTACATCATCAGACTCGATGCGCACGCGAGTTACGCCAATGACTACATTGAGAAATGCATCTACTACCTCGAAAACACCGATGCGGACAATGTCGGCGGTGTGGCTGAGACAAAAAGTCATGGGTTTATAGGTAACGCAATCGCCAAAATGCTCTCTTCTAAATTCGGCGTTGGTAATTCCCAATTCCGAACTGAAGGGGAAAGCGGCTATGTTGACACTGTTCCATTCGGGGCCTTTAGGCGCGAGGTCTTCGAAAAATGGGGCGGGTACGATGAGCGTCTTGTCCGAAACCAAGATAACGAAATGAATTATCGGATTCGAAGCAATGGCGGAAAGATTTACATGTCGAAAGACATCAGGCTAACCTACTACTGCAGAGACACCGCGTCAGGTATAGCTAGAATGGCGATACAGAATGGCATGTGGAATGTGATAACGATGAAGCTGTGTCCAGGCTCTATGAGTGTTCGACATTTCGTGCCGCTCGCGTTTGTACTTTCCATTTTGGCGCTGACTCTTTTGGGTGTCGTAGCAACTGTGTTTTGGGAGCTGTTAGCCGTTGAGTTGGTGCTGTATTGTCTTCTCGACGCTGCCTTTGCATGCAAAGCCTCACGATCTTTACGAGAGATTGTCCTGATTGCGATGCTGTTTCCGGTTTTCCACATCTCTTATGGACTTGGTTCTCTACTTGGCTTGGGGAAGCTATGTACGGGGAACTGCCGCAGCTAGCTTTATCGGTTGAAGCTGTTTTGTTTTCAAAACCTGAAAGGAAAAAAATGGGAATCTACGAGGAACTGCTGAATAGAGAGACGAAACTCTCCCTTGTAGGTCTTGGGTATGTTGGTATGCCCATTGCCGTTGCCTTTTCTAAAAAAGTTCAAGTAATTGGATACGATTTGAATGAAGAGAAGATAGGGCTTTACAAGAAAGGCATCGATCCTACACATGAAGTCGGAGACGAAGGGGTTGCCCAATGCTCAGTCGATTTTACTGCCGATCCCGAACGTCTTCGTGAATCAAAGTTCCATATTGTTGCAGTTCCCACTCCGGTAAACTTAGACAAGACACCTGATTTGACTCCTGTCGAAGGGGCATCAAGGATTGTAGGAAGGCGTCTCACTCCTGGCTCTATCGTTGTGTTCGAGTCGACGGTGTACCCGGGGGTCACGGAAGATGTCTGTGTTCCTATCCTCGAAGAAGAATCGGGGTTGAAATGTGGGGCTGATTTTAAGGTCGGTTACAGTCCCGAGCGCATCAATCCAGGTGACAAGGTACACACCCTTCAGAACATCCGGAAAATCGTGTCTGGTTCCGACGAAGATGCACTTGAGCAGATCAAGAGAGTCTACGACTTAGTTATTGAGGTTGGCACTTATCCAGTCTCTACCATCAAAACCGCGGAGGCTATCAAAGTTGTCGAGAACAGTCAGCGCGACATAAACATCGCGTTTATGAACGAGCTCGCTATGGTTTTCGATCGGATGGGGATCGATACAAACGAAGTTGTCGACGGGATGAACACGAAATGGAATGCCCTTGGTTTTCGCCCCGGGTTGGTCGGCGGCCATTGCATCGGAGTTGATCCGTATTACTTCACTTATGAAGCCGAGAAGCTTGGCTACCATTCTCAGATTATCCTGTCTGGTCGTAAGGTGAACGATGGCATGGGCGAATTCGTGGCCGATGCGGCAATTAAACAGATGATTAGAGCTAGGAAAGCTCCCGCGAAAGCCAAGGTTGTCATCTTGGGTCTTACCTTTAAGGAGAATTGTCCTGATTGCCGGAACTCGAAGGTCGGCGACGTGATCAACCGCCTGAGGGAGTACGGTGTAGAGCCCGTTGTTGTTGACCCTTGGGCCTCTGAGCGAGATGCGAAGTTAGATTACAAGGTCGATCTTCATCCAATTAAGGATGCAAGCAATGCCGATTGCGTCATTGTTGCTGTAGCTCACGATCAGTTTAAAGCAATGAGTGTTTCAGAGATTGAATATTTGTTTGCCGATGTCCCTTCAAATGAAAAGGTACTTATTGATATAAAAGGTATCTTTGATCGTATCGAGATAGCGCAATGCGGAATTCGGTACTGGCGTCTCTAAACTAGCGGCAGCGCGTGAAAGTACTTCAGGTTTGTTCATATTACTCCAGTCCTTTGTATAAGCTGCTTTTTGATAAGCTTCACGAGAAGGGAATAGAACAGGACGTGTTCTATTTTGCTGTTCGAGGCACGAATTACACGGCTGCTAGCCCAAATGTGCGTTTTTCTGAGTGCTATGGACAGCTTGATAGGGTCTTTTACAAGCATAAACAACACAAGGTTATGCGTGCGTTTTGTGAATTGTTTTCTGAAGAGAAATACGATGTCGTGCATGCGCATAGTCTTTTTGCCAATGGATACGTTGCATACGAAATTAAAAAAGAGATTGGAACACCTTATATCGTTGCGGTTCGAAATAGCGACGTTAATGAATTCTTCGCTATGCGTCCATGGTTAAGAAGATGTGGCTTAGAAATTATGGAGAACGCTAATGCAGTTGTTTTCATTTCTGAACCTTATCGCCAGCGTGTATTGCGTGATTTTGTTCCAGCTAGCAAAAAAGCAAGCATCGAGTCGAAATCGTTGGTTATACCTAATGGCATCAATGAGCTATTCCTTGCCAATTCTCCCGTCGAGTCTCGGCGTAACGATGGCACGATGCGTCTTGTGCAGGTAGGTGATATCAGCAAAAACAAAAATCAGCTCGGAACCATGAAGGCATGCCATAATCTACGTGAGCGAGGCTACGATGTGCGTCTTAGAATAATTGGTAAGGTGAAGGATAGGAAAGTGTTTCAAAAGCTGACAAGGTGCTCTTTTGTGGACCTGTATCCACCTATGTCACAAAAGAATCTGATTGCTGAATATCGTATGGCTGATGTGTTTGTTATGCCATCCCATCACGAAACATTTGGTTTGTCTTATGTTGAGGCCATGAGTCAAGGTTTACCTGTGGTTTACACCAAAGATCAGGGATTTGATGGGCAATTTAGAAATGGTGAAGTAGGTTATGCCGTTAATTCATCGGATTTTAAAGGAATTGCAGATGCGATATTACTGGCGTCTGCAATGAGCGCGCAAAAAAGGAGCACAATTACTCAATATGCGCGTATTTTCCGTTGGTGCGATATTGCGAGGCGATATGTCGCTCTCTATTGTGATTCGATTGGCTAGAAGGAAAAGGATTATGTATGTGATCGAAAAAGCAATGAAGGGAATAAAGAATCCGGCGCTTGTGCTGGTTCATATGTGTCAACGATGGCCTTTAAGAGCTATCAGTGATAGGACGTACATAAATCTTTTCTATTATGCGTACCAGGGTATATTTCCAAATTTAAATAATCCGGAAGGTTTTAACGAAAAGCTTCAATGGTTGAAACTGCATACATATAATGAGTTTTATACAAATTTAACCGACAAGTATCTTGTTAAAAACTATGTAGCTAAGATATTGGGTGATCAACATGTTATTCCGACACTTGCGGTTTGGGATAGAGTAGAAGATATCGACGCACAAAAGCTTCCAGAATCTTTTGTGCTTAAGTGTAATCATGATTCGGGTAGTGTTGTTGTTTGTAAAGATATAAAGAATTTTGATATCGATTCCGCAAAAAAGAAACTCGGTAAAGCATTGAAGAGGAATTATTTTTGGAAGAGTAGAGAACCAAATTATAGAAAGATAAAACCAAAAGTCATAGCAGAACAGTACGTTGAGGATGTTGGAAAAAACGAGCTAACTGATTACAAATTTTTCTGCTTTGATGGAGTTGCTAGGTTTGTTCAGGTAGATTCAGGTAGATTTTCTCAGCATATTCGAAACTTCTATACAACGGATTGGGAATTTATAGATGTTGAATATGGTTGCGCCAATGATAAGAGGCTTGTTCAGGATCCGCCAATTCACTTTCGTGAAATGCTTGATATGGCGGAAATGCTATCGGAAGGCATACCTCACGTTCGGGTTGACTTTTATGACACTGGTGCGCAAGTGTTTTTTGGTGAGATGACATTTCACCATGGCGGTGGAGTGATGGACATTACACCTCCATTCTATGATAGGTTATGGGGGAGTTATCTATCGCTTCCGACTACTCAAGAAAACAGTGGTAGCCAGTCTAGATGAAATCAAATTCATCTCACAGACAAATTGATAAACGTTGGCCTTTCCGAAATCTGTGTTGCCGATAACCCAAAAACATTAACTTGATCAGGCATTTTATATGAGATCTAAGGCGGCAACACCAGTTTCGGAAGAAACAGGATGGGTTTTAGGACGCACTGGCAGATGCCCTTGGATCTAAGGGCTTAAAACACAAGCTATGAGATGCAGCTTTACAACTAGAAATGCGACATTATGTGACCTTGGGTCCCGGCGGGCTTCTGGGTACAGACAGGCGTGTCATGTCTATCCTCTAGCGCTTTTTCTTCCTTCGCTTGGAAGGTTTGGAAGCACAAGCGCTTGCTTGAGCCTTCTTTCTTCTTTCATAGGCAGTAGATCCTTCAACAGCATCGGGTGCACCAAAGGCCAAAAGAAGTCGTCTTCTGGTTTCATTGAAGGTGTCAAACCCTCGGCTTTCGCTTTTGAGTTCTTTGATCTTGTTGTTGGTCGATTCTGCGCGAGTGGTGTTGATATGGCTTATCGTGGCAGTCACATCACCCAGCCCTCAAATCCCAAGATGACAAACTTGCACCACCCGGGATACTCATCGATAGCGCCGTCATCAAAAGCACAGCCATGTGAAAAGCACTTCTCCGAAAGAGACTCGGCACACAGTACATCCCATGCACTGGGCTCGCCTTGTTTGATTCTTCCAAGTACTGCATGCTCGACTTCGTGTGCGGTTAACACCCTTCCGTCGGGTTTTGTGCACTCACTCTCATATGTATAGGGAAGCAATCCCTGCGTGTATGCAAGCCTTCTTTTCTTGTTGGCTTCTCTGCCGTCCACAGGAGTTCTCCAATCCTTTGATGACGCAGATGCCGCAAGGGGGGTGTGGGGTGGTGCTAGCACCTTACACCTCTCGATTATCCGCTTCCGATACGCTACAGGATCTGCGTTATCGGAAATCGTTGTGAATAGATGTAATCGGAAGCTTGCGACAATCATGAAAGTGGCCGCATGAAATCGCAACACCTCAGTACAGTCCATGAGAGCAACACAACTCTCCATAAGAGTTGTGTTGACATGCCCATAATGGAGTCAGAAATTGGCAAAACAACACCAGATTCAGAAAGGCTTAAACGTTCTGATGAACGGATAGCTTTTGTTGCTGCAGTACATTTAGTTTTGCCAGCTTGTAAGAATATGCTTGTGGGTGCATCTAGTCTTGCCTTCGCTTATAACGATATATTAAATGCAATTGTTATAGGGGTGTTGTTAGTACTATATGTTCGGCTTCTATTTGATCGTACCGTTATCGGTAATCTATCTTCTATAACGGTACTGATTATTATTTGCTGTTTCATGTTTTTTGCTTTGGCATGGATTCATGATAACCGTCTGTTTGTTGATTCAACATTTCCGTACAATTATGTGAAATCGCAGCTTCAGACATTCTTAATGTACAGTCTGCCGTTATTCATGCTTCTATCCATGATGAGAGATTATGATCACCTGTTGAATAATTTGTTGCAGTGTTGTCCGGTTTTGTTTGTGTTTGCATCTATAGCTTTTGTATGCTCATTAGTCCCATCTCTTGCGATTAGCGAATCGCGAACAATCCAATACAGCATGGGATACGGTAACGCGGTGTTGCTGTTGTCTTTGCTGCTTCTACTGAAGATGCGAAGGAGGAAAACCCCTCTGGTAATCGTAGCCTTTATATTGTCTGTTGTTTATATTCTTCTGTCGGGTTCGAGAGGGCCATTGTTGAGTATTGGTATTGCTATGGTTGTTCTTCTAATGATGGAGAAGGGGAGAAAGAAGATCATTATATCTCTTGTTGTTTTAACAGCTTTTGTGTTTGCTACCCTATTTTATACGGAATTGCTGTCTACAATAATTGAATTTTTGGAATCTCGTGGGATATCTAGTAGGACTTTGGTGTTGATGCTGAGCGATCAGGCATTTTATGATTCTGGACGCTCTGATTACTATTCTGTTGTTGTCGATCGCCTTAATGAATGCCCATTGACCGGACTTGGGGCTTTTAGTGGTGAGGTTCTCGTAGGTCTCACGCACAGTTTGTATTTGGACATATTTGTGACTTTTGGCTATTTCATCGGAGGGTTGCTTATAGCTTGGTCGGTAATATCTGCAGTTAAGCTCTCTTCAGAGAATTCGTCAAGAGGAGAGCTTGCTTTGCTGATTTCAATCACCGTATTCCCTCGTGGCTTTTTTAGTGGCTCTTTTTTCACATCAAAAGAGCTATGGATGCTCTTCGGCATGAAGATTAGTGATCGAATTAATAGGAATCAACGAGATAGTGATCGTCGAAATAGCTTGGCTCAAGACCTAAGGGGCAGTGAAAGGACGTAGATATGAAGAGAATCCTTCATATTATGAATGGGGCAGTATCGGGTGGCATTTCAAAGGTGGTCTTGACAATTTGCGAGTCATTAAAGTATGACGATGTCGTTTACGATTGCGCAGTATATAATGGCCAGCTCGGAACAAATGGACGTTATCTGGAGAAACTTGGATGTAATTTCTTTGTTTTGCCTCTCAAGTCTAGGTATCCTATTAGATATATGAGGCAACTAAGAAAGATCCTAGCTGAAGGACAGTATGATGTAGTTCATGTTCATTACAACGACACAAGCTACTACCCTCTGTTTATTGCAAAATTCGCTGGAGTAAATATCAGAATTGCCCATGCGCATACAAACAGGAGCGGTCGCGGGTTAAAGTATATGGCAATTAGTAGACTTAGACATCTGTTGATTCGAGTCTCTGCAACAACATTGGCGGCATGCTCGAAGGAGGCAGCGATATCTGTTTTTGGCAAAAGCGCCTCTGAAAAAGCTGTCTTAATCAATAATTCAATAAATGTGGAAGTGTTTAGATTTAATGAAGAGACGCGAGTTAGCCTCAGGGATAGTTTAGGACTAGGCAGCCGATTGGTCCTTGGGTGTGTTGGAAATCTTGGGGAAGAAAAGAACGTTTCTTTTGCTATTCAGGTTTTAAATAGGCTGATAAAACAAGGTATCGATGCTTCTCTTGTTCTTGTTGGAGATGGTCCAGAAAAAGAGCGATTAGAGACTATGTGCCGCTCTCTTGGGATTAAAGAAAACGTGTTGTTTCTCGGAAGGTGCTCCGACGTTCAGCGGTATCTCAATGTGTTCGATGTGTTCTTAATGCCGTCGTTGTACGAGGGATTTGGTTTCGCTGCTTTAGAAGCGATTTGTTCGGGTCTTCCAGCGCTTCTATCTACGAACATTCCCAGAGATTTTTCTTTCTATCCTTTCGTATATTACCTACGTCTCGAAGATGGGCCTGAGAGCTGGGCTGAGGCGATAGCGCATGCTAATCGAACACACAACCGTAAAGACGCAGCAGATATTGTTCGTAGAAACGGGTATGACAAAAGCGCACTACGTTCTTGCATACAGAAACTTTACTCGCTGAGCTGAATTTCGATAAAAAGGTTCAGCCAAAAAGTTGGATAGAATAACATAAAAACAACTGGGTAAGTCTTAATTCGTGTGGGAATAATAGCCAAATCTAATGTCTGAACAGGTAAAACAAAGAGAATCTAACCCCAAGTTATCACTTGGGGGCAAAAAGAGGGCATACCAACCTAAGCCCTCCATAGAGTAGCTTCAAAAAAGATGACCAAAAGCCAGAAAATCGAATATGTTACGCCTGGTGTGGGGGAGACCTTAAACCCATCGCACTTGACCTATTCGCTAGTTAGCACCCTCCTTTCTCTTGTCGCTTCTTGTAAACAGCGGGATGGGCTTGTTGGGCTTTTGTTTGTGTCCAAGCACCAAAAGACAGCGGCGTCTCAAAGCTGCAAAGCTCATAAAGCCACGGCATGTGCGAATGATGTCTTTGATCTGTCGGTTCAAACTTTCTGCAATTGCGTTTGTACGCCCGTATTCCCAGGCATTCAAGATGTAGGTCTTACGTCTGCTTATGGTGTTAGACACGCTGCGCATCTCAGGTACGTCAGTGCGTCGAGCGATAGATATCCATCGCTTCAAAACGGTTTCCATTTCTCCAAGCCTCAAAGGTGCGAGATCATCGCACAGAAGCCTGGGCATCCAAGTAAGTCTGCGGGGATATACCAGCTATCCTTATACAGGTCACTAACGCAGCGGCCTGAGTTAAGACAACGGTCGCAAAGTCTGTCGAGTGCTCGTATACCCAGCCATCTGAATGGCCGGTTAAGCGAGAGTCTAATCGCTATGCGCTCGTATAGACGCGCTTTTACTCCTACGGTGGTATTGCCTGTGTTCTCCATATCTGCCTTACTTTCCGAGGATACGGGCTACCATAGGGGTCTTGGGGGAGGTGCTAGCTTCCCTAAGACCCCAAACAGAACTGCGGACGGGCAAGGCATCCCGTCCCTCTATACGTTGAATAAAGACACCCGTCCTGTTTTTCAAACTGTAAGACTTGGGGGCATGGGGAAACTTACAAAACGGCGCACCACGCAAAAACAGGCGGAAAACATGTGGGTAGGCACAAGGCGGTGAAAACCGTGCAAAATCCCACACGAATTAGCGGTTACCCGAGAGTAAGCAATGCTAGATCCGGAAGAATCAGGAAGTTTTGAATGCAGTTTATTGCTTTTACCTTTAATCATGAGAAATATATTATCGAGCATCTGGAGAGTATTAAATTCCAGGTCGAGAGATTTGCCTCCGAGCCATGCTCTATTTTAGTGGTAGATGATTGTTCTAGAGATAAGACAGTAAAAAAAGCGAAAACATGGATAGCGAAGAATAGCGACTTGTTTCAAAACGCAGAAGTTGTTTCCTCTCATCGTAATGAGGGATTAACTCGTAACTTTATCAAAGCGATTTCGTTGGTAAAAGAGGATAGATTCAAGATATTAGCTGGTGATGATCTTTATGCGATGAACAATGTGTTTGATGCTGTTGGTAGATTTGATCTTTTTGAAACACCGACAATCCCTTTCACGGAAAGTCAAGGCGTGGAATATTCAGCGAAGAAGGGGCTGGAGTTCTGTTATCGATATGGAGTAAAGCCTATATCGCTAGAACGAATCAAAACAAATCTATCGAGGGGATATTTTTTTTCTGCTCCGGGAGTTTTTTTATCAAGACGGATTGTAAAGGATGATGGACTGCAAAAATATATCTCGCAGTATCGAAATATCGAAGATTTGCCCATGTGGCATTATTTGTTCAATGTTCAATGCAATCAAATAGCTATTGGTCGATCTGTAGTTCCTTATGTGATGTATAGAGTGGGCTCAGGGATTAGTACTTCATTTAAACATGAAGATGCTTCGCAATTCAGAATTGAAGAAGAGAAGATTAGGTCGATTGCATGTCCGAATTCAGGACAAAAGACCAAGTGGGAAAGAAGAATTAAGAAAGCAGCCTATCTTCCTGCATATATGATGGACATCGGCAAGACGGGTGTTTGTAAGAATGAATATGAGAACCAATGGGCTAGTGCTGCAAGATATTTGGCTCATATTCAAGCGTGCGCTTCTAGTTTTCAAGAATGAGTTAATTGGTTTCAGCCAAAATGCTGATTAGAGGATTCAAAAAACTTGCCATCAGGCATAACTCGCTAAATTGAGAATATCTTTAATAGCTGAAACGCCTCTTTTATAGAGAGCCAGTATATGAAAGGCTGAGTCGATGAAGTCAATGCAAATAATGCCGAACAATCTGAAGCGCCAGTACAACCTCCATGCTGATGAATACAAGACCAAGGCTTGCGAGATTCTGGATTCGGGGTGGTATGTGCTCGGGCATGAGGTCGAGGCCTTCGAGTTCGAGTGGGCGGACTACGTGGGGACTGCCCACTGCGCGGGTGTGGCTTCCGGACTCGACGCGCTCGTCATCGCGTTCCGCGTCCTCGGCGTCCGCGAGGGCGACGAGGTAATCGTTGCGGCTAACGCCTACATCGCCTGTGTCATGGGTATCACCATAAACGGAGGCACGCCGGTATTTGTCGAGCCAGACGAGTACGACAACATCAATGCATCCCGCATAGAGGACGCGGTGTCTCCGCGAACTAAGGCGATCCTTGCCGTCCACCTCTTTGGGCAGTGCTGTGACATGGATGCCATTAGAGAAGTGGCTGACCGGCACGGTCTGTACGTGTTAGAGGATTGCGCCCAGTCACACGGTAATCATTGGCATGGAAAGCGTGCGGGCTCGCTCGGCGATATATCGTGCTTTAGTTTCTATCCTTCGAAGGGTTGTGGTGCGTTCGGGGATGGCGGAGCCCTATGTACTGACAACCCCGAGTGGGATGCTCAAGCGCGTGTTATACGCAATTATGGTTCAGAGAGGCGCTACCACAATTCGGTCGTGGGTATGAACAGTCGCCTTGATGAGATTCAAGCGGGATTACTCCGAGTAAAGATGCGCTACTTAGATGAAATGAATGAGGAGCGATGTGCGATTGCTGCAGCTTACGATTCTGGTATATCGAACCCGCTGGTGATAAAGCCCAAGGTACGCCCTGGTGCGGACTCATCCTGGCATCAGTATGTTATCCACGTGAGAGGTGGTAAGCGCGATGCTCTCAAGGAGTTCCTTGCCCAGAGGGGTGTAGGAACCATCATCCACTATCCGATACCTCCGCACCTTTCGGAAGCGTATCGCTACCTCGGGTTCGGTTCTGGATCGTTTCCGATAGCAGAACGCGCGGCCGGAGAAGTGTTGAGTCTACCTATGTATAACGGCATGACCGCAGAGGAACAAAGCTGGGTCATTGAGTCGGTTAACGCATTTGAAGGTTAGATCAACCAAATAGCTTGAAACAGTACTTTGAAAAAGGAATAGGAGAAGGATCAATGAGCGAGAGGCCAAGGTTTCTCGAGTTCTCGCAGCACGGGGATAAGCGCGGGCATCTTGTGGTGGTTGAGGGTGGCTCGGACGTGCCCTTCGAGATCAGGAGGGCGTTTTACATGTACGGGTCTGACCCAGATGTGGTACGCGGGGAGCATGCCAATCGGCTGACCGAGTTTGTGCTTGTGAACGTGTCGGGGACGAGCAAGGTGAGGACGGTGGAGCCTGACGGTGTGGAGACGGTATTTGATCTTGATCGGCCCCACGTGGGAGTTTACGTGCCCCGTATGACATGGAAAGATATGTATGCCTTCTCAGAGGACTCAGTGTTACTCGTACTTGCGAGCGAACACTACGACGGTACGGAATACATCCGTGACTTCGCAGAGTTTCAACGAGAGGTTGGTCTTGCCTAGAAAGCGTATGCTTATTCTCGTTATCACCTTCGGTGGACTCGGGCTTGAGCTTTTCATGGTTCATCAACTCGTTATTCGCTACTGGACGGCGCTGAGTCTTGGTGTGCTGCTTCCAGTATCGGTCTCCTTTGTCTGCTGTCTTGCTCTGTCTGTAGTAGCACTTGCTGCCAAGCGTGTTCTCCCGACAATAACTAGCGTCAAGAAAGCGCCCGCTGCATGAGTCGTGCTCGCCTGTTCGTAGAAAACTTCGTCGTTTATGGTCTAGGCTCGATGGTAGCTAAGGTTATCCCGCTCGTCATGCTGCCAGTAGTTACGCGTCTTATGCCTGATGCGAGCTACTTCGGCTACTCAGATCTCGCGAATACACTCGTCTCTCTCATGCAACCTGTGGCCATCATGGGAATGTATGACGCGATGTTTCGGATGTTTTTCGACCGTGATGATGAAAACTTCAAAAAGAGTGTCTGCTCCACTGCGCTGTTTTTCGTCATGGGTATGACCGTCCTTGTTGCAGCATGCATGCTGTTGTTGGAAGATCCCATTGCTAGGTTATTCTTCGGCGACGCGGAGTTTGTCAACCTGGTGGTGGTCAGCGCGATGACCGTTCTCGTCTCCGGGAGCAATTCGATCATTCAAGCTCCCACGCGCATGATGAACAAGAGGCGCGTCTTCATCATCATGAACCTGGCGACTTCGATTCTCTCTTATACGGTCTCCATCCCACTGCTCCTCGTTGGGGAATATCTCATGGCGCTTCCAGTCGCAGCTCTTGTCGCGGCAGCTTCGGCTCTCGCGGTCTTCGCTTTCCTTAACCGCAAATGGTTCTCTTTCAAGAACTTCGATCCGAAGTTGCTCAAGACGATGCTCGTCATAGGCGTGCCCCTCATGCCGAGCTTTCTGTTCTATTGGGCCTTCAACTCTGCTAGCAGGCTCGTGATCCTTTCGGCGTTAGGGGCATCTGCTGCGGGCATCTTCGCAGTGGCTGCGAAGATCGGTCAGGTGAGTCAGCTCATCTACACCGCCTTCGCGCAGGGCTGGCAGTACTTTGCCTTTTCTACCATGAGGGATGAGGACCAGGTGGAACTTAACTCCCGAGTCTACGAATACCTCGGAGTTATCTCGCTGTTGGCTACGGCGTTGGTGATTGCCGTTATGGACCCAGTTTACCGCCTGCTGTTCTCGGATGAATACACTGGCGGCATTGTGTGTGTTCCGTACTTGTTCTTGGCACCGCTTTTGCTCATGCTTTACCAAGTGGCGGTCAACCAACTCATCGTAGTGAAAAGGACTTGGCCGTCTCTTCTCATGCTTGTCTGTGGCGCTGCTACTTGCATTGCCTTACAGGTTGCGCTCGTGCCCTTACTCGGTATCGAAGGTGCGGCCATCGGTACCATTGCGGGTTACTTCATGACGGTTGTTATAGCCCTCGTTGTTCTCACGCGCATGAAGCTTATGGCTGTTCGTAGGCGGTTTCACGTGTTGTTCGTGGTCTTCGCTGTCTACTTGCTGACGTGGCGGTTTCTCCTTATGGGTAGTACCGCAGCACTCTGTGTTCTGTTCATGTGCTTCGCGCTCTTCTGCGTGCGGCTGTACCGTGAGGAACTGCACGGACTGCGCCGTAGGCTCAGTGTGAACTTGAGAATGGACGTCTAGATGTAGGGCGGTCAAGGCGCGCTTACTTACATTATCCGCCTTTTCCAGCGAGCGTGCCGATAAGTTTTCGTAGGGCGGCCTGGGACATTCGATACTGGAGGAAGGGATGGTGTTTTGGAATGTGCGAGACGTTGCAAACGATCTGCGTTGCGGGGAAGAATGACATAGCCGTTAATGTTCTGGAGGAAATACTCTCCAAGAACCTTCCCAACGTTCGCTTGGTTGTAACTTGTAATCGAACAGAAGATGGATGCAATGACTGGCAGAGGTCGCTGCGCTATTTCGCTGCTCTCTACGGTGTTGAGGAGATAACGCTCGATGAGGCTCAAGCTACTGAAGGGCTTGTGTTCCTCTCGATGGAGTATGACCGGCTTGTAAAGCCTGAGTTGTTCAGGTCTGGGCGGCTGTTTAATATCCATTTCTCTAAGCTTCCAGCGTATAAGGGGATGTACACATCTGCCCTCCCAATTTTGAATGGGGAAACTGTTGTCGGAGTGACTCTACATGAAATCGATGCTGGAATAGACACTGGTCGCATTATCGCGCAGGATACCTTTGCGCTTCTGGAGGAAGACTCTTCGAGAGACCTCTACCGGAAGTATATAGAGCATGGGTCGAAGCTGGTTATTTCCTATCTCGACGACATTCTAGACGGAACTTATGCTGCGAGACCGCAACCGTGCAGGGGTTCTACGTATTACTCGAAGGCAGCTATCGACTATTCTGACGTTCGCCTTGATCTTAACAGAACGGCTTGTGAGATCGGCAGGCAGGTTCGAGCGTTCACCTTCAGGGAGTTCCAGCTCCCAGCTGTTCTGGGTTATGACATCTTCGACTATGAGATTACGGCCGATCGGTCGCATAGTCGACCTGGAACACTGATTTCTGATGACGCTATTTCACTGAGACTAGCCACTGTCGACTACGATATTCTGCTGTACAAGGATCGCTTTGCTGACCTCATGCACTATTGCGCAACAGGGGATCTCGAGGGCGTAAGGTCGATCCATGGGGTAGGGTGTTATCTCGACCAATATGACGACCACGGTTGGACGCCATTAATCGTCGCGACGTACAACAACAAGGTAGCTATCGTGGAGTATCTCTTGGTGCAAGGAGCGGATCCACGTCAGCGAAATTTTAAGGGTACGAACTTGCTTATGTACGCGAAGGACGCCTACATCAACACGGGCGATGACAGGCTGCTCAAATTGTTCATGGAACACGGGGTCTCACCTTGTGAGCAAGATTATTCTGGACGGTCGCTGCTGGACTATTTGAGTTCCGAAAAATACGGTGAGCACGTTCTTCGAATAGTGGAAAGCGAATTCTGCAGTAGAAGCGAAGGTTTGTAGTGAGGCTCTCGTGTGTGGTGAGTCCTTTCACTTTGATGGGTTCTGAAGGATTTAGGGTATCGAGGATTTAGTGTGGACGATTCGAGGGCATACAAAGTAATAATCAACTCGCATCAGGCAAAACTCTCAGAATTGAACGTTTCTTTGACAACTAAAACCCCTGTTCAACGCCGCAAGGATGCAAGACTGTGAAATATCTAAAACCTGCCTTGTTGCGAAACTCGCAAACCGCCTGAATTCCCGCTTTTCCATGACGTGATTTGATTCCTGCCACATGATCTTGTGGTAATTCCTCCGATATGGGGCACTGTGCTCCATATTTTGTTGCAAGAAACAACGTCATAGGTTATAATTATGACGTTGTTTAGGCAGTGCAGGAGACAGAAAATGGCTCAGATAAGGCAGACCGACAAGGCTACAGGCATCGTTTACGTGTATGAAG
>NZ_JAAKEB010000006.1 GCF_011038965.1 Adlercreutzia sp. ZJ141 | reverse complement strand
TCATTTGCCCGATGAGCAGAAGGCAATCTTTGAAGCCAACGACTGGCAGATCGTCGACGCTGCTCAGCCGGCTCACACCGAGCCGCCCGAGCTGTGCTACTCCTCTGTGTGGCTGTCCATGAACGTGCTGGTGCTCGACCCCGACACCACCATCATCGAGGCTTCCGAGAAGTATCAGCAGGAGCAGGCCGACCAGCTCGGTCAGAACGTCATCCCCGTTGACCTGCGCGGTGCCTACGCCTTCGGCGGCGGCCTGCATTGCTCCACGGCTGACGTTTACCGCGAGGGCGAGTGCCTCGACTACTTCCCGAACCGCGTTGCCGACCCGACGCTGATCCACCCGGAGATGTGGAACGACTAATCGCGTGAGCGCGTAGCTCGTCTCAACTGGAGGCTAACAGCTTCACATGAGACAAAGGGGGGCTTGCTCGAAAGAGAACAAGCCCCCCTTGATGAGGGGTTGATTCATCCGCTGGTCATGCAGACCAAAAATCAGACAGGGGATTTGAGTTCTGGTTTTTGAGACGGCATGATCTATGCCTGTGGTGCAGGTGCCCCTCGATTGTTCATTGCCAAAGGTTTTAAGGAGATACCCATGGCAGAAATCCACGTATCTGCTGTTGAGCAGCAAGCAACCCTAAAGAAGGTCGTGTTCTCGTCCTTCCTAGGTAACTTTATCGAGTGGTTTGACTATGCTTCCTACTCGTATCTGGCAACTGTCATCGCCGTCGTGTTCTTCCCCGGCGAAGACAAGCTTGTTTCCACCATGTCGGCGTTTGCCGTCTTTGCTCTGTCCTTCCTGGTTCGTCCCATTGGTGCTCTGTTCTGGGGCAACATGGGTGACAAGAAGGGCCGTAAATGGGCGCTGTCCATTTCCATTCTGTTGATGTCCGGTGCAACGTTCCTGATCGGCTGCCTGCCTGGTTATGCCGTTATCGGCGTTGGCGCTCCACTGCTGCTGCTGTGCCTGCGCTGTCTGCAGAGCTTCTCTGCTTCTGGTGAGTATGCTGGCGCTTCCACGTTCATCGCTGAGTTCGCTCCCACCGAGAAGCGCGGCCTGTACGTGTCCGCCGTTCCGGCTTCCACCGCAACTGGCCTGCTGGTTGGTTCGTTCTTCGCAACCGGCATGTTCGCCATCTTCGGTGCCGAATCTGACTTCGTGGTTAACTGGGGCTGGCGTATCCCGTTCCTGCTGGCTCTGCCGCTGGGCTACATTACGCACTACATCCGTACTCACCTCACCGACTCTCCGGTGTATGAGGAAATGGTTTCTCACTCCGAGGGCGGCACGGGTGCCAAGACCCCCGTTCGCGACGTTATCTTCAAGTATCCTCGCACCACCCTTATTTGCTTCGGTTCTGCAATGCTGAACGCCATCGGCTTCTACGCAGTGCTTACCTTCATGCCGAACTACCTTGAGGCTGTTTTGCTGTACGACCCCGCTAAAGCCGGTACGATTACCACCATTGTTTTGGTTGCCTACATCGCGATGATCTTCCTGTCCGGTCATATTTCCGACACGTTCGGACGTAAGAAGATGCTGATTATCGCTGCTGCTGGCTTCATTATCTTCACGGTGCCCGCTTACATGCTGCTCGGTACGCTGAACTTCGCGATCTGCTTGGCTGTCGAGCTGTTCATGGCGCTGCTACTCTGCATCAACGACGGTACGCTGGCTAGCTACCTGAACGAGCAATATCCCACCGAGGTTCGCTACACCGGATTCGCCTTCACGTTCAACCTGGCGAACGCTATCTTCGGCGGCTCCTGCTCCGCTATCTGCTTGTGGCTCGTTGACGTCACTGGCAACCAGCTGGCTCCCGGCTTCTACTTCGTGGCTATCGCCATCATCGCGCTCATCGCCATCATCTGCTCCAAGGAGCACTCTGGCACGAGCTTGACCGAGATCCACGGCCAGAACTAGTTCTTTTTTCGGACGAGTTTAACTCGGAACTCATAGGAGTTTTGAATCGCGCCCCGCATACGCGGGGCGCGATTGCGTATAGGTGGCCACTGATTAATGCTGTCATCCCTGCTGATTAACACATGAAAAGACGGCTTCAGCCAGTGTCTCCCTATACGTGTTTCATCGTGTTCTATCTTTTGTGATCCTCTGTGACCCTTATATCACGCGACAATTTGCGGATTCGACAGGTTTTTTCTCGAGACTACTTCAAAGCGGCACTATACTTGCCAACGGCAATTCCGCCGATACCGTAATGTACTTGAAACCAGAGGGAGCGTTATGAACGAAGCAGTGAAGAATCCGAAGTCATTGAAAGCGCAAATTACAAGGACTTCTTTGGTTTTAGCTGCTGCAGCGTTGCTTCGTGAAGAGGGGCCGGGCGCGGTTACGTATCGTAAGGTTGCCAAGTGGGCGGGCGCTGCATCTTCTTCCGTTGGTTATTACTTCGAATCGACATCTCAGTTGCTTCAGGAAGCTGCCCGTTACAACATGCAGTTGTGGATTCAGCGAGCCGACAATGTTGCAGCGGAGGCTGAATCGATGGATTGTGCGAAATGCCGTGCCAACGTGGTTGACTTATTGGTGAAGGCGTGTTTACCGAATGAGGACACGCAGCTCTCTGCGCACTATTTGCAGTTGTTGTTGGCAGATGAGTCTCCGAGTGTTACCGAAGCGTATCGCACGGGGAGGGCATCACTGAATCGGGCTATCGAGCGAATTGTCACGCGAAGTGGAGTTGCCTTGTCGTCCGATATGGTGTCGATTCTTGTAGATGGTGCGATCGTCCAGGGTATATCGGAAGGGCGCAGCGCGCGCGAGTTTGCTACGGAAGTGCTGAACACCTATATCGAAACACATGCTGTCATGGCGTAATGCCGCTTACTGAACATGATAGTTAAATTATCGCTAACATAAAAGAAACCCCTTTTCAATTATGCTAACCATGGTAGTATAACCATGGTTAGCAAATGAGATCGCTCATGAGCGAACCATGGCGATGAAATGGCACCTCTTTTTCGGCTGCATTCTGCACATCGCGACGGCCAAGTAGTACATAACTTGGCCGTGGTTTTGTGTATTCTGCATGATGTAAACGATGGTATCTGCAAAAGCAGTGTGCTATTTCGTAGAGTGCGTTGCACCCTACGATGTTGGCAATAACGGTAAAACCTATTCAAAGTCGTTACGTTTTGAGAGGATTGCGTTATGGGAAAGGGGAAAGTAAGCCTTGCGGCTATCATAGGCTTCTGCGGGGCGTGCATCGCGTTCTACATCGGTGCCGGTTTTGCGACCATGCAAGAGGTCATGCAGTACGACGCGTCGTACGGCTCGTTGTTCTTCGTGGTCGTTATTGTGGCCATGGGTATCTATTTGTACACGAACTTGTCGTTTGCCACAAACGGCAACCGGCTTAAGCTTGAGCGTGGTGGCGACATCTATGGGCACTACTGCGGCAAGTATATTGGCAAGTTCTATGATTACTTCGCAGCCATATTCTGTTATGTTTGTTTCTTTGTGATGTGCGGCGCCGCTAACTCAACCGCACAGCAGCAATGGGGCCTGCCGAACGGTGTTGGTGCCATTATTCTGACCGTTGCAGTAGTGGCAACCGTTGTATTCGGTCTTGATGGTATCGTGAATGCGCTGGGCAAGATTGGCCCGGTGATCGTTGTTATGATTTTCGCGCTGGCCATCATTTCACTCGGCAACAATATTGAGAATCTGCCAGAGAACATGGCAGCTGTTGATGCTGGCGAATACTCCGACGTGATAAGTCAGGTTGGTGGTGGTAACCCCATCGCGTCGGGTGCATCATACGCCGGTTTCGTTATCCTGTGGTTTGCCACGTTCCTTGCAGAAATGGGCGCTAAGAACCGGTTGCGCGAGGTGAACATCGGTATGATCTTATCGACGGTGTTTATCGCTGCTGCTACCATCCTGTGTGTGCTGGCGCTCATCGCTGACATTCCGAACACGAGCGTTGCCGACATTCCTGCACTGGTTATGGCGAACAAGATCAATCCAGTTTTCGGTACCATTTACGCCTTCATTGTGTTCTGCGGCATCTATACCACCTCGGTTCCATTGCTGTGGACCGGCATTGGTCGCATTGCCAAAGAGGGTACGGCAATGTATCGCCTGTTCGTTATCATTGGCGGCTGTCTTGGCTGTGCTGTTGCGTGCTTCTTGCCGTATCAGGGTTTGGTAAACATCTTGTACGGCTTGAATGGCTACGTAGGATTTGCGCTTGTTGCGTTTATGATTATCCACGATGTTCGTACGCGCATGGGAACAAAAAAGGCGAAGAGTATCTTCCCCGGTGGCGATCCCGAACCGACAACATCGTATGTGCTTAACGAGTACGACAAGGCCAGAGAAGACGGCTTCCATCGCTATGATGCGGAGGCTGAAGCGGCCGCCGCAGCAGAAGCGGAAAAGAACAAGATTGTCATCTGCTATCACGATATGTTCCAACAGCATTTCGTGCAAATGGAATCTCTGGAGGAATTTAAGGAATACTATCCCGACATCGAGCCCGATTTGGTGTTTGATATGACGTATGAGTTGCGGGCAATGAAAGAGAATGCCAAGTTGCCCCAGGGGAAGACAAGCTAATAAATAAGACTACGAGTAGAGCCACAAGGCCCTTGACGCTACGTTGCAAGGGCCTTGTTTTTTGGATAAACGAATTACAATCGAGGTAAAATGTACCGAATGTAAAAACTGTGCATAGAAAAGGGCATACTTAGAAGTAAGCTAACCTCGTGGTGCCTACGACCTGCCCTGTACGATTAAAGAGGTGAGTTCCGTTGGATGTGAGTCAAATCGTTTCCATCGTGGTATTCGTGGTGGTTATGATCTTCATCATGTCGGAGAAGCTGCACCGCTCACTTGCGGCTATTTCTGGTGCGGCACTCGTTATGTTGATCGGCATCTTGCCATTCGACGTAGCGTGTGAACACGTGGATATGAACACGCTCGGCGTGCTGTTCGGCATGATGCTGTTCGTGGGAGTGGTGAAGCAGTCGGGCTTGTTCGAGTTTCTGGCCATTAAGTGTGCCCGCGCCGCGAAGGGTAACCCGTGGCTCATTATGGTGTTGTTCGTGCTGTTGACCGCCTTATTGTCGGCGTTTTTGGACAACGTAACCACGGTGCTGCTTATCGGACCTATGACGGTGACGGTATGTAAGCTGCTCGAGGTTAATCCGTTTCCGTACTTCATGGTAGAGATTCTTTCGTCGAACATTGGTGGAACCGCTACGCTTATCGGTGACCCGCCAAATATCATGATTGGTTCGGCTGCGGGATACTCGTTTGCCGACTTTATTATGGTTGATGCGCCGGTGGTTGTAGTCATTTTGGCAGCGGTTATCGGTATGTTCTACCTTATGTACGGCAAGAAGATGCACGTTGATGACGAAAAGCGTCAGCGCATCATGGAGCTCAATGAGTACGATCAGGTTAAGAGCATGCGCCTGCTGAAGCAAAGCGTTGTGGTGATGGTGTTTGTGGTCATTGGTTTTATGGCCCACGGTGCGCTTCATGTTGAGTCGAGCGTCATTGCACTTACGGCTGCTGGCGTGCTGTTGCTCATTTCGGGCGAAAGCATTGAGCGTGCATTGCATGAGGTGGAATGGACAACGCTATCGTTTTTCGCCGGGTTGTTCATCATCGTGGGCGCCATGGCTGAAACCGGCGTTATCGAGATGCTTGCCAACGCGCTTATCTCTGCAACCGGCGGCGACGTGTTTGTCACCATGCTCGTGTTGCTGGTGGGCTCGGCTGTAATCTCCAGCTTCCTGGACAACATCCCGTTTGTTGCCACCATGATTCCGATTCTTCTGACCATGGAATCTACCGGCATGGATGTAACGCCTTTGTGGTGGGCGGTATCCCTTGGTGCCTGTTTGGGTGGCAACGGTACCCTTATCGGTGCTTCGGCCAATGTGGTGCTCTCCGATATTGCCAAGAAGAACGGCCACGAGATTACTTTCATGCAGTTCACGAAAACTGGCTTCCCGATGATGCTGATTACAGTTCTGATTGCTGGTGTGTATCTGGTGCTGCGCTACCCGCCGATGTAGTGGCAGACCTGCATCAATGCTTCGAACAGCCTTCCCTCTTTGTGTCGTACAATAGGGGAGGCTGTTTTGCGTAAATAACTAGGAAGAGGTGCGCGATGGATTGCGTCGACTTGAATTCCGACTTGGGTGAAAGTTTCGGTCGTTATACGCTGGGGCTTGACGAGCAGGTTATTCCCTTGGTTTCGAGCGTGAACGTTGCTTGTGGTATGCATGCAGGCGATCCGATTGTCATGCGAAACACGGTACAACGTGCTGCTGCAGCGGGAACCTCAATCGGTGCGCATCCGGGATATCCCGACTTACAGGGCTTTGGACGACGCGACATGAAGTTGTCGCCCGACGAAGGATATGCTTACGTGCTCTATCAGGTTGGTGCGATGCAGGCGTTTTGCCGTGCGGTAGGCGTTGAGTTGGCTCACGTAAAGCCTCATGGGCAGTTGTACAACCGTTGCGCTGTTGATCGGCCGTTTGCTGATGCAGTAGCGCAGGCTATCTACGATGCCGACCCGCAGCTGGTGGTGGTGGGGCTGGCGAACGGTCAGCTGATTGAGGCCGCGCGCACGCTCGGCATGCAAACGGCACAGGAGTTCTTCACTGATCGTAACTACACCGATGAAGGTGTGCTGGTGCCGCGAACGCAGGAAAACGCTATGATCGTCGACGAGGCGTTTGCGGTTGAGCGCGTGGTGCGTGTGGTGCGTGATGGTACGATTGAAAGCGTGAACGGAAAAACCATTACGGTGCAAGCTGACACGATCTGCGTTCATGGCGACAATGCTCATGCATTGCAGTTTGTGCAGCGGGTACGCGAGGCGCTCGAGATAGCGGGTATTGATGTGAGGTCGCCGGGTAGGCGATAGGCAATAGTCGCTCGCACATTGTGAGCCTTTGCTTTTGACAGGCTTGGAGTGCGGGATTTTACCGAGATGTAGTTTCATCCGACGTCACAAGCTGGAAGAAGAAACGAAGAACACCTGTGAAACGAAGAGCCCCTGTGTTTTAGGTAGAGCCTGAAACACAGGGGCAAGTTATTGCTGTGATCCGCTGGCTAAAACTACAAAGCCTTAAGCTGCCGGCGGTTCGTTTTTGTTCTTATCCGCTGATAAGGGCGGTGAGCGACGTGATGAAAGCGTTCATGTTGCGGTAGCACATGAACAACGTGATAACGATAATTAGCACGCCACAGACGTTTGCGAACGCATGGTTTCTAAACGTGCCCAAATCCTTGCTGTTGGCGCAGTACAGAACGAAGAACGCCATGATGGGAAGGATGATGGCGTTTGCCGCCTGCGCAACCAAGATGAGCTGCGTGGGACTGGAGCCCCACACGATGGCCATAACACAGCCGCACAGGAGCACGACAACCCATATAGCCTTGAACTGGATGTCATCGGTCGACTTCTTCCAGCCCAAAACGCCGTTCACGGCGTAGGCAGCCGAATACGGGGCAGTCATGGCACTGGAGAAACCGGCAGCCAGAAGACCAAGAGCGATCAGCCACGTTGCCCAGTCGCCCAGCACCGGCGACAGTGCCACGGCCATGTCGGCGCCGTTTTTGACCTCAACGCCGGTACCGAAAATGTTTGCACCCGCGCAAATGAGAATAGCCATGGAAATGATGCCGCCCAAGCCGATGGATAGTGCGGTGTCGAAACGCGCGTCGCTCACATGCTCGGGGTCGGTCCAGCGCTGGGCTGCCGATGAGGCATGGAGGAACAAGTTGTACGGCACGATGGTAGTGCCAATGAGGCCTACGGCAGTCAGGATGCCGGCACCTTCGGGAATCTGAGGAGTGAACAGGCCCTTCAACACTGCGCCCCAATCGGGACTGGAAGCGAGGGCGGTTACGAGGAAAACCACACCCATAAATACGACGATGGCAGTGAGTACCTTCTCAATGACCTTGCGACCACCGAACCACATGCAGGCAAATGCGGCCAAGCCAAGCACGATGACGATGGGGATCAACTGCAGGTCGGAATTGATGGCGCGAATGCCCAAGGTGCCACCGGTAATGTTTCCAGTTTCGTAGGCAACGTTGCCCACGAAGATGGCAACAATGACGATGATGATGGCGATCCACTTCAGCACTGCATTGGGGATACGGTCGCGGATGTTTTCGCCGAGTCCTTTCTGCGAGATGATGCCCACGCGGGCTGCCATTTCCTGGAAGATGATCGTGGCAACTGTAGCGAAGAGCAGACACCAGAGCATGGTGTAGCCGTAGCTTGCGCCGGAAACGGTGCACGTGGTGACGGTGCCAGGGCCAACGAAGCCAGCAGCCACCAGCGCGCCCGGGCCGATGTTCTTCAGCTTTTCGACGAACTTGTTCACGATTCCCCTCCTTTCTGCTCTTCCGAGCTTACGGTTTTCTGTGCCTTCGAACCTATGAAGGCACAGACTTGAACCACTATTGTACCCACACGCAGGTAAATTACTGTTACAACGGACGAAACATAAGTGCTTTACGTGCGGTTTTTCCGGTGCGCTGTTGTACTGCTGTGGTGGAGTGAAGCGTCTTTCCACCGTGGCGCGTATGCAGGAAGGCTCCCGAGCGTTCTAACCCTTCAAATCGACGTTCTTCGTGTCGGTGATGAGCATGTGCCCCGGTGCATGAGTGATGGCAAACGGCGGTTTGCTGCTCATAACCACCGATTGCGGCGTGACACCACATGCCCAGAACACAGGTACTTCGCCCGCATGGATTTCCACTGCATCGCCGAACTCGGGTTTGTTGATGTCTTTCACGCCGATAGCAGCGGGGTCACCGATATGCATGGGTGCGCCGTGTACTTTAGGAATAGCACCTGATATCTGCGTGGCCTTCACTACCTGGTTGTAGGGAATGGGGCGCATGCTCATGACCATGTTGCCGCTCATGCTGCCAGCTGGCGTGCATGCAACGCCGGTTAGGTACATGGGTACGTTGCAGCCCATGGTGTTGTGACGCATTTCGATGCCCGCCTCAATAAGCTCACTTTCGAAGCTAAACGAGCAACCTATTACGAAGGCCACCAAGTCGTCGCGCCAATAGTCTGCGACACTGTCAACTTCGGCGACCAGCTGGCCATATTCGTAGATGCGGTATTTGGGGAAGTCAGTGGCGATGTCGCAGTCGGTGGCGCAAATGGTAGCTTCGCGCTTGCCAACCTCGGTTACTTCGAGCAGCGGACAGGGTTTGGGGTTGCGTTGCGCGAACAGCAAGAAATCGAACGCCTGCTCTTTCGGCAGCACAATCAGGTTTGCCTGGGCGTAGCCGGGGCACAGCCCGCTGGTGGGAGCTGCGTATGCGCCGCTACGGATGAGGTGGCGTGCTTGCTGTGGCGTAGCGGAAAGCATCTGCTGCCATACGGTGTCGTCTACACCGGCAGGCTTTGTGAGCGTGTGGTTCTCGGTCATGGTTTTGCTTCCTTTCCGAAACGGGATGTGGTTAAACGGGGGGCGGGGTTGGCTTGCTGCGAAATGTGTTCGCCATGCCCACTACACTTCGCCGGCGAGAAATTTCTCGATGAAGCTCGTATTGGCGAGTCCCGCTTTGAACGTTTCGTTTTCCATGATGGCGAACTGGAAGTCGAGGTTCGTGTGAACGCCCACCACCACCATCTCTTCAAGGGCGGTGCGCATTTTGGCGATGGCTTCGGTACGATTGCGGCCGAGCACGATTATTTTTGCGATCATGGAGTCGTAGTAGGGGGAAATCTCGAAGCCGTCGTAGGCAGCGGTATCCACGCGCACGCCGTTGCCGCCGGGTAGATGCATTTGCGAAATGACGCCCGGCGAAGGCATGAAGTTTTTCTCGGGCGTTTCGGCATTGATGCGGCATTCGATAGCGTGGCCCTGTAAGCGCACGTCGTCTTGCGTAAACGACAGCTCGTCGCCGGCTGCCACGCGGATCATCTCGCCCATCAGGTCGATGTGCGTGACCATTTCGGTGACGCAGTGCTCAACCTGGATACGTGTGTTCATTTCCATGAAGTAGTAGTTGCGGTTCTCGTCCATGAGAAACTCAATAGTACCTGCGCTCGAGTAGCCCACGGCACGCGCCGCTTTCACGGCATCGTCCATCATAGAGCGGCGCAGCGTTTCATCGAGCAGCGGCGAGGGGCTTTCCTCGATCATCTTCTGGTGGTTGCGCTGTACCGAACAGTCACGTTCGCCGAGTGCCACCACGTTGCCATGGTTGTCGGCAATAATCTGCACTTCAACGTGACGCGGGTTCATGACGCAGCGTTCCAGGTACATGGTGTTGTCGCCGAAGGCATTCACGCTTTCGCGCTGCGCGATGTTGAACTGGTCAACGAAATCGCTTTCGTCCAACGATACGCGCATGCCTTTGCCGCCGCCTCCCGACGACGCTTTGATCATGATGGGCCAGCCGATGGCTTGTGCTTCGGCAAACGCCTCATCGGCATCGTGAAGGCCGCGTTTGGTGCCGGGTACCACGGGAACACCGGCGTCCATCATAGTTTTGCGGGCCTGGCTCTTGTTGCCCATGCGGTCGATGACCTCGGGGGTGGGGCCAATGAACACGATGTTATTGTCGCGGCAGAGCTTTGCGAACGTGGAGTTTTCGGAAAGGAAGCCGTAACCAGGGTGAATAGCATCGGCACCGGTTCCTTCGGCGGCCGCTAAGATGGCGGTGGTGTTCAGATACGAATCGCGTGCGGGAGCAGGGCCGATGCATACTGCCTCGTCGGCAAGGTAGGTGTGCAGCGCGTGACGGTCGGCGGTTGAGTACACCGCAACCGTTTTAATACCCATTGCCCGGCAGGCGCGGATGATGCGAACGGCGATTTCTCCGCGGTTCGCGATGAGGACCTTGGTGAACATGGTCTGTCTCCTGATCGTCGGTGCGCTATGCGGTTGCCTCAGTGGCGATGAGGAACAGAGGCTGGTCGTATTCGACCTGCGTACCGTTGGCCGCCAGCACTTCGGTCACGATGCCGGGAACGGGGGCGGTTATCTCGTTCATCATCTTCATGGCTTCGACGATGGCGAGCGTTTGGCCAGTCAGCACTTCCTGACCAATCTTCACGAACGGTTCCTCGTCGGGGCTCGGGCTTACATAGAACGTTCCTACCATGGGGCTTTTCACGGCGGTTACCGAGTCGTCTTCAGCAGGGGTGGGGGCGCTCGCTGCGCCGCTGGTGATGCCGCTGAGATCGTTGCGGGTGTTCAACAGCTGCCCAACGCGCTCGGCCATGAGCGGCAGGGTGGTTGCCGATATCGAACCGGGTGTGCGCTCGAGCTCGATTTTTACGTCGCCGTCGTCGTATCGCAGCGCGGACAGCTCGCCTTCGTCCATGATGGCCAACAGTTCCTTGATGTTGCCCGTTTCCATACGTATCTCCTTCTATCGGTTGCGCAGTCGCAGTTGTTTCGTTCACAAAAGCCTGCGGCTACGCAAAGTTACCAGAGTTACCAAAGCTACCCTTGTTCGCCGCGTGCAGTGGCGTGTTTATGCGCATCGGTCTGCGACAGCTCGATCCATAGCTTCTCGCCGTCGGAGGCGAGTGCCTGTGCTTCAAGGATGGGGGTGAGTCGGCGTGCAGTTCGGCGAGGCGATATACCACCTGAACACGGGCGCCTCACCATTTTCTCCAACGCTTTCATGTGCCGCGCTTCCTCGCGGAAGAGCTGCTGGGCCTCCTGTACGCTGATGCGTTTAAAGCGTATAGTGCGTCCCGGGGCGCATTGCACCAGTTTAGGGACATCGACCGAGACAACTGTGCCTATTTTTGCGTAGCCGCCTGTGGTTTGGCGGTCGGCCAACATGATGATGGGCCGCCCATGGCTGGGTATCTGCACAGCTCCGTAGGCAATGCCGTCGGATATAATGTCCGAGCCATTAACTGTTTCAATTTCTGGGCCGTCTAAGCGAAACCCCATACGGTCACATTTTGTGGTGGTGGAAAACGGTTCTTCGAAAAACGTTGCCATGCCGCGTTCGGTGAACAGGGAATCTTGCGGCCCTGGTACTACGCGTAGCACAGTTTCAGTTTCGTCGAATCCGTAGAATGCCGCGTCGCCGTTCAGGGCATGCGAGCCGAGGTTTGGCAGGAAATCGAGCCCTTTCGTTTCGAAAGGAAGGTAGTCACCGGTGTTCAGCGCGCGACCCTTCCATCCGCCGATGCCGCATTTCAAATTCGTTGAGCGACTTCCCATGACTTCGGGTACGCGGAAGCTCTCGCCGGCAACGGCTAAATATCCGTACATGCCGCGCCGCGGTGCGCCGAACGACAACACGCTGCCGCGGCGCACGAATACCGCTGCGTACATGGGCACGGGGCGCCCGTCGACTTTCGGATCAAAATCACCGCCCGTGATGGCAATAAAGGTGTTCGTGGTGAATCGCAGCGTAGGTCCGGCCAGGCAAAATTCCAAAACAGGGGCGTTTTGCGAGTTGTCGACCAGCAGGTTTGCAATGCGGAAAGCCCGGGTATCCATGACGCCCGAAGGCGAGAAGCCGCTGCCCATGTAACCGCTGCGACCCCAGTCTTGCACGGTGGTGAGAACGCCGGGCTTGATGGTGGTGACGCCCATGTTTTCACGCTCCTTCCACAATGAACTCGTACTCGTATTCGCCGGCGGTGATCTGCGTTTCGATGGCCGCATACTGCTCAGGAGTTATGGGTGAAAAGCGCAGGTATTCTCCCGCCGAGTACAGAATGGGTTGTTCGCGGGTGGGGTCGTACGGGCGCACGGGGCTTCTGCCGATAATCTGCCATCCGCCGGGCGAGTCGAGCGGATAGATACCTGTTTGGGCACCGCCGATTCCCACTGATCCCGCTTCGATCTTTGTGCGGGGAACGGCCAGGCGTGGCGTGTGGAGCCGCTCGTCAAGGCCGCCCAGATAAGCGAAACCAGGTAGAAAGCCCAGCATGTCAATAAGGTAGTCGTGTCCGGTGTGGATGCGCACCACGTCATCCTCGGAAAGACCGGAATGTTCCATCACCGTTTGCATGTCGGGGCCAAACGCGCCACCGTAGCACACGGGAATGACGCAGATGCGCCGCACTTCGTTCTCGGCGCTGTTTAGGTTACGCAGCTTGCCGCGGATTTTTGCCACCAGCTCATCAAAGCCGATGGCGCAGGGGTCGTAGATGACCATGAGCGAGCAGAAGGTGGGAACCAGTTCGCGCACACCTTCGATAGGGTCTTGCTCAAGTGTTTGAGCAGCTGTTCTGATGAGCCCGCTTGTTTGAGCCGATATGGTGGTGGCGAACTCCAGGTTCAACGCGGAATCGCCCGCAATAGTGATGGCAAAATCTGTCACGGCACACTCGTTTCTCATTAGCGAACACTCGTGCGGGCTGCGGCGTGGGTTGCACGGGTGCGGCGCGCATGAGACGGACTCGCGGTTCGCGCATTACAGAAGAAGTAGGACGGATTCGCGATAGGCGCATCGCGAGCTTTCGTACTATACTAAGAACCCCTTCACTCCAATGCGCTATCGCGAAATAGTTTGAGTATCCGAGGATTGTACCACATATGAATAAAGTGATTTTTCTTGCTGCGTTTCTATTTGGTTACACGATGCAAGCCATAACGGGCTTTGCGGGCAACATTTTCTGTATGCCCGTGGGTACGCATACGCTGGGGCTCCATGAATCGGTGAGTGTGCTGAATGCTATGGGCTTTTTTGCGTGTGGTTTGCTGGGTGTGATGAACATCAAACACGTGAACTGGCGTGAGCTGGGTAAGATCGTGGGCATTATGCTGCCGTTCGTGTTGTTGGGAATTTGGCTTGACACCGTGCTGCCGCTCGACGCGCTGCTGATCATTTACGGTGTGGTCATCGTGGCGGTGGGCGTGAAGAACCTGATGCAGAAGCAGCAGCGGTTCCTACCCGAAGGGGCGCTTGTTGCTGTAGTGATGGGAGCAGGGCTTATTCAGGGTATGTTCGTGTCGGGCGGTGCGCTGTTGGTTATCTATGCCGTGCAGAAAATACGCGACAAACAGCAGTTTCGGGCCACGCTGTCTATGGTGTGGGCCATACTGAATCTTATTTATGCTGTTATCGCATTCCAGCAAGGGCATTTCACGTCGGATGTGGTGCAGGTAATTGCTTGCTGTGTGCCCCTTGCCATCCTCGCGACGTTTCTGGGCAATAAGCTGCAGGCTCGCATCAGTCAGCAGCGCTTCCTCACGCTTACGTATGCGCTGCTTATTGCCATTGGGGGCGTTTTGCTGGTTACGTCGTTGGGCTCTTTGTAGGCGCAGGCGTGGGCGTGTAGCGCCGGGTAGGTGCTACGAACGAGAGCGATGTGAGTGCGGTCGCGATTCGATCGAGGGCGCGTTACGTGTATGCTACGAGTTCGTTACCGTTCGTTACCGTTCAGCAAGGCTTGTGTGTTTTGGGAAGGGCTTTGCTGTCGGCGCGTTACAATGAAGCTGCAGGAGGTTTTCCGAAGAAAGGGGCTAAGATGTCGTTGCATTCTCGTATCTTCGTAGCGTTAGATGGCTCATCCACGCAGGATTTCGTTTCCCGTAAGGCAATTGAGGTTGCCGACCATAACGAAGCCGAGCTCATTTTTGGCCACGTGATCGATTCCGTTCCATACGAGGCGTCGGGTGTCGATTTTGAAGAGCTGTGTGCCGAAGCTGAACAGCGAATCAGGACTGATCTGGCTGAGGTGTTTGAAATGGCGCGCAAAAACCCGCGCATCAAGTCGGTTGAGCTAGAGGTTCGTGCAGGTCGTGTTGCCGATACGTTGATCGCGCGGCTGATTGAACCATGCAACCCTGATCTGGTTATTTGCGGTGAGCGTGGTCTGTCGAACTTCAAGTATGCGTTTGTGGGCAGCGTGTCCACTAATCTGGTGCGCGGTGTTGCGTGCGACGTGTTGGTAGTGAAGACCGAGGCCAACGCGGCAAAGAACGCGCCGAAGAACACGCCGAAGCGGTAGCGCGACGCGCTGTGCGACGATGCTGTGGGCGATGAGCTGCGGCAGGTTGTCATCGCCGATAGTGTGCGCCGCGCGATGCGCCATGTTATAAGGAAGCAATGCGCGCTATGCGCTGCTTCATGTATACAGGAATGTTGTCAGGAAGAGGTGTCCCATGAATCTGCTCGACTCGATGAGCGCCGCTTTGAGCCGCGGAACCAATGTGGCTGACCGTGCGGCCAAGAACCTGAAATACGAGGTGCGCTTGCGCGAGATAACCCGGGAGCGGCAAAGCCTTGCTGCTCAGTTAGGCGCAAGTCTGTACGAAGACACAAAAGATGACCCAGATATGCGTGCGGGGCGTGAGCGGCTTTACGACGGTATTGCTGCACTCGACATTGAGCGCGAACAGGTGAGAGCTCAAATAGCCAATCTCGCCGAGCAGGCGCAGACCGAGGCGCAGCAGTCGCCGCTGTGTCCATTCTGTGGGTCGCGCGTGGCTGGCGATCACTTGTTCTGCAGCGGATGCGGACGGTCTATCGACGACATTCGTGCCGCATGGTTTGCGCAAGCGGCTGCGGCGGAACCTGCGCCAACACCTGCCGCTTCGGCACCCGAGGGCGGTGCACCAACTGCGGATGCGCCAACCACAGCGGATCCGATCGAGGTTGAAGCCACCATCGTCGACAATCCGCGCGCATAATATGCGCTGAGCGCGCAAGACAGTGGGGGATTGAGAGGGTTCTATTACGGCATACTCTTTCAAGACCCCGCCAATTTTCCGATAATGTGCAGATCGCGAATATACCTTCATTTTTCCGTTGACTTTGCCTGATGAGGGCGGATACAATGCAAAAGTTCGCTTATCAAAAGCCCCGTGCATGCAGCAATGGGCGGAAGCGCCGTTGCCTTAGGTAGTCCAGGCCCGAAGGTGGCGTGCTGGCGTAGGAAACCAGCATCCGTTTGAGCTGCACTTTTGACAAACGACATTCATTGCAGAAACGAAACGAGGCTGCTTCTCCTGGTTTCGGCAAGCGATGGCCGCCTGGTGGGAAACCGCACAGGCGAAAGAGCTTATTGGAGGAATGTAGAGTGAAGACGTATTACGCGAAGCCCAACGAAGTTGAGCGCGAATGGGTCTTGATCGACGCTACGGATCAGGTTTTGGGTCGCGTCGCTACTAAGGCCGCGCACATTCTGAAGGGCAAGCACAAGCCGCAGTACACGCCGCATGTGGACACCGGTGACTTCGTGATTATCATTAATGCGGACAAGATCCGTCTGACTGGCACGAAGGCAACCAGTAAAGAGTACTACCGTCACAGCGGATATCCGGGTGGGTTGAAGTGCGAAACTTTCGCCGAGGCTATGGCCAAGCATCCTGAGCGCGTTATCGAACATGCTGTGAAGGGCATGCTGCCGAAGAACACGCTCGGCCGCGCCCAGGGCAAAAAGCTCAAGGTGTACGCCGGTGCGGAGCATCCGCATATGGCTCAGAAGCCCCGCGAGATCAAGATGGAGGACTAACCCATGGCAGGTGAAGCTTTGTACTACGGCACCGGTCGTCGCAAGAATGCTGTCGCCCGCGTGCGTCTTGTTCCTGGTACCGGCAAGGTGACCGTCAACGGTCGCGAAGGCAAAGAGTATTTCGGCCGTCAGGCCTTGCTTGATGCCGCGCTCGTTCCGTTCAAGGTGACCGACACCGTTGATCATTTTGACGTTATCGCCCGCATCAATGGCGGTGGCGTTTCGGGTCAGTCTGGCGCGTTGCGTCACGGCATTTCCCGCGCCCTGCTGGCAGCTGGCGACTATCGCGCCGAGCTGAAGAAGGCTGGCTTCCTGACGCGTGACGCCCGTGTGGTCGAGCGTAAGAAGTACGGTCTGAAGAAGGCCCGCAAGCGCCCGCAGTTCAGCAAGCGCTAAACTCAAACACGCAGCAAGTTTTCGTTTCGCCGGCTTTTCAAGTCGGCGAAACTTATTTTTGGGCGAGAAGCGTCGATGAAAAACAGTTCGTTCGCGTTTGGTGGTGGGCGAAGGGATCTACTTGGATTATCGGAGATTCCTTGTGTGCGCGTATTATGGGTCTCGGGGTGCTTCAAGAGGCTTTTTCACCTGCAGCAACCTGCGGCAATCGGCGCGAAACATTGCGACGTTACTTTGGTAAGGGTGCAATGTCGCTGCGCTTGTTTGCGCAGGCGTGCTATTGTATGAGAGTTACCTTCTCGGCTGACATGGTGTAAGGAGTACGGGGTCACATGACGAACATTTCCGAAATTTACGGTTCTATGGTGTTTGATGTTCATACGATGCAGGAGCGCCTGCCTTCCGCAACGTTCAAGCAGCTTATGAAGACGGTACAGGATGGCGATCCGCTGAACCCCGAAGTTGCCAACGTGGTGGCTCATGCCATGAAGGAATGGGCCATCGAACTGGGCGCCACACATTACACTCACTGGTTTCAGCCGCTTTCGGGTATTACGTCCGAAAAGCATGACAGCTTCATCGATCCGAAACCCGACGGCCGCGCCATCATGACATTTTCGGGTAAGGAGCTTATTCAAGGCGAACCTGATGCGTCGAGCTTCCCGTCGGGCGGTCTGCGTGCCACCTTCGAAGCGCGCGGGTATACCACGTGGGACCCCACCAGCTATGCCTTTATCAAAGACGAAGTACTGTGCATTCCCACGGCATTTTGCAGCTATACCGGCGAGGCGCTCGACAAGAAAACCCCGCTGCTGCGATCGATGAAAGCAATTGATGTGCAGGCTAACCGCGTGCTGGCACTGTTTGGCGAGCGGCCGCAGCGCGTGACCACCACACTCGGCGCTGAGCAGGAGTATTTCCTCATTTCTGAGAAAATGTACGAGCAACGGCTCGATTTGGTGCTCACCGGCCGCACGATGTTTGGCTACTGCCCGTGCAAGGGCCAAGAACTTGAAGAGCACTACTTCGGTGCTATTCGCCCCACGGTGAACGAGTTCATGAAGGAGCTCGACAACGAGCTGTGGGCGCTTGGCATTGCTGCGAAGACCAAACACAACGAAGTAGCACCCGCCCAGCACGAACTGGCACCTATTTTCACCACCACGAATCGTGGTATCGACGAGAACCTGCTCACCATGGAGAAGATGAAGCTCTTAGCTTCGCATCATGGCTTGGTGTGTTTGCAGCATGAGAAGCCGTTCGCTGGAGTAAACGGTAGTGGCAAGCACAACAACTGGTCTATCTCGGCAGGCAAGAAGAATCTGCTTGACCCAGGCGAGAACCCCATGGAGAACCTGCGATTCCTGGTGTTTTTGACAGGCGTCATCCAAGCCGTCGATGACTATCAGGAGCTGTTGCGCATGTCGGTGGCTTCGTGCGGCAACGATCATCGCTTGGGTGCCGACGAGGCACCGCCTGCCATCGTGTCGATCTTCTTGGGTGACGAGCTAGAAGCCATTGTGGAAGCGTTGGTGAGTGATCGCGAGTACGAAAGTGCTCACAAGGTATCCATGGATTTGGGCGTCGATGTGCTTCCGAACTTCCTGAAGGACAACACCGACCGCAACCGTACCAGCCCCTTTGCGTTTACGGGCAACAAATTCGAGTTCCGCATGCCGGGCAGTGCGGTGAACCTGGCTGACTGCAACACCATTTTGAATGCAGCTATGGCCAAGAGCCTGAAGGATTTCGCCGATGCCATGGAGGGCAAGCGCGGCGAGGAATTCGAGGCGGCTGCCATTAACTACATCAAGGACACGTTGCGTGTTCATCGTCGCATCATCTTCAACGGCAATGGCTATTCTGCCGAATGGGAACAAGAAGCCGCACGTCGCGGTCTGGCGAATAACAAGACCACAGCCGAAGCGCTGCCGTGCTTTATCGAGCAGCGCAGTATCGATTTGTTCGAGATGTTCGGCATCTTGTCGGAAACCGAAGCGCGCAGCCGCTATGAGGTGAAGCTGGAGAAGTACAACAAGCTTATGAACATCGAGGTGCGCACGATGAAGCGCATGGTGCGTCGCATGTTCCTTCCCGCTATCAACGAATATGCGGGCCGCATCGCCAGCAACATCGCCGCCATCAAGGCCGTTGCTCCGAACGCGCCGGTGCGCCAGCAAGAAACATTGCTGAACAAACTGCTCGGCGGTGTCGACGAGATCAACGAGCATCTGGAGGCGCTGCACACGGCGCACTATGCGGTGCTTGAGGTTGAGAACGGGCAGGAGAAAGCCAATACGTACGCCCACGAAATCATTCCCATTATGGATGCGCTGCGCGCGGCGGTCGATCGCATGGAAATTCTGGTTGACGACGCGCTGTGGCCCGTGCCCACCTACAACGAGATCTTGTTCTATTCGTAAGAAAGGCACAGCTATGGCCGAAATCAGAACGAAGGAAGTCGATGATCTGCTGCGCGTGCTTGCCGAGCTTAACGACGAAGACACCATCTTTGCGTTGCTGGAGGACCTGTTCACTATCCGCGAGATCAAGGACACCTCACAGCGCCTGACTGTGGCGCGCCTATTGTCGGCGGGGAAGTCGTATGCGGCTATCGAAGAGGAAACGGGCGCGTCGGCCACTACCATCGCGCGCGTGTCGAAGTGCTTAAGCTACGGTGCGGGTGGCTACGAGATTGCGCTGGGCATCTTAGACGGGGTATCTTAGACGGCGAAGCGCCCAAGCGGTAGGTGCGATAGGCGCGGTAGGCTCGGCCGCTGAGTAGGGAACTCATTTATGCATGGTAAAACGGGAGGCGCCCACCGAAGTGGACGTCTCCCGTTTGTAGTGCGGCAAAGTTCGCTTTTCGCAATCCGTGCGATTTGCGCGGCTGTGCGGCTTTGCAGGCTAGCAATGCGCTACTGCAAGATAACCATCGCTGCGGTGAGAACCAGCATGCTGACCACACCCAAGATGATGAATAGTTTCGCGCCGAACTTCAACCAGGTTGAGTACTCGATTTTAGCAATTGCCAAGCCGCCCATGATAGCACCGCAGGTGGGGGTGAACAGGTTCACCAGGCCATTGCCGGCGCTGAAGATGACCACCATTGTCTCAACAGAGAAGCCGAGATGACTTGCCAAGGGGCCCATGATGGGCATGGACACCGTTGCCATGCCCGACGAAGACGGAATCAGGAACGACAGTATGATGTAGAGCAGGTATGACAGTGGGGCGAAGATAACTGCCGACATGCCAGCCAGTGCGTTGGCGGCGTTCTCGAGAATCCAAACCGACAGGCCTGTTTCAGCCATGAGTACGGTGATGGAGCGGGCGAGTGCGATGATGAGCACGACCGACATCATACTGGCGCAGCCGTTAACGAACGCCTTCACGAAGCGGCTTTCGGAAATGCCGCCGATCAGGCCGATGATGATTGCCATCAGCAAGAACCACGTAGATGCTTCGTCAAAGTACCACTGACCAAGCGGGAGGCCCGTCAGGAACGATGACCAACTGCTCGACACTTGCTCTTCGGTAACAGCAACACCGGAAGCTTCGCCATTAAGCGTTAAGGCAGAGTCGGTGGCCTCGTCGTATACGGCGGTAATTTCGTCGCCGTTCACATCGGTGGCAACCTCTTCATAAGCAGCGCCGGCGTTAAACATATCTACGCCAAGGTCTTCCCACGGAATGAAACTGATAACCATGACCAAAAACGTCAGGCCGAACACGATAAGCGTTGCCTTCTGGCGGCCGCTGAGTAGCTTTGCGTTTGGGTCTGCTTTGGCTTCCTGTGCAGCTTTGGCTTCCTCGCCAAATTCCTTATTCATGACTTCTTGTTCTTGCAGCGACAGAATAGTGGAACCCTTGTCAGCTTTAACCTTCTTTGCGTAGCGCATGACAAACACGATTGAAATAGCCAACGAGATCAGCCACAGTGCAGCACCCAAGCCGATGATAATGCCTTGGTTTACCTCAAGGCCGGTGCCTGACAGCGAGTCGACCGCAGCGCCGATGGCGAACGGGTTTACCGTGGAACCCAGCACACCGCAGCCAGCGCCCAGCAGCACCACGGATGCGCCAACCATGCTGTCGAAGCCGGCGGCCACCATGGTCGCCGCGAGCAGCAGGTAGAATGGCACGGTTTCCTCGAGCATGCCGTAGGTGGTGCCGCCAATGGAGAAGATGAACATGAGGATAGGAATGAGGATAAGCTCGTTGCCGTGCATCTTTTTTACCAGCGCCGCGATGCCGGCATCAAGCGCACCGGTTTCGGTGACAACACCTAAAAAGCCACCGAGGATGATAACAAACAAACAGATGGGTAAAGCGTCCGTAAAGCCCTTCACCGGAGCAGTGAGCACGCCTGACAGCGTTGCCCCCTCAATGCCTTCGGTTCCGGTAAACGCCATGATGAGCGTAAGAATGGCCAGAACCACCAACATGATCAAAAGAATGGTGAATGAAGATATCGAGCGTTTCTTTCTGCTTTTCTTGGCAGCGTCAGACATGATAGCCCCTCCTTTTCTGGTCGTTTTCCAAGGGTCCTTCCCAATGGATGCGAACGGTACATCTATGCTTCACGCTGCAGAACTTTGGCGGACGTCAAAGCGCAGCGATCGTGCTGCAAGGGTGCGAATCGAAGGTGTTGCGCTTCTGTCTTGTTTGGATGTCCCTCTCCCGTGTTACTACATAGCCACCATTGCATGGTTTTGGCGTGCCGTGAAGGATTAACGGGGGTGCACGGCTTGGTGTATCTTGTGGTTAACGTGTTTGTAAAACTTGCTAATCCCTCAATAAACGCCTGATGAAAGTATATGTGCGAAAATCAGAAACGCGTCTTTTCGTTTACGCAGCGCTTCCTTTTTGAGATAATCCTGTTGAACGAAACGCGCGTGTTTATGAAAGCAAAAAGCACCCGATTCCACCGCGCGGCGCAAATGGTTTGAGTTCGGCTTTTGAGTTTCAAGTGAAGTAATCTTCGAGTTTTGCTTTGGGTGTTGGCAAGCGTCCGATTATCACCTGAAGACTATTCATGTAGACGCCATCCCCCGTGGATGTGAGCGAAAGGTCGAGCGTCATGGAACTACTGCTGTTCTACGAGATGATCCTCACGCTGCTCGCATCGTGTTTGGCGGCTGCGGCGTGCTTGTCGGCGTTTTTGGTAGGCCGCAGCAAAATGATGCTCTATTCCTTCACGGGTTTCCTGTCGTACTTTTTCGATGTGGTACTGGTGTTTCAAGACGTGTTCATGGAGCACATTGATGCGGCATTTGTACACGACGGCACGTACTTGCTCGTTCGGTCGTTTTTGGTTATCTTCACCGGTGCGGGTTTTCTCGTTTCGCTTTGGCTGATCATTTGCGAGTACGTGGGAGATACGCGTGAAGCGATGCGCATCGTGCCTGGCCTGGTGTTCATTGGTTTGAGCGAGTTCGTGCTGGTGGGCTTTCCTGATAGCGGGTTTCAGCGCTTTGCATTCTATACGTTGCGTAGCGTGTTTTTGCTGTGGATGCTCTGCGCGGCAACTATGCGCTTCCTCCGCACGAAAGACGAGTTCGAACGGGCGCGTCTGTGGCGGAAGCGCTGGATTGCGGCCACGTTGGTCGTGTTGGGTGCCTGTATTGTCATTGAGGATGTCTACGGGTTTTTGATTTGCGATACGCCGTACTTCCAAATTGGACCAGTTCTTATAAGCTCAGAGCGAAACTACGCCGAAAATGTACTGCTGCTCGCCTGCGCCTTTTTTGCCTGTCGTGACGCAGCACGCATGCTGCTCATGCGTTTTCACGAGCCAACTGCCATTAAGGATGGCCCTGATGACGAGAAGATGCGTGAGAACTTGCTTGCCTATGCGCGTCGTTATGGGCTGTCGGCGCGTGAGCGCGAGGTGTTGGGGCAGGCGCTGTCGGGTAAGGACAATCAGAATATTGCGTCGGGCATGGGCATCGCGCTCAATACGGTGAAGGTGCACATGCACAACATTTTTAAGAAGACGGGTTGTGCCAACCGCAAGGAGCTTTCGCAGGATTTCTGGAAGCGCATGTAAGAAAACGCAGTGGCAGGATAGACGCAGGTGGCGCGGCTGTCGGATGCGGCAAGGCTTGCAGCGCGATTTGCTGCGTGCTTGCTTCCAAACGCAGGAAAGCGACCACGTGGGCCGCTTTCCTGAAGGAGAAAGAAGGGGTGAAGCGAAATGGGGTAAGGGGTTGCTTCACCCAAGGGGGGCTGGTTCGGTAGCCGGTGAGCTGCATGGTGCAGTTGTCGGCTACCGCTTGCCGGGCAGCTTAGTCGATGGCGATGCTTCTCGACTCTTCCAGCTTGGGCTGCTCCTGCTTCTTCGGTACCGTAATGCTGAGGACACCGTTCTCGAAGCGGGCGCGGATTTCGTCCTCTTCGATGTCTTCGCCGGCATAGAAGGTGCGGCTGCACTTTCCGCTGAAGCGTTCCTTGCGAACGTAGGTGCCAGCCTCATCCGTGTCGCTTGACTCGCTGCGAGTTTCAGCAGATACGTGCAGGTTACCTTCCTTCAGCTCGATCTTTACGTCCTCTTTCTTGAAGCCAGGCAGATCGATAGTCAGCTCGAAGGCGGTCGGGGTTTCCTTGATGTCGGTGCGCATGAGTGTGGGTGCCATCTTCTGCGCGGGCATGGCCGGCATGTTAAAGAAGGCATCGAACGGATCGCTCATCAGCTCGTTGAGTAGGCTGCGGTGGGCATTGCGCGGTGTGGTTACCATCATCTTCGTCATGAGTGTCAACTCCTTTGTGCGTCGTGGCCGGTTTGGCTTCGATGCGCCGAGTTAGTGGATGCATGAGCGCAGGCGGGTGATGTGTGTACCCTGTACAGGTGGTGCTGTTACATGCCTTCCGTATCGCTTGCGCTTTACATCCTCGCATCGGGGGTCTCGAACCGGACCGTTTTTTGGTTCGCAAAGAGTATGGCACGATTATTAGCACTCGTGAAGCGAGAGTGCTAAATCGTCACATCGTCGTTACGCTTCCGTAATAATGGGTGCTCAAGCGTTGTGAACGAACGTTGCATATCGGAGGTTGGGTATAAGGAGGGGTGAGTGAACGGTGGCTATCTGCGCATGGAGGGCTTGATCCAGTGAGATTATGCGCAGATAGCCGGATGGTTTGTTTTCTAACTTACGCGTTCGTTAAAAATGCTGCGTAGCCTTTGTAGGCTTCGAAGATGTCGGCCTTGCTGGTTACCTCCCACGGCGAATGCATTGACAGCACCGGCACACCCGAGTCAATGACGTCCATGCCATATTCAGCGGGAATGTAGGCGATAGTGCCGCCGCCGCCCGCATCGACGCGCCCTAACTCGGCGGTTTGGAAGCTTACGTGCGCATCGTCCATCACCCGGCGCACACGTGCCACGAATTCGGCACGAGCGTCGTTGCTACCGCTTTTGCCGCGCGCCCCCGTGTACTTGTTGAATACCAGGCCACGGCCTAAATATGCGGTGTTTTTCGTTTCGAACACGCCCGCATATAGTGGGTCGAATCCTGCCGACACGTCGGAGGACAGCATACTCGACGCCGCCAGGCAGCGGCGTAGCGCAAGGCCGCCGCCAACTTCGGCGCGCCGTCCGGCAAGCTGCTCGTCGGCCAACGCTAAGATTTCGGCCATGGTGTTCTCAAAGAAGCGCGATGTCATGCCGCTGGCTCCGACGCTTCCGATCTCTTCCTTGTCGACTAGGAGGCACACCGCCGTTTTGTTCAGCTCGGCTGGCGCATCTAACTGCGCTACCAGCGAGGTGTACGCGCATACGCTGTCGTCTTGTCCGTAGCCGATTACCATGCTGCGGTCAAACCCGAGTTCGCGCGCCCGTCCGGCGGGCACCACCTCAAGCTCGGCGGACAGGAAGTCCTCTTCGCTGATGTCGTATTTCTGCTGCAAGAGAGAAAGCACGTATGTCTTTACCGGGTCTTTTGTGCTCCCTTCTTTATCGGTGGCTCCGGCAGGCGTTGCGGGATCGTTGGCGGCAGCGTCGGTATGCTTTGTGTCTTCGGTACGAGCCTGCGTGGCCGGACGGCTGCCTACCAGCACGTCGAGGTCTTCGCCTTCGACGATCTTCGCTGCGGGCTTCTCCATCTGTTGCGCACCCAAGTGCGGCAGGATGTCGGTTACGCAGAACACCGGGTCGGCCTCGTCTTCGCCGATGCAGATATCGATCACGGTGCCGTCGGTTTTGGCAACTACCCCGTGAAGTGCCAAAGGAAGCGTTACCCATTGGTACTTCTTAATTCCACCGTAATAATGCGTGTCCAGCAGCGCGAAGTCGCCCGATTCGTACAGCGGGTTCTGCTTGATGTCTAAACGTGGGCTGTCCACATGTGCCCCTAAGATGTTTATTCCCTGTTGCAGCGGGGCGCTTCCTAGCTGCACGAGCATGAGCGCCTTGCCTTGCATGTGCGCCCACACCTTGTCACCTGCGTGAAGCGCGCGGCTGTCGCTCACGGCGCGCTCGAGCGGCATGTAGCCCGCTTGTTCGGCCATGCGGATCGATGCGGCCGTCACTTCGCGCTCGGTTTTGTTCTCTGATATGAAATCGATGTAGCCCTTGCTAAGCTTCTCAAGCTCGGCTAAGGCTTCCTCGTCGTAGTTCTTCCATGCGTTTTCGCGTTCCATAGCACACCTGCCTTTCGCGTTGGGCCGTCCGCGTGGGATTTTGCCCTCTGGCTTGGGCTCGCACTTCCGTGTGGCCCCTTGTTCGCGGACGACACTTGTTGAACGCACCGATTCTACCGCGAATGCGGCCTGCACCTAAGCGACAACTTGTAAACCTTGCGAAGCTTCTGCTATTGCTCGCCAATCCTGTTCTGGGTCCAATTGAAAAACGATACAAACTGCTGTTTTCTATGGTGGGTATCATAAAGAGCGACCCATAGCAGCGCGATAGAGCAAGGCGGAAAAGTACGGATGGTGGTGTCTGTGCCGCTGAAGCAGTCTACGGGATTCTAAAGCAAACCCAGCTGTTGAGCCTTCAGTATGGCCTCGCGTTGTCCAGAAATGTTGAGCTTTTCGTAAATATGGTGAAGGTGCGTGCGAACGGTTCCTGTTGATACATAAAGCGTTGCAGCAATTTCTTTTGGAGAATGGCCGTCGGAGAGTAACGTTAGTATTTCCAGTTCCCGAGAGGTGAGAACGCACTCTTCGCTTACAATAGTTTGGGGAAAGAGGTGTAGGAGACGCACAACAAAGCGGGGAGACAGTCCTCTTTTTCGAGCTTTGACAAGAAGGCTTTTCATCGCTTCTCCCTCATCGAGAAAAACCCGTACGCTTCCGCAGCTTTCACCTATGCGCAATGCTTCGGATAGGGCATCAAGGGCGTCTATTTCACGGTGTGTCTTCGAAAGCAGGATGCTTCGAATGGCCTGTGCCTCCATGGTATATCGCAATAGTCCGATTGATCGAGCATCGTCAGCTACGCTCTTCAAACTCGAATCTGCATAATCCCATTTCTTTTGCTCAATAGCGGTTTGCGCAACTCGTCGCAGGTGCCACAGATGTGAGAATCCCCTTGATGAAACTCTTGAGTGGGAATCATCGTCTGCGCTCTTGTTCTCCATGATTTCGGTACACATCGATAAGCGCATGAAGGATGTTGGCATCGCGTGACTTTGCTGCCGATACTTCCGTCGGTATTTTTCTATCCCGCCCATATCGTTAAGTGCAGTTAATACATAGAACAGGATCTCGCATCCAACGGAAAGGAAGGGAGATGACGGTTGGTCTCGTAGGATAGATGTGCCTTGCAAAGCTTGGCTGCGACACTCTTCAAGCTTGTTGGTATCGTAGAGCACCCATGCATACATAATCCGAAGCATGCCCTCGATTTCAAGTGATTCTCCGCGATTGTTGTGTGCTTTCGCAATCGACTTTTCTATGAGGCGTTGTGCATCATCGAGACGTGCACGCTGATACAGGATTAAAGACATGTAAAACGCTGCCAAGAGTGGTACGTACAGTGCAACTTCCTCGTCGTCGAGTTTCTCGAGTTGACGAGAAAGTTGCTGTTCAGCAGTTGAGAGGTCTCCTTGCAGCATGTTTCCGATGCCGTTCATAAGCGTTATGCTACTTTCGTAAGCTTGGCTGCTTTGCGTTCCAAGTAGTTTTTTCGTTTCGGCTGCATAGGCAATCAGGCTTGAGCCGTTATTCATAGCAAAAGCGGCGTTGTAGGCACGAATAATAGGTGGCCCGCAGAAAAATGGGAAGTTATCTTCTGAGATGTCGTGAGTATTCGGTTGTCTTTCGAGATTCTGGGCTACTTTGGCGAGAAGGTGCTCTGTTTCCTCTAGCGGGCCGGAGGGTATGAGTGCCGTGGCTTTCGCCAGGTTGAGTTCGGGGTTGGCATCGAAGTATTCGTGAGGAATTTCATCGAGCCACTGTATGAGTTTCTTGAATTGTCCTTCCATGCCAATCTGTGAATACGTTTTCAGGATAAGACCAACGGCCATATCCCAGCACTCGCCTTTGCATGCGTAGGGGATGGCCTCGATGGGTCTTTGGTGCTGCACAAGCGTATTGGCTATGTTCTCGTTGAGACTGTGGTGCAGTTCTGGGTTCTCTTGTTGAAGCTGCTTTTGAAGTATTGAAGCTATGACGGGATTGCAGCGATAACCGTAGCCGCTCACTCGTTCCAAAAGACAGTAGTCGCGGTAGAGTCGTTTTATGTGCAAGTCTGCGGAACTGCCGATAGTATGGCAAAGGGGAAGCACTATTTGCTCAAAGGTGCTTTGTGCTATGACGGGCAACGCTGAGACGACCTTGAGAAAGTCAAGAGAGTCGGAAGGCACGTTCACAAAGACTTCCTCTTGGATAAAATCAAGTGCGAGAGTATTAGAATGAGGGACGAGAGCTTCTTTCAGATTCGAATTGCCTTCCTCCCAGGATCTGATGAGAGCAAGAGCGATAGTTGGCCATCCGCCGCTTGATTCGTGGAGGACGGTTGTGGCGGGTCCTTTTCCCGATGGCATAGATGCTTCGATGAGTTGGCTGATTTCCAACCTATTGAAGGCAAGTGCCGAGAATCCGATCTGTCGCATCCGATTGTCGATAGAGGTGCGGGAAAGCGGAAACTTCGGTAGCGACCGACCGGCGAGCACAATACGTCCAAAGGGCGATACGCTACTGCAGAAGCTGTCGAGTTCCTGCCAAATGACTTCACTCTTTATGTTTTCAATATTATCTATGACGAGGGAAAAACTGCGCTGCTGTTTTGCCAGGCGGTTAATCAGTAAATTGATGGTGGCGCGGGTCATTCGGTTTGAAATGCCCTGGAGTAGAGTTTGCGCTCCTATTTCGGGAATGGTATGTCCGAGGGAACAGATGACGTAGCTCCAGAAAACGGTGCTGTCATGGGTGTTAGGCTCAACGGAAAGCCAAGCGCATGCTCGGTCTGTCGATGCTTTGCACCATTGAATGAGCGCTGTGGTCTTTCCGCTTCCTGCAGGCGCCGCAATAACCATCGGGTTTCCACTGCTGTCTTCGATAAGGTTCGTTATGCGCTTGCGATAAAACACGGTGGCGTGTGATTCAGGCACTCGGCAGCGAGAAATGAGCACTACGGATTCAGCGGTATTCAATGAGTCCCCCCTTCTCTTTTGCGGGCTTAAAGTACAAAAAGCCCTGCTTAAGACGGATGATGGACAAGCAAGCTGTCATATTCTCTATCAATTATTGAAGTGACATACATTATCTGCGATGAAGCTCTGCTAATACATATACCATTTGATAGATGTTGCCGAGATTGAACTCTCGTATTATCAAACTGCTTCGAAGCAATGAAACCAACCAAGTCGGATAGGCCACTCGATAGGAGTGTGGTTACTGTCCTGACGTCTTTTCCCAAGGAGTTGGAAAAATGAAGGAATTCATGCTTCAAGATAAGGTCGCCCTCGTCACAGGATCTACTTCCGGCATCGGTGAGCAGACTGCCCGTCTGTTTGCTAAAGAAGGTGCCAAGGTTATCATATCCGGCCGTCGTGCCGAGCGTGGCGAGAAACTCGTTGCAGAGATTAAGGCTGCTGGCGGCGAGGCTACGTTCATCCAGTGTGACATGACACATACCGAGCAGATCAAAAATCTCGTCGACAAGACCGTTGAAACCTACGGACGGCTTGATATTGCCGTCAACAACGCCGCTGAGAATCCCGACAACAAACTCATCACCGATATGGATGAGGATAAGATGGATCGTCTGCTGATGATCGACATCAAAGGAACCGCTGTGTGCATGAAGCATGAGATTAACCAGATGCTCAAGCAAGGTGATGGCGGCTCGGTGATCAACATTGGATCGTGCATTACGAGTCGCGTCCAGCCGGCTTCTATCGGTTACATTGCCGCTAAGTACGCTGTCCTTGGTATGACTGAAGGTGTTGCCAAGGAGGTTTCGGGACAGGGCGTTCGTGTGAACTGCATTCGTCCCGGTGCTATTTGGACAGATATGCTGGCTGAGTATTTCCAGGAAATGGGAGCCGAGAAGGACGCCTACGCGCAGTCTCAGACCGCTCTCGGTCGTTGCGCCGACCCGAAGGAGATTGCTGACGGGTGCCTATGGCTGGCCTCTGATCTTTCCTCTTACGTTACCGGTTCAATTATTGACATCGACGGCGGTTACCGTCTCATCTAACCGGTGTAGTTCTAAGTCCGGAGGGGCGTAAGTCTCCTCCGGACTTTCACAGATTGGAGTAATCATGTCTTATTTCCTCACTGAAGAGCAGGAGCTTATTCGTGAATCCGTTCGCGAGATGGCTGTCAACGAGATTCGTCCGCGTGTCATGGAGATTTACGACGTTGAGAAACATGAGCAGTTCATCCGCGATATGCAGAAGCGTTTCGGGGAGTTGGGTGTGCTCGGAATCATTGCACCCGAGGTTGTAGGTGGCAGCGAGATGTCCCTGAGCGCGCTTCTTGCTGTGCAAGAAGAGGTGGCCAAGGAATGTCCCGAACTGGCTCTTCACCTGATGCTTCAGTGCGCCTACACGCCTGCGCTTATGCTTATGCCCGAGGTCGGCATGAAGTGGTGCCCGAAGGTCTTCAGTGGTGAAGCGATTTTTGCAGGCACCATGACTGACCCCGCTGGCGCCATGAATCATGGCGAGTGGAGCGAGGGCGTTGTCAAAGTGGGGGATGAATTCATCATCAACACCACGAAGAATTTCTGCACCGCTGGTGATATCGCCGACGTGCTCTTTGTCTATGTGCAGTATCAGGGCTCGATGATGGGCCTGGTTGTTGAGAAGGACACCCCCGGTGTGGAACTGTCTCTAGACCCCACGTGTGGCCTGACGGCTGGATTCACCAACATCTCGTTCACCGATGTGCATGTGCCCGAGTCGTGGACATGCGATATGAGTTGGTGGTCGAAGGACGGCGTGCCCGTCATGGGAACGGTGGGCGGTCCTGCCTCCACTCTGACGGCATCGGTGTGCAACTTGGGTTTGATGGAGGGTCTGTTTGATCGTACCGTTGAGCATTGCAAGAGTCGCACCATTCAGGGCAAGCCTATGATCGAGCGCTCTGACATTCAGGCGAAACTTGCCCGTATCAAGGTGAAGATCGAGGCGCTGCGTGCTGTTCTCTACGATGCCGCGCGTTTGAGCGAAGAAGGCAAGCCCAACATGGAGTTGGTGCATTGCGCGAAGGTTATGGCCAACGATCTTGGTGCTCCGGTGTGCTACGAGCTCGTTACGCTGTTTGGCGGTCTGGGCTTCGCTGTCGAAACTGGTGTGGAACGCTATTACCGCGATACGCTTGGTCTGGCCATTGCTGACTGCACTACGGACATGCATCTGTCCTCCCTGGCAGCTCAGATGGGCTTCCCGGGTGCGGTGAATGCGGCGTTCTAAGCGCCTTGTCGACAACAGCACAAGAACTGTTGGGTAGCGATAATTCTGACGAAATTGATACCTGCCAATGAGCGAAAGGGAAGAGATGAAGATACTGGTCGCTTTCAAAATTCTCCCGGATGATCAAGACATCAGGGTGGCAGCTGACGGAAGTCTCGATTTCTCCAAGGCGAAACCAATCGTGTCGTCTTACGATGCGAACGCTATGGAAGAGGCAGCGCAGTTGGCGAAAGCGTGCGGTGCTGAAGTGGTGGGAATTACGGTGGGCTCTTCAGCTATCGATGATTCCAAGGTGAAAAAGAACGCGCTGTCCCGGGGTTTGGATCGACTGGTGATGGTGGCAGATGATACGTGCGACAACTTGGATTCTCACGCTACAGCAGCCGTTTTGACCCAAATTGCCGAGAAAGAAGCCGGATGGGATCTAATCCTGTGCGGTGATGGATCGGCGGACAACTACGCTCAGCAGGTAGATGTGCAGCTTGCTGCAGCTCTTGGCGCTCCAAGTGTTAACGGGGTGACCTCCATCAAGCTCCAAGATGGATGCATCGTCTGCGAGAGGGCGCTCGAATCCTCGATTGAAACAGTTGAGGTTTCCTTGCCGGCCGTTGTGTCGGTGACGCCCTCAATCGCAGAGGCCCGTGTTCCAGGTATGAAGGACATTCTGGCGGCAGGCAAAAAACCCGTAGAGGCACTGGTTTTGGAGACAGATCTGAGTGCATCGGTTGAAGTTGTTTCGGTTAAAGCTCCTGATCAGGCATCGCGGGCATGTGAAGTGCTCGAAGCGGGAGAAGACAGAGCTATAGAAAAGGTCGCTGCAGCCATTCGCGCTGCTCTGTAAGGAGGATTCCATGACTAAGGCAATGGTAATTGCGGAGCATGTCGATGCGGCACGCGAACTTTGCGCCGGAGCACGATCTCTTGCTGATGAAGTGGTGCTGGTGGCGTTTTGTGCGGCTCCAGATAATTGTGCCGACCGCGTAGCGGCGGTCGAGGTGCCGAGCGGCTGTGCTCTAGACGATGCCTATGCGACGCTCATACCTTTTCTTGAAGAAGAAGGCCCCGAAGTTGTTTTGGTGGAGCCGACCAAGCGTATGAAGTCGGTTGCCGGTAGGTTGGCGGCCTATATGGGAACGGCCGTGATTACCGATGTTGCAGCGCTTGAAGACGGTGTTGCGCGCGGCATGTACTACGGAGGCGTGGGGCAGAGAGATCAAAGGCCGACAACGAGTTGCGCGATGTATACGATTCAGCCAGGTGTTTTTGCCGAGTGCGTGCCTTCTGGTGAGAACCAGGTCGTTGTCCTGGACTGGGTTGCTCCTGCAGCGGCTCTAAAGGTTCTCAGTACTACTCCGATTGAGAAGAAAGGTGTCGACTTAACGAAGGCCGATGTCGTTGTTGCGGTGGGTCGTGGGTTCGGCAGTGCCGAGGAACTGCAAGTAGCAGAGGATTTGGCTGCATCGCTCGGCGGTGGCGTGGGTTGTACACGCCCGCTTGCCGAAGGTGCCGATTTGATGCCCGCAGAAACCTATATCGGAGTGTCGGGGCTTGTTGTTGCACCGAAAGTGTACGTTGCTGCTGGCTTGTCCGGCCAGATGCAGCACATGGTTGGATGCGCGAAGTCGGGTCTTGTCGTTGCGGTTAACAAGGACAAGAATGCCCCGGTGTTCAAGCAATGCGATTACGGGCTGATCGGCGACGTCGCAACAGTTCTTCCCGCACTGACTGCTGCACTGTCATAACCGCGCGGTACGTTCGAGAGGCGGTTAAGTATGGAAGAGCGAGATTTCGACATCATCGTTGTCGGTTGTGGATGTGCTGGAGCTATAGCGGCATATGTGGCTGCGAAGCAGAGCAAGTCGGTTCTTGTGGTCGAGCGAGGAGAATTTGCCGGAGCTAAGAACATGACCGGTGGTCGTCTTTACACCCATTCACTTCGGGCGGTGCTTGAAGCATATGCCGATGGCGAGGTGGATTGGGACGATATTCCTTTTGAGCGCAAGATCACTCATGAGCGAATGTCACTGCTCGGTACGTCATCTGCGATGACTGTCGATTACACGTCGGAGGCGTTTGGTCGTGAGGGGCAAGAGAGCTACTCAGTACTGCGTGCGACGTTTGACCAGTGGCTATTTGATCTGGCCGAGTCTGCCGGTTGCGAAATGATAACGGGCATTGCCGTAGAGTCTCTGGTGAAGGATGAATCGGGTGCTGTCATTGGCGTAAAAGCTGGCGATGATGAGATTACCGCCCAGGTTGTCATCATCGCCGAAGGTCAGAATTCGCTTCTTACTGAACGTGAACTTGGTGCTCCGCGACCTAAAACCAATCAGATGGCAGTTGGCATCAAAGAGGTGTTTGCGCTTGATTCCGATGTGATTGGCGATCGTTTCCTTTGTCAGAAGGATGAAGGCGCTGCCATGCTTTTTGTGGGCGACTGTACGCATGGAGTTGTTGGCGGGGGGTTCATGTACGCCAACAAAGAGAGCGTGAGTTTAGGCTTGGTGTCAACGATATCCGAGATGGAGAAGGCAGACACAACGATTTATCAGGCTATGGAGGATTTCAAACATCATCCTGCTGTTGCGCCCATTATCCGTGGTGCGGAAATGGTCGAACATTCTGGTCACATGGTTGCTGAAGGCGGCTTCAATATGATTCCCCGTTACGTATATGATGGGGCGCTTGTTGCAGGGGATGCCGCCATGCTGTGCATGAATCTCGGTTATATGGTTCGGGGAATGGATTTGGCTATTGCCTCGGGCCGTTTCGCCGCCGAGACTGCTTGCGAAGCCATAGACAACCACGATGTGAGCACGAAGGGTTTGAGCTCATATCAGAGTCGGCTTGAGAATTCCTTTGTCGTGAAGGACATGAAGACGTTTAAGGAATGGCCGGAGACAATGGAGCGATGGGACTCCATGTTCAGTGACTATCCCCAAATGGTAGGAGAGTTGTTTGACACGATGTTTGTGGTGGACGGCACCCCGATGAAGCCATTAGGTAAGCGCATGTTTCCCATCATCAAGCGTCGAGGGTTGCTCAAGCTTGCCGGTGAGGTTCGCCGCGCGTTGCGAGCATTGTAGAGAGGGAGCCAGAAGATGACGAGCTTTCCCGAGATAATCGTAAACGTTGACGAATTGATTAGCGTTAACAGGTACGAGGTTGATGAAGACAATGCCCATATCGAGCTGAATTCTCAGGATATCGACAGTCTTGATGACGTTGAGTTTGGAAAGCTCGTGCGTGTTTGTCCGGCGGCTTTGTACAAGGTCGATTCCGACGGCCACAAGTCGTTTGACTATGCAGGTTGTCTTGAGTGCGGTACGTGCCGCATAGCCTGCGAAGGGACCATTGTATCCAAATGGGAGCAACCGGGTCCCACGATGGGTGTTCAGTATCGGTTCGGATAGGTGAGGCTGATACGCGCTTGTGCAAGGCGCGTTGAAGTACAAGGGGGAGCAAGGAGGCTCCCTAGAAAAGAAAGGAAGAGAGTCATGGCAGAGAAGAAGCGTTATTACACCGACGAGGAACTGCAGCAGATGGCAAAGACGCCGGTCGAGATTACTCGTGAGGCGCTTGAGAATGGCGACGTGGAAACCGCTAAGCAGGGTTTCGAAGGCGTCATGGGTTATTTCAAGATGGTACATGATATGTATCTCGATTGGTGCACTGCTCTGATGACCTACATCTACGAGAACGAGGGCGCTGATGCTCTGGAGAAGGCATTTACACCCAGCGTGCGTGCATCCATGGCCGATACGCTGCGCATGCTTCCCCAGATGACCTACGAACAGGCCGTGCAAGCGATGGTCATGACGTATATGTGCCATCTGGAGCCTCTTGAGATTTCCGAGGACGACGAGAAACTCACCGTGAACATGAAGCACTGCGGGGCTTGCCAGCGTCAGCGTGAGGACGGATGCTATGGTTGCGACGGCCCCTTCGCCGCGATGTCTAAGCATTCTACGACGTGGGATACGGATGATTTCCCCGTTTATGGTGTGCATGCGCCCATCATCGACAAGATCGCCATTGAAGAGACGGGACGCATTTGGTTTGCTTATGAGCATGCGAATCCGGTTGGATCGGCTCCTTGCAAGATTTCCCTGTACAAGGATCCCAATGATATTCCCGAAGAGCTTTATACCCGCATTGGCTACGAGAAGCCCCAGATGTAGGCCATTGTCCTGTAACCTCACAGTCTCCTGAAACTGCTGCCCCCTTCCAAAACGGAAGGGGGCGTTTTTTACTGTCGGTTTACGTTGGCGGACAGTGGGCGCTATGGCTTGCTGAAGCGGGCGGAAGTTGGAGATAGCGTATAATTACCCGAAAGCTCGCGCGGCGCGCACTTCACCGCGCAGATGAGGTATCAAGCGAGAAAGCGGCATTCATGGACAAAGGAACTCCCGGCATCTACGAAAACGGGATCTTTCGTAAGGGCAACGTGCGTATATCCGATCTGGCGGGCCGCAAGGTGTTGCCTGTTGGTAACAGCAGTTTCACCTCTGTTGTTGAGAACGCAGTGTTTGTCGATAAATCCATGCTTATAGCTGACGTACTCGATAGTGGGTCGGTCGCCATGCTGTTCTGTCGCCCGCGCCGTTTTGGCAAATCGCTCAATTTGAGTATGCTGCAGCGGTTTTTCGAAATTCCTTCTCCGAACGACTTTGTTGGTGCGGATACAAAACCTCTGTTTTGTGGACTTGCTATCTGGGATGCAGAGGGTGGGCGCTACCGTGAGTACTATCAAGCATATCCCGTTATCCGTTTTTCGTTCAACAACTTAAAAAGCCTGGACTGGGAGGGTTTTCTGAGTGGCATTGCCGCTTCAATTGCTGCAGAGTACCGTCGGCATGGTTATCTTGCGGAAAGTGATCGTTTGAGCGATATCGACCAAGGGCTTTTTGCTCGTATTGCCACAGGCGAGACAGACCAAGGCTCTCTCGTGCAATCGTTGTTGCTACTGTCGACGCTTCTGGCCAGGCATTATGGTCGCCGTTCTGTGGTGTTGATCGATGAATACGATGCACCGGTAATGGCCGGGCATTCCTACGGCTACTATGACGAGGTTGTTGCTTTTTTAAAAGCTTGGCTCACGGGCGCTCTTAAGGATAACGAGGCGCTTGCATTCGCTGTGCTCACAGGTGTGCAGCGTATTTCGAGAGAGTCAATCTTTTCCGATCTCAATAATCTTGTGGTAAACACATCATTGAATGTCGATTCAGATGAGCGTTACGGATTCACCAAGGAGGAGGTGGATGCGCTTGCGGAGTACTGCGGAACGACATCATGCATGGATGACGTGCAAACTTGGTACGATGGCTATCGGTTTGGCAAAGTGGACGTGTACAACCCTTGGAGTGTGGTGAGCTGTTTCAGCCAGGGATATCAGACCGACGTATATTGGGGCAACACCTCCAGCAACTCGGTAATCGGTGAAGTGGTGCGTAATGCAAGCGAGGATGTGCTGGCTGAGTTGTTTTCCCTGTTAGAGCAAGGCGGCACGATTGCTTCCCCGCTTGATTTGCGCGTTGTTTTTCCCGATCTGGGTGTACGGGAGGAAGCAGTATGGAGCATGCTGTATCTGGCCGGTTATCTGACGACCGACGACACGGAATTCCCGAATGACACCGATGTAATGCGCCTTCTGCGTATTCCTAATTTGGAGGTGGCGAAACTATTCCGCAGCGAAATCCTCCAACGGTTTTCCGAAGCAGCTGGTGGGCGAGATCGGTTGAGTGCTTTGCATCGGGCGTTGATTTGTGGTGAGGCGCAGGCTGTGCAAGAAGAGCTCACACGTATTATGCTGAGCTCGGCTAGTTTCTTCGATTTAACGCGCGAAAACAGCTACCACATGCTTATGCTGGGTCTCTTGTTTGGCTTGCGCGGCTATGCAGATCCGGTGTCGAATCGTGAAGCAGGGCGCGGACGTTTTGATATCCTTCTCACTCCTTGTGAGCCTGACCGCAATCCTGCTATTGTCATCGAGTTAAAGTACGCTGCACCTGATACACCTGGCGCAGCCGACTTGGCCGCTCTTGCCACTGCTGCGCTTACACAAGCAATCGATCGTGCTTATGGAGCGGCGAGTGCGCACGGCGCTGCCGGAGTACAGTACTTCGGCGTGGCTGCGAGTGGAAAAAACGTAGTCGTTGCATGCGCTTAGGTATCAACTTGTAAACCTTGCGAAGCTTATTGATATTTTGTATCAATAAGATACACTTGCGCTAGCTTGAGGGAGGAAATGCGCTGCCAACGTTTCGGCGGATTGCAGAGGAATCCTGAAGCACTATCCCGAAGACGAAAAGGAGATCATGATGATCGTTCGCGACGTTATTCCCACCCCTGAGAATTCTTCCAACTTCCATGCGGTAACTGAGTCCGCCACCACGGCTGGCACCACGCTGGACAACCTGAAGGCAGCCGTTTGCGGCGAAACAGGAGCTTCCGCCAAGTACGCTGCGTGCGCCGTTAAGGCTGACGAGGAAGGATTCGCGCAGGCTGCCAAGCTGTTCCGCGCCGCTTCCGCTGCCGAGCAGATTCACATTGGCATGGAAGCAGCTCTTATTGCCGAGCTGGAGGAAGGCTATGAGCGCCCTACCGCTGATGAGGTTGTTGTTGAGGCAACTGACCTGAACCTCATTGGTGCTGCGCAGGGCGAAATCTACGAGACTGCTGACATGTATCCTACCTTCATCAACAAGGCTATCGAAGAGGGCAACGCCAAGGCTGTTCGCGTGTTTACCCGCGCCAAGCTGGCTGAGTCGGTGCATGCAGAGAAGTATATGGAGGCGTACAACAACCTGGATGCCGTCGATAACGACGACTACTTCCTGTGCCCCATCTGCGGCTACATCGAGAAGGGTGACAACTTCGAGAAGTGCCCCATCTGCGGTTGCGCCGCCGACAAGTTCCAGCGCTTCTAAGCTGTGCGGAATCGCAGAACAGCACCATCGCGTGTGACGAACGGGTCCATTCGGGCCCGTTCTTTTTTGCCGTGTGCGGGACTGCGCCAGGTATTCCCGTGCTTTGCGTAGTACAATAGCGCGATATTCGTTCATCCATCGTGCCGAGTGAAGAAGGAGATCTCATGGCCTACTATTTCGAAGAGCCGTCCCGTACATTTAATGAGTATCTGCTCGTTCCGGGGCACACTCCTTCCACGTGCGTTCCGACTGCAGTCAGCTTGAAAACGCCGCTGGTGAAGTATCGCCCCGCCGAAGAGGAATGCCCGCTGTCGCTGAATACACCCATGGTGAGCGCCATCATGGCTGCCGTGTCGGATGATCACATGGCGGTGGCGTTGGCGACCGAAGGCGGCTTGTCGTTCATCTATGGCAACCAGTCTATTGAGGATGAGGCTGCCATGGTGAAGCGCGTTAAAGACCACAAAGCCGGCTTCGTGGAAAGCGATGCGAACCTGTCGCCCGACATGACCTTAGCCGATGTTGTGGAGCTGAAGGAGCGGCTGGGACACTCTACCATGCCGGTTACCGTGGGCGCAAAATCCAACGGCAAGCTGTTGGGTATTGTAACTGAGCGTGACTACCGTCTTTCGCGCATGAGCTTAGACGAGAAGGTTGCCAATTTCATGACTCCGCGCGAAAAGCTGATCGTGGCACCGGCCGATACCACGCTGAAGGCTGCCAACGATATCATTTGGGATCACAAGCTGAACTCGCTTCCCGTGGTTGATGAGAACGACTGTCTGAAGTATATGGTGTTCCGTAAGGACTACGATTCACACAAGTCGAACCCCAACGAGATGCTCGACTCACAGAAGCGCTACATGGTGGGTGCGGGTATCAACTCGCGCGACTATGCCGAGCGCGTTCCGGCGCTGGTGGAGGCCGGCGTCGACGTGATCTGCATCGACAGTTCCGAGGGTTATTCCGACTGGCAGAAGATGACTATCGAGTGGGTACGCGAGAATTACGGCGACACCGTGAAGATTGGCGCTGGTAACGTCGTTGACGACGAAGGCTTCCGCTTCTTGGCCGACGCAGGTGCCGACTTCGTGAAGATTGGCATCGGTGGCGGTTCCATCTGCATTACCCGCGAGACGAAGGGCATCGGCCGCGGCCAGGCAACTGCCACCATCGAGGTTGCCAAGGCTCGCGATGCCTACTTCAAGGAGACGGGTGTGTACGTGCCTATCTGCTCCGATGGTGGCATCGTGTATGACCATCATATTTCGCTGGCGCTTGCCATGGGTGCCGATTTCGTGATGCTGGGTCGCTACTTCGCCCGCTTTGACGAAAGCCCGTCTGCTAAGGTGATGGTCAACGGCACCTACATGAAGGAATACTGGGGCGAAGGCTCTGCGCGTGCACGCAACTGGGGGCGCTACGATTTGGGCGGCAAGAAGAAGGCGCTGTCGTTCGAAGAGGGTGTTGACTCGTACGTACCCTACGCCGGCAGCCTGAAGGATAACATGGATGTCACACTGCTGAAGCTGAAGTCGACCATGTGCAACTGTGGTGCGCTTACCATTCCTGAATTCCAGCAGAAGGCAAAACTAACGCTCGTGTCGTCAACATCTATTGTTGAGGGCGGTGCACATGACGTGCTGCTGAAGGACAAAGCGCCGTACGTGAGTAACGCGCGATAATATCGAACAATAACGATGTATAGCGGCACCCCTTAACTGCGGGGTGCCGCTTGTTTCAACCTATAGAATGCGGCGGTTTATTCTCCGCTTTAACGCTTTCCCATAACTGTGGAGTGCCGCTGCGTTTCAACTTACCCCAAATAGTGCGTGACAGTGGGGTTCGCTTCAATGATGCGGTGTAGTTCCGACAAGTAGCTGCGAAGCAGGGCATGTGGCTTGCGCTCGTTGTGCATGATGTAGCCGACCTGCATCACTTCGTCGCAGGTAAGCGGAATACGGCTGATTCCCGATGTCATTTCTCCTGAAAGCACGCCGGTTGACAGCGTGTAGCCGTTGTGACTCGAAAGCAGCTGTGAAAGGGTGCCGCGGTCGGAGATGCGGATGTTGCGGGAATGTGGCAGGTATGACAGTGGCTCTTCTGCGTAGTAAAACGAGTTCATGGAACCCTGCTCGAATGAGTAGCGCGGGTACGGCTCTAAGTCTTCGGGAGTTAGCGATGTGTGGTTTGCCAGTGGGTGTCGCTCGCCCACGAATACGTGTACCTTCGCGTCGAACAGGGGAAAGAACGCCACGTCGGCATCGTCAAGCGCTTTTTGAATGACACGCTTATTAAAGCTGTCCATATATAAGATACCCACTTCGCTGCGAAACGACCGTACGTCATCGATGATCTCGCTCGTTGCGCATTCGCGCATGATGAATTCGTAGTCTTCTCCCTCGCACGACTCGATGACGTTCACAAACGCCTGCACCGAGAACGCATAGTGTTGTGTGGAAACAGCGAGGCGTACGTGCGAGCTGTCCTGACCGGCGTAGCGCGCCTCCAACATGTCGGCCTGTTCGATGACCTGGCGGGCGTAACCCAAAAGCTCGGTGCCGTCGTTGGTGAGGGTGACGCCGCGGTTACTGCGCGTGAAAATGCTAATGCCCAGCTCGCGTTCGAGCTCCTTGATCGCAGTCGACAGGTTCGACTGCGATGCGTACAGGTTTTGGGCGGCGGCGTTAATGGAGCCGTACTCGGCGATGGCAATGAGGTATCGAAGCTGGGTGAGGGTCATGAGGGACCTCCGTTGAAGCAGTGGGCGTAAACAATCGGATTCGGTGGCAATGCGCTGCGCAGCGTGCGACGCGCGAGGTGTTTCCATAGCTTAACGGTAATAACGAAAACGTGGCAATACAATATAGCGATAATAGGTTATCGGTATGTGAAAGGGGAGGGGGTCGAAGAAAGGGTGAACGCAAGGCGAGATGAGGACTCGTTCTTGCAAGGGCGGATTCCGGCAGAAGTTGAAGCGACATCATCTCAGTCTTTTATTTCACCTGGCAATCTATTATACAGATAACAAAGCATCAAAACATCGAATGACGCCAAGGGTTGATCGATACGTGTCGCCATGGTTTCATAAGCGGTGCTGTTTTCAAGAGGATACGAGAGAAAGCGACCGACATGGCAAAGAAGGACATTCCGTACGATCAGAAGTACTACGACCCGGAAATCGAGTGCATGCCGCGCGAAGAGCTTGAGGCGCTGCAACTTGAGCGCCTGCAAGCCATGGTGAGCTATGCCTACGAGAATGCGCCGTACTACAAGCGCTCGTTTGACGAGGCGGGCGTGTCGCCGCAGGATATCACGTGTCTCGCCGACATCGCAAAGTTCCCCTTCATCGATAAGAAGACCGAGCGTGAAACACAGCATGTGGGCAGTTTCTTCGGTGAGCTGTGTACGGTTCCTGAGGAAGACGTCATCTTTATGGCAACTTCGTCGGGCTCAACCGGCGTGCCCACGGTGTCGCCGTTCACGCAGGAGGACTTCGACCTGTGGCAAGACACCGAAGCGCGCCTGTTCTGGCAGGCGGGCATGCGTCCGAACGACCGCTACGTGCACGGCCTAAACTTCGCTCTATACGTGGGCGGCCCCGACGTCATCGGCGCGCAACGTTTGGGCGCGCTCGCCATTTGGGTGGGTGCCGTGCCGTCCGACCGGTTGTTGTTCGTGCTGAAGCAGTACCAGCCGACGGTCATTTGGACAAGCCCTAGCTATGCGTGGACTTTGGGCGAAAAGGCCAAGGAAAAGGGCTACGACCCGCGCACCGACTTCAACATTCACACTATCATCGTTGCTGGTGAGCCGGGCGGTTCCATCAAGAGCACGCGCGAGGCTATCGAGAATTTGTGGGGCGCGAAGGTGGTTGACTTCTTCGGTCTGTCCGACATCTACGGCGCGTGCGCCGCGGCGTGTGAAGCACACGATGGTCTGCATATCGTGGAAGACCAAATTCTGGTCGAAACAGTTGACCCGGCAACTGGGGAGGTACTTGAACCCGGCAAGACCGGTGAGCTCGTGTACACCACGCTCATGAAGAAGGCTCGTCCGATGATTCGTTTCCGCACGGGTGATATCGGGTACGTGTCAACCGAGAAGTGCGAATGTGGTCGAACGCTGGCGCGCATTCACATTACCGGCCGCAAAGACGAGATGTTCATTGTGGGTGCTGTGAACGTATTCCCCAGCGACGTCGAGTACGTGGTTCGCGCCGAGAAGGGGCTGACTGGCGAGTACCTGATTCGTGTATACGATCAGAACTACACCACGAAGTACGAGGTGTCGGTTGAGCGCGCGCAGGGCAGCGCTGAGCCCTTCGACGAGGTGGCTCGCCGTGTAGAGGCGGCGCTGAAGGCCCATTGTGGCGTGCGTCCGGCCAAGGTTTTGGTGTACGATGCCGGCAAGCTGGGAACGTCTTCCGAGCACAAGGCATCCCGCTTCATCGACGAAAGGGGCAACTAATGTCTATCGCGTTCTCCGTTTCCCAACAGCACTACCTGTTCGGTGTCCAAACGTTCGCCCATACCGTTTTGGCTGCGGGCGGCGATTCTTACCGCTATCTGCTGCGCGACACCACTACGCAAGGCGTGTTCGACGATGTTTCCTCGGGCGTGAGCGAAGTGGGCCTGATTATGCGTACTACCACGTCGGAAGCGGTGCTCGACGCGGCTATCGCCGAGGCTGGTTTGGAATTCACCGAACTGGCGAAAAGCGCGCCGCGTGTGGCGCTGCCGGTAAGCCATCCGCTGTCGAATGCGTCACGTCTTTCCTTAGACGATCTGGAGGATTGGCCTTACATCCGCTTCGATCAGGGTGCTGATGTGCCAGAGGAGTTCTTTGAGGAAGCGCTGTCGGACGTGGCGCGCGACAAGACGATCATCTGCACCGACCGCGCTACCTTAAGTGAGCTGGCCACGGCGCTGAACGGCTACACGGTTACCAGCGGCATTTTGGTGGGCATTGCCGACGGTACGAGCTTGACCACGGTTGAGCTTGATACCGATGTGAAGCTGCACCTAGGTATTGTTACGAAGCAGGGCGCGTGCTTAAGCCCACTTGGTGAGCGCTTCGTGAGTGGCCTGAAGAAGAGCCTGGAGCGTTACGCTCGGGAGTAAGCGGTAGGTTCGAGGTTCGTGCGTACCGCGCTCGCGTGATATGTGGAGGCCCGTCTCCCCGCAGGGGGCGGGCCGCTGTTGTTGTTAGAAGCGCGGGCAGTTCGGACGGTTGCGGGTGGCGGTGTGCGAGGGCGAGCCATCTGTCGACGACTTTTTCTGAAGCAGCGCGGGAGCGGTATACTTGCATTCTCTGTAACTGGATGAGAGTTATTCGTCAGAGAGGGACGTGCATGATCGAAATACTGTGGCATGGACGCGGCGGACAAGGCGCGTTCACGGCGGCGCGCCTGTTGGGCGCAGCGTCATCGCTGCGTGAAGGGCGCTATGCGCTAGCGTTCCCGTCGTTTGGGCCGGAGCGGCGTGGTGCGCCCATGCGTGCGTTTACGAAGGTGTCCGATGCGCCCATTGGCGACCGCAGCGCTGTCACGCGCGCCGATTATGTGGTATATCTGGACGAAACGCTGCTTTCGAGCGGATGGCAGGCTGAGGTGAAGCCGGGCGGTTGCGTGCTGGTAAACAGCGCTCGCTCGGCAGTCGATCTGACTGCCGCCTTCGGAGACTCGGCGGACGCCCACATTATCGCCATCGACGCGAACGGGATATCCGAAGCGTTGCTTGGCAGACCCATTCCTAATACAGTATTCTTAGGAGCCATTTCGGCGCTTGGCAACACGCTTTCTGCCGACGAGGTGAAGCAAGCCATTCGTCAGTACATGCCAGCGAAACTGCACGAGAAGAACGAGCGTATCGTTGACGAGGCGCGCCGTGTAATGCGAGAGGGTAGTGTCGATGGCAAGGAAGGAACACTCCGATGAACAACGACGTTTCTCGCATTGGTACGGCGGCGAATGTGCCAGTTGGCGATGTGGTGCGCACCTGCGAGCATATTCCCGTTCTGCGTTCGCATCTTGCCTGCCCACCGAGCTTAGATCATGCCGTGTATGCGCGTACTACGTGTTATCCGGCGGGCCACTTGGTGGCGAAGAACGCCGGGTGGCGCAACATACGCCCCGTCATCGATGCCGAGAAGTGTACAAACTGCCTGCAATGCTATCTCTATTGTCCCGATGGCGCTATTTATAGAGTTCCGTCGGTCTGCCGACCGACGGAACTCGCCGACGCTGCGGCCGCACAGGCCACGCCATCTTGCGGCTCCGATCCCTCGTCGCGGCCCGAAGGCCGCTTCCTCGGACTCTCACCGCAATCTGACGTACCCTGTGCGCCCTCGCTGACTGATGTGGACCAGGGAGGTACAAGTCGGCAGGTTAGCCCAGGTGGTGTTGCTGTTGATTACGACTTCTGTAAGGGCTGCGGCATTTGCGTGCGGATGTGTCGCTTTTGGGCCCTTCGCATGATTCCTGAAAGCGAGGCGAATGAGTAGATGAAGCGCTTTCTTTCTGGTGACGAGGCGTTTGCTGAAGGCGTGCGTCTGGCTCGCCCGCAGGTAATTTCCGCCTATCCCATCACGCCGCAGACGGTGGTGGTCGAGCGATTGTCCGAAATGGTGGAATCGGGCCAGCTTGCCGCCGAGTACATTCATGTGGAATCCGAGCATTCGGCTCTGTCTGCTGCCATGGGCGCTGCCGCCACCGGTGCCCGAACGTTTACAGCAACGAGCAGCCAAGGGCTGTTGTACATGGCCGAGGTGCTAACCTACGCGGCAGGCGGGCGGTTTCCCATTGTTATGATGAACGCCAACCGAGCAACGGCACTGCCCTGGAACATCTACGGCGACCAGCGCGATTCACTGGCGCTGCTCGATCACGGGTGGATTCAAGCGTACGCCGAAAACAACCAAGAAGCACTCGATTTGGCGCTCATGGCCTACGCTGTTGCGGAAGACATGCGTGTTCGTATGCCGTTCATGGTAAACCTTGATGGATTTGCGCTCACACATACGTACGAGAACGTGGACATTCCCGAACCCAGCGAAGCTGACGCGATTCTGCCTCCGTACGATGCGGCGGGCAACTGCTTTGATTTCGACCATCCGGTGAACATGGGGTATTCTGCGGGTCCGGAGTTCAATCGTTACTACAAGTATTGGGCACATCGCGATATGGCCGAAGCGGTGCCGCAGGTGGTATCCGTTGTGGAGCGCCGTTTCGAAGAGGTTACCGGACGGCGGTACCCAGGCATGATAGAGGCGATTGATTGCGATGACGCCGAAGTGGTGTTAGTTACGCTCGGGTCGGTTGCCGGGCTCGCCCGTGGTGTTGTGAGCCACTTGCGTGCAAGCGGCGTGCGTGCCGGCTTGCTGAAGATTCGCTACATGCGTCCGTTTCCGGCGCGTCAGATCGCGCGTGCGCTGCACGGTGCAGAAGCGGTGGCCGTGCTGGAAAAAGATATCTCCTTCGGTGCGGAGGGCACGGTGTTCACAAATGTCAATTCGGCGCTGCAACAGGCGGGGATAACCGCTCCTACGTACAACTTCATTGGTGGCTTGGGTGGCGACAATATTTCGGAAGATCACGTTGTGAGTATATTTCGTGCGTTGCAGTGCGTGGCTGCTCAGGTGCGCGAGCAGGGGCGTGCTGCGGCAACCGAGCTACCGCGTGTAACGTTTTTGGGTGTCGATTCTCTTGACCCTGAACCTGGCTGCGGTCGAGTGCTTGGTGGCGAGCTTCGCGACAACGGCGCCGGGTGCGCCGCGCCGAGCTGCGATGGCGACGGCGACTCCAGCAAAGCGCAGGTTTTCTCGGTACGCGAAACGGAGGTGCGGTAATGGCCATCAATGCACGCAACATCACCGATGACGAGCTGTTTTTCGGCCACAAAGCATGCGCGGGTTGCGGCGGATCGCTTGCGGTACGTGCGGCGCTCAAGGTGCTTGGGCCACATGCCGTTGTGGCGCTGCCAGCGGGCTGCATGAGTGCTGTGGGTTTTAACTTTCCGCAGCTGTGCTTTTCCACCAATGCCATCATCACACCGTTTGCTGCCACCGCCGCCGTGCTGTCGGGTATCGAGGCAGGGCTGCGCGTGCAGGGTAAGAAGCTCGAGGATTGTACGGTAGTGGGCTTTGCTGGCGACGGAGGCACGGCTGATATCGGCATCCAGGCGCTGTCGGGTGCTATCGACCGCAACGACGACATCCTGTACATCTGCTACGACAACGAGGCGTACATGAATACGGGCATCCAGAAGTCGTCGCTGACGCCGTTCGGCGCGAAGACCACGACGACACCTGCGGGGAAAAATGCGCACGGGTGCCTGACGCAGAAGAAGAATATGTTCGAAATCGTGGCCGCGCATGGTATTCCGTATGCTGCCACGGCGTCTGTCGGGTATTTACCCGATTTCATGCGCAAGGTGCAGCGTGCAGCCTCCATTCGCGGCACGAAGTACATCCATGTGATTGCGCCGTGTCCGACGGGTTGGGGCTGTGCGGTGGACGACACCATTGATATCGCGAAGGAAATGGTCGACTGCGGGCTGTGGTATTTGGCTGAGTATGAGGGTGCGGACGTGTCGGGCGTGCCGGGTGGCAGTTTCAAGTTGAGCCGCAACCCAAAGCGCTTCGAGGCCGATCCAGTGGCGTTTGGCAGCGTCGAGCATTACCTGCGTCGGCAAGGACGCTTCCGCGCGCTCACCGACGACGAAGTTGCCAGTGTAGTGGCCGGCCGCGATGCGAAATGGGAAGCAATGCGCCGCGATTGGGTATAGGACAACGTGGAATCAAGCACGCAACCTTGCCAAGACTGCTACAATGGCACCTGCGATTTTACCCCGTTACAACGCAAGGAAGAGCGATCATGAAAGCTTATAATCCGCACGAGATCGAACCTCGCTGGCAGCAGGCCTGGGCCGACGCCGACCTGTATAAGGTGACGGAAGATCCTTCGAAGCCGAAAAAGTACGTGCTCGAGATGTTCCCGTATCCCTCGGGCGACATTCATATGGGGCATGTGAGCAACTACACCTATGGTGACGTGGTTGCGCGGTATTCCCGGATGCGCGGGTACAATGTGCTGCATCCTATGGGTTGGGATGCGTTTGGCCTGCCAGCGGAAAACGCCGCCATCAAGCACAAGAGTCATCCCGCGAAGTGGACATATGCGAACATCGACACGCAAAAGGCAAGCTTTAAGCGCATGGGGTTTTCTTATGACTGGGACCGCACCGTGGTGGCGTGCGACCCCGAGTACTACCGCTGGGGGCAGTGGATCTTCCTGCAGTTCTGGAAGCGTGGGCTGGTTGAGCGTCGCAACTCGCCGGTGAACTGGTGCCCGAGCTGCGCTACGGTGCTCGCAAACGAGCAGGTTACCGAAGGCCGCTGCTGGCGCTGCAACTCCGAGGTTGAGAAGCGCGATCTCACCCAGTGGTACTTCAAGATTACCGACTACGCGCAGGAGCTGCTCGACGATCTCGATCAGCTGGAAGGCTGGCCGGAGCGTGTGAAGCAGCAGCAGGCGAACTGGATCGGTCGCTCGGAAGGCGCCGAAGTCGATTTCAAATTAGTTCCGCTTGCCCTGACGGGACAAGCGGAACAGGCCGACGCTGCGACTTTCTGTGGCACCCAATCTTGCCATGCTGACGAAGGCTCGCCTACCGAAGTAGGCTTCGCCTCCGCCAGCCCGTCAATCTCGGGCACCACAGAAATCCTCGCTGACGCTACGAACGACCAGGGCGACCAAAACAATCCAAACGATCAGAACAACCAATCCTCCTGGGAAACCATCACCGTGTTCACCACGCGTGCTGATACGTTGTTCGGCTGCAGCTTTTTCGTGTTGGCTCCCGAATACAAAGGCTTGCGCGACTTGGTAGCGGGTACCGAATATGAAAAGCCTGTCATGGAGCTCGTGGAGGCTGCGGCAAAGGTAAGCGCCGTGGAGCGCGCTCAGGGCGATCACGAGAAGCACGGCGTGTTTACGGGCCGCTACGTGGTGAATCCCATCAACGGTGAGAAGGTGCCTGTGTGGGTTGCCGACTACGTGGTGGCCGACTACGGTACCGGTGCAGTCATGGCCGTTCCCTGTGGTGACCAACGCGACTTCGAGTTCGCTCGCAAGTACGACTTGCCTATTATTCCGATTATCTTAGGTGAGGATGACCCGCTGTATCCCCAGCTCAAAGACGAGCAAAACCGTGCAGTTACCACGGTTGATTGGGAGTGCGCCTATGCAGCCGAGGGTATTCTTGTGCAGTCCGGCCCTTACACGGGGCTTGTGGGCGGCAAGCACTCGCCGGCCGAGGAAGCCGTAGTCGCCGAACTTGAGCGGAGTGGCACGGGCCGTCGTAAGGTGGAGTTCCGTCTGCGCGACTGGCTTATTTCCCGTCAGCGCTATTGGGGCAACCCTATTCCTGCCATCCATTGCCCCACGTGCGGTGTGGTACCCGTTCCCGAAGAAGACCTGCCGGTGCGTCTGCCTGAAGACATCGATCTGGCCGCTGGCGAAACGCTTGCTACACACGAGGGTTTCGCGTCCTGCACGTGCCCTGTCTGCGGAGGGGTCGCACGGCGCGAAACCGACACCATGGATACGTTTACGTGTTCAAGCTGGTACTACATGCGTTACACCGATCCACACAATGCGCAGGCACCGTTCGATCCGGAAAAGACCAACGCATGGATGCCGGTTGACCAGTATATCGGTGGTATCGAGCACGCCATTTTGCACCTGTTGTACAGCCGCTTCTTCACGAAGGTGCTGCGCGATATGGGAATGCTCTCCTTTGATGAACCGTTCACCAACCTGCTGTGCCAAGGCATGGTGCTTGATTCGAACGGCGAGGTTATGAGCAAATCGAAGGGCAACGTGGTGTCGCCTGAGGAAATGATCGCGAATTACGGTGCCGATGCGGTACGTGCTACCATGCTGTTCATGGGTCCGCCCGACAAGGAGAAGCTGTGGAACGAAGACGGCCTGGCGGGCATGTATAAGTTCCTGAACCGCGCCTGGCGCACTGTGTGCGATCTGGTGGGCGAGGCAGGCGACGATACCCTGTTCAGCGGCACTGAAGCCGACAAGGACGCCACACATGCGGCCATGGACGAGTTGCGACGCGAGCGCCATCGCGTGGTGGGTAAGGTTATTGAAGACTTCGAGCGCAACAACTTCAACACCGCCATCGCGGCGATCATGGAACTCGTGAATGCTGCTGGAGCATTTCTGCGTGCAGCTTCGCCCGAGCGCCGGTTGGGGTGTGAGAAGGCAGGTTCTTTCAGCCGCGAGGTGGCCGAGGTGTTGGTGAAGCTTATGGCGCCGATTGCGCCGCACTGGGCTGAAGAGCTGTGGCAGACAGCGCTGGGGCACGCAGGGATTTCCGTACACACCCAGGCGTGGCCCGAGTTTGACCCCGATCAGGCCAAGGCCGACGAGGTGGAGCTTGCTGTGCAGGTGAACGGCAAGGTGAAGGCCAAGATCACCGTTGCCGCCGACGCCGCCGAGGATACGGTGAAGGACGCCGCGCAAGAGGCCGTTTCGCGGGCGCTTGAGGGCAAAAACGTCGTGAAGGTGATCGTTATTGCAGGTCGTCTGGTGAACATCGTGGCGAAGTAAGCGGCTCGTTCACGCTGCTGCTCGTTTACGCTGTTCTACGATATCAACGATAGGGACCCGGCTGTAATGGCGCGGGTTCCTATCGTTGTGCCAGAGCGTGTCAGAGACGCCCACTGTCACACGCTGACACATTTTCTTTTGATCGGCATGCGTCGTGAGTGCGTTATCTCCGGCTGAATGGCGGCAGCGTTGCAGGTATGCCGCCTTCCATGATGAGCTTCGGTTCGCCTTCGATCAGCGGACGGAAGTACGACAGCGCCTCGTCTGTCACGCCGCGGTAGTCGGGAAGAATCCACTCGGTAGGAAAGTGACGCACGTAGTTGGCGAGCTCGCGTGCGGGTCTGGCAAAGAAGCGAGCGTTGTATTCGCCAGCTGCAATCTCTTCGGCTGAGCGTGGGGCCACGCCCACCACTTGTGCGGTGAAGTCGGGGTGTGCACTGCGCATGTGGGCACTGAGCCCCAGCTCATACGCTTCGGTAACATCAACCAAACTTTGTGCGAAGTTGCTCGACCGCGCGGCGCGTGACAGGTCCTGAACCAAGCCGCGTGGCGCGATGTGCGCGTCGATAATCATCTGCTTGATAACGGCTCCAGCGCCCCCGAGCACCGCATGTGAGAAGCCGTCATCTTCGCTTTTGCCTGCAGAAACATACGTTCCATCTGCGTAATGCGCTCCTTCAGACACCACGATGTAGCATTCGCCTTTTGCTTCCATACATGCTTTTACCTGGTCAAGGAACGAGTCGCGGTCGAAATCAACTTCGGGCAGCACTACCAGGTCAACGTCGCCAGTGACGCAACAACTCGCCGCCAGCCAGCCGGCGTCGCGTCCCATGGTTTCTAGTACGAACACTTCAGGTCGTGTATATGCGGCGTAATCGAGAGCGGTTGCATGCACGATCTGATTCGCCACTTTTGCCGCGCTGGCAAATCCGGGGCAGTGGTCAACGTTCACGAGGTCATTGTCGACCGTTTTCGGTATTCCTATAAAGCGCTTGCCCGAACCATGGGTGATGGAGTATTCCGCCATTGCAGCCACGGTGTCCATCGAGTCGTTGCCGCCGATGTAGAACATCGCGTCGATATTGGCGTCATCTAAGACATTGAGTAGTCGCTCGAAATCGGCAGGGTTGTCGCGTCTCATCTTGTACCGGCACGTTCCCAGTGTGGATGAGGGTGTTTGTTCGAGTAGGTCGAGCTCATGGCTGGTCAGATTTGTCAGGTCATACAGCGCTCCGTTCAGCACGCCTTCGATACCACCGATGCCGCCAAACACGCGGTCGTAGATGGGGTTGAGCTGGTTTGCTCGGATGACGCCCGCCAAAGTGGCATTGATGACGGCGGTTGGTCCGCCCGATTGCGCGACGAGACAGTTTCCCATAGGCATTCTCCTGTTCGTAAGGTTCGCTTTGCTTTGCGGGTGTAAAGCGAAGGCGAAACGCGTTCGCTTACAGGGTACCCTAATCGGCGAGTAATTCGCGATGAAATGCAGGGAGGGTTGTGGGACAATAAGGCCAAATGACGTTTACAGCATGTGAGGCGCGATTACCATGTCGGTTCAGTTTAGCATTAAGTCGGCCGATTCGGCCGTCGTTCAGTTGATTCATCGCGAGTTGGGCATTCCCCGGTTTGTGGCGCGTGTGATGGCTTCGCGCGGCATTCGCACCGTCGAAGATGCCAAACGCTTTCTCACGCCGTCGCTCGGTCGCGATTGGCTCGATCCGTATAGTATTCCCGGTCTTGCCGCTGTTGCCGACGCGCTTGAGAGCGCCATGCGTGCTGGCGAACGCATTTTGGTGTTCGGCGATTTCGACCTTGACGGTATTTCGGCTACCACGGTACTTACGCGTGGACTGCGCTGCTTAGGGGCCGATGCTGTGCCGTTCATTCCGCGGCGTTTCGAAGAGGGTTACGGTCTGTCGCAAGCGTCTATCATGCGCGCGTGCAGTTTCGGACCCGACTTTATTGTAACGGTTGACTGCGGCATCTCCTGCAAGGAGGAAGCCGCCATGATCGTGGATGCTGGCTTGAAATTTGCTGTTACCGACCACCACGAACCCTCCGAGTCGGTACCCGTTGGTGTGCCGGTTGCCGACCCAAAGATCGGAGACGATTGCCCCAGTGCCATTCTGGCAGGCGTTGGCGTGGCACTCAAGCTCGTGCAGGTGCTAGGCGCGCGCTTTGGGCAGCCACACCTGTGGCGCGAGTTTACCGACTTCGCCACGTTAGGCACAGTGGCCGATCTCATGCCCATGCGTGACGAGAACCGTGCGCTCGTTGCTGACGGTCTGGCTCGTATGAACGCGCATCCGCGCCCATGTATCGCGGCGCTTTTGGAAACGAGCGGTGCGGCCGGTAAGCAGGTAACCTCAACCAACATGAGCTTTTCCGTGGTGCCGCGCCTGAATGCGGCAGGACGTATGGGCGACGCGCAATTGGCACTCGACCTGCTGATGACCGATGATTTCGAAGAAGCTCACCGTTTAGCCGAGCGGCTCGAAGCAGTGAACGATCAGCGCCGTGCCATCGAAGCCGAGCTATCGGAAATTGCCAAGGCTGAAGCCGAAAAGACCTACCATGGGCAGCGGGCACTGGTGGTGGCGGGCGAAGGCTGGCATGAGGGCGTTAAGGGCATTGTTGCAAGTCGCCTGTCGAAAGCGTACGGCGTGCCGTGTTTGCTGTTTACGATCGAGGATGGCGAGGCTCGTGGCAGCGGTCGCAGCGTGGGTACGGTAAACTTGTTCAAGGCAGTGGAAAGCGTATCTGATCTGTGTATTCGCTTTGGTGGGCACGAGGCGGCAGTGGGTGTGACGTTGCCAGCCGACGTGTTGCCTGAATTTGAGCGGCGCTTGTGTGCGTACATGGATGCGCTTCCTGCTGACGATTTCCACCCACTTGTCGAAATTGATGCTCGCGTGGAGCTTGATGAGCTCACGCTCGAAGGTGCACAGCAGCTGAACATGCTGGCTCCGTTTGGGCAGGAGCGCAAGTCGCCGGTGTTTTTGGCGAGTAACGTGACGCTGTCGAACTGTCGGGCCGTGGGCGCAGAAAAGAACCATTTCTCCTGTACGCTGTCGGATGGTCGAGGAACGGTTTCCGGTATCATGTTCCATTGCTCGAACATCGACACGCTTATGCACACTGACAGCGTGGTGAATGCCGCATTTGAGGTGCAAATTGACGAATGGCGTGGTCGGCGCAGTGTGAAGGCCATGTTGCAGTCACTTTCCCCCGCCCGCGCATGTGCGGCGCTTGAAGCGTGTCTTGACCCCGATAACCTGAATTTCGTGGCCGATTTGTACGCCATGAGCGATGTCGACTTGTGTACCGATCATCAGCACACTCCTGAAGAGGTGGAAGCGTACGAATCAGCGCAGGAACGTCGCCGAGCTATTTGGCGGCGTACTGCTGATGCCGACCCGCAGGGTTTGGAGCGCGCCGTGGTGCACGCCATTATTGGCGACGCGAAGTTGCATCCCGCACAAAGGCGCATCCTCGACCATTTGGGGCAAAATGTCTCTACGCTTGCTGTTATGGCGACAGGCCGTGGCAAGTCACTCACCTTTCAGGTGCATGCCGCCACGCGTGCATTGCGCGATGGCGAGGCAAGTTTGTTCGTGTATCCGCTACGAGCACTTATCGCTGATCAGGCATTTCATTTGCGCGCTTCGCTTGAATCGTTTGGTGTTGGCGTGGCCACGCTCACGGGGGAAAGCACACCCGAGGAACGGCGCCGCTCCTTTGATGGACTGGCGGATGGCTCGATCGATGTCGTGCTAACTACACCGGAGTTTCTTGCCTGGCACGCCGACGAGTTCGCTGCCGCGCGTCGCATTCGCTTCGTAGTAGTGGACGAAGCTCACCACATCGCCCTTGCTCGCGCCGGACAGCGCAGCGCGTATGCGAACTTGGGGTCGTCGGTGGCTAAGCTTGGCGACGTCGTGGTTTTGGCGCTCACTGCAACGGCTGACGATGTGGCAGAGGCCGCTATCATGCGTGAGCTTCCCATTAAGGAGCGTGTGTTCGATTTCTCCGATCGCCCGAATCTGCGAGTTGTCGACAAGCGCAACTGCCGAAACCGCGACGACTACCTAGCGAACCTCATTGCGCAGGGGCAAAAGACGCTCATTTTCGTAAATTCCCGCGAGCGCTCAGTCGCTGTGGCGCGCGCTCTTCGTCGCCGCGTGCCCCAGTTGGCACCGATGATTGGTTTCTACAACGCGGGGCTCTCGCGCCTTGAGCGCAAGCGTATTGAGGATTTGTTCCGCACCGGGTCGCTGTCGGTACTGGTGGCTACGAGCGCGTTTGGTGAAGGTGTGAATATCGCTGACATTCGGCACGTGGCACTGTACCATTTACCGTTCAATGAGATCGAGTTTAATCAGATGAGCGGCCGCGCTGGTCGCGATGGCAAACCAGCATTTGTGCATCTTCTATTTAGCCGGCAGGACTGCTCCATAAATGAGCGCATCTTACATGACATGACGCCCGATCACGATTGCATGGCGCAGGTGTATCGCCGTCTGCGCGCGATGCAGCGCGAGTGCGGGGCGGGGTCCTTTGCGGTGGGTAACGCCGATCTTGCCGCGGCGGCGAGTACCGACGCATTTCCGGTAAGTGCGGCTGCGGCGGCGTGTGGAGTTGCGGTATTCCGCGAGCTAGGACTTATTGAAACCCATACGACGCATGTTGCCGATGGCGTTGCACATGCTATCCGCGTGATTGACACGAAGAATAAAGTCGAGCTCACTGACAGCATCCGCTACCGTGAGGGCCTCGATGAGCGCGAAGTGTTCCATGCATTTCGCGACTGGGTTATGAGAAGCGATCGGGATGCCGTGCACGGGCGCATATCGAGACCGATCATGCCTAACGATGCACGCAGCTTCGATGATGACGAGAATTCGGGTGGATGCAAAACCCCCGGTGCGCTACGATAGGCGCTGCGAAGGAAGGAGCGCGCATGGACGCATCGAACGACCGCGAAGAGCTGCTTGGCGAAGCCGCGAAGCAAGCTGTGAAGCCAACACCTGGCATCGTAGCAGAGCATCACGACGACATGATCGGGCGCGCACATGTTGCGCAAAAGGCGTTTGCTACCGACGTCAAAACCAGGCTGGCCTCGAACGGCTCGCCCGAAGAACGTTTCGCCGAATTACAGCGCTTAACAAGAATCTATCTGTCCGAGACCGACGAGGCGCTGCTCGAGCGGGCATTTCGCTTCGCCTCCGAGGCACACGAGGGTCAATGCCGCAAGAGCGGCGAGCCCTTCATTGCACATCCGGTGGAAGTTGCCATCATTTTGTCCGATTTGCGCATGGATGTCGAAACGCTGTGCGCGGCGCTGCTGCATGATACGGTTGAAGATACCGACGTGACAAGCGAGCTGGTAGCGAAGCGCTTCAGCCCCCAGATATCCCAGCTTGTCGATGGCGTGACGAAAATCACGCGCATTGAGGTGGAAAGCCTATCCGATAAGCAGGCGGCGACCATCCGTAAGATGTTTGTGGCCATGAGCAAAGACATCCGCGTCATCGTCATCAAGCTTGCCGACCGTCTGCACAACATGCGTACGCTCGGCGCGCTGCGTGAAGACCGACGCATCTTCAAGAGCCGCGAGACGCTGGAAATCTACGCGCCTATTGCACACCGGCTTGGCATCAACTCCATTAAATGGGAGCTTGAGGACCTGGCGTTTTTCTACCTTGAGCCCAACAAGTTCAAGCAGATATCGCGCATGGTTACCGAAAGCCGTGCCGAGCGTGAAGAATACCTAGCGCTTGTTATTGGCGTACTGCGCGGCGAAATGGACAAGGTGAGCATCGATGCCCAGATTATGGGGCGTCCGAAGCATTTGTGGTCCATCTACCAGAAGATGACGCGCAAGGGAAAGGGATTCTCGGAAATTTACGACCTCATAGCCGTGCGCATCATCGTGAAAACGGTGAAGGATTGCTATTCGGCGCTCGGCGCGGTACACACCCTGTGGCATCCCATGCCTGGACGCTTCAAAGACTACATTGCTATGCCCAAGTTCAACATGTACCAAAGCCTGCACACCACTGTTATCGGACCTGCGGGTCGTCCGCTTGAGGTGCAGATCAGAACTGAGGACATGCATCACGCCAGCGAGTATGGCGTGGCGGCTCACTGGCGCTACAAGGAAAAGGGTGCCTCTCGCGACGCTGCGATGGATCAGCAGCTTGCGTGGTTGCGCCAGATGATTGACTGGCAAGACGACACACAAGACTCGCGCGAGTTCCTGAAAGACTTAAAAGTCGACTTGGCACCGAGCGAAGTGTTCGTGTTCACGCCGAAGGGTGAGGTCATGAACTTGCGTGCGGGATCAACCCCGATCGATTTCGCCTATGCTATCCACACCGAGGTAGGAAATCACTGCGTTGGTGCGAAGGTGAATGGCTCAATTGTGCCGCTGTCGTACGAGCTGCAGCTGGGCGATCGTGTGGAAATTCTCACGCAGAAAAGCGCCACTCCATCGCGCAACTGGTTGAATATGGTGAAAACTACCTCGGCGCGCCATAAGATTCGTGCCTTCTTCAGTAAAGCGAGTCGATCGGACGATTTGCAGGAAGGACACGACCGTCTGGTCCGTGAAATGCGCAAGCATGGGTTGGGCATTTCGAACGCTCAGGCAACACGCGCCGTTAAAGGTGTCGCCGATACGCTGGGCTACAAGGATGATGAAGACATGCTGGTAGCCATCGGCACCGGTCGTGAGAACCCTCAGGCTGTGGCGAATCGCCTGCTGAAGATTCTGGTTGATCGCGGGTCAGAGTCGGGTGAAGAGGTACGTATTGCCAACTCTGCCATGTCGACGGGAAAGATGCCACCCATGCTCACTAGCGTGAAGCGGCCCAAGCGACACGAAACACATGCCGACAACGGCATTGTGGTGCGTGGTGTTGATGACGTACTGGTGCGCTTGAGTCGGTGCTGTAATCCTGTTCCGGGCGACGAGATACTCGGGTTCGTGACGCGTGGTCGCGGTGTTTCGGTGCATCGAGCCGACTGTCCGAACGCAGTTGATCTCAAGCGCTCGCCGGAACGTATCATCGAAGTGTCGTGGGAAAACGATTTGCCGCGCAATACCTCGTACAAGGTTGAGGTGTTTTTGGAATGCCTTGATCGCACGAATCTGTTACGCGACGTGGTGGTTGTACTCAGCGACATGGGGGCGAATGTCTTGTCGAGTTCGACCACGTCGCATCGCGACAGCATGGTTGAGATGCGCTTTTTGTTCCAAGTGTCGGATATTAACAGCATCGAGATAGTGCTTGACAAGTTGCGCCGGATTGAGGGCGTGTTTGACGCACGCCGCATGGTTCCCGGTGTGTCGAAGAAGGCAAAGTAAGGCGCCGATGCGCGGGATGCGCCCAAGTGTTTGTAACGGAAAGGATTGCAATGCCGAGGAAGTACGCGATTGAGAATACCTGCGTTGACGTCGCATATCAGCGCACGGGTTATTTGGAAGTTAATACGTACCAGATAAGCGATGGGGCAGGGCTTATGGTGGTCGATCCGGGTGGTCAGGCCGACGCTATTATTGAAGCAGCGGGTGGTGTGCCCATCGACGCTATCGTGCTCACTCACTGGCACGCTGATCACGTGGGTGCCGCGCGCGAACTTCGCGAGAAGACCGGGGCTATAACCATCGCTTCGGCGGTTGATGCGCCGCGTATTTCGGGAGACGTTGCCCTTCCTGAAGGCCATGTGAAGGCCGATCCATGCCCGGTTGACCATGTGGTTGAGCATGGCGACATCTTACAAATTGGTAATATGGCCTGGAAGGTTATCGCCACGCCTGGTCACACGAAAGGCGGTATTTGCTTGTATCTCGATCCGCAGTTCGGAGTACACAAGCAAGGGAAGCCGGTACTGTTGTCGGGTGACACGCTGTTTTACGGAACCATCGGTCGCACCGATTTCGACGATAGCAGTATGGATGACATGCGAGTATCGCTGAAGCGGTTGGCGGCGCTGCCTGATGATACCATCGTGCTTCCTGGGCATAACTACTACACCACCATTGGTGTGGAAAGAAAGCGCGTGTTCGCGGCATTTGCCCAGTAGTGTGTCAAATTGTCACCTTACGCGGTTTTTACGTTTCAAAGTGCGCTACACTTGAGTTGCGCGTTATTTGAACGCGGGCTTTAAGGAGAAAGGCGCTGCTATGGCTAAGAAAGACAGGTTTGACTACTTCGACGCATTTGAGCATCAGGCGAAGCTCGCAGTTCAAGAGGCCGAGGTGCTTCTCGAAGCCATCGAGAACTTCACCACTGCCGACAAGTTGCAATCGGTGATAGATAAGGCGCATGAAATCGAGCATCAGGGCGACGAGATTAATCATGCGGTTAGCAGAAGTGTGGCAAATGACTTCATCACGCCGTTCGATCGCGAAGATCTTCTCGCGCTTGCTCACAACCTCGACGGTGTTATTGACCTTATTGAAGACGTTATCCTGCGCTTCTACATGTACGACATTCATTTCATGCACGAACATGCGATTGACTTTGCGAAGCTTATCAAGAAGAGCTGCCAAGCGGTTGAAGAGGCTATGGGTGACTTCCGCAACTTCAAGAAGTCGAAGCACTTCAAGAAGCTTATTATCAAGGTGAACGACTGTGAGGAAGAGGGCGACCAGCTCTATATCGATGTCATCCGCAGCTTGCACACTGAGGATCGTGATGAGCCAATGCGCGTGCATGTGTGGTCGCAGATCTTCGAGCGCATGGAGCGTTGCTGCGATGCGTGCGAAGACGTGTCAAACATCATGGAAGACGTCATGTTGCGCAACGTGTAAACTCTCAAGGCTCACATAAGCTCTTTGATAGTTACCATGAGGGCGGGTGCTTCACAAATGGAAGCGCCCGCCTTTTACTGTGCGGCGCAAGGTCGCAAGGAAAACACTGATCAAGGCCAGCTTACTCAGTGTTTCCTAGCGTTTTGAGGCGTTTACCTGGTGATGCTTCTCGTAGAGCTCTTCGAGGAAGCTACGCAGCTCGCCGCGGTCGACGCTTATCAGGTCGCTTTCGATACATTCTTCTTCATCGGGGCAGGACATCGATTTATTCTTACCGCTTTGCGTGTTGTTCTCAGTATTCTTAGGGATAACGGTTACCTCGTCAACCTCGAACTGCGTGACCCACTGCTGCAGGCGCGCCGCGATTTTGCCGTAGGTGCTTAGCGACTTTTCGCGGGCGAGTTTTCCTTTCGGCGGGCGTGCCTTCTGCGCGGCGATAACTACCGGCTTCGTGATGGCACGTACTACGATGCCCGAATGGTCGCGGGCGGTTTGCGTGCTCCAATTGAAATACAGCGCGGCGTAGCGCAGCACAATGACCAGAATCACGCATGAGGTGGCGGCGTATTGTTCGAGCAGGTGATTCTGCTTCATGAGCGCAAACACCGTGGCTCCCACGAGCGCTGCCACGGAGTACAGTGGGCCTGCTTGAAACGTCGACGGGGGGCGTGTCATGCAGATGTCACGCACAACACCGCCGCCGATTGCGGTTATCATGCCCAGGATGATGGCAGGCACCACCTCTTGCCCGGCCGACAGCGCTTTTCCTGTGCCCAGTACCACGAACAGGGCAGTTGACAGGCACTCGACGAAGTCGGTGATAGGATTGAAATACGTGACCAACCTGCCCAGGTAGAACACTACCAAGCCCATAATCACACAGGCGAGGATGAGTGTGGGTTGCTGGAACGCGTAAATGCCGTAGTTTTGTAAGAACACGTCGCGGATCATGCCGCCGGCAAGCCCCGTGACAATAGCGAGACACACGACGCCGAAAATGTCGTAATGTGCGCGTACCGCCGCCATGGCACCGCTGATGGCGCAAAACACCGTTGCGGTGAGTTCTAGCCAGTAGGGGATGGCAAGCACTACCTCGAGCATGCATCCTCCTTCGCGGCGATAGGTTCGACGCTGGTGATGTAGGCGGCTGCGGGTTCACCCGAGAAGTTCAACTCGCCGGTGAGCGCACGGGCTTCGGCTTCGCTGAAAGAGGGGCTTTCGAATGCGACAATGTTGCGCTTCGCCACATGAAGGGCCTGATCGTACAATTCCCAAAATCCATCGGTGCTGGTGCTTCCCGTGAATGGGCACGTCCAAGGCGCATGGTCGTGATTGTCGAATGCGCTGTGCGAAAGCGCAACGTTGCGATGGCTCATGGCGCGGAAGAACGAGTACGGGCGAACAATTTCTTCGGCGGCTCCCACAATGCTGCGCTTGATGCCGGAAGGCGAGCGGAACGCACGCTGCGCGATGCGGAAATCGTGTACGGCGATAGAGAACAAGTGCTTAGGCACGCGCACGCCATAGGTGGTGCTCGCAACGAAGGCATACATGGCACTTATGATGCGCAGTACGCGTTCGCTTGCCTGCAGGATTTCGCGTGAGGGATTAAACGACGCAATGGTAAGCCCTCGTTTGGTGAACAGCACCATTTCGTCGAACTCGCTTTCGATAATGGCATGTACTTCAGAGCCGTCTTCGCGCGAAAGTCCGTGTACGCCGGCATCGCATAGGGCGAACTGGCTTGCGTAAACGAATGGGTGCATCGTGCTGTCGAGTGAGTAATGGCAGATAAACCCTAAGGCGTAGGCTCGACCGATTGCGCGGTCGTGCTCGTCAAGCTCGAAAATGGACGCCTTCAAGGCATGTATGAGTTCGGAAGGCGCATCTAGGTGCATGCGTGTGCCCAGTGTGTGGAAGCGCGCGACTGTAGGTGTGATGACACTGTAGAACAGTGGGTCGGGCCCTTGGTTTCCGAGCAGGAACGCATCCGCTTCGTCCTTCGAGCCGCCAATGAGTTGGAACAGGTCGTCGTATACATCTCGGCCAAAGAAGTCGTGGGTTATGATCGCTGGCATGTTATGCCCTCCTTGTCGTTTTTGTTCCAACAGCGAGGGAACCGCTGATTAATTTCGCCACCCCGCTCGTTCTTGACTAACAGTGAACTCTAACTGCCCCATATGCTTTTTACAAGCCCGTGAACTGGCTCTACATATTCGAGAGTTACGAGAAACACGCTAATAGCGTTAACTTAGGATATAGTTAGGATATGAAAAGTTTACAATCTCCGGCACATAAAACGCACAAAGAGCGGGGAATTCCGAAGGACACACCGCAGATTATTGAGCCCTTAATATGCGTGAGTTGAAACCGATCGGCGACACCAGCTCAACTTTCACCGCAATCCTTGTCAAACGTACAAAATATAGAGATTCACCTCATATTATTTCAAAATTTTTCTTGCATTATTATGTGGTATACCATATAATATCAAGTGCCAGGAAACGAAAGGAGGTGAAGCGATGAAAAGGGTTAGCGTGGAGCTGGCTCTGGGTGACTGGGTTATTCGTTTTAGCGTTTGGCACCGCAAGAATAACCGGAAAGCCACCCGATAGCCAAAAGGTGCCGCTTGCAAAAGCGGGCGGCACCGCTTCACCGCCCATCATACCATCGCTATAGATATGAAAACAGATGCACAGAGAAAGGCAGAGAACACCTACAGGAAAAAGAGCGTCAAGCAGCTTGTACTACGGTTCTATCCGAATGCCGAAGATGAAGCCATGTACGATTGGCTGAAATCTCAAGAAAACGTCACCGAGTATCTGAAAACACTTGTTGCAGACGATATGAAAAAGATCAGATAGACAACTTTCGTAATCGCTCTCTAACGCACGAATTTGGGGCACCGATTCCACGGTGCCCCAAATTGTCGCTAGACTACAAGCCTTTGCCCTGGATAGATTTTGTTCGGGTCAGCAATACCGTTCTTTGCCGCAATGTCTACGTAAGTTGTACCGTACTTTGCAGCGATACGAGAAAGCGTATCACCAGGCTTGACGGTGTATGTACGCCCTGCTGACACATTGCTGTTAATCACGGACATAAATATCAGCAAGTTTCACCTGGTTCGCTTTGAAAAACTCGTCTTCGTATGCATCGGGTCCATCTGGTGTTCTAAACTCAACGTAGCAGTCGCCGTTATCGAAAAGCTCGATGATGTGGCCAATCCGTCCATCGGGTACGATAACCTCGTCGTATTCCTTCATATCACACCACCTACTCGTTAACGTATATTGAAGTCAGCCTAAGCTTGCCTAATTATCGTATTCCTTCCACTGCCGATACAGCTCGTTGGACATTTCCCTTGTATGGGACAAATAATCTACGAAAGTATGGTAAAAACGTCATATACAGAGCGTAGGTTAAGAAAAGAAAAGAACCCTCGAAAGGGTTCTTCGTGAGTCAGAATATGCCACCTACGTGGCGCCTTCGAGAAAGGCATTTTTGGCTAAGCCGTATTTTGACTCGCAGTAACGTCCTGACTGGTATCAAGACGTTGCCACTTTAGCACGCAGGAAAGGAAATGGGAAGCATGAACCTGAGAAATGTTGACGAATACAGCATAGGCCTCGATATCGGAACAGGCTCCGTGGGGTGGGCGGTTACTGATGCCGAGGGCAATCTGTGCCATTTCAAGGGCAAGCCTACATGGGGTAGTCGTTTGTTTCCTAATGCTGAACCGGCTTCAGCGGCGCGTGTTCCGCGTGGCCAGCGGCGTCGTTATGTGCGAAGGCGGTGGCGTCTTGATTTGCTACAAGAGTTTTTCTTAGAAGAGATGAACCGAATCGATCCAGAATTCTTTGTGCGCCTCGGGCAATCGCGCTTGTTGTCAGAAGATCGCGAAGAAGGTCACGTAAGTTATACTTGGCCCCTCTTTAATAATTCTAACTTCTCTGAAAAGGACTATTACAAAGCGTTTCCTACGATATATCACCTGCGTGCATATCTGATGGAAACAGACGAAAAGGCAGATATCAGGCTTATCTATCTGGCTTTGCATAACATTGTCAAGCATCGCGGGAACTTCCTTCAGCAGGGCAATAAGGAGCTTTCTTCCAAACATGCAGACATGGATGCTTCAGTACAAGATTTGTGCCTTAAGCTAAGTGAATGGTGTGATGAAAAAGGCATTAGCTGCACCGCTCAGGATAATGCAGAGGCGATAGCCGAGGCTTTGGGTAATACACAGCAGTCACGCACAGCTATCAAAGAACGCATCGTTCCGCTTCTTGGAATTGCGGCACTGAGCGATGCAGACGAAGATGCGCTTGCTGGGTTTAATGCGAAGGCGGCAAAGAACATGGCAAAGGCTCTGGCTGGAGCTATTGTGGGTGTAAGTGCGGAACTTGCTCACGTGTTCTTTATCGGCGAAGAAGCGCCCGAGGACAAAAAGACCAAGATAAGCCTTTCCAAAGATGATGAGGTAGAGGATTTCGAAGCAATCTGCCCCGAAGAAGCTCGCCTGTTCTTTGACTCTATGAGAGCGGTCTACTCTTCTTATGTTCTACAGGGGTTACTTTCAGCTAATCCTGGAGGATCGCTTTCTCAGAACAAAGTAGCCGAATACAACAGGTATAAAGACCAGCTCAAGATGCTCAAAGCCCTGGTGAAGGATTATGCGCCTGAGAAGTTCGATGCTTTCTTCCGCGGTTCATTTTATCCGGCTACTGAGATGCATCCACAGAAATATATGTATGACAAGGCAAAGGCCAAGGGTTATACGAAGTACAACGAAGTGCATGGTATGACTTCATATGATGAATTCAAAAAAGAGACACAAGGTCTTTTTAAGGGTACGGCCGCAGAAGCAGACGGGCGCTATCTTCGCATGATAGAAGACTTTGAGAATGAGCGCTTTCTGCGCCGTCTTAAAACGAGCGATAATGGAGCCATCCCTTTCCAATTGCATCTTGAAGAAATGCACGCCATTATTCAAAACCAGTCGCGGTTCTATCCGTTTTTGGCTGAACATGAAAAAGAGCTGGAATCGCTTGTTGAGTTTCGCATCCCCTATTACGTGGGGCCACTTACGCAAAAGGGCGCGCGCAGAGCAGGCGACAAGCCCGACGGAGATCCGCGCTTTGCGTGGTCAATTCGCAAGCCTGGTATGGAGGATACGAAGATCTATCCTTGGAACTGGGAAGACATTATTGACAAGGATGCCAGTGCCGAGGCATTTATCCGTCGCATGACGGGCACGTGTACGTATTTGCAGGGTGAACCGGTTCTTCCTAAAAGCTCGCTGCTTTATGAAGAGTTTTGCGTGCTTAACGAGCTCAACGGGGCACGATTTACACAAGATGGAGACAAGAAGCATCGCTTCGATTATGCTGATCGCACTGACATGATGGAAGAGCTGTTCAAACAGCGCAAGGGCAAAATAACTTACAAAAAAGTATCTGATTGGATGGCGCAGAGCCCGCGCTGTCATAGTCATGTGCATGTGTCGGGTGGGCAAGGCGAAAGCGGCTTTGAGTCAAAGTTGACGTCGTATCACTTCTTCAAGGATGTTCTTGGTGTTGAGGATATCACGGGCTCAGATTACGATATGGTTGAAGAAATCATTCTGTGGAGCACTCTCTTCGAAGATCGCGGCATATTTCGCGATAAGCTCAAGACAAAGTATGGCGAGCGTTTAACAAGTGAGAAAATCGACAAAATCGTTCGTAAGCGATTTACGGGCTGGGGAAAGCTGTCGAAAAAGCTGTTGTGTGAGATAAAGGTCTCCACGGATGACGGTGAACGCTCAATTATGGATGTGCTACGTGAGGGGAATCCAAATTACACGGGTAAGTCGCATGGGAACGCCATGGTTCTTATGGAAGTCTTGCATGATGACAATCTGGAGTTTACCAAGGTAATTGATGATTGGAATAAAGAGCATCTTTTGGGTGCGGGATTGAATTTGGAAGATCTTCCCGGATCACCGGCGTTGCGTCGTAGTATCAGCCAGGCATTGCTCATTGTTAAAGAGATTGTTGATATAGCGGGACATGCGCCTGCCAATATCTTTGTTGAGGTTGCGCGTGGGGAAGATGCTAAAAAACGGGGGCAACGCACAAAAAGGCGCTACGATGCGTTGAAGGACGCCATGACAAAGCTGAAGGAAAATGCGTCTGGTTTTTGGGATAGCGAAGTATCGAAAGAGCTGGCTGAACACGCAAAGGGGAACGTCGATCTGAATGAGCGCTTGACGTTGTATTTCATGCAAGGTGGCAAGTCGTTGTATTCGGGTACGCCTATCAAAATCGAGCGGCTTTCTTCAGGCGACTATCATGTTGACCATATCATTCCCCAGTCATATATCAAAGATGATAGTTTCGAGAACAAAGCTCTGGTGTTGGCCTCTGAAAATGAAGCAAAGTCTGATCAGATGCTGATTGACCAGGGCGTTCGCAGGAAGATGGCACCGTATTGGAGGGCTCTTCACGACGCAAAGCTCATTGGAGACAAGAAATACAACAACCTTATGCGCTCAGGTATTTCTGAAAGGCAGATGAAGGGTTTTGTTGCGCGCCAGCTGGTAGAAACGCATCAAGTTGTAAAGACAGTGCAAATGCTTTTGGATGCGCAGTATCCAGAGGTGAGCATTGTGCCGATCAAAGCGGCTCTGTCTCATGAGCTGCGCGAATTTCCTGGTAAGCACAAACGAGAAAAAGATGGCATCCCACCGCTTTTCCCGAAGTGTCGTGAGGCGAATGATTTCCATCATGCTCACGATGCATTGCTGGCGGCAGAAATCGGACGCTTTATCTTGAAGCGTCATAACGATGTGTACGAGAATCCAATTCGATACGCGAAAATGCTAAGAGCCTTTGTGAAAAGGGAAGCAAACGAGGCACGTCGGGGGCATCTGCCTGGTGATTCGTCGTTTTTGATCAAGAGTTTTATGCGTCCAGGGTACGACACGGAGACAGGCGAGATTGTCATAGATGACTGGGCTCCAAATAAAGAGCTGGAACGCCTTAAGCGTTATTTTGATTGCCGCCAATGTTTCATTTCAAGGATGCCCGAAGAGACAAGCGGAGCGTTCTGGACAGCGACCATCTACTCTCCGCGTGGAGGGAAGAAAGCCCCAGGTATTTCGCTGAAAAAGGGGCTTGACCCCATGAAGTACGGTGGATATTCGGGAACCGAGTTTGCATACTTTTTCATTTATAAAGCTATGAATAAAAAGGGTGTATCCGTGCTGGAATTTGCGCAGGTCCCGGTTTCTGTGGCGTCGAGCATTACTTCCCATAGTGACGCCTTAGCTGAATACGCCCGAGGTCTTGCTAAGGAAAAGGGATTTGAGTTCGTTAAAATCGTTCGCCCAAAAATATACAAGCGTCAGCTGATGGAGTTTGACGGAAATCGCTTGTATCTGACAGGAAAGAGAGAGGCAAGAAATGCCGTGGCGGTTGCTTTCAATCGCGATGAGATGTGGACAATGCTGCGAGTCATTGAAGGAAAGCCGACTACAAGTGCAGAACGAGATCGGGTATTTCTGACAATTGTTAGCTCGCTTAAAGGGTATTCACCGAAGCTATCGCAGCTGCTTCAAATTGAGCGGCTTGAAGGTGTTTTTTCTGGATTGGGGGCGGAATCTCAGGGAGTTGTTTTGCGAGCGTTGGTTGAAGCGGCCAGTGGAGCGCGAAATATGGTGATTTTGGAATGTGCTGGGGGTTCCAAATATGCGGGGTGTATCCATCCCTCCTACAGTAACATTTTGACCAAAGGAGGTGGTATCACCTTTATCGACCAGTCTGTGACGGGAATGTTTGAAAGGCGGACGCATATTGGCCTTTAGGACGGTATTCGTAGAAAGCCCTTGTCGCTTGTCGTACAAAAGTGGCTACTTAGTGGTGCGCAAAGAGGATGGCACCGCAAAGGTGCATTTGTCTGAAATCTCAACCATTATATTGCAGACCAGACAGGTCTATATCAGTGCGTATCTTATGGCGGAACTGGCACAGAGCAAGATTTCTTTGCTGGTGAGCGACGATAAATGCAATCCGGTGGGGCAGTACTTACCCCTCTATGGAGCGCATAACACCAGTAAGCGCATAGCAGAGCAGATGGAGTGGGGCGAGCCCATCAAAAAGCGTGTGTGGCAGAAGGTTGTACGCGACAAGATTCGGGAGCAAGCGCGTTTCTTGGAAGAACGCGACTATGATCGTGAGGCAAAGACGTTGTATGGGGTTATTCCAGAAGTTCGTTCGGGGGACGTGACGAACAGGGAAGCTCAGGCGGCTCGGTTATATTTTGCGGCTTTGTTTGGACCAGATTTCTCTCGTGAGACAAACACACCAATTAATGCGGCACTGAACTACGGGTATGCCATTTTGCTTTCCATGGTTAACCGAGAGGTAACCTCTCGTGGATGCATCACGCAGGTGGGGATCTGTCATAGAAATGAGTACAACCAGTTCAATCTCACGTGCGATCTGATGGAGCCTTTCCGCCCTGCCGTGGACAGATTGGTGGTGGATTGCCTTGCGGGAGAATTTGATGCCGTCATGCGCAGACAGCTTGCCGACCTTGCAAACAAAGAGGTGTCCTATCGTGGCGGATTGTATCGTTTGGTGTCAGTTGTCTCTCAGTATGTCCAGCAATGCATCAATGCGCTCAATAAGCGAATTGCTGTAGATGACATTGATGACTTTGCCCTCATATGAGCACGACACAAAGCGATCAGAAGAAAGGGAGGGTTCGCTATATGAGACTGATTGTGTTCTTTGACCTTCCCGTTGAAACGGCACGACAGCGTAAACAATACCGACTCTTTCGTAAACACCTGATCAAGGAGGGCTACTTGATGATTCAAGAGTCGGTGTATGCGAAACTGGTGGTAAACGACAATGCGGCAAACAGCGCGATTGCGCGCTTGCGAAAGAACAGGCCGTCTGAAGGCTTGGTCCAGGTGCTGCAGGTAACGGAGAAGCAATTTGCCACTATGGTCTACATCACCGGGGGTCGCGGGGCTTATGATGAAGTGGACACCATGGAAGAGCTTTTAGTGCTATGAAAGTTTGCTTTGCAGGGATAGAGCATGCGGTCGAGATTGATTCCCAGTATGTTTCTGTTTTGCAAATAGAATCTCCAGCGTTTTTTGCGCGAATTTGTCAATCTGTTTTATCGGGAAAAGGAGAGGACTCGATAGAGCCTTATACGGTGTGGGATGATGAAGGTGAGGCAGTGAATGCTGGTGCGGCGTTCTTGCCAATAGTCAATCCCTTTGCATTACCGTGGAAACATAAGAAACTATTTGGGGGTTTGTACGCAAAGACGGTTGGAATTGCACATGAGGATGATGATCTAAGGGGGCAAATTGAAAGACTGGGTACTCAACTGAGGGTGGTGGTATCTCAGCTGGGGTATCAGATGCAAGGCGACTACGCTTTCGAGGTAGAATGGGATCTGGCCACATTTCTTAAGGCTTTTAACTTCAATGTTGAAGTGCCCGAGGATGCTTCGCTCTTTGACAATCTTATGTGCTTTGTTGAATATGCAGCTGATATGGGTTTTGACGGGGTACTTCTTTTCATCAATTTGCATACCTTTTTGGCCGAGAATGAGCTCGAATCCTTCTATGAACACGTGCTTTTTCTTGGAATTAAGGTGCTGGTATTAGAGGGAGGTTCTTCTTGTTCGGTATACTGCAAAGAAAGAAAACTGCTTATTGATCAGCGATTTCTTGAGACTTTGCTGATCGGACAGTCAGATCGTACGCCTTCTACGCAGGGAAGGATTTGCTTCAACGGTTTTGGAGCAGTGACATTCTGACTGGTACTCAAACCCTATGAACTGGGCAAATGATACCTAACCAGTTTTGGAGCAGTGACATTCTGACTGGTACTCAAACTCCACGCCGCCGCACCATGTTGTGGTTGTAGTTTTGGAGCAGTGACATTCTGACTGGTACTCAAACCTAAATCAGCATTGACGCTGGAACCAGTAAGTTTTGGAGCAGTGACATTCTGACTGGTACTCAAACGTGATTAAGTCACCAATTAGCGACGATATGGTTTTGGAGCAGTGACATTCTGACTGGTACTCAAACCATAAGTTCAAAATACCCCCTTGGTCTGGCGTTTTGGAGCAGTGACATTCTGACTGGTACTCAAACACGCCCGAAGAGCTTACCGCGCTCTGCGAGTTTTGGAGCAGTGACATTCTGACTGGTACTCAAACGGTTGGTTTTGTTTGCAAGGTAATTGGAATGTTTTGGAGCAGTGACATTCTGACTGGTACTCAAACCTAAATCAGCATTGACGCTGGAACCAGTAAGTTTTGGAGCAGTGACATTCTGACTGGTACTCAAACGAGCAATGCAAATCTAGGAGATTGAGTAGTAGTTTTGGAGCAGTGACATTCTGACTGGTACTCAAACCACCTCTTTGCGCACGCGTAACGAGGTGTTGTTTTGGAGCAGTGACATTCTGACTGGTACTCAAACGGCGTGGCAAAGCGACCAGCTCACCACATCGTTTTGGAGCAGTGACATTCTGACTGGTAATCAAACAAGGAAATCAAGCTTAAGCTTTTCGATGAAATGAAGAAGCAAGCAGGTCTCAAATAGCCCCTCACAGCGATATGAAAGGAGCATAGAGATGCTTTACGTATACGAGTTTGAAGTCTTTGAAGATGATGGGTTGTTTCTTGCCTTCCCTTATGACATGGATGGCGGCACCCAGGGTGCAAACTTTCGCGAAGTGTGTGAGATGACTGCCGACTGGCTCCAAGCAGAAATGGAGCACCGGGCAATGCATGACCAAGTATTCCCCGAACCAACATTCGGAAACAAGCCGGAACACGGCGGTCAAAACCTGGTAGTAGCCGTTAATGCTGGCAAGGACACAGTACCCCGCATGACATCTGCTGCGGCGGCACGAGAGCTTGGTATAACGCCTGGGCGTGTATCTCAGATGGTGAAGGCAGGATTGTTGGAAACCTTCGACTATGAAGGCCGCACCTGGATAACTCGCCACAGCGTGGAAGCCCGCAAGGCCGAATCCCCTAAGGCGGGACGCCCCAAGAAAGCGATACTTGCTTAAAGATGGTTCAGATACAAAGAATCCCCGCGCATATGGGCGGCAACCCTGCGCGGGGAACAGCAAACACCCCTGCCCACGAAAGCGGGTATGGCGGTGAAACGACCCGTAAGCACACGGCTTCATGAGATAGCGTGCGCCCTTATATCTGACGGGCGCGAGTGGCTTGCCGACCGTGGCGACGGGCTCCCGCTGAACACGCATGCACTCAATCGCTTGTGGGAGCCTTACTCTTTGGCAGCCGACGTTCCATTCGCCAACTTGCGCAAATCATGGCGCACTTTCGCGCAATACGATTGGGGCATCGACTACGACACTTTGGAGCTTTTAATGGGTCATAAGCTTCCCGGAGTAACCGGCACACATTACCTAAAACCATCGCCAGAAAAGCTCGCCGAAGCCCTCGCGAAGGCGTACGCAAAATCAGGCTTCCCTCGCAAAGTTCAAGCAACTTAGGATAAGTTAGGATATTTTACATTCATGAACTACAAAACACCTGGTCAGAATAGGGTTAATATTACACGAAGTTAACTAACAATTAACCTGTCGCACTGTTCCGCATACTATACAATGCGAAACCAGAGCACATAATTTTGCTATGTACGTTTCACATGATTGTCTGGAAGGACGTTCCGTGAAGGGAAAGCTAACCAAACAGGAGAAAAGCTGGATCCTCTATGACGTGGGAAATTCGGCGTTTGTTATGTTGTCAACGGCGCTCATTCCCATCTACTTTGCATCGCTTGCAGAAGAGGGCTCGTCGGTGGTGGTGGCGTGGGGCTATGCCGAAACGGTGGCCTCGCTTATTTTGGCGCTCCTCATGCCGATTCTGGGAAGTTTGGCCGACCTGCGCGGCAACAAGAAGAAGTTTTTAGTGGGAACCATCGGAACGGGTGCAGTTGCCTGTGCGGCGTTGGGGTTGCCGCAGGCGGCGTTGCCGTTTCTGATCGTGTACGTAGTGTCATCGGTTATGCTGAATGGATCAATGGTGTTCTACGATGCGTTTCTGGTTGACGCTACCACCGAAGATCGCTTCGACGAGGTGTCATCGCATGGCTATGCGTGGGGCTACATTGGTTCGTGCATTCCGTTCATCGCTAGCTTGGCTATTGTGCTCGGTGGTGGCGCGATTGGTATCGACACCGCGTTGGGTATGAAGATTGCTTTTGTACTGACGGCTGCGTGGTGGGTTGCGTTTAGTATTCCGCTGTGTCGCAACGTGCATCAGACCCACTACAAAGAGCGCACGCCAAACCTGGTGCGCGACACGTTCTCTGGTTTGTTGCGCACGTGCCGCAATATTGTGCGCGACCGAAAGTTGCGCCTGTTCATGCTCGCGTTTTTCTTCTACATCGACGGCGTGCACACCATCATTAAGATGTCTACGAGCTACGGTACCGATTTGGGCATCGATTCGACGCAGCTAGTGCTGGCGCTGCTGATGACACAATTCGTCGCGTTTCCCTCGGCTATCGCATACGGGCGCTTGTCGAAGCGTTTCGGATGTCGTCGCATGCTGATGGTTGCGGTTGCGGCGTATGCGGGTATCACGCTATTCGCGGCGTTCTTCCTGCGCACTGCCGTCGAGTTTTGGGTGCTGGCGTTTTGCGTGGGCATGTTCCAAGGCGGCGTCCAGGCGCTTTCCCGCAGCGAATTCGGCAAGCTTATTCCGAAGGAGCACGCCAATGAGTACTACGGCTTCTTCGATATTTTCGGCAAGTATGCAGCTGTTATGGGGACGTTCTTAGTAAGCGTGTTCACGCAGATCACGGGCAATTCGAGCGCAGGCGTGCTGTCGTTGGTGATCCTGTTCATCTTGGGCTTCGTGCTGCTCTGGCGGATGCCGGACACTTCAGAAAACGGTGATGTTGCGGGCGGCAACTAACAGCAACGAGCGAAGCACTGACTGTTGGGGGTCTTGTTCTGTGCTGGCGAGGCCGGAGTTAATTAGTGCTTCCCGCCACTTCGGTGAGCTTCACCGGAAGGTCGCTGTGCTAACGAAGCTGCAATTACTCAGTGTTTGCCCCCTGTGTTTCAGTTAGTTGGTAACATTGCCCGACTGATTTAGGCTGATCATTTCGCCGCCTACGGTCGAAGGTACCCCAACAATGGCTTTGAACAGGTCTTTTGTTCGTGCTGGAATTTCGCGCACGTCATACCAGAACTGCGCGCTGTAACTTTGGTAGTCGCTTGGCACGCCAATTGCCTGGGTTTTAAGGGTTTGCGCCACGGCGAGTGCACGTGGCAGGTGGTATGACTGCGTGGCAACTACGATACTGCGTGCGCCGAAGATGCTTTGCGCGCGGTACATGCTGTCGTAGGTGGAAAAGCCTGCGTGGTCGCAGAATATGTCCTCGGATGGCACGCCTTTCTCGATAGCGTATGCTTTCATTGCGGCAACTTCGTTGTGTGAGACGGTTGCGTTGTCACCACTCATGATAAGCTTCGGCGCAAGGCCGGCAAAATACAGTGCGATACCGTCGTCAAGGCGGTCGCGCAAGATACTCGAAGGCGTTGCGTCGGCGCGCAGTCCTGCGCCAAGCACCACAATAGCGTCGGCGATATACCCCGCCTGCGCGCGAGTGGTTGCTTCCTCGTAGGTGAGAATGCTCGACTTTGTGGAGGCGATAACCCAGATATTTGATCCCCCAACTACAACAGCACAGGCGATGGCGCACACCAGTGCTATGCGGGACAGTCGTTTCATGGGCTGATCCTTTCCGTGGTTGTTGTTGGGCGCATCGCGCGTTTGTTTGGCTTCAAGCAGCGTTTCTCGAGAAAAAATAAGGCCAAGCGGGGATGAATCGCTTGGCCTTATTGCACGATACGGAGGCGAATGGGGAGGGAGGGAGAGCCTCCGCCGTGCTTCGATACGGATAGTAGCACGAGTCTTCGAACGAAGACATTAAACTCATTCGGCAACAAAGCTTCTACATTTTTGGACGTCTGTAACGGAAGCGAGAACTTCAGCATTGCTTTCGTTTGCGGCGAGGGGACTACGGTTGATTACAGGTCTGATTTTTGCTTCGGCTGTAGGAGAACGTTCGTATTCTGGGACAGGACAAAGGCAGCGTATTTCTTTTAAAGGACGAATGCAAGCGGCCCGTTGGGTGAACATCCAAGGGGCCGCACATTGTTCATGGTGGTCGCTGCAGGATTTGAACCTGCGACCCACTGCTTGTAAGGCAGTTGCGCTCCCGCTGCGCCAAGCGACCGGTTTCGTTCATTGCCGAAGCAACAGTTGCACATTGTGCCACATCGAGCCGCATCGCGCAACAGTGCAAATTGGTAATCTTGTGCAAACTGCTTGTTGTGTGACTTCCAAAACTCGATGCTAACTTTTACAGCCTGGCGATATTGTTGCGCACTTCATCAAGAATCATTTCACCAAGCTCAGCGCAGTTCACTCCGCCGTCCTCCAATTGGGTAAGCGATTGCTCTATTGCACCTTCAACAGATCCCGCAAGTTCTTCGAGCCTTTTCATAGCACGACCACAGGGAAGTTTCATCGACTTTGCCATATTCTCGAATGACCCTGCAGTAACATCTTCAAGCGCATAGGTTCCACCAATAGACATAGCCATCCGTCTAGACAAACCGCTATAGCGCGACGTGCAAATAAGATCATATGCAGGCGCAAGACGCAGCTCCCGCCACGTCGAATCTCTCAACAAGGCGATATTTTTCAAATGAGCATCGCAGTTACCTATCAGATAGTTGAACGCCACAACATCCCATAGCATCCGGAGATCGGCAACTGGATCCGTCGACATCGATCCTATCAGGTCAACCACCTTGTCCAGATACCGAACGCCCCCCTCTTCATACTTGTGCTCAGGTACAGTACCCGTTGCTTGGCAGAAATCCTCCTGATGCAAACGGATAGGCACGGGCAAACCGGAAAGCTTACGAATCGACCTTGATAAATCACGATCAAAGCGCTCCGTGCAAACAATGGGCCCATCAATATCCAATATTTCGATCTTCGGAACAGTAAGCCCCATTATCCCTGCTGCGAGCGTACATATGCACTCATTAACCGCCGAATCAGGAAACCTCTCCCCAGCAGGCTTGAGGATGTGAGTGGACGGTGCCAAGCCAGTTGGCTCATACCATGTGCCATGAGGCCCTCGATATAACGCAATCTTTGCCTGGCTGCCCGCAAGGGAGAAGCGAACTCTCTCGCTGACCTCTGCCGCCACAGAATAACTTCGCTTCGCAAGACGCTCGAAAATGTCATCTTTTATCTCGACGTAGCTGTCCTCTCTGGTTGCAGCTGGACCCTGAAGCGATACAGCACCTATACACTCGCGACCCACTGCAGCCAACAGCTTGACATAAGCGGCATAAGAGACATGAACTCGCGATGAAAGCGCGCTGCGCGCACTACCTTCCGGGAGTAACCCCTCAAAATATGGTCGCATCTTTTTCGCCACAAACGCCTCGTTTTGCAAAGGGAGCGTTACTGACAATGGCCTAGCGTCGGGAGCAGAAAGCCATTCTTCATCATACGAGAAGGACTCCCCAACACCCGGCTGGGTCTCTATCGCGCCAGCGTGGATGCTGACACCATTCTTTTCGGCATAAACCTCCAGTTTCATAGCGGCTCACCGGTCCTTTTCATCGCAAAAAGATCCAAGCCAAGACGCCCCACTATGAACAGGGCCTTGCCTATTTCAGCGGTTTCTTTTCCGTTCTCCAAGTTTGACAAATACACCGCCGAGCATCCACAGTAGCTTGCCAGCTCCGCCTGAGTGTAGCCAAGCTCCTTTCTGCGCTTTCTAATGGCGGCTCCAAAATCGGATGCATTGACTATCCTCATTTTGCTCTCCTATTAACGTTCGCTAATATTTTTGCACTATATCACAATATATAAGCGTTCGTTAATATTGCTTTCGCTTTATACAGAAGATCAACGTACGTTTATATAGCTAGTTTGGAATAGCTGCCGAATGGCTTGTTTCGTACCGCTCGTTACTGCCTGCGGTAGGCAGTGATCTTGTTTCCCTTGGACTTCCACCTGGTTGGCGTTTGGTTTCTGCAAGGTTTCTGCAAGATGTTTCGTGTGGTCGTGCAAGGAATGTCATGAGGTTTCGCTTGATTTGCGTTGGAAAAGTGCTGCGTTGCGTCAAAGAGTCTGCTACGCAGTGCGAGAACCTTCCGTTCATACTCAGCTGTGCATCCGATCAGAAGGGGAAGGAATGAAGCGAAAGACAACGGTTGTGCTCGGCTTGGCATGTGGCGTGGTGTGTGCTCTGTGTGTGGGCTTGTACTTACAGGGGGTGCGCGGCGAAGTTGACGAAGCTCGCGCCGAGGCACTTGCGCGCTATGGTGGCGAGCAAGTTGAAGTTGTTGTGGCGAAGCGAGACATCTTTGCTGGTGAAGCGGTTGACGCTTCGGCGGTTGAAACTCAGCTTTGGGTTGCCGATTTGCTGCCAGAAGGGGCCGCGACGTCGATCGAGGACGTTCAGGACCGCGTTACTGCATCGACGATTTTGGCCGGAGAAGTGGTGAGCGAGCGACGCTTCGAAGGCGAAACGCGCCAGCTTGATGTGCCTGCTGGGTTGATTGCAGTTAGCGTTCCAGCGAAAGACGTTCAAGCAGTCGGTGGTGCCATAACGGCTGGATCGCGTGTCGACATGTACGCCACAGGCGGCACGTCGACCGATCTCATAGCAAGTGACGTGTTGGTGTTGGCGACGAGTGCAGGAGAACGCGACACTGATTCCCATGAAAGCGTTTCGTGGATAACCATCGCCGTGAAGCCCGATATCGCTCAGGGTATTGTTGCCGCCGCCCAGAAAATGGAGCTGTACTTCACGTTGCCCGGTGAGGGGGCGCAGGCTGTGAAGGCCAAAGCGAACGACACCGCTGACAAAGACAAACGTTCGTCCGCTGCCGACGGCGGGAACGCCTCCGATGATACATCGCAAAAGGATGCCGTCACAGAAGGTAATGCAGCGGATGGTGAACAGGATGCTGGCGAAAAGAAGGACGGCATTGAGCCGTCGAAAAACAAAAACGGCTCGAAGGGTAACAAGACTGATGGGGCCGAAATGGCTGGTTCCACCGATGCGCAGACTATCGCGAAGTTGCTGTACGAAGAAGAGCGGAAGGAGGAACGCTGATGGGAAAGGCTGTAGCGCTTTGCGCCGACGAGGCGAGTATGAGGTCCCCAGAGATTTTGGGGCTGGGTGGTGAAGATCTGTCGTCTCAACAATGGCTGAAGTTGTTCTCTTCGGGAGATGAGTTGCGGCGCGCTCTTGCGCAAGATGACGAGGTTGACGAGGTGTGGGTGGCGTCATGTGACGACGTGGAGCCGATCAATCTTGCTGCTGCAATCAAGGCTGATCGACGCTCCCGCAGGGTACATTTGGTTACGTGTGGTGAGTTGACCGGCTCGTTTGCCACGAGAATGGGAAAAGCCGGACTCGATGATCCGCTGCTTCCTCGCGATTTCGCGCGACGATATGCCGAACGGAAACGCATTGCCCGCGGAGAAGCTTATAGCGACAATTCAGCGCATGCGATACGGGGCAACGTTTCGTGCGAAGGGGGCGGTGTGTTGACTGCTCCAGCTTCGACTCCGGTTGTAGACGTATTTCCTGCGCAGGCAATGCAGGCAACGCAGGCGACTGCGGGCAAAGCGTTCGTGCTTCCCGTGGTGAGCGGTAGTGGCGGAGCAGGCAAGAGTACGGTGGCAGTGTTGATGGCGTTGGCGAGCCAGCAAGCGGGGCGTAAAACGCTTCTTGCCGACTTTGACCTGCAGTTTGGCGACGTTGCCCGGTTGGTGGGCGCATCTGATGCTTTGTCCATTGATGACGTGATGGACGATCCCAGTAAAATCGAGCGCTTAACGCCTCAGGACAACATGCCTGCGGTGCTGGCAGCCCCTCGTCGTTTGGAGCGCTGTGAGCTTGCCATTACCGCTGTGCCAACGCTCGTAGATGCCCTATCTGATCGGTTCGACGTAATAATTGTGAACACGGGTGCATTTTGGGGTGAGCAGCATGCTGTATTGCTGGAATCGGCTTCACGGGTGCTGTTTCTCGTTGATCAGCGGCCATCGTCGCTGTGGGCATGTCAGCACGCACTCGATCTTTGTGCTCGATGTGGCATTGCAACCGGCCCGTTTGCGTTTGCGCTGAACCGGTGCGCAAAAGGGGCCCCGTTCACGTCGGTTGATGTGTCTTGTGCACTCGGCGGGCCGCGCGTGATCGAACTTGCCGACGGGGGCGAAGACGTCGAAGGGCTGCTTGGCGCCGGGCTACCACTCGAGCTTTTCCGCGATCGTAGTGCCTTGTGCGTAAGCGTCGAAAAAACGCTTGCTGAATTGATGCCCGCTGCTTGTTCGCCGACATCAGCGTCTGGGTCGCAACGGAAGCGCGGATTGTTCGGTCGCAAGCGGTCGCGCCGGGCGGAAGGAGGGTCCCGATGACGTTACTAGAACGGGCGATGTGTGTAGCGGGCGCGAGTGGAAACGTGTCTGCGGGCTCATTTGCGTCGATTGAGGTGGCCGATGTGCGACGTATCGACGCTGCTCGCCAGTTTGAGCGCTTGCAGGAGCAGGTGCAGAAGTTCGTGTCTGTCGACGACATGGCAGCGATGATGGCGGATAATCCCAGCAGGGCGCGCAGCGAGCTTCGGAGTGCGTGTCGGCAGGTGTTCGAGGGCGAGCAGTGGCGTGCGGTTGACGAGATGCATCGGCGCGCGCTAACCGAACAGCTGATGGATTCCGTGTTTGGGTTCGGCCCGTTGGAGGGGCTGCTCGCTGATGACAGCATTACCGAGATCATGGTGAACGGCCCTAACCGAGTATTCTACGAGCGTGATGGCGTGATCGAGCGTAGCTCGCAGACGTTTTCCGGCGAAGGGCAGTTACGCGCGCTCATCGACCGTATCTTAGGGCCACTTGGGCGGCGTGTCGATGAGTCGTCGCCGCTGGTGAACGCGCGTTTGCCGGAGGGGCATCGCGTAAACGTGATCATACCGCCGCTGGCACTCGATGGCCCTGTGGTAACCATTCGGAAATTTCCGAAGGGGGTTATGACGCTCGAGGACATGGTTGCGCGCAGGTCGTTTGATGAGCGCATGAGACGCTTTCTGCAATGGGCGGTGCGCTCGCGCAAGAGTATTGCTGTGTCGGGGGGCACGGGCAGCGGCAAGACTACGTTGCTCAATGCGCTGTCGTGTGAGATTCCCGTCCGTGAACGCATTGTCACCATCGAAGACTCCGCCGAACTTCGGTTTTTAGAGCATCCACACGTGGTGCGGTTGGAGGCGCGCCCGCGGAATGCGGAGGGTTCAGGTGAGGTGACTATTCGCGATTTGGTGGTGAATGCCTTGCGCATGCGGCCTGACCGCATTGTGGTGGGCGAATGTCGCGCTGCTGAAGCGATTGACATGCTGCAAGCCATGAACACGGGACACGACGGGTCGCTGACCACGTTGCATGCGAATTCACCAGCGGAATCGGTGTCGCGTTTGACCACGATGGTACGTTATGCGGTCGATCTACCGGTCGATGTCATCGAGGCGAACATCGCGAGCGCACTTGATGTGGTCGTTCAGACAGCGCGCAGCTTGGATGGGTCACGCTTTGTCAGTGAGATCGCCGAGTTCTCATTCGATCGGCAACGTCGTCTTTGCCAGGTTAGCACGATGTTTCGCAGAATGTCGCCAGCAGACGAAGGTCGATGGTTGGCAATACCCTCATGGGTTGACGGCCTTGTCGATTGCGGCGTTGCCACTGCTAAGGAGGTTCAGGCATGGAAGCTTCAACTGCGCTTGCCCTGTGCGGCGTGATGGCGGTTACAGGGGCTTTCGCCTCAACAGCGCTGCTTGTTCGTGCAGTGCTGTTGTCGGCTCGCAGGCAAGGGGTGCTCGCAGGAAAAACCGGCTTGTCTGGCTTACTTGCTCATGCGCTTCGCAATGGTATTGTGCCGCTTGTTCCCTTCTCTCGAGTGCTTCGGAAGACGCGTCGCATACGGCGTATTTCGGATGAGGCCGCCGAGTGTCTCGAGGCGAAAGGGGTTCCTTCGTCGGGCGAAGCTGCGCTTTCGGTTGTGCTTGGCGTGTTGCTCACCGTATCCGGCGTGGCATTTGTGGCAACCCGTTCGTCGGTGTGCGCGGCGGCGGTTCCGCTGTGTCTTGCGGTTGCAGGTATGTCGGTACTGCGATCCGCGGATGATCGACGCCAGGAGGCGCTTCGTGATGCGGTACCCGACGCGCTGCGGGCGATGGGTGTGTGCTTTCAGTCGGGGTTGTCGTTGCTGCAAACGTTTCGGCAGGTGTCTTCCGAGCTGAAAGGACCTTTGTCTCAACTGTTCGCACGGGCTGCGCACCATTTGGAAACCGGCCACTCGGCAGAAGAGGCGCTTGCGGTTCTAAAGGGAAGCGACTCGTCGCCTGGGCTTGCTTTTGTTGCTGTTGCGTTGGACGTGCAACATGAATCGGGTGGCAGCATGCGACAAGTGCTCGATGCGGCGCGCGAGACGGTTGAGGGCGAAATCGAGCTCGCCCGGTCGCTTCGAGTGCAGACGGCACAGGCGAAGCTGTCGGCGCAGGTGGTTTCTATCATGCCATTCGTTTTGGTGGCGTTGTTTTCGGTCATGAGTGACGATTTTCTAACACCGTTTTTTTCGAGTGCCGCTGGAATCATGCTACTCACGCTGGCTTTGAGTATGCAGGCTGCGGGAATTGTGCTGGTCAGGCGTATGTTGTCGGTCGAGGTGAGGTGATTGCTGGTGATGGTTGATAGCTCAGCACTCGCGTGCACTGCGTTGGTGTCAGCAGGCGCAGCAGGTGCGTTTGCGGGATCCTGGGTGCTTGGCGTTCGGCGTGATGCTCGTTCGCGGCGAAGGTTGTTGTCTGCGGTTGGTGCGACGGAAGCGCGCTCTGGCACAATGCGCAACGACGATTTTTGGGCGAGTGTTGCGCGGGCGGTAGCGGACCTGTCGCGAAAGATAACGCTGAGCGCTTGTCGTCCGATTGCAGCGTCGCGTACGCCGCAGCGTGTACGTCGTTGGTTTGATGCCCACGTTCGGAAGGCGGGGATGGATCAGACGGCTGCAACGGCGGAAGGGCTGGTTGAAACGAGCGTTCGGGCTGCGCTTATGTTCGCGGCGTTGTTCGGCGCGTTCGGGTTAGCATTCTCGTCTGAGCTTGGCGTTCTCGGAGTAGTTGCAGGCGTGGCTTTTGGGGTGTCTTTACCTGCTCGGGCGATGTTGAAGCTACAGGCGCGTCGTGCAGCTTTGCTTGAGCGTGAGTTGTCAGAAATGCTTGAGGTAGTGGCTTTGGGACTGCGCAGCGGCCTTTCGTTTGACCGGGGATTTCGGTTGTATTGTGAGCATTTTTCAACGCCATTTGCGCGATCGTGCGAAGCGGCTCGGTGCCGGTGGATATATGGCTTAGTGCCGCGCGAGCAAGCGCTGCGCGATCTAGCTACTTCATATGATTCGCCGCAGCTGGAACGAGTTATGGAAAGTGTGATCAGGTCATTGCGATTCGGGTCGTCGCTGGCCGAGGTGCTCGAACAGGCGGCTGCCGAAGCTCGGCAGGCCCACCGTGCCAACGTGCAGGAACGCGTTGCGAAGGCTCCGGTAAAGATGATGGTTCCCACAGGGACACTTATTCTGCCGGCGATGTTGTTGCTCGTGCTCGGTCCGGTACTGCTTGAACTCATGAATGGGTTTTAACCGATGGAAGGGAGATTTGACCATGAAAATGCTTGCGGGTGCATGCCGGAAGCTGTCGATTCGTGCAGATGTAGCGTTTCGCACGCTGCTTCGAAGAAGAAGCGGACAGGGAACGACCGAATACGCAATCTTAGTAGGTGTGCTGGTGGTGATCGCTATTCTGGCTATCACGCTATTCAAGCCGAAGATCCAGGAGCTGTGGGATGCGATCGCGTCGGGTATCAACGGTTTGTAGGATTTCGCGCGAACGGGAACACCGCACGGTTACGGGCACAGAGCACGGTCGAGTACGCGATCGTAACGGCGGCGTTTATGGCCGTAGCTGTCGCGTTTGGTGCGATGTGGCGCTTGATGTCGAATGGCGAAATCGTCTCTCATGCCTTGGCGGCAGCGGCGCGGTGCGTGATCGCGTCGCCAGCGGGGTTTCTTTCCGACGTCTTTTTGTTCTGATTCGACAGTGCGGCGCACCTACTCGCAGTAGCAGCGCGATGGTAGCGGCAGGGCTGCGCGGTCAGTCAACTGTTGAAGCGGCGTGCATGATACCGGTGCTATTTGCGCTGCTGCTCTTGCTCATTCAACCAGCGATTCTGTTGTACGACCGCATGGTCATGCAGGCGGCGGCTACGGAAACATGTCGGCTGCTCGCTACCGCAGCGCCTGCGGGTGGCATTGATGAAGGACGTTGTGAGGAATATGCGCGCCATCGGCTGGGTTCTATCCCTTCGGTCGACGTGTTTCACGTGCATGACGGAGGGTGTACGTGGAAGGTTGAGTTGCAAGGAAACGAGTCGTCTGCTGCCGTGAGCGTGCGCATATCGACCGAGGTTGAACCGCTGCCGCTAGTGGGTATGGCAGCAGGGCTGCTCGGTGCGTCGAACGGACGGGGAAACTTCGAAGTTCAGGTTGAAGCGAGTCAGGCCGCGCAGCCCGAATGGGCACAGGCGGCCGAAGGAGGGTTGAATCCCCCTGGCTGGATAGGGGTGTGGTTGGAATGAGGAAACGCAGCGTTTCATCAGGGCTCTTTTGCGATAAGAATGGCTTTACGACAGTAGGCGCAGCTATTGCCTTATTACTCACGCTTGCTCTCGTGTTTTCGTCGGCGCAGGTGTATCGAATCAACGCTGCATCGGCAAAAGCACAGTCGGTTGCCGATGCAGCGGCGCTAGCTGCGATGAACGAGGTTGCGGAGTTTACCATCGTGGTGCGCTTGTGCGATGCTGTGGTGCTCACGCTGTCCCTCACAGGGCTTGCGGCTATGGGGTTAGGCGTTGTGGCGTTGTGTACGCCGGTTACGTTTGAGTTGTCGGGCACGCTCATTGATGCTGGTAAGAAGGTGCTTGATGCCCGCGATACGTTTTCGGCTGACGCGAAGCGCGCGCTCGAGAAGCTGCAACGGGCGCTGCCGCTGTTAGCCGCGGCGAACGCACAGTCGGTTGCGGCAGGAAATAACAAGGACGGCAGCTCCTATGTTTCGCTTGCTGTTTTGGTTCCCTGGGAGGGCGATGAAGTATCGGTTGGCTCTCAAGGCGCCTTCGACGAGGTCGAAGGCAACGTTGATGCTCGTGCGGATGACGTGCGTGCGGCGGCTGAAGCTGCGGAAGCGGCGGCGCAACGGGCAAATGAAGCGAAACTGCTTGCGTACGAGCACGATTGCGGGCTGAGTCCGTCGCGCTGCATGTATGAGCGCGCCGCTACGCTTGCCGGTATGGCTGGTGCGGTAAATCCGTACTACGGGAGTGTCGATTCGTGGTCGTTTTCCGTGGCACTTAATCGTGCGAAAGCGTATTATGCAGCACGGTTGAGTCAAGAGGCACCCGGGGGCGCTTCCGTTGCAGATCAAGCTCGTTCGGCGTTGAGAAAGCGCTTGTACGAATACGCGAACGACCAGATGAGCGGGGCGTACGTTCATGAAACAGAAGACTCGTTTTCGGCGAATTTCCCGCTGCTGCCGAAAAACACTGCCGAAATGCGCGGAACATCGCTCTACGAGCAGGCAGTTTACCCGATAACCTCGTCGGACGCGGGGCTAATCATGCACGCATGGCCGGGTTGTCCGAACGCTGCGGGTGCAAGTAGCGTGGGATCCATCGCTCAAATGGAAGCGGGCAATTTTGGGGAGTGTTCCGAATGTGGATTCACCGCATCCAGTATGGGAAAGGTTGCGGCCGCATCGTCGTCCATCGACAACGGGTTTGAGTACCACTACCGCATCGTCGCAGAGGCGGCACAAGAATATCAACAGGCGCGTGAAGAACTCGATCCTCTTTCTAACCAGGTAAAGCAGGGCGCATCAAGCTTGTTTTCCGACATTACTGACGCGATGCGCCAAGCAGGGCAGCAGCGCATTTCAATGCGACCACCGGGAAGCCAGGGTGTCATTGTGCTTGCGGCCGATGTGGGGTCGGTGCCAGTGGGCTTTCAGAGTAGCTTCGTTGCCTCGCCTGAATCGATGGGTGCACGCGCGGCGGTGTCGGCAGCCACACTGGTTGAAGAGCCCGCCTCAGAAGCAGGGAATGTTATCGCATCGGTACTTGATGGTCTTGCCGATACGGAAGGCGCGCTTGTTGGTGGGGCTGGCATTGTGCTTGATTGTTGGTCGGCGCTGCTTAAGGCTTACGCCGATGGACAACAGGCTCTAACGGGGGCTGTTAGCGAAGCCGCAGACTCGCTTCCGCTGGCCAGTGCAAGTGGTTTGGGAACGTGGGCTGCACGCGCTTTGACCGAAGCGGTTGAAGGGGCGGGGCTACAGCCAGCCGATCTCGACGCAGTGAAACCGTTGCTGGTGAACTCCCATCATGTTGCAAGCAACGGTGAAGGGACGTTTTGTGCCACGTTGCTCTCGGTGAAGCAGCGCGCCGCGACTGATTCCGGAGGGCTGTTCTCGATGCTTGTCGGCGGTGTGGAACAGGCAGCTGTCGAGGCCGTTTCCACGAATGGTGGCAAGATCGAGGTTGCAACGATCAGCATTCTTGGACCCAATGGGCCGCAGGTGCCCATCGAGATAGCGTTGCCGCCGCCGGTGGCGGATGCGGCAACAGGGCTGATTCATCGTATTGCCGATGGTATTCGTGGTGTGTACGCCCAAGTCGTGGGGGTAAAAGTATGGGAGTAAGGCTTGCGGGGCATAGGTGGCTTGACGCAACGTGCCTGCGTTCGATTTCGCGCCGTAGAGCCACTTTGTCAAACAGTGTGTCCCGAAAACGACTGTGTCAGAGGTTCGACGGGCAGATGACGGTCGAGCTTGCGGTTGCGTTTCCGGTGCTGGTGATTATTGCAGTTATCGCGATGAACGTAACGTTGTTCTTGGGAGAGTGCGCGGCCTACGACAACGCATTTTGTGAAGCGGTGCGCGTGAATGCGACATCTCCCGCATATGGCGAGGATGCCGGGCAATCAGTAACTCGCATAGATGCTGCTCTGGCCGAGCGGTTCAACAGGGAGTTTGAAAGCTCGTCGGTGTCAGTTTCGGGATCGACGGGTGGGATAGCGACGTTTACCGGCACGCTCACGTTGCGCCCGACGCTGTTCGGCATGGGATTGCGCTCGTCGGTGCTGGGTGTGAGCTTACCAAACATGACCCATGCTGTGTCACTCACCGTCGATTCGTACAAACCGGGGGTGTTCTTATGAGTGCGCGTAACCGTGCCTACCTAAGAGGGCAAGCCGCGCCGCATGCGCGCCAGAATGATGCTGCTTACGATCGCGGTGCTGTTGGAAAAAGCACGCCTGTTGGAACGCTTACCCGCGCAAAAGTTCTACCTTATGTTCGGCGGCACCATGCAGATGACAGCGATAAGCGGGATTACATCATGTATCGTCGCGCGCTTCGGGCGTTGGCAATTGTTGTTGCGATAATTGCCCTGGTGCCCGCCTCAGCGGCGGTAGCTGATCCGGAAGCTCAGCTGACAAGTGTCGGGCTGGTGTCTCACGTGGGAAGTCTGCTGCACCAAGTAGACCTCTTGGAACAGACCAGTCTGCCCGACGGATTCGAGGATGAGGTCATGTCGTTTGAGCGTTACTACGAGCGGCGTTGCGATTTGGATGCACAGGTAGTGGGCTTCTCGCTGGATGCCAACATTGATGAGTCCCTAAATGAGATTCGCCAACAGCTTACAGCGAAGGGTTGGGATGAAGTTCGAAGTGGCGTTGATGGCTGCTCGACCTTCACGAAGTCTAGTGGACGATACCAGTGGGCGTTTGTGCAGTGCGTACCTATAGAAGGATGGACGAGTGTTGTTGTTCGCTACGAATTGGGCGAGGGTGAAAGCGAACAGGAAGGAGGGTGATCGCTGTGGAAGATAGCGATGGTGTGCGCATGCGGTTTGCCGTGTCGTGGCGTGAACGGTTGAGGGGATTACTGCTGCGCGAAACGACCGACGAAGTGCTCGTACTCGTTCCGTGCAGCGACGTTCACACGTGGGGGATGCGCCGCGCTATCGACATCGCGTTTGTTGATGGATGCGGGCGGGTGCTCGCAGCGCATTGCAACGTGGGACCTTGCCGACGTGTGCGCCATCCTCGGGCGAAGATGACGCTTGAGCGCTTCTCGCGCGATGACGTCGAATGGTTTCGCACGGGTGATCAGATACGTATCGTACGTTTGAAAGGATAATAAAGATGAAAGTATGTCCTGTGTGTGGTGCCCGAGCATTTGATGATGCTGAGGTGTGTTACGGATGTCTTCACCGCTTTGCGGAAGAAAGGCTCGACCAATGCGCGTTCGGTGCAACTGAGGAAGCGGTGCAGTCCGATTCCCTTGAAGAGCCGAAAGAGTCTGAGCCAGTACATGCTGTAGGTGTGTCTGTACCACCGAATAGCCTCGATCAAACTTGCGGGCAAACGCGCTCGTTGCCCTCAGTGTTGCCAACAAGTCCCATGATGGCTGTTCCTGCGCATACGGTTGTTCCCATAGAGGGTAACGTTTTCTCGCTTTCGGCTCCGGCAGGGCTGATCATACAGCTGAGTGTGCAACCTGCTCCAGAGCCGGTCGCTTGTAGCGCATGAGCGTAGGAGACACGCTTTTGGCGCTCGCTCCTGCATTCGGTTTAGTAGTGCTGTTTGCGGCGGCGGTTGTGCTGGTGGTGCTGGCAGTTGAGGATGTGCGACGAAAAACGGTGCCGGGCGGAAGGTGCTTTGTGTTCGTAGCGCTGTGTGCGGTGTTTCAGGCGTGTTGCGGAGGCGCAAGTTCGCTCTGTGCCGGTGCGCTGTGGGCTGTAGCGTGCATCGCGTTTTGGGTAGCGGTGAACGCTGTTGCGCGCCGTCACACGGCGGATCGCTGCGCGGTCGCCCTCGGCGAAGGTGATGTGATCTGCATGGTGGGGCTGTGCTTAGCAAGCGGCTTCGATGCACCAATGGGGTTCGCATGCTGTTTCGCCGTTGCGGGTGCGTTTTCGCTTGCGGGTCTCGCAACAAAGCGCTTGCGCCTCGGCGATACCTTACCGCTCATCCCCTTTTTCTGCTGCTGGTTCGCCTATGCCGCTTTCCAAGTCATTGTATGAGTCTCGGTGCAATTCGTCGCTACATTGAAGCTGTGGGAGGCGAGCTTGCGCTTGTGGCTGATCTACCGACAGGGCGGGTACGCCTCATCTGATGAATTGGAACGGGGGAGGGGTTGTCAGCGATACAACTGCAACGAAACGTAACGATGATCTGGACATACGTACCATGTTGAGTAAACGCCGCTCTTTGAATTGTCAAAATCTCATCTACACTGCACCTAGCTACCTTTTGTAATGAGTTTGTAATGTAGCAATAGTGCGGGAGGGGGTGCCTTGCTTCATGGCTTGTGAAGCGTACCGGGGTGCCACTGTGCGAATGCTGCGCTGTATGCCTTCTCGAAGAGCACGTTTTTCTTCAAGGGGCAAAGCTGCTCTTCTTCTTGTTGTTGCAATCGCCTTCTTCCTTACTGCGATGGGATGTGTTCGTTTTGCATGGGCGGATGAGATTGGTTCTGTTGATGTGTCGCTTTTTCAAGGCGAGCCATCGGCAAACAAATCTTTCAGCGTTTCGGGAATGCTGCCCGGCGATAAGCAAACAACGAAGAGCGTTATCGAGGTTAGCCATCGCGATGAGCTGACGGTGTGGTTTGAGCTTTCTCTTACGGAAGACGACAGCAGACTTGCCGACGTTCTTAGGGTGCATATCGTTGACCTTCCGACAGGTGAGTTGGTGTGTGAGGGAACCGTCCGACAGCTTGATGTTCAAGATGTGTTGGGTATTTCCGTGCCCGCAACGGCTACAGGCACTTCAACGTTACAGTGGCTTGTTGAGGTAAGTTTGCCAACTTCGGCTGGAAACGAGTATCAAGCCTCCCGTTGTGTCTTCGACTTGCACTGGTATATTCAAACGGAAGACGAAGGCAAGCTTGTGCCACTTTCCCAAACAGGCGATGCGGTTTGGCTGCTTGTTGTGGCGATCGTAGTTCTTATCGTATGTGGCGGGGTGGCTTTGTTGGTATCTGCGTGCTGCCGACAGTCTCGGGCTGTTGCGGTAGCCACTTCGTGCTCGCCAAGTTTGTTGGGCATGCCTGAAGGACCGAACAATATTGCACCACCCCGCGTGATTACTGCGGGCCAGAGCGATATTCCCAAGAGGAGTGCCGGAATACTTGCAGGTTTAGCGGCGCTTGCTATGGTGCTTGTTGTGGTGCTGATCGCATGGGCTGTCACGCGATCGCACGTGGTGTTGCCCAATCATACGTTCGAAACGGCAACAGTGGGCGTTGACCTCAATAGCGGCAAGCCTGTGTTTGATGACGGCGTGTTCGCAGAACCCGGTCGCGCCATCGTTGAGGACTTTACGGTTACCAATACGGGAACTGTAAGTTGCTATGTTCGTGTGTATGCAGATAGCATCCAAGGGTTACTTGCTCCATCACTCGAAATATCAATATCAGACAAAGCTTCGGGCAGCGTGCTGTACAAAGGCGATTTGCTTGCTTTAGAGAGCAAGACGGCATGTATGACTTTCGACGCGCTTGAGCCGGGGCAAACACAGGTGTTTACCGCGGCGGTTCGCATGAGTGAAGACTCAAGTGATTCCTACCAGGGAAAAGGCGTTTCGTTCGATCTGCGGGCCGACGCTACGCAGGTGCGTAACAACGAGGGGAGGGAGTTCTAGTATGCCCCTGTTGACGCGCTTAAGAGCATGGCGGCACACTGTTTCCACCTGCGCACATGCTGGCGGAAATGACAACTCTATACACGCCGATACTCGCATGCCCGCTGCTGAGTGTTCGGCAGATAAAACCGCTCCCCAGCTTGAAAACGTATACAGAAAAACGATGCTTGTAGCAAGCGTTCTTATGTTGTTGGCGAGCTTTGTCTTGCTTGCGGGAGCAAGCTCTGCGTGGTTTACCGACGCAATTACGATCAGAGGAAACGTTATCAAGGCAAGTGACACGTTTCCAACGAAAGCGAACTCTGCCGCGCAATCCGACGTGGTGGAGGGAACTGATACCAGTCTTGAGAATCCTGGCACGCCAATGGTGTCTGACGGTCTATCAAACTCAAGTAAGAACACGTCAGATACTTCTCCCGATACCGTTCAACCTGATTCCAACCTTGAATCCGAAGAAGGTATCAAAGACAGCTCAACAAGCGAATCGTTGTCGGGCTCAGAAGAGGACAACAAAAAGCATGACGAAGTGGACTCCGCTTTGCCGTCAAATGGCGGAGACGATAAGGCAGGTGGTGTGTAGGACGTAGATGCGAAGCGAAACCATCGAAAGGATACTAAGAGGGAGGTTACCTATGGAGAAAACGTACAACAAGAAGCTCGTAGCAAGTGTGGTGCTTATGGTGTCATCGCTCGTGCTGCTCGCGGGCCTCACCTTTGCCTGGTTCACCGATAGCGCAGTGAGCTCGAATAACAAGATTCAGGCGGGAACACTAGATATTGAGGCTACGGTGGCGAATGTTGAAGCTAATGCAACGACGAAATATCAGATTGACGGCGTGAACGGTGGTGTTGCATTTGGCTTTGGCAATGCGGTTGATATCACTACGCCAGGTCCGATCATTGCCGAAGAGAAGTGGGAACCGGGCGCAACGAATGCCAAGCTGCTTACCGTTACCAACAAGGGCAACCTTGCTGCTCAGGTAAAGCTGCAGTTCGACATAAAAGACGAAGGTCTTCAAGATGCGCTCTGGTTCGATTTCGTGCAAGTTAAAAACGGTCAAGCAACCGGACAATTCACCCAGCGCCCTATGAACACGTTGAACACGTTCGCGAGTGGTCTTGAACTCCCAGTGGGACCATCAAACGAGGGTGTCGCAGCTGATGCTGATTTCCCCAATTCGGTAAGCTTCATTCTCGTATATGGCATGTATGAAGAGGCGGACAACAATTATCAGGGCAAATCGTTCTCAGCCGACGTAACTATCCTCGCTACGCAATATACCTATGAAGCAGATGGCTTTGGCAATAACCAGTATGATAAGGAGGCGAAATACCCTGTTCCAGTTTCAGATAATAGTGAGCTGAAAGAAGCTCTTGCGGCAGGTGAAAGCGTTTGTTTAACGCAGGATGTTTCTATAACGGAAACACTGAACATCAGTAGTAATGCGGAGGATCCTATCAGCATCGATCTCAACGGAAAGAAACTTTCAACGCCTGCAGAAAGCAACATCGATGGTGTGGTGGATATTCATTCAGGTACCGTTTCAATTCTGAATGGCACGATAGAGTCGAACTCCAGTCAAGAAACCTCATCAGCGTTATATGCAGGGGGTTCATCGAAGGTTACTGTTGATAAGTGTGTTATCACGTCAACGAAAAACAAAACCTACGCTGTGGTGACAAACGGCGCTCATTCTAAAGAGGCTACAATAACCATCACAGACTCTAAGATCATTGCCGGATCAGATGACAACAACAAGGGTTATGTAGGTTATTTTCCTGCTGGAACGATAACGCTGAAGAACTGTACTGCGACTGGCCATATTTTTATTTCTGGTGGAACCGTTAACATCGATGGAGGCACGTACACGGCTACTGGGTTTAGCAAACAGGATAAGATATGGTATGCGGAAGATAGTGCAACCTATATTAAGAACTTGCCAAGTGGAAGCGCTTGTAATTTTGGTGACTCCATTCTGATTTATGACAATCGTGATGGGTATACGCTCAGCGGTGTTTCAATCAAAAACGTCGTCTTCAATACTGAAATCTCCCTTCAGGGTGGGAGTGAAGCAGTAGCCTACGCAATTAAGTATGTAGCACGGGATTACGCAGCTGTACCAGAGAGCATTGTTGTTTCGAATTGCACGTATAACAACAAGATTAAGGACGCTAATCCTGTGATGTTCATTAACACAAACGCCAAGGCTCTTCAGTAGAGCTTCTGAGTCCCTCCACCGATCATGCCGCCTTGCGTATAGTGGGGCGGCATGATCTGCCCGTTTTCCGCTTGTTTTAGGATTTCGTATGCCTGAAGCTTCCTCAAATAGAACGCTCGACGTTGCTCTCAATGTTGCAACTACCGCCATATTCGTGGCAGCCCTTGCGTTTACCCTGATTGTGGTGGGAACAACGCTTACATCGAAGGGTGGCGAGGTGTCCTTTTTCGGGTGGAAGCCGTATGTGGTGTTGTCCGATTCGATGCAGACTGAGTTTCAGGTGGGCGACATCGCTGTCTCGCATGTCGTCGATCCAAACAACGTGCAGGCAGGTGACATCATAACGTTTTTATCTATCGACCCCAACGCCTACGGTGAGGCGGTTACCCACAAGGTTCGCGAGCGTACCGAGTACGAAGGCGAATTGGCATTCATCACGTATGGAACAACCACGGGAATCGATGATGCCTACCCGGCGCTCGCCAGTCACGTTACCGGCGAGTTTGCCTTTGCCATTCCTAAGGCGGGTTATCTTTTCCAGTTTTTCAAATCTCCTGCGGGCTATGTCGTGCTGGTTCTCATCCCGTTTGCCATCCTCATTGGGCTACAGATGCGCAACTTCTTTCGCCTGGTGAACAAGAAAAAGGAGCAGCAGGCAGTAGCTCAACTTCACGAAATCGAAAAGCAGCGGCAACAAATTGAGGCGCTGAAAGCAGAAATAGCGCGGTTGCGGGTTGAGTGCCTGCGGGTACCTACCGAAAACGAGCTGCCGACCGAGCCAATCAGGCGCGGTCGGCATGCTCGGTAGCTTTATGCCCGCTCTATCTGCGCAGGGCGGGCATAATCACGGAATTATTCAGCGTTGCCTAAGAAGGCAACCACGGCGCTCTCTATGTCGGCTGTTCCGTTGTCGATAATTTCCGTGAAGCGAATGGGCAGGTTGTCAAGCTGTGCGAGTCCGGCAGGAATGCGGGTGTCGCCGGTTTCTTTCGCGATAAGCTCGTTTAACTGACAACCGGAAAGCGCCTCCACGTCGGTGGGCAACGGGTCGCCGGGTGCAATGTCGTGCAGCGCGCGGTACACGTTGTCGCCGAACTTGGCCCAGTGCGCCGTGCTGGCAATAAGCACGGGGTTATCGCCGCGCAGTCGCTCGGCAGCGCGGTAGGCAACAGCGGTGTGGGGGTCAAGTACGTAGTTGTGCTTCTCGAACACGCGCTTGATAGTTTCCAGACATTCCTGGTCATCCACCGAATCGGCGCAGAACAGCTCGCGCATGCGGGCGAACGTATCGCGATCAACACGGAAGCAGCGCTTCTCGCGCAGGTCGGTCATCCATTGCGATATCGCTTCGGCGTTACGGTCGGTCAATTCAAACAGTTGCCGCTCGAGGTTTGACGACACCAAAATGTCCATGGAGGGTGACGGTGTGAGTACGAACTCGCGGTTGGAGATGTCGTAGGTGCCCGTGCTTATGAAGTCGGTGAGCACGCGGTTCGTGTTGCTTGCGCACATGAGAGTTTCGATTGGCACGCCCATGCGCTTAGCGTAGTACGCCGCTAAAATGTTGCCGAAGTTGCCAGTCGGCACGCAAACGTCAATTTTGGCGCCGCGGTCAACCTTGCCGTCGGCAACGAGCTGTGCATACGAACTCACGTAGTACACCACTTGCGGCAACAGGCGACCCCAGTTGATGGAGTTCGCGCTGGAAAGCGCCACACCGTGCTCGCGCATGAGCGACTCGGCGAACGAAGCGTCGCCAAACACATTCTTTGCGCCGGTTTGGCAGTCGTCAAAGTTTCCGCGCACGGCCCATACCTGCACGTTTTCGCCCGCTTGGGTGGCCATTTGCTTGTACTGAATGTCACTCACGCCACCGTGCGGGTACATGACTGCAATGGATGTTCCTTCGGCGTCCTTAAATCCTTCCAGCGCCGCCTTACCGGTGTCACCCGACGTTGCCACCAGAATGAGGAACCGGTGGTCAAGCTCGCCACGTTCGCGAAGCGCCGCTGCACTTGCGCTGAAGAACCGCGGCAAGCATTGGAGCGCCATGTCCTTAAAGGCGCTTGTGGGCCCATGCCAGAGTTCAAGCACATGTGTGCGTTCGTCAAGCGACGTAATGGGGCAGATGCGCTCGTCATCGAAGTTCTTGCCGTAAGCACCTTCCATACAAGTGTCGACCACACTGTCGGGTAGGTCGACGTCGAACAGCCGGTAGATGCTCGCCGCGCGCTGCGCGTAAGGCAGCTTCGCTAGCGCATCAAGGTCATCGAGCGTAAGCTCGGGTAAATGCTCGGGCACGTACAACCCGCCGCCCTGGGCCAAGCCGTCGATGACTGCTCGGGTGAAAGGCACATGCTCGGTGCATGCTCCGCGGGTATCAAGGTAGAGGTTCTCTGACATGGCTCACGCTTTCTCGAATGGGCACACGAGCGCCCGTCATGCGGATGCGACTTCGCAAGTATACCCACTTCGCGCAACGGTAGGTGCAGCAGATGGCCTAAAGCCGCAAAAACCCTGCGATCAGGTTCGGTCAGATCCGGGCGGGTTTGAGTGAATTCGGGCGACTTCGGTGGGGTGCAGTTCGGTTATGGAAAAGGAATCACTGAAAAAAGGGAGGGCTACCAAACCCCGAACTCACGGGAACGGTGAAAAGTTAGAAAAAGTTTCCTATATATAACAAAAAAGTTCACCAAGGCTTTCTTTTTCGAAAAGTTTGCTTTAGAATACTTTCCGGACATACCATACGGGGAAGTGTTGAGTAAGACTGGTGGTTTCAATCGGCGCTTCCCAAAGCTTTCGATGAGAAGAAACGAAGCGAGAAAGGAAGAGCATGGCAGACAAAACGCTGCGCGACGTGCGCATTGGGGAGGTCGGCACGGTCGTTCGCCTGGTTGGCGAGGGCGCCATCAAGCGTCGCATCATGGACATGGGTATCACCAAGGGCACCGCGGTATACGTACGCAAGGTCGCTCCTTTGGGCGACCCGGTTGAAGTGACGGTTCGCGGCTACGAGCTTTCACTGCGCAAGTCGGAGGCAGAACGTGTTGTTGTTGCGTAAAGGCCGGTAGTGCGGCAGTTTTGCCGCGTGGGCTGTAGCAGGACGCCACAGAACACAGAAGCGCGAAAGCGCTTTTTGAATGGCAGCTAGTTAGCTAAGGTAAACACTTGACCTCAAGCTAACTTCGAGAGATGAAAGGTAGAACATGACAGTTCGCATTGCGCTTGCCGGCAACCCAAATAGCGGCAAGACCACGATGTTTAACGAGCTTACCGGTGCCAATCAATATGTTGGAAACTGGCCGGGCGTGACTGTTGAGAAGAAAGAAGGAAAGTACACAAAGGACAAAGACGTCACCATAACCGACTTGCCGGGTGTGTATTCGCTGTCGCCGTATAGCCCCGAGGAAATTGTTACGCGCGATTACCTGCTTGACGGCAACCCCGACGTTGTCATCAACCTGGTTGACGCCACGAATCTCGAGCGCAACCTTTACCTTACCACGCAAATCATCGACTTGGGTGTGCCCGTGGTGGTGGCGCTCAACATGATGGACCTGGTGGAAAAGGCCGGTGACAAGGTGGATGTCGCAGGCTTGTCCAAACAGCTAGGATGTCCTGTTATTGAGACGTCGGCGCTGAAAAGCCGCGGTCTTGACGATGTGGTAAAGGCCGCCATTGCGGCGGGAAAGCGGGGATCGCTGCCCGTACCGACCTACCGCTTCTCAGATGCGACCGAAGAGGCTATTGGCAAGATCATTGACATCATCGGCTCGCGCGTGAAACCCAACGTCGCTCGGTGGTTCGCTATCAAGGCGCTCGAGGGCGAGCAGTGTTCCCTCAATACGTTGTCACTGTCGGCGGCCGACATGAAAAACGTAGATGTCGTTCGCGCCAGCCTCGAGCACTTGCTTGACGACGACATTGAGGGTGTTATCGCAGGCGAACGCTACGATGCTATCACCGACATCACCATAACGTGCGTGAAAAAAACTGGTGCGGGCATGACGCTTACGCAAAAAATCGACCGTGTGGTCACCAACCGTTGGGCCGGCCTTCCCATTTTCGTGGTGGTCATGGCGCTTGTGTACTACATCGCCGTCACGCTTGGTGGCGGCGTTGTTACCGACTGGGCAAACGACGGCATTTCCGGTGACGGATGGCTCTACACAGGTGGTGCGGCGTATGAGGAAGCGGTCGGCGCGTGGGAGGAAGAGGTCGCCGCGGCTGAGGCAGCTGGCGACACCGCGCTTGCCGAGGCGCTTGCGGAAGAGGAACCTGATCCTTCCGATGGTTCGTGGGGTCTGTGGATTCCAGGGCTTACGCCCATCATCGGCGGGGCGCTTGAGGCAATTGGTGCGGCCGGCTGGGTGCAAAGTCTCGTACTTGATGGCATTGTCGCTGGTGTTGGTGCAGTCATCGGCTTTATTCCGCAGATGATCCTGTTGTTCCTCATGCTGGCGTTTTTGGAGCACTGTGGCTACATGGCGCGCGTTGCGTTTATGATGGATCGCATCTTTCGCAAATTTGGTTTGTCCGGCAAGTCATTCATCCCCATACTCATTGGCTCGGGTTGCGGCGTGCCCGCCGTTATGGCCACGAAAACCATCGAGAACGAAAGCGACCGTCGCATGACGGTTATGACTACCACTATGATTCCCTGCGGCGCGAAAATGCCCATTATTGCGCTCGTATTCGGTGCTTTAGCAGGTGGCGACATGGAAACAGCGCGGTGGGTAGCTCCGCTGTTCTACTTCCTGGGTGTTATCGCCATCATCGTGTCCGGCATTATGCTGAAGAAATTGCGCGTGTTTGCAGGCGAAGCGACTCCGTTTATCATGGAGCTGCCGCAGTATCATCTGCCCGCCGCAAAAAGCGTGGCTTTAGCCACATGGGATCGCGTGAAGCACTACATTGTGAAAGCCGGCACCATCATATTCCTGTCAACCATTGTCATTTGGTTCCTTATGAACTTCGGCGTGTATGAGGGCTCGTTTGGCCTGCTCGATGCTGAAATGGATGGGTATCTGAACTACAGTTTCATGGCTATGCTCGGCAACGCCTTGGCGTGGATATTCGTGCCGCTGGGCTTTGGCGATTGGCAAGCGACTGTTACGAGCGTCACCGGCCTGGTTGCCAAAGAGAACGTAGTTGCCACAGTTGGTGTACTCACGCAGCTCGGTGAGCTGGGTGAAACCGATCCGACACTGTGGGAGGGTTTCGCGCTCATGTTTGGCGGCAGCACGTCGGCCATCCTGGCGTTCACTGCGTTCAACTTGCTGTGCGCACCCTGCTTTGCGGCCATTGGCGCTATTCGAAACCAGATGCGTTCCGCAAAGTGGACGTGGGCAACCATCGGATATATGACCGGGTTCGGCTGGTGTGTTGGTCTAATGCTGCGTCAGTTTGTGGGACTTGCCACGGGTGAAATTGGTTTCAGCGTGTGGACGGTGCTCGCTTGCGTGGTTGCTGCTGGTATGATCTTCCAGCTGGTGCGCCCGATGCCCGATTATGAGAGAATTGATGCATTGAAAGCGGCGAAGAAGTTGTCTGCCGACAAGAGCGCTGCGTAAGGTAGCACGCAGAATCCGATAGGCTTTATGGTTTATTTCCGGCGCGCCTATGGTTGGGTGCGCCGGAAGGCCGGTTTTCCGGTTCGGCGCAATTGGGTGGTTTTCGGCGGTGGTAGGTTGTTTTAGTTCGTCACCGCAGGTAGTCACGTGAATTACCCCGAGTCGAAAAACCGACGATGTGGAAAAGGTGATGGGAACATGATTCAACCACTGGACATAAGTGTTGGCACCGTAGTGGTACTTGTTGTTGTGGCTGCCTGGGTTATATGGGCCGTTCGCCGCTTGTTTTTCCGTGGCATGTGCGATTGTCATGACCAGTGTTCTGCCACATCGTCCGACGATGTGGGGCGACGCCGCGTTTCGTGCGGTGGCTGCTCGGGGTGCTCGGGTTGCGCGGGCTGCTCTATTGGTGCGGTCAACACGGTCAACACGACCGACGCATCTCAACGGTAGTCTCATTGTCGTGCCGACTTGGTGGGCCGCATAGCCGCTATGCGGGTTTTTGTGCAACATGGATAGCAGCTATGCCACCAGTGCAGTTTTTCCAGGTAACGTTTACGAATCCGGCTTGCTCCATCATATGTGCCAGTTCGCGCTGGTTGGGGAAAGCCCGAATGCTCTTCGACAGGTACACGAACCCTTCGCGGTCGCCGGTAACCACATTTCCCCAGAACGGTATGAGGTGCTTCAGGTAGAAAAGATACAGCGCACGCCAAGCGGGGTTTGGCGGTGTGCTGAACTCGAGACACACCAGATGTCCACCCGGTTTCAGCACGCGTAGTATTTCGGCGAGCGCTCGTTCGCGCTCCGGCATGTTCCGAATTCCGTATGCCATGGTAATAGCGTCGTAGCTTTCATTAGCGTACGGCATGTTCTGGCCGTCAACCACCTCGAAATCAACGGGAACGCCGTGCGCAGCACCGCGTTCGTAGTGCATGCGCGCCACGTCGAGCATTTCCGGCACGAGGTCAGTGCATTGGATGTGGCGCGGATGCAGCATGCGGGCCATGGTGAACGTTACATCCCCTGTGCCGCCGGCGATGTCGAGTACGTCGTCGTTGGGGCCGATAGGGGCTAAGTGCGCCATGCGCGCGAGCCATACTTTGTATGCTCCAAAGCTTGATACGGCGTTGAAGCGCTCGTATTTCTTGGCAATGTGCGAAAAGATGTCTTTTACGCGCGTCGAAGAGAGTTCGGCGGGCGCTTCGGCACCCGTGGCGGTGTCAATGCTCACGGAAAATGGACTCCTTTTGTCTCGGTGGGAAAGCAATGTCTAGTATATCTGTTTTCCGTTGCATGACGTTTTCTGAAAGCATTACTATAGCGAGGTTATCCAATTTTTTGCACGAACGGAGTCGCCCATGCTGTCCGAGCGTATGCTCACCACCATTATTAAACAGCTTGCCTGTCGCGGGCTGGCGCTTAATCCCACGAACGAAACCGTGATGCCCGCACCCGAGCCAGGTCGTAAGTACATGCTGTACATGCATGTGCCGTTCTGCGAGCGATTGTGTCCATATTGCAGTTTCAACCGCTATGCGTTTCGAGAAGACGTGGCGCGCCCGTACTTTGCTAACATGCGTCGCGAGATGCGCATGGTGAAGAATTTAGGCTACGACATCGAGAGCATTTACATGGGTGGTGGCACGCCAACCATCCTGCTTGATGAGCTGTGCGAGACGCTCGATGAGGCGCGCGATTTGTGGAACATTCGCGAAGTGGCGTCCGAAACGAACCCCAACCACCTGGTGCAGCCCTACCTCGATGCGCTGAAAGGCCGCATCCAGCGCCTTTCTGTGGGGGTGCAAAGCTTCAACAACGACCTTCTGAAACAAATGGATCGCTTTGACAAGTATGGTAGCGGCGAGGAAATCCTCGAGCGTATCGGCGAGGCGCTTCCGTATTTTAATTCGCTGAACGTCGACATGATTTTCAACTTCCCCAGCCAAACCGAAGACATTCTGCTTGACGATTTGGAGAAAATTGCCATGTGCGGCGCGCGCCAGACTACATTTTCGCCGCTGTACGTATCGAACGGCACCATGCGGAAGATGACCAGCACCTTAGGTAAGATGGACTATTCGCGGGAGTACCGTTACTACCAGATTCTCGACGGTGTGCTTGCGGGTGGCTCCGACCCGCTGTTCCATCGCACGACGCTCTGGACGTTCACGCGCAACGGCGAAACTGATACGCTGCTGGGTGCAGGCAGTGCAGGTGGTGCGGAAGATGCGTCAGCACCGCAGATCGACGAGTTCCAAACGTTTTACGACCAGTATCCCGCCATCGGGAGCGGCTCTATTACGTATCTGAATCGTAGTCTGTACGTGAACACGTTCAGCTTGCGTGAGTACAACGAAGCTATCGAAAGCGGACGGATGTCGCTCATGGGTAGAAGCGATATGTCCGAGCGCGATCTCATGCGCTACTGCTTTTTAGTAAACCTGTACAAGCTGCGTCTCGACAAGCACGCATTTGCGCGCGAGTTCGGCGTGAGTATCGAGCGCGGATTGCCGGTGGAGATGGCATTCATGCGTGCAAACCGGGCGTTTGCCACCGACACGTCCGACGAACTCACGCTCACTCCACGCGGGCGCTACCTGGTGGTGGTTATGTATCGGCAGTTCCTCAGTGCCATGAACAACCTGCGCGAACAAGCTCGCGCGGCGCTGTCGGGTCCCGAACGCGAGCTCCTCTTCGGCGACGGCACCATGCGGTAAGAAGTCCAGCGCTTTCGAGCTGCTTGAACATATACATTAAAATTTGCGCAACCAGAACGGACGTATGCGCGCAATCGCAAGGTGTCGTTGACCGAACTGTGTGCTGGTTGGGATGGCAACAAAGTTGGTGAAGAGTGGGGCGGTCCTGATGTGGGAGCCGAGGTGGTTGAGTGATGATGTTCGAGCAAGGCGACATTACTGAGGTTAATTTCAATCCTACCGTGGGGCATGAACCCCAAAAAAGAAGGCCCGCGCTCGTGGTGAGCGTTGGGCACTTCAATAACGTGGTGTCGAGTTTGACGGTGGTGTGTCCGATCACCTCGACAGTCAATGGGCATCCCCTTCATATTGAGCTTGCTTTCGGTAATGTGGTTTCGGGTTGTGTATGCGTTGAGCAGCTTCGCGCTATCAATTTGAACAACCCTGCCCGAGACGCGCGACACCTTGGTGGTTCGATCGATCACGCAACAATGGCATCGGTGCTTGACGCCATAGGGGCAATCTTTGGGATTTAAGGGGAGGGCGGTCGGACTCTTTTTCGAGGAGTCAAGCAGCTTGATTACCTGTTGGCCTGACTATTCAACAACTTGGCTGAAGTCTTTAGAGGATTTTGGTATGCTTAGGGTTCCGAAACACAGAAGAGAAAGGAGGGCAGCATGACGGCTCGGAGCAGCGTGGCTATCCTTAGTAGTCACGGCGACCTCACGTCTTTCTCCTTCGACGGACGTCGTATAAGATTCAAAACACCAAAACGTCTGGAACGGTACTTGGATGTACGAGAATGGGACAGCGGCTATCTTGCCGTTACCGCCCGTTATCACGGCCTGCCCGATACCGAGGAATACATCGACCTGGTGCCCATCCTGAAGAATCTCTACATTGACCCCGACAGCTTCCTTAGCTCCATCGAAACCGTGGAGGTTAGCTATGCCTGACGTGCTGCAAGTCGCCGATGCCGCCGATGTCATCATCAATGGATACGCTTTCACTCGAAACGGTGACAGTATCCGCGTGCTCAACCTCAATCGCCCGACAAGCGCTGCAGTTTTCAGCGCGCAGGGCGAGCTAAGGGAAACTACCATGGACGATATCGAGCTGGAAATAGTGCACGATTACCTGGATCGCAGTCTCAAATACATGGCGGCCTAATCATGCCGAAATACTTCAACTTCAAGGTCTGCGGCTACTACCTGTACTTCACCAGCCACTGTATCATCGAGTGCATGCACGTGCATGCCAGTGATCGCAAGCTTACCGAGCAAGGATCCGCTAAGTTTTTCGTCAAAAAGAACGGCGACTCTGTTCTTCAGAGTCCAGGTGTCCTTAGTGACCGCGAAATTCGTCAAATCCAGGCATTCATCAAGGATAACTACCGCGAGATGTACCTTATGTGGGCCAAATTCAGCGACAAAGGCTTCTACCGAGGATAATAAACCGTCGTATTTCCAACCGCAGAGACTGTGTGCGCTCTCGCGCCGCGCGCTCGGCAGTGTTATCATACAAACTTACGTTATCGAGCGGATACGAAGAGGGTGCCCATGCTTATCTGCGCGCAATACATTCTTCCCATCACGTCCGAGCCGTTCCAGAACGGGGCCGTTCTCGTTCGCGACGGTCGCATCCGCGACATTGGTTCGGCTGACCTGCTGCGTCTGCGCTACCCCGAGGAAGAGGTACGCGATTACGGGCATGCGGCAATTATGCCGGGTTTGGTCGACTTGCATACGCATTTGGAGAACTCCGTCATGCGAGGCATCATCCACGACGTTCCCTACGCGTCGTGGGCGGTGAGCATCGCGGAAAAGAGCCTGAAGCTCGATTCGTCCGATTGGCGCGATTCTGCAGTGCTGGGCGGCCTTGAGGCGCTTTCGAGCGGCATCACTTGTGTTGCCGACATCACCACTACTGGTGCGGCATGCGCGGCTGCGCAAAGTGTTGGTCTGCGCAGCGTCATCTACCGCGAAGTGGGCGCTATGGATAAAAAGCGCGTACCTCAGGCAATCGTTCGTGCGCAGAAGGATATCGACCGGTGGCGTGGTCAGATCGATTCCGACCGCATTACGCTTGGCGTGGCCCCGGCGGCAATGTATGAATGCCATCCGTCGGTGTATGGGGCGGTTGCTGAGTTCGCACGCAGCGAGGGCTTGCCTGTCGCCATGCATCTTGCGGGTAGCCGTGAAGAGTACAACTTCATTAAATACGGTTCGTCGCCGTTTGCCGTTCATACCATGGAGGATCGTCGTGGCTACGTGGAAGTTCCGCCATGGCTTCCCACACAGGCGTCGCCCGTTCGCTACGCGCTGAACTGGGGCGCGTTCGAGGCCGATAACGTACTGGCCATCCATTGCGTCCATGTTGACCGCTTGGATATCGCAAAGCTCAAAGAATACGACGTTGCCGTGGCCGTGTGTCCGCGCTGCAATGCCCAACTGGGCATGGGTGTGGCACCGCTCGGTGAGTTCCGGCGCGCTGGTCTGCGCGTGGGTGTAGGAACCGACTCGCCTGCGGCAACCGATTCGACCGACATGTTTATCGAAATGCGCACCGGCATGCTCATTGAACGCGCTGTGAATGTTGGCGAGTTCCTCGATTGTGCTTCGGTGCTCAAAATGGCTACGCTCGGTGGTGCGCGTGCGCTGAAGATGGACGATCGTATTGGGTCGATCGATCTGGGCAAAGCTGCCGATCTCATTGCTGTTGACCTTGCGGGATCGCGTCAGACGACGCTTGATGATCCGGCGGCTTCCATTGTTAACACCTGCAGCGGCTCTGATGTTCTTATGACCATGGTCGACGGCAAGATTCTCTACGAACAGGATCGCTGGAATGTGGACGTCGAAGTGGCTCACAACATCGCGCGTGTGTTCGAAATTCGGGGAAAGATCAGGTCGTAACGTTATGGCAAAGCAGAAACTAACTGCAAAGCAGAAAAGCGAGCGCATTAAGGCTGCACAGGAACGCGAACGCCGCGCGCAAGAGAAGCGCGAGCGCGCTGAGCGCATCAAGCGCATATTTGTCGTGGTGGTGTGCGTTATTTTGGTATTGGCACTGGGCATACCGACGGTTGGTTTGGCGTTTTTGGGCGGTGCGTAGAAACCGGCAAGCGCAGGCGGTGCGGGGCCTCATGGCGTGAGCTGTTTGTGCTACTATATTCCGGTTGTTCCCGCAAGGGGTATTGTGCCCGGCGTGTCGCGCCCGGCGGAACTATTGGCGCAAAAGGCGCGTAACCGTGCAAAGGAGCGAGCTTTGTTTGGGTTAAGTGGAATAGAGCTTTTTCTTATTATCGTGTTCGGCTTTCTCATTTTCGGGCCGGACAAGCTGCCGGCTATGGCTAAGATGCTTGGCCAGGCTATTAGCAAGTTTAGAGCGGCTCAGCAGGAAATGAACGACGTGTTGAAGAGTGGGGTATACGATCCCGATTCCGACGAGCCGTTCAAGAATCCGCTCGATGTGGTTGACGAGGTTGGAAAGAAGGCGCAGAAGGCGTCGAAGGACGCGAAGAGTGCCGCCTCAAAATCTGCTGCCAAGAAACCCACGTCATCTGCGGCGAAGCCTGCTGCGAAATCCACGGCGACGAAACCCGCGCAGGCGACAGACGGTGCAGCGAAGTCCGCATCAGGCACTGGTGCGAAGAAGGCGGGGCAAGGCGAGTCATTCCAAGAGCGCAAAGCCCGCTACGCTGCGGAGCGCGCCGAGCGCCTGCGTACCGAAGGTGGCACTGCTGCAGCAACGACGGCGACAGCAGGAACAGCAACGACAGCAGCAGCGGCGAGTGCAGCCAAGGCGGCCGCCGCAGCAAAGCCTACTGCGGCAGTATCGGCAGCATCGACGGCATCTGAGCCGACAGCTAATGCTGCCGAGAAGCCCTCGGCACTGAAGCGCGCCGCAGCGGCGAAGGCCGCGACAGCACCCGTGACATCGGGTGTTGCAACAAAAGCAAACAATCAGGTTGCATCTGATGCGGCCGACATAAAGGAAGGGGAGTAACGCATGGCTATCGGTGCTGCCCGCATGCCCTTGTTCGATCACTTGGGCGAGTTGCGCATGCGCTTGGTGCGCATTGTGGTTTGTTTGGCCATTGGCGTGTGTATATTCTACTTTGCTGCGCCTACCATTGCCCAGTTCATGCTGCTGCCTATCGCCGACTACCTGCCGAAGGGTGACGAGGGCACGTACATGCTCACGGCAATCGATCCGTTTGAGACGTTTACCGTTCGCTTTACGCTGGCCATGTGGGCTTCGGTGGTTGCTACGGCACCTATTATTCTTTGGCAGATTCTTGCGTTCTTCCTGCCGGCATTAAAGCCGAGCGAGCGCAAATGGTTTATTCCCACGTTCGCGGCTGCGGTGGCCCTGTTTATCATCGGAACCATTTTCTGCTACTTCCTCATTTTGCCCCCAGCATTTCAATGGCTCACCGACCAAGGCGCGGGATTCGCTGAAATAACCCCGCGAGCCAAGTCGTACTTGAGTATTATCATCGGTTTTGAGATCGGCTTCGGTTTTGCATTCGAGCTGCCGTTGCTGGTGTTCTACATGGTGCTGTTTGACGTAATCCCTTACAAGAAGTTGCGCGAGAATTGGCGAATTGTCTACGTTGTGCTCATGGTGGTGTCTGCCATGGTGACGCTTGACGCTTCGCCGATTACCATGCTACTCATGTTCGCCGCGCTATTGATGCTCTACGAGGGCAGTTTGCTGATCGCTCGCGTGGCGCTGAGTAAGCGTATCAAGAAACGAGAAGCGCAGGACGCTGATGATGACACCGAGCGGAAGGCATCGAAATCGGTGTCTATTAAACGTGCAGCCAAGAAGAAGTAGGTTCGCGCGGTTGCGTGCGGGCGTGCTCGCGAATGATGGCGATGTGTCGGTGTTTTTGTCATCCGTTGTATGCGACGGCCGTTTCGGAAGAGTATGTGTTATCGTCCTGCCGAACCCTGCATAATAGGGTTCGGCAGGGTTTTTTATCGGCAAGGAGCAACGCCCATGCATGAATTGGGAATCATGACGGGGGTCATGGATGCCGTGTGCGAGTCGGCGCGACAGGCCGGTGCGACGAGCGTGCTGCGCATTGATCTGTCTGTCGGTGAGATGACCGAAGCTATTGTTGACGCATTGAACTTTGCGTTTGAGGCGCTGCGTGAATTGCCGGAGTACGCTTTGTGCGAGCATGCTACTTTGCAGGTGAACATCGTGAGACCGAAAAGCCGCTGCTTAGAGTGCGGTGCCGAGTTCGAGCACGATCGCTTTCATCTCTTCTGCCCGAAGTGTGACAGTTTTGCGACGCAGCTTGTTGCAGGGCGTGAGATGCAGATTGATTCGATCGAGGTCGACATTCCCTCCGACTAATAGAGCACTTCTTCGTGCGTCGTTTATGTGATTGTGTGTGGTGCAGGCAATGCGATGAAGGAGTAAAGGCGATGGATATCTCCGAGAAGTACGACGTATGCGTAAGCGCGTTGAGGGAGTTTGCGGAAGGTACGGGCTTTTCCGATTGCGTGATTGGCTTGTCGGGGGGTATCGACTCGAGTGTGGTTGCGGTTATGGCCGTCGATGCGCTGGGAGCTTCCCATGTACATGGCGTGTTGCTGCCAGGGCCGTATTCTAGTGATCATTCAGTTACCGACGCACTTGAGCTTGCGGCTTGTTTAGGAATCGAGTCGCGCACGGTTTCAATACGTGAGCCGTACGAGGCGTTTTCCAACGGGCTGCGTGAGGCGCTTGGGAGTGCGGGGCTGAGCGGACTTGCCGCCGAGAACACGCAGGCCCGGTGCCGTATGGTATGCCTGATGGCACTGTCGAACACCTACGGATGGATGCTTTTGAACACCGGGAACAAAAGCGAGGCGTTTATGGGGTATTCCACCTTGTACGGCGATACCGCCGGTGCTTTCGCTCCGCTTGGCGGCTTGTACAAAACCGATGTGTATGCGGTTGGCCGCTGGCGTAACGAGCAAGCGCAATCTCAAGGTCAGATTGCTCCCATCCCAGAAAATGTGTTCGTCAAGCCACCGAGTGCCGAGCTGTCGGCAAATCAGGAAGACGAGCGTTCCATGGGTATTTCCTACGACGTGCTCGACCGGTTGCTTATCGCCAGTCAAGAACATGGTTTGGACGCAGATGAACTAGTGCGTCGAGGCTTTGATGAAGGCGATGTTGCTCGTGTATTGGCAACGGTGCGCCGCACGGCATTCAAGCGTGCACTTGAACCGCCGTTTCCTACAGCGTCGTTTTATGGAGGTCGTGCTGCGTGTGATAGCGAGGCATGTGATGGTGAGTCGTGTAGTAACAAGGCGTACGAGTGAAACGCTGTGTGTGCGTGGTGCGGCGTGATATCGAACTCAATGCGACAAATGACAGTGTGCAAATGTGATGGCTTAACAGGTGTGAAGGAGGGACAGGCAGGTATGGATCGTCGGAGCTTCGTGAAGCTGGCAGGTGCCGGGGCTGCATCGGCTGTGGCCGGTTTGGGACTTACGGCATGTGTCACGCAGGCACCGTCAGCGCCAACGGGCGACGTACGCTCATATTCGGCAGTGGGGCAGCCTGCGGTGTCGTTTGACTATAACGTTGACGTACTGGTCGTGGGCAGTGGTATGGCCGGCTTGTCCGCTGCTATGTTGCCGGTGGAATCGGGTTTGTCAGTGCTGGTCATGGAAAGAGAAGACCTGCTTGGTGGTGAAAGCTATGAATCGAGCGGGGTGATTCGTGTTTGCGATACCCAGCTGCAAAAACAGGCAGGTATCGGACAGTCGCCCTCGGCGTTTTGGCAGCGCAACAAAGATTCGTATCTTAAAGCTGGCCTCACCTTGGCGAATCGTGCCGAAAGCATGCTAAAGAGCGCACCTGAATGGCTCGATCACTTAGTTGACGAGTACGGGGCGTCGTTCGCCGATCCGAAAAGCTACAAGCAGGATGGCCCAGTCGATATACTCGTGTCGTTTTCGGGCCTTGGCGACACGGAAATGATCATGCTGCCGCTGCGCGACAAGCTGGCGGAAAAGGGCGTGACATTCACGACGGAGCACGAGTGCGTTGCGCTTGTGCTGGATGGTACGGGAGCTATTGCCGGTGCGCGTTTCACGTCGGGTAAGGCGGGAACAGTTGACGTTCGAGCCCGCGCGGTGGTAGTCGCTACGGGAGGCTACAGTGCCAATCAGCTCATGGTTCATGCCAACAACCCTGATCAAGAGCTGTTGGGATGCTGTTCGCGCTTGTCGCAGGGAAATGCGCTTTCGTTGTGCTCGAGCGTTGGTGCGGCTACTGCCGACCTCAATGTGTCCATTATGGTGGCAAGCGATGTTCCTGACGCTACTTGGTGGGGCATGTTCGCGCCGTTGATCAATGTGAGCCCAGCGGGTAAGCGGCTTGCGCGAGAAGACGACGCTTCGGCGACGGCTGAAGCGTGCGTGGCGGACGAGCTGGGGTTTTGGTGGAGCATCTTCGACAACCAGATGAGCGAAGGCGTGCAGTCGGCCAGTGCGGCGAAAGTGATGACGAAGCGCGCGGATCGCTTGGTGGGTCCGTGCGACACCGTTTCCGATCTTGCGGCAGCCATGAACATTCCTGCCGATGCGCTAGAAGCTACCATGGAGGCGTTCAACAAAGCAATGGAGAAGAAAAAGGACGAGGAATTTGGTCGCGAATTGCAAATGAAGTCCTTGAAGGCTCCGTACTACGCGTTGAAACAGTTTCCGGTACGTAGCAGTTCCCGCGGGGGTGTAATGACCGATGAGGAATGCCGCGTACTTGATGAGTTGGAAAAACCCATTGGCAACTTGTACTGCTGCGGCACCGCTGCTGCGGGCAGTGTTGAAGGGCTGTCGACATGTGGGTCGTCGGGGTTCATTACCGGGCGCACTGTAGTTGCCGACCTTACGGGAAAGGAGTGATTGCATTGAAGCTGGTTATCGCATCTGACATTCACGGATCGGCATACTGGTGTCGCAAGCTGGTTTCCCATATCCATCAGGAGCGTCCCGATGTTATTGCGCTTCTGGGCGATCTGCTGTATCACGGTCCGCGCAACCCGCTGCCGCGTGATTACGCGCCGGCCGAGGTGGCCGCCATGCTGAACAACCTTGCGAGTCGTATTGTGGCCGTGCGAGGGAACTGTGATTCGGAAGTCGACCAGATGATGCTGTCGTTTCCCTGTATGGGTGATTACGCGCTGCTGTCGGATGGTGGTGCGGTACCGTTTCGTGTTGAGGCAGGGCAGGGTGATGCCTGCGACGACGCTTCAGGTGTTTCGAGCACCATGTCCGATGGTGTGGCTGATCCTGTATCTGACGCCGCTTCGAGCACTATGTCCGACACGACATCAGGTACCGCATCCAATGCGGCATCGCCTGTTTTCCCGTGTCGCCAGCTGCTGCTTACGCATGGCCATGTGTTCGGGCCTGATAACGTACCACCACACCCCGCTTCTGCAGCACAAGCGCCGATATTTGCGGTGGTGAGCGGACACACGCATGTGAAGCAGCAGGTTGTGCGCGACGGCGTGCTGTTCGTGAACCCCGGCAGCGTGTCGCTTCCGAAAGACGGCTCGAACAGCTTCATGGTGTACGAAGACGGCGCGTTCGAGGTTCGCCTGCTCGATTGATACGACGGGTCAAACGCCTCGCTCCCTTTCCTTGAGCGGCCCTCCTCCGTCAGTGGTTTCTTCGGAAGATGAAACGAAGATGAAACTTGCAAAAACGGATGAAACTCGCAAAAATAAGGAAAACTTTACAAAGCTGCATCTGGGGTGAAAACCACGGCATGGTTTCGGTGGTAGGGTTTGGCGCTCTGCCACTGCCCGATTATGAAGGGGGATGAGGCCAATGGGCATTGAAAGCAAATTCGCAGCGTTAGGCATGGACGTTGCAGAAACAACAGACCGCTTCTGCGGCAACATCGACCTGCTGCAATCGATGATGCGGCTTTTTGCAAAGGAAAGCTATGAAGAACGGCTTATGTCGACGTTTGCTGAACGCGATTGGGGCGAACTTGAGCGTGCGGCTCATGCGTTGAAAGGGTCGTCGGCGAATCTGGGCTTTGTTCACCTGAGCAGCTTGGCAGGCGTTGTTGTACAGACGCTGCGCGATGAGGATTATACGGGCCTTGACGAAAAAGTTGACGCGCTTGTGGCGGAGTTCGTTCGGGTGCGAGACGGCATCGTGGCGCTTGAAGGATAGATGGTTTCCCGAGCGGCGTGTGTTACCATGAGAGCACACGTATAGAAGGGGTCTGCCATGGAGAAAATATCGACGTCGCATGAGGACTACCTAGAAGCTATAGTCATGCTCGGCGGCACGACGGAGGTGTCGGTGCGTTCTGTCGATGTTGCCACAAAACTGGGTGTTTCTAAGGCATCGGTGAGCAAAGCCGTTACAGCTTTGAAGGAAAAAGGCTTGCTTGACCAGCCCTATTACGGCGACATTACGCTCACTGCCGAAGGGTATGCGTACGGGTCGGCGGTGTACGAGCGGCATCGTCTGCTCATTTTGTTTCTCACGAAGGCCATCGGCATTGATCAGGAGGTTGCCGAGCGGGAGGCATGCCTGATGGAGCACGCAATTAGCGATGGCTCTTTCGAGAAGTGGACTATCTACGTGAAAGAGCTCGACTTATAGGGAAGGGGTTAACCTGTAGGGTCGCCTGAGTTCGCTCATTTGTGCTCGCATATCGTTTTCGCCATTTCCACCGCCGCCAAAACAGACGGCGGTTTTTTGTTGACGGTAAGGATACTTTGTCCCATATGCCGTAGGTGTGTGTGGTATCCTGAATCAGCTTCCAGCACGAAACGAACAAGAAACGCAACACGGTGCCGAAGGGGCGAATCCCGGTGACCCAATACAGCAACATTCTGTCCTTCGACCAAGCGCGCCAAGGCGCGTCGTCCCGTCGTGTGCTGTCGCGCGGTGTGTCAGGCGCACGCGGTGACCGCTACGCAGGACTCGATTATTATGGGGAGCGCTACGGTAAAGAACACTACAGTAAAGAACGTTATGGTGCTTCCTCCATTCGGGTTAGTCGTGGTGGCAAGGCCTCCCGCATACAGGAAGACGAGTTTGATGGCGAACTTACTGCGCGGCAGCGACGCGCCCATCTACGTGAGCAGGCGAAGCGCTCTCGCGCGAAAGCAAAGGCCGAGCGTGCGTTTGTTAAGCAGTTCGGCACCACTGGCGCGTCGGATGCGGGCGAGGGTTCGTCGCGGGCTGCCGTATATAAAGGCGAAATGGGAACAAAGCATCGTCAAGCTGCACGCATGCAGACTGGCGATGCAGGGTCTGCGCGGAGCTTTGGCTTCTCGCTCTCGGGTGTGGTATCCGCAGCGCTGTCGGCGCTGAAACGCCCTCGCACTGCGGTGTGTGCATCAGTGGTTGTGTGTCTATTCTTGTCGGCATCGTTTCTGTATCCGTCGGCTCGTACGTATTACCAGGCAATTCGCGAGGAAGCCCGCCTCGAGGTGGAATACCAGGCGCTTGCTGAGCGCAACGAGGCGCTTGAGAGAAGCGTCGCGTACCTGCAAACCAACGCCGGCGTTGAGGATCGTGCCCGCTCGCAGTATGGGTGGGTGAAGAAAGGCGAGCAGGCTGGCAAGGTGAGCGGTATCGAGGCTACCGAATCGGAGGCATCCGTGTCGGCAAAGGTGCTGTCTGACGAAATCGAGCCCCCGGAAACGTGGTACTCCAAGGTGCTCGACCCGATTTTCGGGGTGTCGTAACCGTTTGACCAGCACGCGGCCGCGTTGTCACCGCATTTTCGTGAAAGGTATTTCATGAAAGGCTACTGATCCGTTTCGTTTCGACTTCCAAGGTTGTTTGGGCCTGCGTGCTGAACATGCGGGAGGTGCGAGGAGTTTCCCATGGCGTTCGATGATACTTCTGCACGGCGTTTTGCCGCGATTGATATCGGCACGGTGACGTGTCGTATGCTCATTGCCGATGTTGACCGTGCGGGGCATATTCGCGACGTCGATCGCGAGTACCGGATCGTGAACCTGGGTGAAGGCGTTGATGCGACGGGTGTTCTGAAACCACAAGCTATTGAGCGCGCGGTTTGCGCGGTTGCCGATTTCATGCAGGTGCTCGAGCGCTTCCGCACGAATCGGTTTGCGAACATTCCTGTTACCGCCATGGCAACGTCGGCTTCCCGCGATGCAAAGAACGCCGACGAGTTCGTATGCGCGCTTCGTGCAGTCGGCGTTGAGCTGTCAGTCATTCCCGGTGAGCGAGAGGCGGCGTTGTCGTTTTCAGGGGCGTCGTGCGATTTTCCCGGCGAGCGTCTGTTTGTGGTCGACGTGGGTGGCGGTTCTACGGAGGTAGTAGCAGGTGTGGCGGGCGATCAGGTGCTGCTCGCTCGTTCGTTTGACATCGGTTGCCGCCGCGTGACCGAGCGTTTCTTTCACACCGACCCACCCGCGCCAGAAGAGCTCGCACGTTCCCGCGAATGGATGCGTGAGACGATGGCGCCGTATTTCGAAACGGCGCGCGCTGCAGGGTTTGAAGCTGATCGGTTGGTTGCGGTTGCAGGCACGGCAACAACGGTGGTCGCCATTCGTGAGGCGCTTGCTCGCTATGACACGTCGCGCGTGCACGGCGCGGTGGTTACTCGCTTCGACTTAGACGCCGTGTATGAGCAGCTGATTGCGGTTCCCCTCGAGCGTCGTAAGCTCATCGTGGGTCTCGATCCGGGCCGTGCTCCGGTAATCGTGGCGGGCATGGTTATCTTGCAAACAGTGCTCGATTTGGCCGGTGTCAACTCGTTCACGGTTAGTGAATCGGATATTCTGCATGGAATCATTTTGGCGGAGGACTCAAATCGGAGATTTGCCGATTAATCTGCTACCATGTATATACAGTTGCGCAAGGGGGCGTGGCGGAATTGGCATACGCAGCGGACTTAAAATCCGCCTCTTCGGATTGTGGGTTCGAGTCCCACCGCCCCTACCAGCAGCGCGTCATTATGCGTTCGGGCGCATTGCGCCGTTTGCTTCTCGCAAGGCGTTTCCGTAGAGGTTGGAATCGCGACGAGTCGCGCAGTTTAAGTACAAAAGGAACACGGAAGCCATAAGTAGGAAGCGCCTATGACGAACACCAATGATTTCATTTTCACCATGGAAGAGCCGCTTGCTTCGTTCGAGGACTATCTCGCTCACTATGCGGAAGGGGTCGGCGACATGGTGAACTCGTACATTCCGCATGGGTCGCACCCCGATATGGATCGATACCTGTATGGCCCGTTGCGTCGTTATAGCGAAAACGGCGGCAAGCGCCATCGCCCGCTCATCGCGTTCGCTGCATGTCGGGCGGTGGGCGGCGATTCACGGCTCGCTTCGAGTGCGGCTGCTGCCATCGAACATTTTCACACCGCCGCGCTCATCCACGACGATATTGCCGACGATGCAGAACTGCGACGTGGCGAGCCGTGCATGCACCTTACCGAGGGGCTGGGCTTGGCTATCAATGCGGGTGATCTTGCGTTGACGCTGGTAAACGGCACGGTTATGCATGATCCGCTACTCGATGACGCATGTAAGGTACGCGTGGTCACCGAGCTTGTTGACATGACACGTCGCACGGTGGAAGGCCAAGCGCTCGACATCGGCTGGGCGCGCGATGGCCGCTACGACATTACGCCGGAAGACTATCTGGTCATGGCTACGCACAAAACCGCGCACTATTCGGGCGCAGTGCCGCTGGCCATTGGTGCCATTATTGGTGGCGGCTCCGAAGCTGAGATCGAAGCACTGCGCAACTACGGGCTTGACACGGGGCTGGCGTTCCAGATTCAAGACGACCTGCTGAATCTGATTGGTTCTGAGGAAAGCACGAAGAAGGATTTCCGCAATGACATCACGGAAGGCAAGCGCACACTCGTGGTGGTGCACGCTCTGCAGAACTCCACGCCTGAAAACCGCGATCGTATTATTGAGATTCTATCGTCGCGCGTGAAGGCACCGGGGGTGCTTGCGGAATGCGTGCGTCTGATGGATGAGTCGGGCAGTATTGACTACGCGCGCAGCTATGCGCAGAACTTGACAAGCATCGCGAAGAATCGCCTGATCGACATGGTTCCTCCATCTGATGCCCGCGACTTGCTGGTATCGATGGCCGATTGGTTTGTCGAGCGTCTTCAGTAAGCAGCCTGGCGGCGCGCCGATCAGGCAAGATTGCGATTGGGCTTGCACGCGGGGCTGGCCCGCCTGCGTGTGGGTGTGCGTGGGCCGCATGGGGAAGTGTGAGCATGGAAACCATCAAGTTGAACGATTCCGGTGCTACCGTTTTGGATATGCAGCAGCGTCTGGCTGTCGTGGGGCTTTTGGGAGAAGCCGATATCGATGGCGTGTACGGCGATGAGACGGCTATCGCCGTTCGGGCTTTCTGTCGTCAGGCAGGCCTGCCGGCAGGCACCGACGTCGATGAACGAGTTTGGGTGGCACTCGTCGATGCGTCGGGGCAGCTCGGCGACCGTACGCTGTATCTTCGCATGCCGTATTTCTACGGGCATGATGTGCGCGAGCTGCAGCGTGCCTTGGGCGTGCTGGGGTTTGATCCCGGTCCGATCGATGGCATCTTCGGCGCCTTCACCGAGCAGGCGCTGCGTAAGTTCCAGCTGAACATGGCGCTGCCGTCAGATGGCATCGCAGGTGCATTCACGTATTCGGCGCTGCATAACCTGCGTCATTCGTGGGCCGACAAGGAAATTGTGCCGAAAACCGACTACATTGGTTTTTCTCGTGCTGCCGACGTGCTCGAGCGGCATGCACTTTGTCTCTTCGGCACCTGCGAATTCACGCGGAACGTGGCACTGCGCATGTCGAACCTGGCAGTTGCCACAAACCCTGCATCGAAGATGGTCAGCGCCGAAACGCTGCTGGTTGCTCCCGATGACGGTATGGTGTTCGTGCATATTGTGCTGCCCGACGATAAATCGGCCGATGGTGTTCCCCGTGTTTCCTATTCTGGCGACGACTATTCGTTGTCCATGCGTCTCGAGACAGCGCTTACTGCCGCCCGCAAGAACGTTCCGTCACGCATTGCTATTGAGCTTCCAGGTCAGTCGTGGATGGACGCAGGTTCCGACCGCTCGGCACAGCACTACGCCACAGCACTCCTTGACGCACTCTGCAGCGCACTGTCTTAAAGTTCCGTCTGTTCTGACGAACAGACGGAACTCCTCGACGCTGCGAAGCGCTCCGGCACCTCATCTTGCCGCTCCAAGCATTCGTCGCATACCAAAGTACGCTTCCTCATGCTTTCACGGCAATCTGAGGCACCAGAGCGCTTCTCGCTGACATTACGAACGACAAGGACATTTCACGAACGACAAGGAACGCTCTCTTCTCCAGTATCCTTCTCGTTGATGATACAAACGACAAGGACGCTTCACGAACGACAAGGGGTACTTCGTTCGCGTACGTTTCCTCTGTTCATCTTGCTCTGTGTCTCTACGTTTTCCAAGCATGTTTTCGCTGTTGGCACCGCGTGGCTCGCGTGCGCCCGGTGGTACAATTACCCCGTTTTTCACGGGCTTGTTGTTTGCGGGTCCGATTTACGGTCTATCGAAGGAGAGAATATGGCGCGTCCCATGACTATGGCGGAGAAGATTCTCGCCGCTCACGCCCATCTCGATGAAGTTGAGCCGGGTCAGCTGATCGAGTGCGATCTCGATCTGGTGCTGGCAAACGACGTTACGGCTCCCATCGCTATTAAGAAGTGCAAGGAGTGCGGAACGGGTGACGTGTTTGACCCGACACGGGTGCTGCTGGTGCCCGACCACTACACGCCTAACAAGGACATTGCTGCCGCCGAGCAGGCGAAGATTGTCCGCGATTTCGCGCGTGAGCAGGGCATCACGCACTATTGGGAAGTTGGTTGCGTTGGTGTTGAGCATGCGCTGCTGCCCGAACAGGGCGTTGTGGGTGCGGGCGACCTCATCATTGGTGCCGATAGTCACACGTGCACATACGGCGCGCTTGGCGCGTTCTCCACGGGCGTGGGTTCCACTGATGCTGGTGTAGGTTTCGCTACAGGTAAGGCGTGGTTCAAGGTACCCGAGAGCATTCTATTTAAGGTTGAGGGCCAGCTCGCTCCGGGCGTTACCGGCAAAGATATCATCTTGCATATCATCGGCAAGATCGGTGTTGACGGCGCGCTGTACTGCGCTATGGAGTTTACCGGGTCGGCTATCGCTGCTCTTCCCATGGATGAGCGCCAGACCATTTCGAACATGGCTATCGAAGCGGGCGGTAAAGCGGGCCTTATCGCTGTTGACGACGTGACGCGTGCTTATATGGATGGTCGCGTTGAGCGCCCCTACACCGAGTACCATTCCGATCCGGACGCCCAGTACAAAAGCATCATCGAGATCGATGCCGCCGACATCAAACCGACGGTTTCGTGGCCCCATCTGCCGTCGAACACGCATTTGGCGGAAGACTCGCGGCATATTACCATCGACCAGGTGGTTATCGGTTCGTGTACGAATGGACGTCTTACCGATATGCGCCAAGCAGCCGATGTGTTGCGTGGTCACAAGGTTCATCCAAACGTGCGCTGCTTGATCATTCCGGCCACACAGCTGGTGTATCGCCAGTGTATGGAAGAGGGCCTGATGGAGGTTTTCCTCGATGCGAATTGTGCGATATCCGCACCCACGTGCGGCCCGTGTTTGGGTGGGCACATGGGCATTTTGGCGAAGGGTGAACGCGCCGTGGCAACCACGAATCGCAACTTCGTCGGCCGCATGGGCCATCCGGAAAGCGAGGTCTACCTGGCATCTCCGGCCGTGGCGGCCGCGTCTGCGGTGCTCGGTCATATTGGTATTCCGCAAGATTTGGACTAAGGGAGGCAATCCATGCAATTCAAGGGCACCGTTTATCGTTGCGGGCGCGATATTGACACCGACGTTATCATTCCCGCGCGTTATCTGACCACGTCTGATCCAGCAGAGCTTGCAAAACACTGCATGGAGGACCTCGACACCGAGTTCGTGAACAAGGTGTCGCAGGGCGATATTATTGTTGCCGATGAGAACTTCGGCTGCGGCAGCTCGCGTGAGCACGCGCCTATCGCCATCAAGGCGGCGGGCATTGACGTGGTTATCGCGAAGAGCTTCGCGCGTATCTTCTACCGCAACTCGATCAACATTGGCTTGGCTATTATGGAATGCCCCGAAGCCGTAGACGCCATTTCAAACGGCGACGTGGTAAGCGTGGATGCCGACACCGGCACTATCGTTGACGAAACTACGGGCCAGACGTTCAAGGCGCAGCCGTTCCCGCCGTTTTTGCAGGAGATCATCGAGGCAGGTGGCCTGATCAACCGCACGAAAGCAAAATTGGCTGCGGAATAGAAACGCTTGCATGCGCACCGCGCGATTCATACGGCGCGCATGCATTCATTGAAAATCTCGCCGAAAAGGAGTGCATGATTATGACCTACAATGCACCGGATTATTCACAGCAGTCCAGTTCCTCTTGGCGAGTGCAGTCTCAGGTGAATGCCGCCAGTACTGCGCCCGCAGGCCACAATGTGTGGCAGGTGCCGCTTACGCGCCGCAGCTTCGTTGCTGCGTCGGCGTTGGCGGCATCGGTGTTTCTGGCAGGTACTCCCGGTGTGTCCGGCGTATTCGGCGCACCCGGCGCGTCCGATTTCGGCGCGCAGACGGCCTGGGCGGACGACCCCGACAACAACGTGGGTGAGAAGCTTTCCGACTACATCATCCGCCTGCGGCCCAAGGGTTTTCTGCGCACGGTGAGCGTGCACGGCGACGGCACGGTTGTTGGGCAGGTGTGCTGGCTCTACCAGCAGGGCACCTCGAGCAAGCATCACCTGTCGTGGCATAGTGATCTTGGCGGATATTCCATCCACACGATGTCTAACTTCGAGGAAAAGAAGCTCTCGTCGTATAACGTCTGGTCGGTTGACGGCGATAGTAAAGACGAAGGGAAGGCCATTCATGTGTGGAGCGGCGACTACGACGAGAAGGCAAGCCGCGTGTTTAAGTTCCGTCGTCAAGACGACGGCACCTATCTCATCAAGAACGTGAACAGCGGCAGATACCTTTCGCTTGAGAATGTCAACAACGATACCAACGAGAACAAGCTCGTCCAGCGCGGAGAAGCGATGGCATGGGAGGTCGAGGTCGTCGGCGTGGGTGTGGGCGTGGAACGGTACCCCTCTTCCGATTTATGTCGGGCATGTTCTAGCTTCCCGTTTGGCACGGAATGGATGGGTTTTGTTGATGGCAACAAGCTTCTCTCGGAGATTTCCCTACCCGGCACGCACGATTCGGGTGCGCTCAGTATTGACAACGACACTGAGCCACAGACCTCTATGGCGAAGTGCCAGCAGGACTACATTCCCACGCAGCTCAACCTGGGCGTTCGCTATCTGGATATACGCTTGGGCACGGGAAACGACCCCGGCGTGAACCACGGCGGCATGTACGCGATGCGTAAGGACGGAAATGACCTGCATTTTTCCGATGTCGTCGAATATTGCAGGTCTTTCGTGGCGCATAACCCTTCTGAGACCGTTGTTATGCTGATCTCGAACTCCGGAGGCAGCGATGAGAAAATCACAGATGCTCTGGCGTCTTACATGCAATACGATCTTCAGCCGTTCTGGGATGAAGCGCGTATTCCCACGCTTGGCGAAGTGCGCGGCAAAATCGTGCTTCTGCGTCGTTTTACGCCGTCGGGAACTCATGCGAGCGACCATACGTACGGCATCGACCTGCACGATTGGGATTCCAAGATAGAGGCGAGTAGCGCTGAGGGGCTTGTCAAAATATACGATCAGGTGATGAAAGGGGAAACTAACGACCCTGAGTTCTATACCACGGTATATGCGCAAGATACGTACGGCGTCAGCGCCGATGATAAGCCCTCCCATGTGGATACGGCGCTTCAGGAAGCCTCGGAGCTGTCAAGCGCGAGAACCATCCAGATTACGGTGGATGACAAAACGGAGGAGAGAACGATCCCCGAGTATCACTACGTTATCAACTACACGTCGAGTTCGAAGTTCATCCACTCGTACAGCAACCCGTTCTACGCAGCTCAGTCTATGAACGAGCATTTATTCAAGAGCTCTTATTTTTGCAAACCCAGTGATTCGAGCACTGACCACAGCAACGATTTCATCGGAATAATCCCGTCTGACTTCTCGGATGCGGTGCTGGCCACCAACGTCTTTCGGCGAGACCTTCCTGACGGCAAAATACCGGACTTGTCGGAGCTGTGTCATGTGCCCACAACGATTACGCTTGTCTATGGTGACGACCTGATGAGCGCACAGTTTACAGGTGGCGGACTCAGCGGTGACGATTACTACAAGCTCGTTGATAGCTCGGCGGTACTTGACGTGGCTCATTCGGGTAACGAATACGAGATCGTGTATGTTGAAGTTGACCCGTTTGGTCCGGAGCACGAGACGAGCGTGCGCGCGATGGTTCCTATCACGGTGTTGCCGCGTCCAGTGAGCCTGGTGTGGGAGGGCATCGATAACCTTGTTTCGGCTGCCGATGTGCGCTCGAAGGTAGTGGCGAAGCTGCTAAACGTCGTCGATGGAGACGATCTCTCCGCGCAGCTTGAGTTTTGCTATGACAACGCAGGTGCGCCGGGTGCGGTGGTTGACACTTCGAAGCTCGGTGCGCTCGGCGAGGGCACCTACTGGGTGCGCGCCGTGGGACTTTTGGGCGACCAAGCGGAAAACTACGAGCTGGTTGACGACGGGCGTATCAGCTTTACCGTGTCGCGTGCGGTTGTGGTCGGTGAGGGCGGCGCCATTGCGGATACGGGCACGACAGGTGCTGCGAACTCGGGTACGAAGGCGGGTACGCCGCTTGCGCCGACAGGTGACAGTGCAAGCGCTGTGGGCATGGTGGCAGGTGTGACCGCCGTGGTGGCCGCAGGTGTGGCCGCGGGCGCATATGCGTATGAAGCTGCAGAAGTGTGCTAAAGAGTCACATCAAGTGTGTCAAAGGGTCACACCCAATGACACACGTGACACAGTCCCACGGTTTTAGCTTGTACGTTGCTTGATTGGTGTCTTGAACAAATCACATTAATGTGATAAATGTAACTAGAAATATATCACAAATTGTGTGAGGTGATTATTGTGCCTGCTGCGCTTCCCCTGATTCGGCCTATCAGCGATCTTCGCACCAATCTCAACGATGTGTGTGCTCAAGCTCAGGAATCGCGTCAGCCTATCTTCATGACAAAGAACGGAAAGGCTAGCCTGATTGTCATCGATTGCGATGCGTACGAAGAACAGCGGCAGCGCGATCGTTACGTGCAGAAGCTGCGTGAAGCGGAGATCGAGGCGAAATACCGCACAGAAACCGTTTCGCAAGCCTCACTCGATGAAACGATGGCGCGCATCTTTAAGGTATGGGGCGTATGAAACGCGAGGTGCGGTATCGCCCTCGCGCCGCGTTCGATTTGGAGTCCATCGTAATTTATGTGGGAGAAGTGTGCGGCAACCCTTCAGCTGCGCGAGCAACTTATGAGAGCATCGTGGATGCCATGGAGAAGCTGGCGACAATGCCGACACTTGGGCGACCTTTTGCTGACAAGACGCTCACCCGAACAAGCTTCCGCTCGTGGCTTGTTGGGAACTATCGGGTATTCTACGAGTTCAACGATGAAGAGCTTACCGTGTGGCGCGTAATTCACACGCACCAAGACATCGACGATATGGCACTCATCGACTGGCTGGAGTAAGGTGTGACTATGGCGAAAAAGAAAGACAAGAAGGAAAAGAAAGACAGTAAGAAGATCAAGAAGGTCAAGAAGATCAAGATAGACGTCGGGGAGTCGAAGAAATCCAAGAAGGCTGCCAAGAAGGCAGGGAAATCAAAAGGCGAGAAATCAGAAGATCAAAAGCGCGCGCTTGCCTTCTGTACGTGTTGTTCGAAGCGCTGTCTACTCGCAAAACCTCGCTGCTCAAAAGGCCGCCGTCTTGCTGAAAAGCTGTTGGGGTAGGTTACGCAGTAGGGGTAGGTTTAGCGGTTGGTTGAATTACTAAACGTCCTATTGAATTAAATGGGCTAAAGGGGATGTAGCCAACACTTGTAGCCAACACTTGTAGCCAACACTTGTAGCCAACACTTACTTTTTCTTTCGCTGGGACACTGAAATCTTCGCGCCAGGCGGACATCTGCGGTAATATTGCGCCGTATGCGTTTTGCGAAAGGAACGAACATGACTGACTACAAGATTTGCCTGCTGCCGGGTGACGGCATTGGACCTGAGATCATCGCTGAAGGCGTGAAGGTGTTAAACGCTGTGGGTGCGAAGTACGACACCACGTTTACGTGCACCGAGGCACTCATCGGTGGTGCGGCTATCGATGCGACGGGAAATCCGCTGCCGCAGGCGACACTTGATGTGGCGAACGCGTCTGACGCGGTGTTGCTCGCTGCGGTGGGCGGCCCGAAATGGGACACTACCGATCCTGCCGCTCCGCGCCCTGAGCAGGGGCTTCTGGGCATTCGCAAGGCGTTAGGACTCTACACTAATCTGCGTCCTGTGCAGATTTTCAACGCGTTAGCCGATGCTTCCACGCTGAAGCCTGAGATTATCGACGGCGTTGACATGATGATCGTGCGCGAGCTTACCGGTGGCTTGTATTTCGGGAAGCGCGAGCGCTTCTATGACGAAGAGGGCGCGGGCACAGGCGGCACTCGCGGACAGCGCGCGTACGACACGCTGGAGTATCGCGAATACGAAATTGAGCGCATCGCACGTCAGGCATTTGAGGCTGCGCGCAAGCGTCGCAACAAGGTAACCAGCGTCGATAAGGCGAACGTGCTGGAAACTAGCCGTATGTGGCGCGAGATTGTGCATCGCATCGGCGAAGCGGAATACCCCGATGTTGAGCTTGAGGATTTGCTGGTTGACAACACCGCCATGCAGCTCATCAACCGCCCCGCGGACTTCGATGTGGTGGTAACCGAGAACATGTTTGGCGACATTCTGTCCGACGAAGCTGCGCAGATTACCGGATCGCTTGGCATGCTGGCAAGTGCTAGCTTGGGTGACGGTGTGTCGCTGTACGAGCCCAGCCACGGCAGCGCGCCCGACATTGCAGGTCGCGGCATCGCCAACCCGCTTGCGCAGATCCTCTCGGTGGAAATGATGCTGCGTTATAGCTTCGGCATGGTAGAAGCTGCCGACGATATTAAGCGTGCGGTAACCGAGGTGCTCGATGAGGGGTGGCGCACCGGTGACATCAAGAGCACTGACACGCTTACCGATCACGTGGTAGGCACGGTAGCCATGGGTGACCTGGTAGTCGCGCATCTGTAGCAACATCATTTGCTCGTTAAGGAAACGCAGGGCAAGACGGCCATAATCGGCGTTTCCTTAAGGGCGCATAGAGCGAACGGGGCGCCCGCAATTTAGCAGGTGCCCCTTTTTTAACAATGCGCAACGTTGCGAACCGTCTAGTGATGATGGTTGCAGGCGTGTTCGGCACCCATAATGGGCACTTCGCCTGCGGCGACCAGCTTCGCTACGTCGCCGACGCGCGGCGTGCGGTTGTCGAAATATACGGTAATACCTGCGTCGGCAAAGCCCATAAGCGGGCGCATGCCCATGCCAGCCGCCACAATGGCGTCGACACCTGCGTCGTGAAGCAGCTTCACCGGGCGCAGGCAGCCGCCTTCCTCATGCGGCGGGTTGTCAAGCCCTTCTGCCGCAACAACCTTGCCATCGGCGATGTCGATGATGGTGAAGCAGTCGCAGTGACCGAAATGCCCGCTGCGCTCGCTCTCAAGTCCCGCTTCGCCCAACGTGGGCACGGCCAGCTTCAATACGTTGCTCATAGTCGCTCCTTTACAGAATAGGCTTTTTGTTTCGTCAAACAGCATAGCGCGAGCCTATGCAAAGGTCGAGTCACCTCATCGCAACTGGCAAAAACACGCACGAAACGCCTGTCGGACAGGCGAGGTCGGCATAGGGTTGGGCAGGATGGGGAAAGCTGGGGTACTCCAAACACCCTTCTAGTTTTGAGCGCTCGGCCATCTAGCGATCACCTCAGCATCCAATCCCCCAGTTCCCTTAACCCTTCCTCGTCTGCTATACTCTTTAAACTATTGCGATATCGCAATAGTTTAAAGGTGCGCCATAGGTAAAGAGAGTGGGGCTTATCATGTTGTCAGTTACTGAAAGCGCTAAGCTGCTCGGTGTATCCGCTGCTCGCGTACGGGCGCTTATTGAAAGTGGAAGCCTTCCTGCTGTTAAGGTGGGGCGCGCGTGGACGTTGCGAGAAGAAGACGTCATCCAGCGGCTTTCCCTGCATCCTGCCCCAGGGAGACCAGCGAAGCGGCCGACGCAGTTTGCAAGTGTTCCAAGTGGCGATGTAGCAGAAGAACAACCCTCTTGCGAAGAGAGAGATGAAGCAGAACGTCTACGTCTTAAGAATCTCTATTTCACCTGTAAGGACGCATTCGCCTTGCGCCCGAGTCCATACGTTATGGCACGTGCCGAATCGTCTGAAGAGGCAGCATTCTACATGGCTGTTGCCGACTTCTTCCTGCAGCAAAAGCAACGAGAGCTTGTGAAGAGTGGTGTGTACTGATGTCTAAGCAAGATCTACGTCCATTCTACATTGTTTTCGCTGGAGTCAACGGTGCAGGGAAGTCGACGCTTTATCGCTCGGGTTTATGGCGTAGTGCGGACATACCCGAAAAGATGGCGCGTGTAAACCCCGACGAAATCGTGCGCGAGCTTGGAGGGAGCTGGCGTAATACCTCGGATCAGCTGCGTGCAGGACGTGTGGCGCTCAAACGCATCGACGAGCTGTTTGAGAAGCGCACGAGTTTTACTCATGAAACAACGCTTGCAGGTCGTTCCTCGGTACAGCGTATTAAACACGCACATGACCTGGGATATCGTGTCTTCTTGTACTATGTTGGCGTTGAAAGCCCGCACATTGCGCTCCGGCGCATCGCGCATCGTGTTGAAGTCGGTGGACATGACATAGACGAGCGTGTCGTTCAACGGCGATTCACTGCTTCGCTTTCGGGGCTCGCCAGCGTACTTGACTTTTGTGAGCACATTACAGTCTTTGATAACACACGCGTGTTTACGTGCATCATGGAATGGTCGCGCGGCATGCTATCGTGGTGGGGAAATCCCCAGGTAAACGGCCCATGGCTTCTTGGTGCCATGCAAGATGAAAATGTGTGGCGAGTACGTTAGCAGTTCGTCTGCCACACATTTTAAACCTCTATCTCGAACCTCTATCTCGGCTACGACGCCTCGGCTACGAAAGCACCACTACAACATCCCCATTACGACATCCACTTGCGCAGCATGTGCACCAACGTGTCAATATCTAAGGGCTTTGCCATGTGGTCGTTCATGCCCGAGGCGTGCGCTTGGCGGATGTCTTCGGCAAACGCGTCGGCGGAAAGCGCCACAATGGGGATATCTGCCAAATCCGGCCGCTCGCTGGCTTTGCTGCGGATGGCTATCGACGCCTCGTATCCATTCATAACTGGCATTTGAATATCCATCAGCACAATGTCGTAGTAGTGGGGGTCGTGCTTCAGCAACATGTCGACTGCTATCTGGCCGTTCTCGGCATGCTCCACAACAGCTCCGGTCATGCCGATAAGCTCTTGGGCAATGGCGGCGGCCATCATGTTGTCCTCGGTGAGAAGAACATGCTTGTCGGAGAAGGCGAGTTCCTCCAAAATCGTTCGCTCATCAAGAACGTCGGTGGTTTTTCCCGACAGCAGTTCCTGCATCACCTGCACCAGGCGGCTGCGGAACAGCGGTTTCGATATGAACGCATCTACGCCAACTTCGCGCGCTTCTTGTTCAATCATCGACCAGTCGTAGGCAGACAGAATAATGATGGGAATGTTCTTGGTAACAACCTCGCGAATGCGCCGCGCTGTTTCCAGGCCGCTCATGCCGGGCATACGCCAGTCGAGGATAACGGCACGGAAGGGGTCGTTATTGGCTTCGGCAGCAAGTACCGCATCGATGCCTTCTTGGCCAGAAAGCGCGAACGCGAAGCGCATCCCTATGCTATCAAGCAATGTGCAGGCTCCCTCGCAGGCAACTTTCTCATCGTCAACCACCAGCACGCGCACGCCTTTCAGGTCTTCCAGGTCTTCGCGGCCTCCATCGCGCAGCTTTAAGTGAACGACCACGGTAAACGTGGTGCCTTCCCCTTCTTTCGACTCAACATCAATCGTGCCGCCCATCAGCGAAACAACGCTCTTTGCGATAGGCATGCCAAGGCCTGTCCCTTCAGCATTGGTTGTGCGTGAGTCTTGGGAACGTGTGAAGGGTTCAAACATAACCTTCATGAATTCCTCGCTCATGCCACAGCCCGTGTCGCTGAAGGTGAATTCGTAGCAACCGCACTCGGGCACAGGACTGGGAAGTTCGACAATGCGCATCCCGATCGTGCCGCCTTCGGGGGTAAACTTCACCGAGTTGCCCATGATGTTCACAAACACCTGCTGAAGACGGACGGGGTCACCAATCACGTATTCGTGCTTGATGCTAATAGAATCCATCTTGAGCTGTTGCCCCTTCGCGGCGATCTGCGGGTTTATGATGCTCACAAGGCTCTCAATAGATTCAGACAAGCTAAAGGGTTCTTCGGCAAGGCCGATGGATCCCGATTCAATTTTTGCCATGTCGAGCACTTCGTTGATAAGCCCCAGCAAATGCCTGCTTGCGGCGGTTATGTTGTTTAAACACTCATGCACACGCTCGGGTTCGTTTATGTGCATGCTGGCGATGGCAGTCAGCCCCATGATGGAGTTCATAGGTGTGCGAATATCGTGCGACATGGAGTTTAAGAAGTCGCTCTTGGCGCGCGATGCATGCTCCGCCGCATGGAACGCATTTTCCAATGCAAGGTGTTTTGCGAGGTCTTGTTCTTTGGCGGTGGTGATGTCTTGAATGGCAACAAGCAGGCCGATAGGCTCGCCTGCGGCATTTCGGTCGAGGCATAAGGTGTAGGATCGAAGCCAGCGGCCGCCCATATCATCGGCCGTTTTCCACTCGTTTTTGACAAAAGGCACCTCTGGGTGAAGCTTTTCCTTTGCATTATGCTTATTGAGGAAAAGAATGGCTGATGCGTCTTTGTGGGAGCTATCCGCCTGCGACACGTAATAAGCGAGCAGGTCGTCGTAGCTGCCCTTTACAGGCAGGCTGCTTTCGGCGTTGTTCTTTAAGACTTCATAGGTGCCCTCGGTGAGGTTAATGGACAACAGATTGGTGAACAGGTCTGTTGTCGCATCGATAATGCGATTGGCTTCCTGCCGCTCAAACAGCAGCTGCTGAGTTCGCTTTCGTGCTTGCATCATGAAAACCGCAATCACAATAGCGGCCGCAATGAGCATGCCGCCGATAACGATGAAACCAGAGGCGTTTGCTTCCGAGATCATGCTGTTGGTAATAGCCGAGGGGAACGAGCGCACGAGCACCCAGTCGTAGGAAGGAAGCTTGACCAAGAAGGTGTTGCCCACTCCTTCAGACGTGCGATAGGTGAAGTCGGTAGAAGTTCTTTCGGAGGTGTCTTTGACCAAAACTTCAATACTTGATCCATTGAGTTCCTTATCGAAGAAAACCTCGCGTATGTTTTCTGCGTTTGGCCTGGTGGGATCGGCTTGTGCAACTACGGTGCCGTCAGCCGTGCACAAGTAGGTGGGGGTGGGCTGCCCGTAGAACTCGGTAGACATAACCTCGACAAGGGTTTCCTCATGGAATAACGATACTAAGACACCGATGACTTTATCCCCGTCGTATACGGGGGCGTAGAAGACCAAAACGTTGCGGCCGTCGAAAAGGGCGTTACTGATGAAACAGATACCGCTTTCGCCTCGCATGCCCGCTTTATAGTAGTGTCGGTCGCTGGCGTCGGCGGTTCTGCCGTCGCCGTTGTTGGCTATGCCGTTGGCGTCGACGAAGAGCGTGTTGTCAAATTGCGAAATGGCGTAGTCGGTAACAACGTCATCAATGCTTACGTTGTCGTCCTTGATTGCGCGCTCGCAAATTTTGGCGGCGCCTCGAAGGCTGTTCAGGGAGCTGTCGAACACATCGTTAATGCGTCGGGCCGTTTGGTTGGCCGACGTTTCAAGATACTCGTTGGTTTGGTTAATGGTGCGTTGGGCGTTCACATTAATAAACAGAATCAGCGCCACAACAAGAACGGCGGCTGCAGCGAACACTGCCAGTATACGATTGCGCAGTTCGTTATCGGTTTTCATTTTGCTCATCTATAGCCTCATCTGCTTGGGAGTTGGCATTTTTTCGCGAAGTAGCCCGCGGGTAGGTTTGTGTTTACCGCGAACCATTATACAAATCTGAGAACGCAGGTGTGATACGCTTGTGAAAACAACGCTTCAAACAGAATTGCCCGGCGCAAAACGCACGGGCGCATGCAAAGGATAGGACGGTTCGCTCAAGAATGCTGGGTAAGGTGATGGAGCATCGCAACGTGGCAACATCTGCTACGCCTGCAATGCCGGCGGATACGGCGGCGCGCGTGCGCGTGGGTGCGGCCGTCGAAAAGGGCATTATCGACGTGCCACTTTCGGCGGAGCGTTTCATTTTGGAAGGTGCGGTGCTCCCCATTGCGAATGCAGGCGCTGACAGTGCTGACAGCGCTGAAGCAGGGGCCGACGGTGGTGTTTCTGCAGCAGTACGCGCGCGAGATGCGGTGAAAGGGCCCTACGGTGTGGTCACTTCGCATCTTTTGTGCCCGCCAACCGGGGGCAGTTACGTAGTCGATTTCATGGGAGGCAACGCGTTTGGCGCAAGTAGGGCGAAACTGCTTGCGTATATCGACCCGTTCGGCCGCGTGTTTGAAACAGACCGGTTCATTGAGGCTCCCCCAGCGCGCGAACCCGATTTGTCGTTCGCGAAATATACAGATCAGCCTGAACCAGATGTGCAGACGGGCTGCGTGTACGTATGGGATCGCGGCGAGAAGACCGATGTCGCGCAGTATCGCTGTGTGAACGATCGCTACTCAATGTTCGATTCGTGGTACGGGTTTAAAAGCTACGGCACCAATCTGTCCTACGAAGAGGCGTTTGCTCGGGCGTATCTGGCGTTTGTGTATCGTCCCTGGTTGGGCGCACAGCGCGTTCCCGGACGGGGGCTTGAAAGCGTGTTTGACATATTGCGCCACCAACCCGGGCTTCAGGCGCTCAGGTCCATCGCATCGCTGGTGCGCGAGGCTGACGCCGATCCGGCGTTTCAGCCGCCGGCATTGGTGCGATGCTTGGTGAAATGGCTAGAGACGGCAGGCCTTACCGAGCTCGATGCTGCTGATGTTCCCAATGACGAGTTGCGGCTGGTGCGCACGGCAAAGTACGCCGACATCTTCTACCTTGCAAGTGAAAGCGCCGATTCTCCGGTAACTAAGCGGCAAATTTGGGCACTTGAAGCTGCCTTGAACCGCTTTAAGCTGGTTGCCGACGCATTTGGCGATAACGCAAGTGTAGCAACCGATGTCGACTGCGCCCGATGGGACGCGTATCTGATCGAGACAGCGGGCGTGCGGCAGCCCGTTGTCGACCGACTGTTCGATGCGCCAGTTGGGTGCAGTAATGGCGAATGGATGCTGCGTCGCGGTGTATGCGCGGCACTTGAGAATGCCAAGCTCCCGTTCCGTGTTGATATGTCTTTGCGCGCCGACGTTGCCGCTGGTCTGGTTGCGCTTGATTTAGTGGTGCCCGATGCGTCGTTTATGCCCGAATGGGTGTGGCGCGATGGCGTGGCGGAAGTGGTAGGCGCAACTCCCACTGCTGCGGGCGCTGTTTCCGGCGCAGCGGATGCACCCGCACGCAGCGGATGGCTATGGGCGGGAGATGCTGAGCGTGCGTCTCAAGCTGCGCGCTATGCCATGCATGTGGGGCTACTGTTGGCTGCCGCTGCTTTCGAGGCGTCAAGCCAGGTGCAGTGCGTGCTGATATCTGCCCGCATGTTTGTCGACGATGTCGCAGAAGAGGCGACAGAAGGGCACGAGGGTGGCGCTGTACCCACGCCCGCTGCCGCCTCAGCGAGCTTTTCTTTGCCTGTCTCGGAGCATATGATAGCGGGCGATGTGCTCTACAACGTTTCTCTGAACAGGGGAGACTACGCTCAAAATGGATTTGCTGCCGAACGCGCCGGCGATCCGCAGGCGCTGTTCGTGCGATGCGCTGTGCCACTTGCCGCCGAGGCGTCATCGGCGCTCGATGCGGTACGCGAGTTGCCGTCGGCGCGATTCAGAAAGCGCGCCCCAGAACTTGCCGGCGATACTTTTGCGGCCGCTTCAGCTGTCGCATTAGGTGCCGATAATGTGCGCGACTTGCATATTCAATACGAATCGACACTTCGCCTTGCAGGTGAGGGTCTCGCCGACCGCATTGCCGGGACGGCAAGCGTGACCGAGGCGATAGCCGCATGTCGCGAAGCCGAGGCGCAGGCGAAGGCGGCGCGTGACGATGCTCAGCAGGCGGCATGTCGCCGTCTTATGGCAGGGCTTGTGGACGGAACCATCGACATGGCCGACCAAAACGCCATGGTTGCCAGTTTCGTCGGAGAAGACCGCTGTCGAGTAGCGCTCAACCGCGCGAGGACAATTGCGCAAGAAAGGCCAGAGGAAGCAATTAGCATCCTGTCTGCCGCAGTTACCGAAGCCGAGGCGCTCGACGGCTATGTTGATGGTGCCGTTACCGTTCATCGTGTGTTCGATGCGTATGCGTCGCGCGTGTTGTACAACTTGGCGCGCCGCGATGGTAGTATCGCGTGTCGGCAAGCCATCGATGATGCTGGCAAGCAGATGGTGTTGGCAAGTGACGCGTTCTATCTGTGCCACCTCGACCTGGTAAGCTTGTTGGAAAACTCGTTCGAGCGCGCGGACGACGCACTGCGCTACGGCAAGCGCGCCTGCGAGCTCGCGCCTACTGCGTTGGTAGGCTTTCGTGCGCTCGCCCGTGCATATATGCTGGTGGGCGACATGGAAAGCTCGAAGGAAACGCTCGAGCGCGGGTTGCTTATAGCTTCGCAGCCAAACGATATTGCCGTTGCGTACTACCAACTTGCCTACGTACTGTGGCGGTTGGGAAAACCCCGTGTGGGGGCGGCGTGCTACCTGAAATCGATGCAAACAGCATCGGTGGTGTACGCGCAGTCATCAGCGGAACTGAAGGAGCTGCTTGACGAGACGGGCGTGGTAATGCCCGAGCGCGACGAGATCGATGCCGAGCTCGCGCAAGCGGGCGTGCCTGTTGCTCCGGTGGAGTGTGTGCTCGACGCGTTGGGTGCGGGAGCTGCCGCCGCGGCGGATGAAGGGCTGTTCTTAGTTGCTCGCAACCTGCTTTCGCTGCGGTTGCGCTACCGTCCCGACGACGCGCTGACCGCAGTGCTGCGCTCGCTGGAGGTTTAGACGCGCAGATGCGATGTGGGTGCGGAATGCATACAACGTGTCATAAACGCGGTGCTGCTTTCTGAGCGGTTAGCGCTACAATGATCCGGTTCACGATGTCTGATAACGAAGGAAACACCTATGGCTATTCAATCTCCCGAAGGAACGTTCGACCTACTACCCGACGAAGCGGAGTTCTGGGCGCGCTTTAAGGCAACTGCCGCCGAGGTGTTTGGGCGCTATGGCTACGTGACCATCGAAACACCCATCGTTGAGCGAACCGAGCTGTTTGTGCGCGGCATCGGCGAGGCTACCGATGTGGTGTCAAAAGAGATGTTCACTGCCATTTCGGGGGAAAACCTCAAGCGGCTCACCGACGGTGGCAGCGTGAAAAGCTCAAGCCGCCTGTCTTTGCGTCCAGAAGGCACTGCCGGCGTGGTCCGCGCCGTGGTGCAGCACGATTTAGTGCCGCAGGGGGCAGCACCTGCAAAGCTTATGTACGCAGGGCAGATGTTTCGAGCCGAGCGCCCGCAGAAAGGCCGTCAGCGTCAGTTCAACCAGGTAGGCATCGAGTGCTTGGGGGCCGAAGCGCCCAGCGTCGACGCCGAGGGAATTATCATGCTCATGCGCTTCTTTGAGGCGGTGGGCATTCCGGTTTCCGCAACGCGCCTGCTGGTGAATTCCATGGGTTGCGAGGAGTGCCGTCCGGCGTATCGTGAAGCCGTGCGCGCCTACATGGCCGAGCATGAAACGCAGTTGTGTGAGGAATGCCTGCGTCGCGCCGACATTAACCCGTTGCGTGCGTTCGATTGTAAAAACGAGCGCTGCCGTGCTGTAATGGATAGTGCTCCGAAGATTACCGATCACCTGTGCGACAGCTGCCGCGATCACTACGAAGCGGTGAAGGCGTACTTGGATGCAGCAGGGCTAACTTATATTGAAGATCACAAGCTTGTACGCGGGCTCGATTACTACACGCGCACGGTGTTTGAGGTGCAGGTAACCGAAGGCATGGGCAGCCAAAACGCCATCGGTGGCGGCGGGCGCTACGACAAGCTGGCCCAAGAAGTGGGCGGGCGCGCTACGCCTGGTTTCGGCTTTGCGTTGGGCTTTGAGCGCTGCGTGCTTGCCTTACGTGCTGCCGGTGTTGAATTCCCGCGGGCGGGAACCTGTGACCTGTTTGTGGCTTGCGCAGGCGACGAGGCGCGGCCGCAAGCGTTTGCCCTGGTGCAAGCCGTGCGCGATGCTGGGCGCGCCGCCGAGCAAGACCACCAAGCACGCAGCTTAAAAAGCCAGTTCAAGCTTGCGAACAAGCTGGGCGCGCGTTATGTGATAACGCTGGGCTCTGACGAACTGGTAACAGGCACGGCTGTCCTGCGCAACATGGAAACGCACGAGGAAACGCCGGTTGACCTGGCCGACGTGTCCGCAATTGTCGCCGCGCTGGAGTAAATCGCCAGCGTCCCTGAAAGCTTCCTTTTCCAGAAATCCACCCCGTCGGCTGTGAACAAAGCCGACGGGGCGGATTCGCTTCCGTAAAGAAACTATAACTGGTCGTCCTACAAACGTAGGGTAGCCAAAATAAACCGCTCCTTCCTGAAAAACTTTACATTTCTCATTCACTTCTTTACTCGGCCTTTCCCGTTGCGTGATGGCAGCCTGATACGTCGCGCCGATCATGGTCATATGCGGATGTGCGGGCGCGAGATGTCGTGTTCTGCGCAATATAGCCGCGCGATAGCGGCCGCCGCGAGGGGTGGTCGTAATGGATGCGGCGGTTGTGAAAGCCGCCCTGACAAGAGGATTGAAGGGAGAAGCATGAAAAAGAAGGTTTTGGGAGTCGTTCTCGCTGCTGTAATGGCGATGGGCGCATTCGGCCTCGTGGGTTGCAGCTCGCAGGGGAGCGATTCCGCCGAGAACTCGGGTGGCGAAGCCACTCCGGCGGAAGCCGCTGGCGAGATTTCTGTGTACTCGCGTGAAGACGGTTCGGGAACTCGCGGTGCATTTGTTGAGCTGTTCGGCATTGAGGAAAAGGATGCTTCGGGCGAGAAGGTTGACATGACCACGCCCAGCGCTGCTATCACCAATTCCACCTCGGTCATGATGACGTCGGTTGCAGGCGATCCTAACGCTATCGGTTACATTTCGCTCGGTTCGCTGAATGACACCGTGCGCGCGGTTCAGATCGACGGCGTGGCAGCCACGCCCGAAAACGTGAAGAGCGGCGACTACAAGGTTGCTCGCCCCTTCAACATTGTTACCAAGGAAGGTCTGTCCGCAGAGGCTCAGGATTTCATCAACTTCATCATGAGCTCTGACGGCCAGAAGGTTGTGGAAGAGGCTGGCTACATTGCTGTCGACAGCGAGGCGAAGGCCTATGAGCCCAGCGGCGTGAGCGGCAAGATCGTGGTTGCTGGTTCCTCTTCGGTGACGCCGGTCATGGAGAAGCTGGCCGAGGCTTATGAGGCACTCAACGAAGGCGCAACCGTTGAGGTGCAGCAGTCCGACTCCACCACGGGTGTGAACATGACGGTTGAAGGCACGTGCGACATCGGCATGGCTTCGCGTGAGCTGAAGGACTCCGAGAAGGAATCCGGCGTTGTTTCGACTGTCATCGCTCAGGATGGCATCGCAGTTATCGTGTCGCCCGAATCTGCTGTGGCCGCTCTTACCTCCGAGCAGGTGAAGAGCATCTACACCGGTGAAGTGACCGATTGGAGCGAATTGGCGTAAGGCCCCTATCGAGCGCCTGCCCGCGCCGTGTAAGGCGCACGGAGGCGCACCTGTTCGCCCATCCCTGCAAGTGGTGTCCTCGAGCGCACTGCTTGCAGGGAGGGCTGGCTTAAGGTGCGCCGCCTGTTTGAATGGCGTAAAGGGCGGCGCTTGTTGGGTCCGATCGCTTCGATGAAAGGAGCAACCATGTCGTCATCTGCGGCGAAGGAGGGGTTGGCGCGCGCCCTGTTCGCCATTGCAGCTGCGGTTTCCGTGCTTGCAGTGGTGCTCATCTGCGTGTTTTTGTTCGCCAACGGCGTGCCTGCTATGGCGCAGATTGGGCTGCCTGAATTCCTGTTTGGCAGCACCTGGCGTCCGGCGAACGACTTGTATGGCATCTTCCCGATGATCGTGGGTTCTATCTACGTAACAGCGGGTGCCATGATCGTAGGCGTTCCGACTGGACTTTTGTGTGCGATTTTCTTGTCGCGCTTCGCGAGCCGCGGTGTGGCGGCGGCGCTGAAGCCCGGCGTTGAGCTTCTGGCCGGCATTCCCAGCGTAGTGTATGGCTTCTTCGGATTGGTAGTTATCGTACCGTTTATCCGCGAGAACATGCCGGGACGAGGCTTGTCACTTTTGGCAGCGGCTTTGCTGCTTGGCATCATGATTCTTCCGACGGTTATTACGGTGGCGCAAAGCGCAATTGACGCCGTGCCGCGAAAGTACTACGAAGGAGCGCTCGCGCTGGGGGCCGACCATGAGCGTTCGGTGTTCCGCGTTATCGTTCCGGCGGCAATTTCCGGCATCATGGCGGCAGTTGTGCTGGGCGTGGGCCGCGCCATCGGCGAGACGATGGCCGTAATCATGGTGGCAGGCAACCAGCCGGTTATCCCCGGTTCCATTTTCGACGGCGTGCGTACCATGACCGCCAACATCGTTCTGGAAATGGGATACGCGGCCGACTTGCACCGTGGAGCGCTTGTTGCAACCGGCGTGGTGCTGTTTGTGTTCATTCTGCTGATCACCATGCTGTTCAATGCAATCAAGAGACGAGGTGAGGTGAAATGACGTCGCAGTTCGCATACGCGCCCGAAGCTGCCGGCTCTTCCGGATCGGGCGGTCAGGTGCCGGGCGGCAATGGAGCAGACGACCTGTTTGCTGCGGCCGAGGCGGCGCAAGAACGTCGCCGCCGCACGGTTTCGGCGCTGCTTCGTGTGCTCGTGTACGCAGGTGCTGCCTTAACGGCGCTGGTGTTGGCGTTTTTGGTAGGCTACATTCTGATAAATGGTGTTCCCTACTTAACGCCGAGCCTGTTTGAATGGGAGTACACCTCCGAGAACGTGTCGCTTATGCCGGCGCTGGTAAGTACGCTGGTTATGGCGGGGCTGTCGCTGATTATGGCGGTGCCCGTTGGCGTGGGAAGCGCAGTGTATTTGGTGGAATACGCCCCGCGAGGAAGCCGCTTCGTGCAGTTGGTGCGCACCACCACCGAAACCCTGCAGGGTATTCCCTCCATTATCTATGGCCTGTTTGGCATGCTGTTCTTCGTAACGGCGCTGCAATGGAACCTCTCGCTTCTGTCAGGCGCATGCACGCTGGCTATTATGGTTTTGCCGGTGGTTATGCGCACGACCGAAGAGGCGCTGTTGGCAGTGCCCGACGCCTACCGCGAAGGCGGGTTTGGCTTGGGCGCGGGCCACTTGCGCACGGTGTTTCGCTGCGTGCTTCCCACCGCTATTCCTGGCATCTTGGGCGGCGTGATTTTGGCGCTTGGTCGATGCGTGGGTGAGGTAGCGGCGCTGCTGTTCACGGCTGGAACCATCGCGCAGGTGCCCAACTTCGTGGGCGAGGGCGCATTTGCCGTATTTGATTCGTGCCGCACGTTGGCGGTGCACATGTACGTGTTGGCAAGCGAAGGCCTGCACGTGAATGAAACGTACGCCACCGCCGTTGTGCTGCTGATCATGGTGGTTGGACTGAACCTTTTGGCCACGTTTGCGGCCACGAAGATGAAGAAAGGAAACGATGATGACTAATGCGGTGATGGAGCGCACAGATGCCGCCGTCGTGCCCGAAACCGGAAAGTCGCCCGTTGCGTTTGCGGCGCCTGTGTCGGAGTTCTCCCACACGGCAGTGCCCGTTGAAACGGCTTCGAAGATGGAAGTGCGCGACCTTGACCTGTACTACAAGAGCTTCCATGCACTGAAGGGTGTAAACCTCACCTTCCCGAAAAACCAGGTAACGGCTCTTATTGGCCCGTCGGGCTGTGGCAAGTCGACGCTGCTGAAAAGCCTGAACCGCATGAACGACTTGGTTGAGGGTTGCCGTGTTGAGGGTTCAATTACGCTCGATGGTAGCGACGCCTATCGCGAAATTGACGTGAACAACCTGCGTCGTCGCGTTGGTATGGTGTTCCAGCAGCCAAACCCGTTTCCGATGAGCGTGTACGACAACGTAGCATTTGGCCCGCGTACGCATGGCATTCGGAAGAAGTCTGACCTTGACGACATCGTTGAGCAGAGCTTGCGCGATGCTGCCATTTGGGATGAGCTGAAGGACCGCCTGAAGAAAAACGCTCTGGGGCTTTCCGGCGGACAGCAGCAGCGTCTGTGCATCGCTCGCGCGCTTGCTGTGCGCCCCGAGGTGCTGCTCATGGACGAGTCCACGAGTGCGCTTGACCCCATTTCCACCGCTAAGATCGAAGAGCTGGTGGGCGAGCTGAAGAAGAGCTACACCGTTATCATGGTTACGCACAACATGCTGCAAGCGCTGCGCGTTTCCGACAAAACGGCGTTCTTCCTGCTGGGCGAAATGGTTGAGGCAGGCGACACCGACACGGTGTTCACGTCGCCGAACGACGCCCGCACTGCCGACTACGTGGCAGGCCGCTTCGGCTAAGCTGCTTCGGAGGTTCAGCTGCTAGAAGGCACGGCGAATAAGCTGACAGGCTGCTCGGCGGTTCGTCCGCACGGCGCCTGGTCGGCTGTTCGACTGGTTGGCTCAGTGATTTTGCCGACGGCTGCGCTTCTTTACTTAAATTTGATGCATGAAGGCTCGCGCTTGGTTCGCGAGCCTTCTATAATCAATCGCATGATTTACTACGTTGAAGATGATACCAACATTCGCGAGCTTGCGGTGTACGCCCTTAAGCAAGCGGGCTTTGAGGCGCAGGGGTTTGCCCACGCCGATGAGTTCTTTGTCGCATGCAAAAGCAGCCTTCCCGATTTGGTGCTGCTTGACATCATGCTGCCCGACGTTGATGGCATGGAAGTGTTAAGCCGCTTGCGAGCTGACGCTGCCACGGCGGCGCTGCCGGTAATGATGCTTACTGCCAAGGGTACCGAATACGACAAGGTATGCGGGCTCGACGCGGGAGCCGACGATTACCTGGCAAAGCCCTTCGGCATGATGGAGCTTGTATCACGCGTAAATGCGCTGTTGCGGCGCGCCCGCGTGTCTGCTGGCTCGCAGCGTGGCGAACTTCGCGTGGGGCCCATTGCGCTTTCACCCGATGCACACGCGGTTACGGTGGATGGCGTGCCGGTAACGCTTACGCTGAAGGAATTCGATCTGCTGCATGCGCTCATGCAGAACCGAGGGTGTGTGCTTACGCGTGCGCAACTGCTCAAGGACGTGTGGGATATTACGTACGTGGGCGAAACTCGTACAGTGGATGTGCACGTGCAAACGCTGCGGCAAAAGCTGGCAAGCGCGTGTGAAGGAGCCGACAAGTTAATCGCCACGGTTCGCGGTGTGGGGTACTGCCTGAAAGTGCCCGCGTAGGCGGCGGGCCATGGAAAACGCCAAGCGCGCGCAAAGCCTATCGGGGAGGATTTTCGCCACGGTGTTGGCGTTTACCGTGGGCGTTATTGCGGTTACCGCGCTGGTTATTACCTGCATCTACTACGCTTTGGTTGAGCACGACAACGAAACACGCTTGCTCATTTACACGCGCGATGTTGCCGCTCATTTGGAAAACGTGGAACCTTCCAAACGCATCGAGGTTTTAAGCGGACAGTTTTCTGGTGAGGTGCGTTTAACACTTATCGCCTCAGATGGCGAGGTTCTCTACGACAGCGCCATGCATAAAACCCGCGAGCTGCCAAACCATGCCGACCGCCCCGAAGTGCTTGATGCGGCGCGCACAGGCGAAGGGGCAATCACCCGCTATTCCGACACACTGCGAACCGACACCGTGTATGCTGCCGTGTTGCTTGATGACGGATCGGTCATGCGCGCATCGGAAATGCGAAAGTCGCTGTTTGCGTTCGCGCGCGGCATGGTGTGGCCGGTAGTTGCGGCAAGTGTGGTGGCTGTGGTGCTGGTGCTGTTGCTGTCGCAAGTGCTCACGCGGCGCATCATGCGCCCCATCGATGCACTCGATTTCGCCGACCCGCTGAAAAATGACATCTATTCCGAAATGGTTCCTTTGCTCGAGCGTATCGACGAGCAACAGCGCCAGCTCAAAGAGCAAAACGATGAGCTTGCGCGCGCCGAAAGCATGAGACGCGATTTTTCGGCGAACGTTTCGCACGAGATGAAAACCCCTTTGCAGGTGATATCAGGCTATGCCGAACTCATGCGATCTGGCATGGTGCCACCTGAAGACACCGCGCGTTTTGCGGGGCTTATCTACGACGAATCGCAAGACATGCGTTCGCTCATTAACGACGTGCTCACGTTGTCTCGGCTTGACGAAGTTGGCTTTGGCGGCGTTGCGGCGGGACGCATTGATCTGCTGGAAACCGCCAAGCGTATGGCGGCGCGTTTGTCGGCGCTTGCTGCCGAGCGTGGCGTAAACGTGACGGTAGACGGTGAAGGTGCAACGGTGCTCGGCGAAGGTACGCTGCTCGAAGAAATGCTGTACAACCTTATAGAAAACGGTATTCGCTACAACCACGTTGGTGGCAGCGTTCAGGTAACGGTGTGTGAGGAATGGGTAGCCGATGCGTTCGCCTCGGCCGATTTGAGACTTTCTCCCCAACAAGCAGCCCAAATGTCACACGGGCGCATAGCTGCAACGTCGGGTGCGTGCGGCGCGCAGCGGCAGGCAGTGGTGCGCGTACGCGACACAGGCCCGGGCATTCCGCCCGAGGCGCGCGATAAGGTGTTCGAGCGCTTCTATCGCATGGAGAAAAGCCGTTCGAAAGAAACGGGCGGCACGGGTTTGGGCCTAGCCATTGCCAAGCACGCGGTGCTCTACCATAACGGCACTATCGAAGTGGAAAGCGAAATGGGGAAGGGCAGCGTCTTTATTGTGCACATCCCCGCCGCCGACCAGCTGTCAAGCTTCGAGCCGTTCGCTTCCTCCCGGCGGTAGCGCGCAGGCAGCGCTGGCATCTTCTTGCGTTATCTGCGAGTCGCGTGAACACGTGATAAACTTTCTCCTTGCGTGAAAGCGCGATTGAGTTGATGGGAGCGCAGGCATGGACGGCGAACTGACGCTGCGCGTCGCTCGAGCAGGCGACACCGAGCGCGTGTTAGATTTCTATACGCAAATGATTGATCAGATGGCGGGCACCGATTTCGATGTGCTGTGGAAACACGACGTGCACCCTTCGTCGGAATTCCTGCGTGCGTCGGTTGATGCAGGCCAGGTGCTGCTGGGCCTACTTGTTGATGGGTCGATTGTATGCGCGCTGGTTATGAATCGCGAAGGCGCCCCAGGATATGACAGCGTGCCGTGGCTTGTGCCCGCCGCATCGGGTGAGGTGTTGGTGTTGCACGTGGTGGCAACGTTGCCTGCTTATCATGGGCGTGGTTTTGCAAAGCAGCTGGTGAAAGCCGCCATTTGTGCAGCGCGCGAGCAGGGTGCGCGTGCGTTGCGCTTAGACACCTTTACTACCAACGTGCGTGGTCAGCGCCTGTACGAAACGTGCGGGTTTACGCGTGTAGGCACCTTTCCGGTGTTCTACGACGATCTGGGTACGGTTAATCTCGTTATGTATGAGTTTGCGCTGTAGGCAGCAGGGGCAACGGTATGATTACAACATGGGATGTCGAAGAATGCTGCACGTCGCGCACGTTTCAGCGGGCGAAGCAACTTGCGCGGCGTGTTGGTGGCATAACGAAGAAGCGGTGTGGCTATGATACTGGTCTGACGTATCTTTCCGGCTACGTTCTGTCATCAGATGGCTGGTCCGAGAACTACAGAGTTGACGTTGAGCTCGATGAGAACACAGACGAAGTGTATGACTACTCGTGCACGTGTCCGGCCGCGTTCAAGTACGATGGCATGTGTAAGCATGCTGCTGCGCTGGCGCTAGTATATCTGGACAATCCAACGGCGTTTAAGGGCTATCGCCCCGACCGTACGCCCGAAACCAGCCCATCGATCGACGCGTACATAAAGCGCATAAGTCGCGTGCGGGCCGAACGGGAGTCGCTTATAGACCCGGTGGGACTCGACGCTTTTCTCTCGTACGATTACGGCGACTGGTCGGTACGTTTCAAGGTGCGAGGCCCACGCGCCAGCTACGTAATGAAGAGCATCAGTAGTTTTCTGGATGCGGTGCACAATGCGCAATTTGTTACCTACGGGAAGAAGCTTGCGTTTACGCATGCGCCCGCCGCATTTGATGAGCATGCCCGCAAGATTATCGATTTTCTTGAACGCGCGGTGGAGAATCGCACCCGTCTTGACAATTTTCTGTTCTGGCATAACCGCGCAAGAGCGCTGATCGAACGTGATCTGTCGTTGTCGGACGTTGAGGTTATTGAACTTCTCGATTTGTTGGCCGATTATCCCTTCGAACTGAGCTGTTCGGGTCCCAGCCTTACTACGCGCTTGATGGTGGAAATCCGGCAATGTGACCCGTGTATCCCCCTGAAAATCGAGCGTAGTAGTAAGGGCGGGTACGTGATTGATCGCACGAGCGACATTGTGTTCGTGGCGGTACACGACCGTATGTATGTGTTGCAGGATGACGGGCTGTATAACTGTTCGCCATCGTTTGCGCGCTGCGCTGACTTTCTGCGCAATGTGTATGAATCCTCCGACGATGAACTTTATATTGCACCCGTTGATGCGCCACTGTTCTGCGCTGCGGCGCTGCCGCTGCTCGAAGAAACACTTGACGTGCAAGCACCGTCCGAGTTTGAGCAATTGCGGCCGGTGCCGGTACAATTCGAGTTCTACTTCGATTACGCGAAGAAGACCGACCTGATAGAAATTGAGGCGCTGGCGCGCTATGGCGAACGCAGCTTTCCAATAACGCTTGATCCTAAAGCTCAGGTTTCAGGTGCTGCGGCGGGTGCCGGTGCGTCCAAGGCCGCAACAGCGGGCGCCGCACCAGCAGCCGCCGAGGTCGAAGCCGCAGCAAAGGCCGAAGCGCCCACAATGCTGCGCGACGAAGTGCTCGAGCGGCGGGCAGCGTCACTCGTGCGCGAATTCTTCGAGCCCGATGCCACCTTGCCCTTAGGGGACGGCTCGGCAGCAGGCAAGCTGCTGTTCGGTGGGCTGTCGCAGTTTAGGGAAATGGGCGAGGTGTTCACCACGCCGGCGTTTGACCGGCTTACCAGCGACAAGCGCCCGCACGTGACAATGGGCGTTTCCTTGGCGGGAAACCTCATTAATCTTGATGTGTCGTCAAGCGACCTTCCGCCCGACGAACTGGCGGCGCTGCTTGCGGGCTACCGCAGACGCAGGCGCTACCACCGTTTGAGCACGGGCGCGCTGTTAAACCTTACCGACCTCGACTTTTCCGATGTCGATCGCTTGGTGGACGACACAGGCCTAAGCGTGGGCGATCTTGCTCGTGGGCGCGCGCAACTTCCCGCATACCGAGCGCTTTACTTAGATGACGAATTCGAAAGCGCCCGCCGCGACGAGTCCTTCGAAAGCTACGTGGCTCGCTTGCGCGCGGTAGATCAGTCGTCGTATCAGGTGCCGCCCTCGCTGAACGGCGTGCTGCGTCCGTATCAGGTAGAGGGCTTTCAATGGTTAAGTGCGCTTGCCGACATGGGGTTTGGCGGCATTCTGGCTGACGAAATGGGCTTGGGAAAATCGGTGCAGCTTATTAGCTTCCTGCTGGCGCGCGCGGAAGCAGCCCGTGCGGTGGGCCCGTCGCTTATCGTATGTCCGGCGTCGCTTGTGTATAACTGGCTAGCAGAGTTCGCCCGGTTCGCGCCCGAGCTTTCGGTACGGGCGATGGAGGGTCCCAAGCTCGACCGTTACCGTATTCGTACCGAGAGCGGTATCGACGTGCTGGTGGCCTCTTACGACATTACGCGCATGGACATAGACGACCTCGAACAACTTCAGCTTTACTGCTGCGTGCTTGACGAAGCGCAGTACGTGAAAAACCACACTGCGCTTACCACACGTGCTGTGAAGCGTCTGCGCGCGCAGCACCGCTTCGCGCTTACGGGCACGCCGGTGGAAAACCGCTTGTCGGAAGCGTGGTCTATCTTCGACTTTTTGATGCCGGGGTTCTTAAGTTCCTACATGCGGTTCCGCGAGCGCTATGAGCTGGGTATTGTGGGTGGCGATGAAGAATTGTCGCAGCGACTGCAAGCGCTGCTAGGGCCGTTCATTTTGCGCCGCCGCAAGGCGGGCGTGTTAACCGAGCTGCCCGAAAAAATTGAGTCGGTGGTGCGTGTGGCGTTAGGGAGTGAGCAACGACGCTTATACGATGCCGCCGAACAACAGCTGCGCCAAGAACTAACCGTTCAGAAGAAGGCGTCGGCCAGCCGTAAGAATAACAGCAAGAACAGCGGTAAGAACGGCGGCAAGAACGATGCTGCTTCCGAGAAATCGCGTGTAGAGGTGCTTGCCGAGCTGACGCGCTTGCGCCAGATTGCACTTGACCCAGCGCTTGCGTTTGAGAATTACCAGCACGGCTCGGCGAAAACCGACGCCGTTATCGAACTTGTTCAGCGCGCCTGCGATGCAGGCGAAAAGGTGTTGGTGTTCTCGCAGTTCACCAGCTATCTGGCACGTTTTGCCGACGAACTGAAAGCGCGGGAATTGTCGTATTTCCGCATTACGGGGTCGACATCTAAGAAAGAGCGCGTGCGGCTGGTTGACCGCTTTAACACCGACGATACGCCGGTGTTCCTTATTTCGCTGAAGGCGGGCGGTACGGGTCTGAACCTTACCGGTGCGAGTGTGGTGGTGCATGCCGACCCGTGGTGGAATGCCGCCGCTACGAATCAGGCAACCGACCGCGCGCATCGCATTGGGCAGCGCCATGCGGTAAGCGTGTACAAGGTTATAGCCGCAGGCACGGTGGAAGAGCGCATTCTGAAATTGCAGGAAGCAAAGGCTGAACTGGCCGAAAACGTACTGGGTGCGGCAGGGGCGTCGTTATCGGCCCTCACAAGCGAAGAACTGCTTGATTTGCTGGAAGGTTAAGGCGCATTGTCTGGGGAAACACTGATGAAAGGCTGTTCTGCCTTATAAACGTAAGGGCTGGCGGATTTTAATCGGTGTTTCCTTAGAGATATAACCCCAGGTAATAATGCCTTTTTGTGTCGTCAAAAGGTACACGTTTTCAACTCGCAAAAGCTTGACCATTATACATATTCCCCCTCTTGTAAAAGCCCAGAATAGGGCTTTTTTCACACGTAAAGTCGGACAGCGGCAGCGCTTTGTCATCCCTCTTTCACCCTTTTTCTAAACGTGTGCTTTTTGATGACGCTTGTGCGCGGAGGCTTCTCTGCACTTTCAGGCGCATCAAAGCAAGAAGGAGGAAAGCGGGTTGGTCGCAAGCGGAATTGGTGCTGCTACGAGGCTTTCGGGTAACACCGCACGCAACATAGCGCTTGGTGGCATGCCTGTTGGCAGAAGGTCGCCGCGTGGCAGGCGGCGGTGGTATCTGGTGCACGCCCCCGGGCGCGAGCAGGCCACCTGCGACAAGCTGCGCAAAATTCTGCCCCCCGACTTGCTCGAGGACGCGTTTGTCATGCGCAAAGAGCGCTGGCGCAAGTACCACGGCGCATGGAGGCTCTACCCGGTACCAATGTATCAGGAGTACTTCTTCGTCGTAACAAAAGACGTGCTGGCGCTGGACAAAGAGCTTGCCAAGCTCACCTTCCCCGCGCGCATAGCGAAGGCCGACGGGCGTCACTTCGCGCCGCTCGCGAAAGGCGCGCAACAGTGGTACGAAGGCGTGCTCGACACCGAGCGCGTCATCCGTACGAGCACCGCTGTCATAGAAGACGGCGTGCTGCACGTGCAGTCGGGCCCGCTGGTGGGTCAGGAAGACCGCGTGGTGAAGGTGGACCGACACAAGCGCTTTTGCTTTGTGGACGTGGACGAAGGGTTCGCCGAGTGCGTTCCCCTGGACGTTCCGTACAAAAGCTAGGAAACACTGATTAAGGCCGTCTTGCATTGCGAAGTTGGGGCTGGCGGAAGTAATCAGCGTTTAGGGGAAAGGCTCTGCCTTTAAACCCCTCGGTGTAAAGCGATGCCGCGTTCGGCGTTCGTACAAGCCGTGGGGAATGGATATCCCGTCGTTTCTTAGGGGAAGGCCAAAACGGCCCCCAGTGGCGAAGCTGTGTCTGGAAGTTGGGCTTTGCGAGAAGCTGTTGCGAAAAGCTGTGTGCAGCTTTCGTGTGCAGTTTCGCTATTGGTAAGAAGGAGGGTAAGTCATGGCCCCTTGGTATGCCGTTCAGGTGTTTACCGGGCAAGAGGACAAGGCGGTTGGTCTCATAGGGCAGACCCTTACCATTTCGGGGGAAGAGAACCTGGTTGACGAGGTGTTTGTTCCAAAGAGAAAAACCCTCACAAAACAACAAGGTGAACTTGTGGAAGGCGAAACCGCTCTATTTCCTGGCTACATTATGGTCGTAACCAGTAAGGTGGAACGCCTTTCTGCTCTTCTGGGGAAGGTGCCCGCCTTCACCCGGCTTTTGGGAACCGACGGGATGTTTACGCCCTTGGCGGAGGGCGAGGTGGCATGGATTTGCGCCTTCACGCAGCGAAAGCATCGGACGGTGGAAATGTCTGAGGGCTTCGTGGAAGGCGGCCGCGTGGTTGTCGCAAGCGGCCCTTTGGTGGGCCGCGAGGCCTTAATCAAAAAAGTAAACCGCCGCAAGCGCGAGGCAACACTAGAACTTTTCATCATGGGCAGAACGGTGGAAGTAAAGGTGGGCTTGAGCCTTGTGAAGAAGAAGCAGTGAAGTTAAGGTTGTCTCCTGCTGATTCAGGCGCTTGACCTGCGTCAGACGGCAAGAAGAGAAGCCTCAGAATTATCTGCCACAAACCAGAAAAGCGAATGAGCGAAACCGCAGAACAACGAAATACGGATACACAGAACGGCTCGAAATCGAGCCGCTCGCTCTTTCTGGAGCCCTTGGATTGCAAAGTAGAAGGCGACAGCTGTGGCTGGCCTGTTTCACGTACGCTTTCTAATAGAGAAGCCGCTGAGCTACTGGCACGGTCTAACGCAGGCATTCATCCTGATCTGTCGCGCTTGGGGTATCGCTTCGTGAAGCGTACATTCGATATCGTGGCAAGCGGGGTTGCGATTGCGCTGTTGTTGCTACCGAGTTTGGCGCTGTGTATTGCGATCTGCATCAAGAGTCCAGGAGCAAGCCCTCTCTACGGCCAGACACGCGTAGGAAGACTCAACCCCGACGGTTCCTACTGCTTGTTTCGAATGTGGAAGTTCAGAAGCATGGTACCGAATGCTGACGAGCTGTTGGACGGCTTGAAAGATCAAAACGAGGCTGATGGTCCGCTGTTTAAAATAAAGGATGACCCTCGGGTTATTCCCGGTGTAGGGCGCTTCATCCGAAGGCACTCCCTGGATGAGCTGCCCCAGCTCGTCAACGTATTATTGGGAGATATGAGTCTGATAGGTCCACGTCCAGCTTTGCCGGGTGAGGCGGTGCAGTACGACACCCGTGCGAAGCGTCGTCTTACCGTGAAGGCCGGCTGCGGCGGCCCCTGGCAGGCGGGGAGTCGCAGCGACGGCACCTTCGATGAGATGATCGACTTAGACCTTGAGTATGTGGAGAGTTGCTCGGTTGGCTACGACCTCAAGCTGATAGCCCGCACCGCCAAGGCAATGGTCTACGGGGACGGGGCTTACTGAGGCATTCTTTGATACTTAGACACCCCTCAAGGCGCAAAGATTAGGAGTAAGATCATGGCTACGACAGTGCAGGGCAGCCTGATTACCACATTTAGGTGTAACGCTAAGTGCAATATGTGCAACATATGGAAGTGTCCGACTACGCCGACGGAAGAGATCGACCCCGAGTTCTACCGTAAGCTGCCGAATGGCTTGAGGATCAACATTACGGGCGGCGAGTCCACCATCCGAGATGACATCGACAAGATATTCGAGATTCTCTATCCGAAGGCAGAGCTTCTGGAGCTCTCAACTAACGGTTATTACACCGACAAAATCGTGGCTCTGGCAAACAAATACCCCAACATCCTCATCCGCGTCAGCCTCGAAGGACTTCCCAAGCTCAACGACGAGAAGCGCGGCACCAAGGACGGGTTTGACCATGCACTGAGAACCATGCTCGAGCTGCGGAAGTCAAAGTGCAAAAACATCGGGTTCTCTGTAGTTATCTCGCCTGATAACTACAAGGACTTATTACCTCTCTATGAGCTGTGCGCTGCGCTTGACGTGGAACTCGGCAACTCCGTTGTGCATAACTCGTGGTACTTCCACAAGGAGGACAACCAGATAACGAGCGAAGACGCTCTTGCCGCGCACGAAGAGTTCGTCAAGGCGCTGCTCACCTCGAAAAGACACAGCATAAAGGGAAAGCTAAAGGACTACGGCAGAGCCTACTTCAACAAGAGCATCCACAGGCGCCTGCGCGGAGACGAATCGGGCTATCGCCCGCCATGCGGTGCTCTCAGGGACTTCTTCTTCATAGACCCGTGGGGCAACGTCTCTCCCTGCAACGGCTCTGGCGAGGAATGGGTTATCGGCAACATCAAGGAGCAGTCCTTCGAAGAGATCATGGCTTCCGACAAGGCGAAAGAAGCTCAGAAGCTCGTAGACACATGCGGCCGCAACTGCGCCTTCATCGTAACCGAGCGCCACGACATGGTGAGAAGGCCGTGGAAGCCGATCAGCTGGATCGTCAAGAACAAGATTCGCATAGCCAGAGGGCAGTCCGTATGTTGGTAGCCCCCTTGAAGGCCAGCGTGATAGGCACACGCGGGTTTCCTGGCGTCGAGGGCGGAGTGGAGCGCCACTGTGAATGCTTGTATACCCGCCTTGCGAGAAAGGCGAACATCCTCGTCTACCGCAGAAAACCCTACGTCGAACCCATATCTGATTATGAAGGGGTACACTTCAAGGATCTCCCGTCGACAAAGCTCAAGGGGGTCGAGGCTGTCATCCACTCATTGCTGGCAACCCTCGCGGCGTTCACGAGTAAGCCCGACGTCGTTCACTACCACAACATTGGGCCTGCGCTGTTCTCGCCGTTGCTTAGTCTGAGGAGCATCCCTGTCGTGCTCACATACCACAGCCCGAACTACGAGCATGACAAATGGGGCAAGGTCGCGAAGAGTGTTCTGCGCCTAAGCGAGAGAGTCGCGCTCAAGAGCGCCTCTAGAGTCATTTTCGTAAACAGCCATCAGATGCTGCGTTGCGGCGACGAGTCCATGTCCAAGGCGGTGTTCATCCCCAACGGTGTCGAGGCCCCTGTGGCCCCCTCGGGCACAGGGGCGCTCGCTCGCTTCGGTCTTGAGCCGGACGGCTACGTCTTGTCTGTGGGAAGGATTACTCCCGAGAAGGGGTTCGACGTGCTGATACGGGCCTTTCGCGCAATCGCCCCAGAAGGCTTCAAGCTGGTCGTCGTCGGAGGAGTCGAGTCCGAGCGCGCGTACAGTGAAGGGCTCAGAGAGCTCGCCGAAGGCGCGCCCGTGGTGTTCACGGGCCAGCTTCACGGTGACGATCTTGCCCAGATGTACGCGAACGCAGCGCTCTACGTTCTCGCCTCACGCAACGAGGGTTTTCCCCTCGCGCTGTTGGAGGCGATGAGCTACGGGCTCGACGTAGTCGTTAGCGACATTCCGGCAACACATCTCGTGCGGCTTTTGCCGGGCGATTACTTCCCGATGGACAGCTCCTCCGAGCTTGCGGAGGTTATGAATCGAAAGCTCGTGCACCCGACGCGCAGGGCGTACGAGCTCTCTTCCTTCGACTGGGATGAGGTTGCAGAAAAGACGCTCGTGGTCTACGAGGCGGCGATTAAAGAGGAAGGGGGCATGCTGTGAAGGTCTGCTTGGTGAACAAGTTTCACTGGCGCAAGGGCGGAAGCGAAACCTACTACTTCAATCTAGCCGAGGCTCTCAAGACGATGGGTCACGAAGTGGCGTGCTTTGCCATGGACAGCTCTGAGAACGAACCGTGCGAGCAATCCAAGTACTTTGTCAGCATGCGTGACTATAACGGCGACACGAGTCTGGTGAAAAAACTCAGAGACGGTGCTGCACTCATCTACTCCCTCGAGGCTAGACGCAAGTTCAACGACCTTTTGGAGGAGTTCCAGCCGGACATCATCCACCTGAACCTAGTGCACCGGCAGCTCACATTCTCCATTCTTGATGCGCCGTATCTCAAGAGCCATATGGTGCCTGTCGTCTACACTGCGCACGACTACATTCCCGTTTGCCCCGGCTGCACGATGCTTGACGGTGCGGGTGAGGTCTGCGACGACTGTCTTAAGGGCAGCTTCATGCCGTGTGTGCGGAAGCGTTGCGTCAAGGGATCGAGGGCGAAGAGCGTGTTGGCCGCGGCGGAGGCGGCATTCCTGAAAAGACACGGCTCGTATTGGAAAATTGACCGCATCATAGCCCCGTCGGAGTATATGCGCGCAAAGCTCGTCGACGGAGGGTTTCCGTACGAGCAGGTCGTCGCGATGCAGAACTTCGCGAAGGATGAGGCCCTCGACCGGGCGCGCTCGACAGAGGACAAGACCGACCGCGAGAACCCTTACGTCCTCTACTTCGGTCGCCTTTCGAAGGAGAAGGGGGTCGATGTCCTCATCAGGGCGTTCCTCTCCATCTCTGACGAGATTCCCCAGGAGTGGCGTTTGGTGATAGCCGGGGAAGGACCCGAGCGAGCAGAGCTGGAAGAACTACTGGAAAACCATCGCAGTGCGCACCGTATCGAGCTGGTCGGCTTCCGGAAGGCGGACGAGATGCGGGTGCTTGCCGAGAGGGCCGCCCTCGCCATCGCGAGTTCGCGATGGCGAGAGAACATGCCCTACTCAGTCATCGAGTCCTTCGCGGCGGGCACCCCCGTCATTGCGAGCCGCATAGGCGGTCTTCCCGAGCTGGTAAAAGAGGGGGGTACGGGCTTTCTGGCCGAGCCTGGTAGTGTGGAATTCCTGGCCGAGGCGTTGCGTCGGGGTATCGAGCTATGCACCGACCTGTATGAATACCGTGCGATGCAGCAGCGTTGCAGAGATTACGTGGTCGAAAGATGCGATCAGGAAAGGTATATGAGCGAGCTCGTCTCTCTGTACGAGAGTTTGAGTCTGCAGAGGTTGGTGGCAGTCTGCTGACTAGAAGGAAAGGACGAATGATGGGCAAGACAATAATGTTCAGCAATGCTGCCGTGATTTGGGCAATGATTAAGAACGGGTTCATGACGCATCCGTATCTCGATGCTCAGCAGGCATTGAATGATATAGCGGCGCTATACAAGAAAGGTTTCGTATCTTCTGCGGAAAAGGGGCGTTTGAGATCGCCTTAAGAGCGCTTCACTAATAACTTTCTGCTAGTTTGGGGAAGAGCATGGTAGGGGTGATGATATTAAACGGCGCGCATGGTATGGGGGTTATGGGGGATCTGAACCTCCAGAGCTGGAACGAGCTACGGAACGGTTCCGAGGCGGAAACGGTGGGCGCCAAGGTACGCCGCTGCGCTCGCAATTGCTGGATGGTCGACTCAGTATCGCCTGCCATGAGCAAGAACGTCGAGAAGCGCGGCGCCTGGGCTGTCTCCCACAAGCTCAGATCCGGCAAGAAGCACGATATGTGCGAACTGAAAGTCGTGTGCGACTATGAGACAGGGAGGGTGTTCAAGGAGGAGTCTGGCTTGCTGTCCATCTGCGACAACATAGTTGAGATTAACGACGGCCTGACGGCTGAAAGCAGAGCGGACGCACACATATACAAGACCGAGGAGGCGTTGTAGTTGGGCACGGCAAGCCTACAGGTTCAACGAATAAAGCGTTATTGTTCAGAGGCCTCAATAAGGAAACGTCGTTTTCTGCGATCGGACGTCTTGTATATCAAGATCGCGACCGTCGGATGGCTTATCTTATTCAATGCACTGATCTTCCACATGGCACTTCAGGACACATATGGTGCCTTTGCTTACATTGACGAGTCCGTTGCTGTCCTCATGTTGATCATCGCTGTCCTCCGCGCGTGTTCCAGCACGTTGTGCGTGATTAACGTGAACGGCAGACGCGCGATCGCTTGTCTGGTTCTCTACGTTGTAGTGGGTCTTATTGGTAATGCTAGCGGTGGGATTCAGACAGCGATTCTCCCAATTTGCATAGACGTGTTTACTTTTTTGAAGTTCTGTATTGTCCTCTACGCTGCAATTGTTCTTTTTAATGGAGACAGGGAACTCCTCCGTCTCGCATGTGTGGAGAGTCGGCTGCTAATAGTTATTGTGCTTGCATGTGCGGTTGCCAACTTGCTTTTTGAATGCGGAATGAGCTGGGGCGAGCGATACGGATTACGTTCGTTTAAGTGGCTTTTCAACCATCCTTCTGTGGTCAATTCGGTTCTGGTGGGACTCGTGGTGTTGCTCGTCTCGGACGTGCGAAAAAACAGAATGTGGATCTACCTTGCTTTACTGGTCATGTGTCTCACCCTCAGAAGCGTGGGCATTGCTACGGCGGCGCTCGTATGTATTAGCGTAGAACTTCTTGATGGCAAGAAACACTTTGGTTTTGGATATCTTGCTTTGGTGGCAGGTGCTGTGCTATATCTTGGATACGATCAGATCGCGTATTATTACACTATGATTGGCAGTGCTCGTCTTGAGTTAACACGAACGAGTATAGATATCGCCAATACTTACGCTCCAATTGGGACAGGATTTGCGACTTTTGGTTCCAATATTACTGCCAATCCAGAGTATTACTCATCACTCTATTACCAGTATGGACTGAGTAGGGTTTATGGTCTTGCTCTTGGCTCGTCATCTTTCCTGAGTGATACCTTCTGGCCAACGGTCATTGCTCAAGGCGGATGGCTGGGATTCCTCTTCTTTGTAGCTTTCATATACTTTATGTTCGTATCACTAATTCGTAAGAGGGGGAGTATCTCATTATCTACGATCTGCGTATTCGGATATCTGATTATTGCGACAGCATCCGCAAGTGCCTTCTTTCATCCGACCTCAGTGTTTATTGCGTTTTGTCTCGGTCTTTCTTGGTCTGGGACACTTCATGCTGGACTTGAACTTGTTATTCAAGATACACATCAATGAGTTCTTCGAGCATTTAAACCATATTAATCTTATGATCCAGAAAAGAGGATGATAGGTGCTAATCGCTGACTCTCATGAATTTATTGAGCTTTATCGTGGGGACAAAGATATTAGGGCAGGAATTGAGTTCTTAAAACTTGATGAAGGTATTCGCTACGTTTCCTTTGCGCCAGATATGGCAAGTCCAATCGATCGTGACAGATTTAATGCTAAATATGTGCGTGAAATTGGACTTCCTGAGTTGCCAATAGGCTATGACTTGCAACTGCTATCTTCAAAAGCAATCCGATTCAAAAAAAAGGAAACCGGTGGAATTGTTTCATATATGCCAGGTTATAGAAATGCGCTTTTCAAGGCAGCTCCAGATATTATATTCGAAAATCCTTATTCATGGTTAACACCGAGGAGCTATCAGACATATAGCTACTCAAAAAAGGCAGGTGTGCCTGTAATTTATTATGATCCAGGTGATGATATCCCTATATCCAATAAACATAGGCTGATGGCAATTTGGGAAAAGCCAGTAGTGCATCACGTCTCGGCAATAATCACATATAACGAAGCTGGACGAAACAGATTCATTAATAAATACGGTTATCCGAAAGAAAAGATATACGTGATTCCGAAACCGATTGATGTATCGGCATGCCAATACCATGGCGATGTGTCGCAATTAAGAAGGAGATTTGGGGTACGAGAAAATACGATTGTTGTCGGTTATGTTGGTCGTCTGGCAAAATACAAGAGCAGCAGTATATTGCTGGAAGTTGCAAAAATGGCAGCTAGTGATGATAGATTTAGTGATTTTCTGTTTGTGTTTATCGGTGGTGCTCTTGCTTCAACGGAAAGTGAGAATGATTATAAGCTTTCGAATACACATGTTACAGGCATGGTTCCCCATGATGACGTTGCGAAATATATCGCAGCATGCGACATCATAGCTTATCCTGAGAACAACCCTGACTTTGGTGGCTTTTCGACGGCGATTGCCGAGACAATGGCTGCAGGGAAGGCCATCATCTTTGGCACTAAGAACCCAGGCTTCTATGTTCCTCTACGCAATGACGATACAGCTAAGGTTATACCACCATGTAACCCATCGGCAGTCGCTAATGCGCTTCTTGAGTTAGCGAATAATCGTGACATGATACTCAAACTTGGGAATGCGGTTAGACAATACGCTTCCGAACAAATGGATTATCCGATTGTAGTAAAACGCTATTACGAAATAATGAAACAAATCCTTAATAATACTGCAAGAGAATAGCGGGAAACAGATTATTCGCGAGCTCGTCGGATAAGTCTTAATTCGTGTGGGAAAAACAGTCAAATCTAATGACTGATCAGGTATAACAAAGAGAATCTAACCTCGAGTTGACATTCGAGGGCAAAAAGAGGGCACACTAACCCAAGCCCTCCATAGAGTAGCTTTAAAAAAGATGACCAAAAGCCAGAAAATCGAATATGTTACAACCTGTGTGGGGGAGACCTTGAGCCCATCGCATGTGACCTATTCGCTAGTTAGCACCCTCCTTTCTCTTGTCGCTTCTTGTAAACAGCGGGATGGGCTTGTTGGGTTCTCGCTTATGTCCAAGCACCAACAAACAACGCCGTCTCAAAGCCTCAAAGCTCATAAAGCCACGGCACGTGCGAATGATGTCTTTGATCTGTCGGTTCAAACTTTCTGCAATTGCGTTTGTACATCCGTATTCCCAGGCATTTACGATGTAGGTTTTCCGTTTGCTTATGGTGTTAGATACAGAGCGTACTTCAGGTACATTAGTGCGTCGTGCGATAGATATCCATCGCTTCAAAACGGTTTCCATCTCGCCTCGGCTTTCAAAGGTTGTATCAGACCATTCGAAGAAAAGCTGGAGGGCAAGATAGGCTCGTTTCAGATCATCTGCCCCGATAGACTCAAGGGAACATCTTACGCATTCACGTTCTTTCGGCATAAATGCCCCGAAACAGATAAATCCTCCAAATTTTAGAGAGAGTTCACGAATGCTGATAGGAGGCCGTAAAAGTGAGGAAAAGTGTTTTACGAAAGATCAATTTCCGATCATTGATCTGCGGTACAGTAGGTCTTGGTTATGTCGGCTTACCATTAGCCATAGAGAAGGCCAAGGCAGGCTTTAAGACCATCGGCTTTGATGTGCAAGCTGAGAAGGTCGCCATGGTAAACCGTGGTGAGAACTACATCGGCGATGTTGTGCAAGAGGATCTTGCCCAGCTGGTGGGTGACAACATGCTTGAGGCGACCACCGATTTCTCTCGCATATCAGAGTGTGACTTCGTGGCAATTTGTGTTCCCACTCCGCTCGATGTACACCAGCAGCCCGATACATCATATATGGAAGCATCTGCCAAAGAGATCGCACCCTATCTCAAAGAAGGCGTGATGGTAGTCCTTGAGTCAACCACGTATCCTGGTACCACTGAAGAACTCATCAAACCCATCCTTGAAGAAGGCTCAGGACTTGTGTGTGGTGAAGGTTTCTATCTGGGCTTTAGTCCCGAGCGAGTAGATCCGGGCAACCTCATCTACAAGACGAAGAACACACCGAAGGTTGTGGGTGCTATCGGCGAAGAAGCCCTTGAATGTATTGCAGCAGTGTATGAAGCTGTGCTTGAGGGTGGTGTAACCCGTGTGTCTAGCCCTGCTGTGGCCGAGATGGAAAAGATACTTGAGAACACTTATCGTAACGTCAACATAGGGCTTGTGAATGAAATGGCGATGCTCTGTGATCGCATGGGAATCGACATATGGGAGGTAATTGATGCCGCCAAGACCAAGCCCTATGGCTTCACGGCATTCTATCCCGGCCCTGGGTTAGGTGGCCACTGTATACCACTTGATCCCTACTACCTTTCTTGGAAGGCACGTGAGTATGGCTTTCATACGTCCATGATAGAAGCGTCTATGATGGTAAACGACCGGATGCCCGAATACTGCGTAGATCGTACAGCTCGCGTTCTCAACGAACATGAGAAGTCACTTAAAGGTGCTAACGTTTTAGTCTTAGGTGTGGCCTACAAACAAGACATCGATGACTACCGGGAAAGCCCTGCTTTGCGCGTGATTGAGTGCTTGGAAGCGCGGGGAGCGAACGTGACCTATTTCGACCCCTGGGTGCCACAATACTGTTACAAAGGCAAAACACGCACAAGCTTGTCTGAGCTATCGGCCGAGGCAATTGCCTCGGCCGATATTGTTTTGGTCACCTGCGCTCACTCCAACGTTGACTACGTGCTTGTCCAGCAGCATGCCAAAGCAGTGCTCGATACAAAGAACGCCATGAAGACAGTTGAGCCTCGTTGCAACATCGAGGTGTTATAAGTGGTTGCCAAGATCATGACTGTGGTGGGCGCGCGTCCGCAGTTCATAAAGGCTGCAGTAGTATCCCATGCTCTCTCAGAATATGAAGGTGTAAAGGAAGAGATTGTCCACACAGGGCAGCACTACGATGCGAACATGTCACAGACCTTCTTTGATGAGTTGGATATCCCTGAGCCGAAGGTGAACTTGGGCGTGTCGGGTGGTACGCACGGTCAGATGACGGCACGCATGCTCGAGGCACTCGAGACGCAAATGATAGAGAGCAATCCTGTTGTGGTGCTGCTGTATGGTGATACCAACTCGACGCTTGCGGCAGCGCTTGCAGCGGCAAAGCTGCATATTCCTATTGTGCATGTTGAGGCGGGAGCAAGGACGCATTCGGCGACGAATCCCGAAGAGATTAACCGGATTTGTACCGACCACGTTGCTACGAAGCTCTTGTGCTGCACGCAGGAAAACTTCGACAACCTTAAGCTAGAAAACCTCGCCGATAGGGCAGAATTCGTCGGCGATCCTATGTATGACGCCTTCCTGCGTTACTCGGCGGTAGTAAAAAAGCCGAGGCTCACAGGTATTCTCGGTGAGGGTTCAAACTTGGAGCTGCCCGAAGAGTTCTACTACGTCACCTGCCATCGCGAGGAAAACACAGGCGTGGATGAGACGATGTCGGGCCTTCTTGATGCTTTGTCGAGCTTAGATGCACCTGCTGTGTATCCCGTTCATCCTCGTAACCGTTCAATGGTGAAGCGCTTGGCTGCAAAAGACAGTCTTTCAAACATTCTCTTCGTGGAGCCGGTGGGGTATCTCGAGAGCGTGTATCTGGTCAACCATGCAAAGCAGGTGATCACCGACTCAGGTGGGTTGCAGCGCGAGGCGTTTTTTGCTGGTGTTAAGTGCACGACGATACTCGATTTTAAGGTGTGGCCGGAAACAATGGTAGACGGGCGCAACCTTCTCGCACGTCCCACCAGGGAGTCGATACGCACTGCAATGGAACAGCCGCAAACAATAGATAGAGACTACCAGCCCTTCGGAGACGGGAATGCGGCAAAACGAATTGCCGACAGCGTTGTTAGCCTTGCGAAAGGATGCTCTAGATGAAGTACGCAATCATAGGATGTGGCCGCATTGCAGTAAACCACATCAAGGCAGTAGTTAACAACAAGCTTGATCTTGTGGCAATGTGTGACATTGATAGCTCCAAGTTCGACATCATGTTAGAAAAAGCTGGTTGCGGACACTTCCCAGAAGCTGAGCGCTATGCCGACTACAAACAGATGCTGGCTGACCATCCCGAAATCGAACTTGTGGCTATCGCTACCGAAAGCGGCAAGCACGCGCGTATTGCCCTCGACTGCATCGACGCAGGCAAACACCTCATCATCGAAAAGCCCATGGCAATGTCAATGGCTGATGCTGATGAGATCATTCGGCGTGCGGATGAGAAAGGTGTGAAAGTATCGGCCTGTCATCAGAACCGCTTTAACGTGGCCATCCAGCAGTTGCGCCAAGCGCTTGAGGCAGGTCGCTTTGGTCGTCTATCCCACGGCACCATCCACGTGCGCTGGAATCGTGGCAAGAGCTATTACGATCAGGCTCCTTGGCGGGGTACCTGGGAACAAGATGGCGGCACGCTCATGAACCAGTGTATCCACGGTATTGATCTTCTGCGCTGGATGATGGGTGACGAGGTGGTTGAAGTATATGGCACTACCCGCCAGCGCTTTCATGACTACCTGGAGGCCGAAGACGTAGGTGTAGCCGTAGTGAAGTTTGCTAACGGTGCAGTAGGTAGCATTGAGGGTACGAGCAACGTATATCCCAAAAACCTTGAAGAGACGCTCTATCTCTTTGGTGAAAACGGAACAGTAAAGATCGGTGGCACCTCTACCAACAACATCGATGTGTGGGACTTCGCTGACGAGACTGAAGACGATCAAGTAAACAAAGGGCTAGTCGAACAAACCTCAAACGTCTACGGCAATGGACACACGCTTTTGTACGCTGATGTAATCGATGCTATCGAGAATGACCGTGTGCCCTACGTGGATGCAGTAGCAGGGAGAAACGCCCTTGAGATGGTGCTTGCTATCTACAAGAGTCAAAAGACAGGTAAGCCTGTGCGTCTTCCCCTCTCCAACTTTGCGAGCACAGACATGGCAGGGGAGTTCTAAACATGCGGAATGTATTTGTGCATGAAACGTCGTGCATTGACAATGGCACAACCATTGGCGAGGGTACAAAGATATGGCATTTCTGTCATATCCAGTCAGGCGCAGCAATTGGAAAGAACTGTAGTCTCGGCCAAAACGTCAACGTTTCCAATAATGTGAGGATAGGGGATGGCTGCAAGATACAGAACAATGTGAGTATCTATGAAGGCGTTGAGCTTGAGTCCTATGTATTTTGCGGGCCATCGTGTGTGTTCACGAACGATTTAACACCTCGCGCGAAGTATCCCAAAGGTAGCAAACATTACAAGAAGACGGTCGTTCGCGAAGGCGCGAGCATTGGAGCGAACGCGACCATAGTGTGTGGCCATGAAATCGGGGCTTGGGCGCTGATCGGCTCTGGAGCTGTCGTGACTATGGACGTGCCTGCGCATGCACTTATGCTAGGTGTTCCTGCGCGTCAAAAAGGATGGGTGTGCGAGTGTGGGGAAGTACTTGGCGATGGTCTGTCCTGCCCGACATGCAACCGATCCTATAGACACGACGGTGAAGGCATCAGGGAGGTGAGGTAGCCCATGCAGTTCAGAGATCTTGGCGCGCAGTACGAAAGGCTTAAGCCGGAGATTGATCATGCTATCGCCAGTGTACTGGCTGATGGTCGATTCATAGGTGGCTCTGAGGTGTTCGCACTTGAGACGGAGCTAGCCAACTACGTTGGTGTGAAACACTGCATAACGTGCGGAAACGGTACTGATGCCTTACAACTTGCCCTTATGGCATGGGGTGTAGGGTCAGGTGATGCTGTGTTTGTCCCCGACTTCACGTTCTTCTCGAGCGGGGAAGTGGTGTCTGCTGTAGGCGCAACACCGGTGTTTGTGGATGTTGATGAGCATACGTTCAATATTGACCCTGCCAAGCTGGAACAAGCTGTTTCGTATGTTGAGCGAGAACGGCAACTTACTCCAAAAGCTGTTGTGGCAGTTGACCTCTTCGGTCTTCCTGCCGGCTACCCATCCATTCGGAAGGTGTGCGACGAACACAACTTACTTCTTCTTGAAGATGGCGCACAGGGCTTTGGTGGCTCCATTGAAGGCAAGATGGCGTGCTCTTTCGGCGATACATCGACCACCAGCTTCTTTCCGGCAAAGCCGCTCGGTTGCTACGGTGACGGTGGGGCGGTGTTTACCGATAACGACGAATGGGCCGAACTTATCCGTAGCTACGCTGTGCACGGCAAAGGCACGATGAAATACGACAACGTGCGTGTCGGTATGAACAGTCGCCTAGACTCCCTACAGGCAGCTATCTTGCGTGTTAAGTTTAAGGCGTTTCGCGAGTATGAAGTCACCGATGTGAATGCGCGCGCGGCTTGGTACGATACCGCGCTCGAGGGCACGTCTCTCGAACTGCCCCAAGTACCTGACAGTTATACCAGCTCTTGGGCTCAATACACAGTGAGGGTTCCTGAAGGTGTCGACCGTGATGCACTCCAAGCAATGCTCAAAGTACAGGGCGTACCGACAATGGTGTACTACCCTAAACCCATGCATGAGCAGCTTGCTTTCAAAGATCGGTGTGTTGTTCCACTAGAAAGCTGCCCGGTGACCGACCAGCTTTGCCACACAGTGTTAAGTCTGCCCATGGGGCCGCACCTGTCCGAAAAAGATCAGCTGCGGGTTGTCGATGAGCTTCGCTTCTGTCTTGCAAATGCCTAATGCTATAAAAGAGAAAGTCAGAACCCTCTTTGAACGAGGGTTCTTTCATATCTTCGGCGCGAACGTCATCAACAAGTTCCTCGGCTTTTTCACGAACGTCGCCATTGTCTGGTTTCTGTCCAAGGATGATTATGGTGTATTCGGGTATGCCAATAGCATCTACTCCATGACTCTTCTTGCTACCGGCTTCGGTCTTATCGCCGGCATGTTTCAATTCTGCCTCGAGGAACGGGGAGATGATGAACGTAAGTCGCTACGCTGGTACTCGCTGACGCGAGGGCTTGCGGTTGATGTCGTTATAACGGCACTTATCATCGCTGTTGGGTTGTATGTTCCCTTACCCATAGAAGAAGCGAACCGCTATCTTGCTCTGTTTGGCCCTTTGCTTCTTCTTGACTACGTGTTTCAGTACTGCTCCACCGTTTTGAGGATCAAGCTCGAGAATCAGAGGTTCTCTACTCTCCAACTCTTTAATGCTGGGGTGTACTGTGTATTTGCCTGCGTAGGGGCGCATACTGCGGGCATCGTCGGGACGATAGGTGGAAGGTATGTGGCGTATGCTGCCAGTCTTGTTTTGGCGTTCGTCCTGCTTAAGGGTTCTGGCGTTGCGGTGACCCGAGGTGACAAGCTGCCGCTTGCTTTAAGGGTCTCTCTCTGGAAGTACTCAGTGTCAACCCAGGTGTCTGCCGTATTAAACAACCTGACCTATCTCCTTGACGTGTTTCTGGTAGGGCTCTTTCTCGCGAGCGCTTCTAGTGTTGCGAGCTACAAGGTTGCCACGATCATACCCGAGGGAATGGCGTTTGTGCCTGGTAGCGTCATTATGTTCGTCTTGCCATACTTCGTAAAGCACGCACACGACAAGGTTTGGTTTCAGGGCAAGGTGAGCCTGCTGCTTAAGGTCAGCGTAGTCTTTTACCTCGTGCATTCAGTACTTTTGGTTCTATTAGCCCCAGTCATCATCTCGGTTCTCTGGGGTGATGGGTACATGGATGCTTTGACAGCGTTTCGTCTTTTGTCCGTGTCATTCTTCTTCAACGCGATGCGCACGACTTGTACCAATCTTTTGTGCTCGCTGAGGGCTATAGCATCAAACCTCTTCGTCTCAGCACTCTCCCTTGTTCTGAACGTAATCCTGTGTGTTCTGCTGATTCCTGAGTATGGAATCGTCGGTGCGGCGTTTGTTCCCACGAGTGTCTCTGTAGTTGCGGCAGTCACTGCTTTTATTGCGCTTCGTAGATCGATATCAAAGCTAGAAGGAGGTGTTGGTAATGGAAGCTAATCCTGGATTAAAGTTAGCGGTAATTGATTAGCGTCTGGAACCAGTATCCGCCTTAGGCGATACTCCGATCGATTGAGATTGGAGCAAGCGCATGGCAAATAGATTCAGCAGGGATCAGTGGCGGACGCAGGTGGAGGGTAAGTCTTAATTCGTGTGGGAAAAATAGCCAAAACTAATGTCTGAACAGGTGAAACAAAGAGAATCTAACTTCAAGTTGTGGCCTTTCCGAAATCTGTGTTGCCGATAGGCTTAAAACATTAACTTGAACAGGCGATATGCGTGAGTTTTAAGGCGGCAACACCAGTTTCAGAAAAAACAGGATGGTTTTTGGGCGCACTGACAGATACCCTTGAATTTTAGGGCTTTAAACACAAGCTATGAGATGCAGCTTTACAACTAGAAATACAACATCATGTGACTCTAGGTCCAGGCGGGCTTCTGGGTACAGACAGGTGTGCCATGTCTATCCTTTAGTGCTTCTTCTTACTTCTCTTGGAAGGTTTGGAAGCATAAGCGCTTACACGCGCCTTCTTTCTTCTTTCATAGGCAGTAGCACCCTCAACAGCATCTGGTGCACCAAAGGCCAAAAGAAGTCGTCTTCTGGTTTCATCGAAGGTGCCAAACCCGCGGCTTTCGCGCTTGAGTTCTTTGATCTTGTCGTTGGTCGATTCTGCTCGAGCGGTGTTGATGTGGCTTATCGTGGCAGTTACCAAGTACTGCTGGTACTTCGCGACCGTTTTGGCAAAGCGTCGCATCTCAGGTATTGCAAGCCCACTTGCCTTCATGATCCAGTTGTTGAGGGCCTTCTCGCATTCCTGTCTATCAGTCCAGGGATGGTCTTGCCATATGTAGTAGAGTTGAAGTACCAGATAG